>DAINAR010000005.1:0-12837 GCA_036733345.1 Deltaproteobacteria bacterium | reverse complement strand
CGGCAAGCGTTATCTGGGAAAATGCTGCCGAACAGAGCTTCGGGCCGGTGACCGCCTCTGCTCAAACAACGGTCTATACAAATCCCCGTATATCAATCTTGAAGACCGGCCCTGATACCGCCTACCCTGGTGAAACATTGACATATGAGATAGAGGTCTGCAACGAAGGGGAAGGCAATGCCCAGGATGTTGTGCTCATGGACAGCCTGCCTGATGGCCTGACCTATCAGAGCTCAAACCCTGCCGGAACTCATGCAGCAGGTCTTGTCACCTGGAATCTGGGCACAATGATCTCAAATGCATGCGAGACAATCACCCTTACCGTTACAGTTGACGCTTCTGCTGCTGACGGGACGTATCCTGATCTCGCGCAGGTAACATGGAAGGATATATCCACAGGAGAATATGGACCTGCAAGCGTGGTGAAGGAAACAGTCGTTCATACCCACCCGTTTCTGGCTGTCTCCAAGACCGGCCCTTCAGAAGCCTATACAGGAGAGACCCTCACATATACGATCCAGGTGAGTAATATCGGCGGGACATCGGCTTTAAAAGTGTCTCTTTCGGATAACCTGCCCATAGGCCTGAGCTATCAGAGCTCAAACCCGGCCGGAAACCACACAGTCGGTATGATCACATGGGACCTGGATACGATCCTTCCCAGTGAAAGCAAAACAGTAACGGTCAGCGTAATTGCGGACGTAACCATTGGAAATGGGACTCTGCTCAAAGATACAGCAGTCATAACATGGGAAAATGGAGTCGGCGAGGTCTTCGGACCGGTAACGGCCACTGCGGATACGATCATCTACACATGTCCCGGAATAACCCTGAGTCCTGATCCTGGACCATTGCCGGACGGTATGGTAGGGGTATCCTACCAGCAGGTGATTAGCACCGAAGGTGGTAAAGGACCATACACCTACGAGTTGACCCGGGGCACACTGCCTGACGGTCTAAACTTAATCCCCGGAAGTATCGTAATTTCCGGAATTCCTTCCGCTGAAGGCACTTGGGAATTTATGATCGTTGCTACGGACGAGGGTCATGGCTGTGCAATAGCCCATGAATACAGTATTACAATTACTGCAGTCCCGGCCACCATCCCTGCTTTAACAGGATGGGGTATAACAATCATCTTCTCGCTTTTTTCTGTTACTTCAATTCTATGGATAAAACGGCGGAGTTTTAATAAATAAGAAAAATGCCTGATGGCCTAAGGGACTGATATTCCTGATCTTGAAGGGCCAAAATTCTTCGTTTAATCAATATCTATTGTAAGGTTATTGCCTTCAACTTATATTTCAACCTTTTATAAAACTCATACCTCTTCTGTCGAGTTTTACATCCGTCCTGATATAAATCTCTTTAATTCCCCTTACGGATATAATTCTAATCTACAACAATCCTTCCCTTCGCTTCCGTCCTAACCTCTCCTATAATGGCAGCCTGGTCAATCCCCTGTTTCTTTAATTCTGCCAGAAGGTTATCGGCACTGTTTCCCTCCACACAGATCAATAAACCTCCTGATGTCTGTGGATCGAAGAGAACATCCTGAAGATAACGGTTTACAGTGGATGAAAAATCTACCATTTGCTCGCGAAACTCTCTGTTCCTGTATGTACCGGCGGGCACAAGCCCCATGCCTGCAAACTCGATTGTTTTTTCCAGAACAGGCACTTGATCAGCCATAATCCTGACACTGCACCCTGAATCATCGACCATTTCAGCGAGATGTCCCAACAGACCGAATCCCGTAATATCGGTGCACGCATTGACAGGATAATCTTTCATGATAATTGCTGCATCCCCGTTAAGGGTTGCCATGAGACGGGTTACAGCTTCAATTAACTCCTCCTCGGCGAGCCCTGCCTTTATGGCGGTATTTATGATCCCTGTGCCCAGAGGTTTTGTCAGTATCAGACGATCCCCTTTTTTTATATTGGTTTTTATTAATACTTGATCGGGATGTATGAATCCGGTTACGGAAAGCCCGTATTTCAGTTCCTTGTCCTCCACGCTGTGTCCGCCCACGAGCACGACTCCAGCCTCTTTCAACTTGTCCAGACCGCCCTGTAGTATCAGCCGCAGGATTGAAAGGTCCATCTCTTTAACCGGAAAACCTACTATATTCATTGCCGTTTTGGGAACTCCTCCCATGGCGTATATATCACTTAAGGCATTAGCGGCAGCAATCTGCCCAAACCAGTAGGGATCATCCACAATAGGGGTGAAAAAATCTACTGTCTGTATGATGGCCAGGTCATCCGATACCCTGTAAACCCCTGCGTCGTCTGCTCGATCCATACCTATAATAAGGTTTGAATCAGTCGGGAATTCAATCCCGCAAAGCGCTCTGTCCAGGTCCCCTGGACCAAGTTTTGATGCTCAACCTGCCCCTGCTACTGTCTCGGTAAGTCGAATGTCTTTTTGATCTGCCATTTTTTTCCTTCTGATATTTGTCTGTACATTTTCGATTAATAGACAGGCCTTGACCTATGTTATCTTGAACTGTGCTGATTAGGAAATTAAAGCATAGCCTGCTGCATTGTCTTTAATAACTAATTTTATTAACTGTCTTATGACAATACGGAAAAAACAATTCTTAAAAAGTCTGTATTTTAAAAAAGATGTTAGACAATGTCCATCCAGAAATGCAATAAAAACCCTTTTATTTGCTAATAGTTCAGAAAATTTTATTCTTGACTTGATATTCCAATTTGGAATATTTTTATAATCAAAATTAATCAGTCAATATTTTACATGAAAACCAAACCTTCTACTGAATATGCATTATTGGGCTCTCTCATGTCCGGCCCAAGGCACGGATATGATATCCAGCAGTTTTTTAATGCCCGCTTTGGATCAACCTGGTATATAGGCACTAGCCAGCTATATGCTCTCCTTAAAAGGCTTGAAGAGAATGCTTTTCTTCGTTCCAGCATGGAAGCTCAAAATACACGTCCATCAAAAAGGATATTCTTTCTTACCGAAAAAGGTAAAAATGGATTCCTTCATTGGCTAAACAGCCCATGCGAACATGTTCGCGATATCCGCATAGAATTTTTAGCCAAACTATTTTTTTTCAACCAGCTTTCCATGGATGGCGGAGAGGGGCTGATTGACGAACAGATCAAGGTGTTGAAAAAAATGAAAAGGGAAGTTATTAAAAGGCGAAAAAAAGAACACGATCCATTCAATGCACTTGTTATCGAATCCAAATCAAACCTTTTAAATGCATGGCTGGCCTGGCTTAACAAACATGCAAAAGAATTCATCCGAAATAAAATATCCGTCTTATAATAAGCACTTAAAAATTATCCATCTGATTTCATAAACTTAATTCCGACTCATCAAAAAGAGAAATCTCACCTTAAATTGTGTTTGGTATAAAAATGGTTGCCAAAGGAAAATTTCTGCTGTATTAATCTATAAACTCTACCTAATAGGTATACTTTATAGGAGTTAAATTCATGCTGACAAAAAAGGCAAAATACGGATTGCAGGCTATCCTTTCACTGGCAAGGGATTATGGAAAAGGCCCTGTAACAATTTCAGATCTTGCAAAACGGGAGGTTATTCCCAAAAAGTTTCTTGAATCCATACTGCTTGAATTGAAAAACCGTAATATTCTGTACAGCATAAAGGGAAAAAACGGCGGGTATATTCTGGCCAAACCACCCAATGAAATATCAATGGGTGAAGTCGTAAGATATCTTGACGGGCCACTTGCTCCTGTTCCATGTGTGAGCAAAACCGCATACAGAAAATGCACGGAATGTGAGGATGAAAGAACCTGTGGAATCCGTCTTGTTATGAAAAGAGTCAGAGATTCCATAGCAGACATCCTGGATGGTACAAGCCTTGAAGATGTCCTTAATATGATTACTGAAACCAGAAATGAGATTTATAACTAAATTTTCGTGATCCATTTCAAGGAGGCGATATGAAAAAAGTGCTGGGTTTTTTAATATTTCTAATCATGCTTTCTTTTTATGGGTGTACAGATAAGCAAACCCAGACAGAAGAAACAGGGTTGTCAGGAAAAATCACATTGTCAGGCGCCTGGGCTCTATACCCAATGGCAGTTAAATGGGCAGAGGAATTTCAAAAACTTCACCCCAAGGTAATTATAGATATCTCTGCTGGCGGGGCAGGCAAAGGCATGGCCGATGCATTGTCACAGGCAGTTGATCTCGGCATGGTATCCCGGGATATAAATCCCGCGGAAATTGAAAAAGGAGCATGGTGGGTCTCTATGGTGAAAGATGCTGTTGTACCGACTGTTAATCAGGATAACCCTGTATTGGACACCCTGTTAAGCGCTGGAATTACCAGGGAACAGTTTAGGGATATCTGGATAACAGGTAAGATAACTGACTGGAACATATTTGCAGAGGCTAATACGGATTTACCCATCTCAGTATATACCCGTTCAGATGCCTGCGGGGCTGCCAAGACATGGGCCAAATACCTGGGATCTCAACAGGAAGACCTCCTGGGGGTCGGAGTTTATGGAGATCCTGGCCTGGCTGAGGCAGTAATCAGTAACCGGACGGGCATTGGTTTCAATAATATCAATTATGTATATGATTCCAAGTCAAAAGAACAGGTTAAGGGCATTCGTGTTCTTCCAATAGACCTGAACGGAAACGGCTGGATTGATGAAGAAGAAGGGTTCTATTCGAACCGGGATGAGATTACAGAGGCCATTGCAAAAGGCAGATACCCATCCCCTCCTGCAAGGGATTTACACTTTGTCTCCCAGGGACCTCCCAAAAGAAAACAGGTCACAGAATTCATTTGCTGGGCACTCAGCCATGGCCAGGCTTATGTCTCTGAAGCAGGTTATATCAAGTTGCCGGAAGAGAGGCTTAAAGAACAGATCGATCTGCTAAAAATGCCTAATCAGTAGGTATATTCTATGCACCATTAAAAGGTTATATTTCTCATGCAGCATAAAAGGCTGGTCAAAGACAAATTAGTCCGATCCATAATGTGGCTTTCAACCATATTTTGCATCCTGCTGGTCATTCTCATCGGCCTTGCTTTGTACCAGAAATCAAGATCCATACTGGCCATGAAATCCCTGACTGACCTCCTTTTTTCAAGTTCATGGCACCCGTTAAAAGGTGAATTCGGTTTCTTCCCTTTTATAATGGGAACCCTGTGGGTAACATGCACAGCCGTAGTCATTTCCGTCCCTCTCTCTTTTTTCACAGCAATCTATCTGTCTGAATACGCACCAAAAGCAGTAAGGGAATGGGCTAAGCCTGTAATCGACCTGCTGGCTGGAATTCCTTCAGTGATTTACGGTGTATGGGGAATACTGGTCATTGTGCCTCTGACAAAAGATTATATTGCTCCTTTTTTTGGGAAACATTCAGCCGGTTACAGTGTATTTGCAGCAGGAATTGTTCTTGCTGTAATGATATTTCCTGTAATCATCCATGTCTCCATTGAAGTCTTTCGATCAGTCTCCTTTGAACTCAGGGAAGCATCATGGGCACTTGGAGCGACAAAATGGCAGACAATAAAACATGTAGTAGTTCGAAAGGCGCTACCCGGGATTATCGCTGCAAATGTTCTTGGTTTTACAAGGGCCTTTGGAGAAACAATGGCTGTGCTTATGGTAGCTGGAAATGTAGCCAGGGTACCGGCATCAATACTTGATCCTGCTTATCCGCTCCCGGCACTGATCGCAAATAATTACGGGGAGATGCTTTCAATTCCCTTATATGATTCAGCGCTCCTTATGGCTGCACTCATCCTCTTCGTTGTTGTGCTTTCTTTCAGTATACTGTCCAGATTCGCCCTTGTCAGGGTGGAAAGGGGTTCGGAATAATTATGCTGTCAAAAAAGATTGAAGAAAATATTTTTAAAGCCCTGATGATTACTGCAACTCTGATAGTACTTTTAAGTTCAGTTTTCATAATTATCACAATACTGATAAAGGGATTGCCGGCAATGAATCTGGATATGATTACAAAGACCCCAAAAGGCGGGTATTATCTTGGAAAAAGCGGCGGAATATTAAATGCCATTGTAGGCTCTCTTATTTTGACAGGCGGAGCAACACTTGTTTCTATTTTTTTCAGCCTGCCAGTCGCCCTATATGCCAATGTCTATGCAGACAAATCATCAAAAATTGTTGCCTTTTCAAGGGTCTCGCTGGATGTTCTCTGGGGTGTTCCATCCATAGTATACGGGGCCTTCGGGTTCACGATTATGCTCTTCTTTGGTTTAAAGGCCTCCTTACTCGGAGGTATTATTACGGTCGCCCTTCTGATATTTCCAATCATGTCCCGTGCTATGGATGAAGTGATCAGGATGGTGCCTCAGGAACTTCTAAATTCATCCTATGCGCTTGGTGCTACAAAATTTGAAACGGCTTTAAAGGTCGTAGTAAGACAGTCACTGCCGGGCATATTGAGCGCTGTACTGATAGCCTTTGGCAGGGGGATCGGAGATGCAGCATCCGTAATATTTACAGCCGGTTTTTCGGACCGCATACCCTTTTCGCTGTTTGAACCCGCAGCTACCCTTCCACTTGCTGTATTTTTTCAGTTAGGCACGCCTTTTCCAGAGGTTCAGGAACGCGCCTATGCAAGTGCACTCATATTAACCATTATCGTTTTTTTAGTAAGCATAGGATCAAGGATCCTTATACGCAGATACAGTAAACACGTAATTAAATAAGAGAATGCCATGGAACCCACATCCCACATAAATGTTCAGGATCTGAATGTATATTACGGGAATACTCAAGCCCTCAAGGATATAAACATCAATATCCCTGACAAACAGATCACAGCCATTATCGGACCTTCCGGGTGTGGTAAAACCACACTTCTCAGAACATTTAATCGACTGGTTGACACAGTCGACGGGATCAGGGTAACAGGAAAGGTGTTTGTTGATGGTGAGGATATTTTTGATCCTAAAGCAGATGTTACCCTGATAAGGAAAAAAATGGGTTTATTATCGCAAAGGCCCTACCCTCTTCCCATGTCAATTTTTGACAATGTTGCGTACGGGCCTAAAATACACGGAATAAAAAAGAAAAAGATACTTGAAGGCATAGTTGAAAACCATCTGAAGATAGCAAGCCTCTGGGACGAAGTTAAAGACCGTCTTCATGAGCCTGCTTCACGCCTTTCCATCGGTCAGCAGCAGCGTCTCTGCCTTGCAAGAGGACTTGCTGTTGAACCCGAAATCATCCTGGCCGATGAGCCTACCTCTGCACTGGACCCTAAGTCGAGTCTTTATATTGAAAACAGATTCCGGGAACTGCGATCAGAATATTCTATTGTTATGGTAACCCACATCCTTCGTCAGGCAAAAAGGCTTGCCGACTATATTATCTTCCTTTATCTGGGAGAATTGATAGAACACGGTCCTGTAAATGAGATATTTGAAAATCCTAAAGAAGAGAGGACCAGGGAATATATAAAAGGAGTAATCAGTTGATGGCTCTGTAAAAGGCCTTATCGCAATTATCACCCTGTTACTTTTTCTTTTTTGTCGCTCAGTATATCTGCAAGGGCCTCATATATGTAAGGTATTATCTCCATTACCTGCGTAGCGGGTGTTGGCCTTGCATAATGACCCGCAACCCTGTTGACCCTGGCTGCGATAATTGCCGCCTTAAAAATATCAATCCCGGATTCAATAAGAGATGAAACAATGCCGGTCAAGGTGTCGCCTGTGCCTCCCATAGCCTCCATTGCCTCTTCTGAAGGGCCGTCAACAGTCACTAATTCACCCTGTCCATCGGTTATATAATCCTGTTTTCCTTTAACCAGTAAAAACCGTGAAGCGTTTTTATATTTATAGACGCGTGATATCAATTCCGGCACACGGTCTTCTTCCTGCAGGATAAAACCGCGGGTATAAAAGGGATGGGGTGCGGCTTCGTCAGCCAGAAATGCCAGTTCCCCGACATCCGGCGTAAAGAGATCATAGGACTGGGAATGGCCGCTCATCTTTGCCACATACATAGATCCGGCATCTGCAATCAATATGGGTCTTTGTCGCAGCTTATCAATTGCTGACAAAAACCGGTCATGCCATTTTATATCCGGCTGAAAATAATGAAGAGTAATGGCATTAAAATCCTTTTCCTTAAGATTTTCCGTGAGATATTCATAAAGGCGTCTGCAACCGTCTCCGAGGCCGATATCCCCAACCAGATAAGCAAATGGGGCCTCTCGTCCCAGAAATTCCGATGTCTTGATAGCAGCCGCCAGAAGCGCAGGTGTTCCCCTGTTTACAGGGAATTTTTGATCACCAATAATGATCTCGTCTCCCTTCAGAGTTGCGTCCCCTGATACTATGGGGAATGCCTGATCAGGTACTGTTCCTATTACTGCGAGCATTGGCGTTTCATCTCATCATAGGCCAGTTGCATTGCATATCCGCATAGCGTATGGCCTATATCCCGTGGGGCTGGGGCTTCGGCTAAAGGTTTTCCAACCATTTCCCTTGAAATATAAGGGACATCAGGGCAACCTCCACCTGATACATTAACGATTATCATAGTCTCCCGGTCAACAGTCAGTTTCATATTTGCTGCACGTATCATAAGATATCTTCCGAAATCCTTTACCTGAAAAAGATCTACAGGATGCAGCAGAGGACTGCTTACCGGTACCACATTTATTGGAGGAATCCCTGCGTCCTGAAGTGTCCTCAAAATGTTAAGCTCTTCTAATAGAGGGAACTCAATAACCAGATCACAGCCTGTCCTGATTTCAGGAGGCGGCCCCATGACCCGGATATCCCATCCCTTATCTTTCAGCAGGCCTTCTCCACGGATAACCTCACTGGTATTCTCAAATATCAGTATACCTCTTTCCCAGGAGCTTCTGTTTTCATGGGTTTCTGACTTTTTTTTCTTAAAATACTTATAGAATGACACAATTAATTCCTGCTTAAAGACTAAAACAGCTTTCTAAGTTATTATTAAGCAGACTATTTTGCAAAGGTAATACGATATGAGCCTTCGCTGCCTTCCTGCATATCCTTTAAAGACCAGCCCTGGCTCGAAGCTGCCCTGGTGACATTTTCCTTGGAAGTTTCAGTATCAACCAGAACCACAATCTCTCCTTTGTCAATTTTTTTTATTTCATCCAGGGTCATTAAAACCGGCTGAGGACATGACAAACCTCTTGCATCAACAGTTGTACTCATTTTGTTACTCCTTATATTGCCCCGCCTCCATACAATAATGGCTTTGTGAAGACAGACACCTTGAATTAAAGCCTACTTTCTCCTCATTGTAAAACCAATAAACAAACAGACAAGAATTCCAATTATTACTGCTGCAATACCATGCGGCCCCACACCTTTCGGAGAGCTCGCCAGGCCGAAATTATGTGCAATTCCTGCGCCAACAATCATACCGAAGACAAATACGGCAGCGTCCCCGTCACCTTCTCCGGCCAGAAAAAGCTGTCGACCGGGACATCCTCCTGCCAGGGCAAAAGCCAGGCCTGCAAGTACCATACCGCCGAAGTTCCAAACACCCATTGTGTGAGCCACAGGCTGACCGGCAAAACCCGCATGAAACTGATTTGCTATAATATTTGTAATAAATGCAACTACAACAAGAGCTATCACTCCGGACAAAAGGTGAGTCTGTCTGAAAAGCAGCACATCCCTGAAAGCACCCATTGTACAAAACCTACTTCTCTGGGCCAGAAAGCCTATTCCAAGCCCGACAATAAGGGATACGATTAAGGGGGCATGCATGGCTCCCGGCCCCTTGAGGCTGTAAAATAAAACCCCGTTTTTATCCTGTCCCTGAATCTGTGGAAAAATCAACATAAGTACCAGAAATCCTAACATTGTTAGAGGCATGAGCCATCCCACAGATGTGTGAGTCTTTTCAGCGCGACCCAGGTTGTATCCCCCCTTCAGGAACAGCGTCCCGATCCATATTCCGAAGATAAGTCCCAGAAGGCCGAAAATCGCATTCCCGTCTCCTGCTGCAAGGCGAAGCATTGCCCGCCAGGGGCATCCTAAAAAGACAAGAGACCCTATCATTGCAAAGGCCCCGAGCACGAACCTGACAATAGGAGCAGAACCGGTTCGCGATCGAAATTCCCTGAAAATATAAGCAGCTATTAACGAACCCAGTACAAACCCGATAATCTCAGGCCGCATATACTGTACCACGGCAGCACGATGCAGACCTAATGCACCGGCGATATCCCTTTCAAAACAAGCCACACAAACACCCATGTTTCCAGGGTTGCCCCATTTCTGCAAAAGGGGCGCAAATATGCCGATAATAGCGCCCACACTAATAATGCCCCAGCGGGTCGCAAAAAGATTCTTTACCATATATTCCTCCTGTGGTTTGAAAGGTTATTGAAAAAAGATCGATTTCTCGAAATACTGGATAAAATATTAAGGGACAGCGGCTATCCCAAGCCTCAACTTTCTCATAAATCAAATTTATATTAGAAGAGGCATAGCGGGATAATAAAAAGGATATTCCGAACTGTCAATCGGGAATATCCGATTTGAATGGGCTTGACTTACAGGAAAATCCGATTGAACAATAAATGACTTTTTTTGATTATTCGGGTTTTGCCAGCAGAAAATCAAGCATTGCCCGGCACAATGGGGAAGGCGTTCTTCGTTCGTCTCTAATCAAGTAGAAGTGTCTATACATAGGATAACCTTTAATCTTAAGGACCTTGAGTATGCCAGCTTCAAGTTCGGTATGAAGGGCCCTTGACGAAATAATAGAAATACCGAGACCTGCTTTGACTCCTTCCTTAACAGCTGTGGATGAACCAAGACGTGCTACGACATTGACAGGATGCATGCTTTTTGATCCGTGGGGTCTAAGAAATTCTTCCATAATTTTCAAGGTTCCGGATCCGATCTCCCTTAATATAAAAGGTTCTTCCAAAATTTCATCAATTGAAATTTCTTCCCTCACCGCCCAGCGATGAGCATAAGGGATGACCAGCACCAGTTCGTCCTTCCAAAGTTCATGACAGACAAGGCCACTGCCTGGACTCCTGGACCCCACTACCCCGAGTTCAAGATATCCTTCCCTGACGCTGTTTTCTATTTCATTCGTGTCGGCAATAGTCAATGCTATCGATACTGAAGGATATTTTTGCCTAAAAATACCAACAACTTCAGGAAGGATATATTCGCCCGGTATAGTACTGGCGCCAATGATGATTTCCCCTCTTTTCATGCCGAGAAAGTCTTCAATTTCAAGACATGCCTTCCTTTTTGCCTCAAGCATTAGAATTGCATGTCCATAAAGAAGTTCGCCGGCCTTTGTGGGGATAACCTGCCTCCCTAACCGATCGAGGAGCCTGACCCCAACCTGGTTTTCCAGAGTAGCGATCCTTTCGCTGACTGAGGCCTGGGCCAAAAATACCGCATTGGCAGCCTTGGAAAAACTTTTATATTCAACAACCTTGGTGAAGATTTCCAATTGACGCAGATCAAAATCAACGGAGTTTGGTTTTGGATAAAATGTATTTTTCAATGTTATTAATCCTTTAAAAAGCAGTTTGGTCGATTTCTTCTATGGCGCTATACTGTACAGCAATATAATCAAATTCAGGTTATAACAAGTTTTAGAATTTGGATCAAAGGCGCGAATATTCGATGTCCCATGTAATTTACCTGAATAAACCCAAGCATAAATTCTGGAAAATCAGTTTGTAATTAGATTTAACTTTGCATTGACATATTTAAAGGCCTGTTTTAATGAATACACAATACTATGCTAAAGTAAATACTAATTTAAACGGCACATATTGTTTTTACGGCTATGAAAATTTTTCGGAGGAAAAGATGAAGCTCGGAGTTTCATCATTCTGTATTATATCAGTCGTATTGCCGACTCTCCTTTTTGAACCCTGTTCAAACACCCTTGCACAGAAAATTAATGTTTATACTCTTGAGGAAAGTATTGCCGAAGCATTTGCAACCAACAGGGCTCTTAAGGCAAAAAAGGAAAAAATAAACCAGGCCCTGTTTGTAAAGAATCAGGCAATGGCGGAGTTCCTTCCAAAATTAAGTACAAGCTACGGTTATACAAGGCTTGATAAACCAAACACAATGGATATCTCAGTTCCCGGTATCGGCAATACAAGCATTGAACTCAATACAAAGAACAATTACCAGTGGAAAGGAACCATCACTCAGCCTGTTTTTACAGGATTTGCCCTGATAAGCTCTTATGAACTCTTAAAATTAGGTATCGATAGATCTGAAATAGACTATGAGCTACAAAAACTTGATCTGATACTGAGTGTAAAAGAAGCCTGTGTCGCCATACTGGAAATGGATAAGGAGGTAGAAGTTGCAGTAAAAGCAATGGAATCACTGGAATCCCATGTAGATGTGGCACATGGCTTTTATAATGCAGGTATGATTCCAGTAAACGATCTCTTAAAATCACAAGTTGAGTTAGCCAATGCTAAACAGAATCTGGTAAATGCCAGAAATGCGTCCCGGCTGGCTCGTTGTGCATTTAATACTATCCTGTCAAAACCTGTTGAATCATATATAGATGTTGAAGATATCCTTATATTTATACCTCAAAAAGAGAAATTCGATGATAATTTAGAAATAGCATTGGAATACAGACCTGAAATAAAAATAATTGATATAAATATACTTGGAACACAAATAAAGCTCACAAAAAGCAAAATCTATCCTGAAATCTCATTTCAGTAAGATTATATCAAGGAAGGCGATACCCCTGGGGTTAACGGCAGTGATCTTCAAAGATCAAGCATATGGGAGGCAATGGCTGTTTGTTCGTGGACATTCTGGGAATGGGGCAAAACACAT
>DAINAR010000004.1:0-122901 GCA_036733345.1 Deltaproteobacteria bacterium | reverse complement strand
TTGTGAGAGTATTTGACGATATTGTCCACTTGATGTTGCGGTTTCCGTTTTGTCAATCCGCCAGTCAGCCGAAGGCTGATAAAAGGCGGACGAGGGTTCGATCCTGCCTCAGGCAGACAAGCCGTGCCTAGCGGCAGACAAGTCCCCGCCCCTTGGGGCGTTCAATGCTTTTTAAGATACCCCGCTGCTCTGCGGCGGGGTAGTTTATTTTTTTGTTCTATGTTTGAGTATAAAGGAAACCATCTCGGCAAATCCGGTTCCGCCCAAGCCTTCGGTTATGAAGCACGGGAGAAATTTCATCCTGTCCGAATAGTTCAGTACAGTGCTAACGCCTACTGAATTGGTAAAGTATTGGAACATGGGTTCATCATTTGGTGAATCTCCGCAGAAAACATAGCGATCCTTTTCCGAATCCAGATCGACCCCCCATTGTTCCCTGGCGAAGATCTTCGTCATCTGCAGTTTATTATAGTCTCCAAACCATCCGTTGACATGAATGGACGATATCTTGCAGGAGGCTCCGTATTTCCTGAATACAGAACAGATCCTGTCAACATCATTCCATGGTAATGGAGGGACGTCTTCCCGGAAGTCAATGGCCAGGTCGGCTTCACGGTAGGCCTGGTCAGAGGCCAGGGCCGTTCCGATAATGGAAGTCAAAATCTCGTCTTTTATTTGAAGCAGCCTTTTCCTTTTTTCGTTCCGTACATTATCGCTGTCGAGAAACCTTTTCCTGAGTTTTGCTTCATGATAATCATACCAGAAATAGAAAGCGCCGTTTTCTCCTACAATGCCGTCAACGGGCCACATCCTGGCTATGTGATCGCACCATCCGGCGGGCCGGCCAGTTATGGGAACTGCGGTCATGCCGCTTTTATGAAGGTCCCACAGCGCTTTAAAGGCATCACTGTGTATCTTTCCATTCGTTGTGAAGGTGTCGTCGATATCGAAAAAGACGCCCCGGAGTTCTCTAATAATTTCCGGATTCATGCTTGTGATAGGTTTTATCATAACGATGTTTTTTCAGGCCAGTACCATGCACTTTTCAGGATCGAGGAAAAGGTAAATATCATCCCCTTCTTCCAATGGACTATAATGAGGAATCTGTACTCTTATTGTGCTTCGATTTACCGTCACGAAGAAGAACAGGAAATTGCCAAGATAAGCCTTGTTGGCGATTTTTCCAGCTACAAGATTCTCAGATTTCTCAGGCTTCGTGGAAAATATTTCAACATCTTCAGGGCGTATCGAGGCGAATACCTTATCTCCCTGATTTAATATTATTTCGTCCGTGGTTTTGCAGCGCAGTTTCTCATCAAATTCTGTTTTTACATATGCTGAATTTTTTTCCTTCTCTACTTTTACCACCTCTCCCGGTAAGAAATTCATTGTGCCTATAAAATCGGCCACAAACCGGTTTGCGGGCGTTTGATAAATCTCCTGAGCCGTGCCTGTCTGAATTATGTTTCCGGAATCCATCACGACAATGCGATCGCTTATGACCATGGCCTCGGCCTGGTCGTGTGTGACATATATGGCAGTCATGCCCATGCGTCGCACCAGGCTCTTGATTTCAAACCTCATCTTTTCCCTGAGCTTGGCATCCAGATTGCTGAGCGGTTCATCCAGCAGCAATACCTTTGGGTTTCTCACAAGGGCCCTTGCAAGGGCAACTCTCTGCTGCTGTCCTCCGCTTAACTGGCCGGGGTACCTGTCTTCAAGGCCGCCCAAACCAACCATCTCCAGAACCTGCAGGACCTTTTCTCTGATCGTGTGCTTGGTGAGCTTCTGAAGTTTCAGGCCGTATGCCACATTCTTGAATACCTTCATGTGTGGCCAGACAGCATAGTTCTGAAAAACCATGCCGATTCCACGGTCGGACGGCTGGACAAAGCCTTCGGAAAGCAAGGATCTGCCGTCAATCACGATATCCCCGGCCTCAGGTTTCTCCAGTCCGGCAATACAGCGAAGCGTAGTTGTCTTGCCGCATCCGCTTGGCCCAAGTAGAGTCAGCATCTCTCCCTGTTTCACATCGAGGTCTATGTGATTGACAGCCACTACCTTTCCATAACGTTTAAGCAGGTTTTTGATTTCTATGAATGCCATAGAGTTGCTCTACTCCTTAATTTTCAGCACCTGAAGGACGACAAAAGTTCTGAGTCTTACCGCTGTCATTTCTCCCCCGGACCCCAGGCGGCTTTTAAGATTCCCCCGCCTATTCTTGAGATTATGAGCAGGAGAATAAAGGTTATTACAATCATCAGAAATGCCATGGCAGCGGCAATTCCGAATTCCATTCCACGGTGCCAGTTCAGATAAATTCCGATAGGCAGGGTTTCCCATCCGCCTCTGTAAAGGAAAATGGCGGTGGAGATCTCCTGAAATGCCATGATAAAGAACATCACGACCCCTACCAGCACTCCCTTGAGCAGCAGAGGCAGCGATATGTATAGAAAAGTCCTGAATTTCCCAACGCCTGATACTTCGGACGCTTCCTCCAGGGAAATATCGAGTTGCAGGTATGATGAATGAGCCATACGCAGAAAGTAAGGCAATCGTCTTGCAAACAGAGCAAGCGGCATGATTATCCAATGGGTCGCCAGGGGTATGCCTTTCCAGAATGCAAGCATGTAACTCACACCAACGGCCATGCCGGGGAAGGCCAGCATGAGAGTAATTATAAAATCGAGTACTTCATTTCCGCGAATGCGGGTACGAACCAGGACATAGGCCGCTATCAAACCGAAAAAAATCCCGAAAATCAATGCTATTCCACTGAAGAGAAAGGAGTTTTTTACCAGAAGAGGGCTTTCAATGAGTATCACCTTGAAATTATCGAGAGTCCAGTAAGTCGGCAGGGGTTCAAAAACCCATCTTCTCGAAAAGGCGGATAATCCGAGAACAATGGGAATCAAAAGGACGATAAAGGAAACAATAAGCATATAAAGGTATGATCCATATCTGACTATGGGAGAAGGCTCGATAACTCTGCCTTCAGATGTCGTGCCTTTTGACAGGCCTGTATATTTCTTTCGTTCAACCCAGCGTCTTGCAAGCATAAAAAGGGCAATGCAGACAATAGAAGAAACTACAACCGCTACGATTCCCATATACTTTCTGTTTATATCTGTAAAGTGATAGGCGATGTTGATGTAGGCTACGGAAGGCAGGTAGTCTACTTTTCCGAGTATCAATGGGGTAAGCCAATCGGTAAAGGGCCATAGAAAAACAATTACAGCACCGGCAAGATAACTCGGAGTACAGAGGGGCAGGGTCACGGTGATGAAGCGCCAGAAGCCGCTTGCCCCTTCTACTTCAGCGGCCTCCTCAAAGGAAGGATCAATGTTGGTGAAACCCGCCGAAAGACTGAGTACAATAAAAGGAAGCAGATGCAGGGACTGTATAAAAACAAGCCCGTGGATTCCATAAATAAAATTAATAGGATTCTTGATCAGTCCCAGGTCCATGAGTACCAGATTTAACGTGCCGTACTTGCCGAAGAAGATGATGAAGGCAAATACTCCGGCAAACGCGGGGAGGACAATGGGAAGAAGAATCAGTGCGGTAAATATAGTTTTTCCCCGGTGTCTGTATCTCGCCAGTATGTATGCAAGGGGAATTCCGAAGATGGTTGTTGTGAGCAGGACAAGAGTGCTCAGGACCATGGTATTCCAGAAGGTCTTGAGGTAGTAAGTGTCTTTAAAGAAAGCCAGGTAATTTGAAATCCCCCAGCCGCTGGTTTCTGCAATCCTGAAGCTTTCGATTATCAGCACTGAAAGGGGATATATTACGAGAAAGGCAATGACCGACCACAGAATTGCAGCAAGAGAGATATTCTCCCGGGACATGGCACATCAACTCCCATCCGCCGCCGGATATGGGGAAGAGAATAACCCTTGCCCATATCCGCTTCCGACGAAATTCTACAATCAACAGCAATATCAGTTAATCTTTACAATGCGACGATCATTCTGTTATTGAAACAAGCCCAGATGCATTACACTTCTCTCTCAGATTTCTACTGGCTTGCAAGCATGACGCGCGCCTGTGTTGCCGCAAGACGGGCAGCAGCATAATTTCCGTCTTTTTCAAAGAGACTTCGGGCCTCCCTGATTTTCGCCTCCGCCTTTGTAATGTCTATTTTGGCGTCTTTGGCAGCTTTAACCTCGCCCTCAACTTCTTCAATCAGAGACAGGCTGTTCTTCAATTCGCCCCATTTTCTATAAATTTCAATCTCATAGTAACGATTGACATCATCCCATCTCTGGGCAGCAAGATCAAGATCATAGTCTACAAATTCTACATTGAGATCCCAGAAGGAATCGACACCTAATGCGTTGGCGGCATGTTCGGCCATGGTGACACCCTGCTCTTTCCACTCAGAGAATTTGATGTCGGTGCGGGCGGGAAAGTAGCCACCCTCAATGACGAATTTCTGTCCTTCCAGACTGAACAGCCAGTCGAGAAAGATCTTGCCTGTCTTTTCGTTAGGTGCATTCTTAAGCAGGGCTACTGATTCCGGAACCAGGATTGTTTTGTCCGGGAGAAGATCTCTTACGGGATAACCGTCCTTTCGTGCAACCATGGCATTCATTTGAGGCTGAGCAATGCCTATAGGAGCCTCGCCGCGACTGACCAGGTGTGTTGTATCGGTACTGCCGGTAGAAAAACGGCTCAACTGGGCAGCCAGCAGCCTGTTATATGCCCAGCCTTCCTTTTCTCCATAGGCCTGAAGGTGGATTTCTATTGTCTCGTGCTGTGTTCCTGATGCATAGGGAAGGGTTTGTACAATATTCCCCCGATAAATGGGGTTTACAAGGTCGCGCCAGGTTTTTGGCGGAGGGAGCCTGAGTTTATTCAAGACTTTTTCATTGTAAAGATTGGTTACGATCCAGGGAGAAAAGCATGTCCAGAGTCCTTCTATATCTTTGACTTTCATGCCTTTCCATTCTGCGGGGATTTTATCCCAGTCTTTAGCTTTGTAGGGAATCAGGCGCCCTTCTTTCTTCATGATCTCATGAGCAGGAGCTCCAGCCCCCAGAAAGATATCCGCATCAGGCTTATCTCCCCATGCCCTGATCTTGTCCACACATACGGGCCAGCCGCCGGGCCGGACAAATGCAATTTCGACCTCCTTACCATAGGTCTTTTTATAAAAGTCCTTGAATCCTCTGGTAAGGCTTTCGGACAGTTCCTTGTAAATGGGCCCGATCCACCCTATTTTGTCCTTGCTCTGAGCCTGCGTAGGGAAGCTTAGCAAGAGCAAAACGGAAATTAGACAAGCGGTGACGATTGAAGTATTTAAAACCCTTTTTTTCATTTCTGACCTCCTTTGCCGTAATACGGCCTGGATAGAAAAAAACAAATTAAATAAATTACTTGCAACCAACGACCACGATAAAAGAACCCCTGTTTATTGTTGATAAAAAAATACTTGTATGTTGTATAAACATATGCAGGATCGGATTTTTTGTCAAGATTTTAATAGCAAATGGATATGGCTTGAAATGCTAATGATCAGGAAAAAATAAATAATAAAATGGCAAAAGATCAGCAATTTGCTGATATGACCATAGAATAGGTTGAAATCATTTTGTTGACATTACACAGGCAGAAGTCTATTAAAATAATTATTAATCCTAATTATAGTATTCTAAGCCTAATAAAGACATTTCGCCGGGACAGAGATGATTGTTAGAGACGTTATAATTATAGGCGGAGGATCCACGGGATGCGGCGTAGCCCGCGACCTGGCGCTCCGCGGCATATCTCACTGTCTCATAGAAAAGGGTGATTTTGCGGCCGGGGCCACGGGAGCCTGTCATGGTCTGCTTCACAGCGGCGGCCGTTATGTAGTTGCCGACCCCACAGCTGCTGAGGAATGTATCTCTGAAAACCGCGTTCTACGGAAGATCGGCCGTAAGTGCGTTGAACAGACCGGCGGTCTTTTTGTCAGGCTTCCAGGTGATTCAAAAAAGTATCGGGACATCTTCTTAATAAATTGTGACCGCCTGGGCATCGAGACCGAAGTCCTGTCATCAACACGCGCCCTTGAACTTGTCCCATCTTTGAACCCATTACTTGAAGAGGCCGTGCGGGTTCCCGATTGTTCCATTGATCCTTTTAGATTATGCATGCTTAATATAGTTTCCTCCAAGGCGAGAGGAGGAGAGATACTGACTCATCATGAAGTAATAGAAATCATAAAAGAAAGGGGCAGGTGTGTAGGTGTCAAGGTTAAGGAAAAAACCTCATCTTCAATAAAGGAAATCAGGGGAAAGGTTATTGTAAACGCAAGTGGCGCATGGGCACAGCGGATTGCAATGCTTGCCGGATCCAGTCTTCCGATGACGCTTTCCAAAGGCAGTCTTGTTGTCACTAATCACCGTTTGAGTAATATGGTTATTAACAGGCTCAGGCCTCCATCCGACGGAGATATCATTGTTCCAAACGAGGCGGTTTGCCTTGCCGGAACATCCTCTGTTGGCGTCGACGTGCCTGATAATTTAAATGTTTCAGACGGCGAAGTTGAGGTTATTGCAAGGGAAGCCGCTTCAATGATCCCTGAATTCGAAGACGTTAGATTAATCAGGACCTATGCCGGGGTGCGAGCCCTTCTCAGTTCTGACCCATGCGATGGAAGGCAAATATCAAGAAGTTTTAAGATAATTGACCACAAAAATGGCCTGTTCAGCATCATCGGAGGGAAATTAAGCACATACAGGTTAATGGCCGAGAAACTTTGCGATGCTGTTATGAGAGAATTCGGTCTCAAAAAGACATGCGTGACGGCTGAAAAGCCACTGGAAGGACAGGAGGAACTGAGGGGATATCCTTTGTCGAGCCGACTGGAGTCACTTAAAGATATAGTCTGCGAGTGTGAGCTTGTCAGTAGAAGCGAGGTGGAACGGGTAATACAGAAGATAAACCCTAAACACATCGGAGACATACAGCACAGGACCCGATTAGGCATGGGGCCCTGCCAGGGAGGATTCTGCTCTTATCGTGCTATAGGAATCATGCAGGAAACAGGAAAAATTTCCCAGGAAGAATCCATTCAAATTCTTAAGGAATTTCTTCAAAGGCGGTTTAAGGGTATCAAACCTGTGCTTTGGGGAGACCAGCTCAGAGAAGAGCAGTTGATTGAATATATATATCTCGGGATTTTGAGTATGGAGTCTTATTAATGAATGGGACTTACGATGCAGTCGTCATAGGCGGGGGTATGTCCGGCTTGACAGCCGCGATTACCCTGTGCAATGCCGGAAAGACTGTCTCCGTTATTTCAAAGGGCGATCCGGTTTGCTGCCTCTCTACAGGCTGCATTGATGTTCTCAACGGCACAGAAAGACCACTAAAAGGTATTTCAGAGCTTCCATTCGGTCATCCTTACGGTTTTGTTGCTGAGGATTTAATAATTGAAGCCCATGAACATTTTTTGAAAATAGTTGCTGAAGGGAAGATTCCCTATACAGGCTCCATTCATGAAAACAGGCAGATCATTACCCCGCTTGGCACGAAGAAAACGACGTGTCTTGTTCCCAAGACCATGGAGTATTCCGAATACGATGGGGGCGATTATGTCCATGTCATATCTTTTAAAGGGTTAAAGGATTTTTACCCAACTTACATTATGATGCGTCTTGAAAATACCGGCTGTTCCGTTTTTGATGCAGGCATTTCTTCGACGATCGGTATTGCAGAGCAATTTGAGGATGAACATTTCAGGCAAACCTTTGCCGATTGGATCTTGAGACAGAATATCCCCGATGGAAAGATCACACTCCCGGCTGTCCTGGGCATACGGTCATCACTTTCAATTTATGATGATTTATCTCGAAGAACCGGGAGAATATTTTTTGAAATACCCACCCTTCCGCCATCACTGCCGGGGATAAGGCTTTTTAACTGTCTGAAGAATGCCCTTATTGCAAGAGGAGGGCAACTTTACTGGGGAAGTGAGATTGCGAGCGTTGAGAAGCTCGGCACAATCATAGAAGGCGTTACACTGAAAAATCCCGGGAGGGTTGCTCGTGTGCAGGGGAAGGCTTTCATTCTTGCGACAGGGTCCTTTATAAGCGGTGGTCTATTTGCCGGCATGGATACAGTTCATGAAACAGTCCTGGATCTGCCTGTTTATTATCCTGAGAACAGAAAATTCTGGTTCAAAGAAGACTTTTTCAGCAGAGGCCATGAAATCGAAAAGGCCGGAGTGGAAGTTGATGCATCCTTTCGTCCTATGGCTGATGTGGCATTTAAAAATCTCTTTCTATGCGGGAGCATAATCGCGCGTTCCGAGGTCATGAAATACGGATGCGGTCACGGCCTTGCCATTGCTACAGGGTATGCAGCTGCGCGATCTTGCGAAGGATTCATTAAGTGAATTTTGATTTCCAGCATTGCATCAGATGCACTGTCTGCCTGGAAAACTGCCCTGTCTTCAGGGTAAACCCTGATTTCCCGGGACCTAAGCAATCGGGACCTGATTCCCAAAGGTTTCGATTCGATGGAGAAACCAGCGTCGATCAGTGGATTGTCCTGTGCAGTCAGTGCAAGCGGTGCGAAGTGGCATGCCCATACGGCGCAAATCCTGCAGATATTATACTTCGGGAACAACTGGATTACGGGAGAAAACACTGCCGGTCTCTTGTAAACAGATTGTTTTCAAATGTCTACCTGCTGGGAAAGCTGATATCTCTTATCGCTCCAATCGTGAACAAACTTATCTCAATAAAATTTATTCGCAGGATCATGATCTTTTCAGGTATATCTGATTATCTGGTTTTACCAAAATACAGGTTTCATACTATTAAAAGAAGCTGGCCATGGAAGGGCTCTCGCAAGAGCAAACGGAGGGTAGTATTTTTTTACGGTTGTTATTTGAACTATAACAGGCCTGATATCGGGAGAAAGATCCGTGATCTTTTCTCTTCTATGGGATTCAGGGTTGTATTGCCTCGTCAGGTATGCTGCGGATTGCCGGCCCTTGGAAACGGGGATTCAGCGACCGCACGGAGAATGGCAAAGCGTAATGCATCCATCCTGGTTAAGTACATTGATAAAGGTTATGACGTAGTTTATTCCTGTACATCCTGTGGCCTGATGATGACAAAGGGCTATCAGGGTATACTTGAAATTGAATCGGGGAAAAAAATTGCCGAAAACACATATAATATCCATGAATATCTACTTAAATTAATTGATGAGGGCTTCCTTGATCTGGAATTCAAGGCTGTCGAGGCAAAAATCGCATATCATATCCCCTGTCATTTAAGAGCGCTGGGCATCGGGTATCCTGCTGTCATGCTTTTTAAACATATACCTGGTCTTGAAATTAATGTTCTGGACGATTCATGCTGCGGTCTTGCCGGGACATACGGTTTCAGGAAGAAAAACCAGGAGACTTCATACAAACTCGGGGTTATTGCATCCAAAGCACTGAAAGAGACTGGGGCCGATTTCATAATGGCCGACTGTGGCGCCTGCCGTTTGCAGCTTTCTCAGCTTTCCGGGATGCCTGCCCGCGATCCCGCGGAAATTCTTTTTGACTCATTGAAAAGCACTATGAATTTGTAAAAGGCGTAAGAGAAAAGCTATGTCAGTAATTCGCTTATAAAACAAACAACTAATTATTACCATTAGTTACTTATAATCTGAGCCTTCCTTTTATCTATAATCCCATGGTGACATGAGTCAGAATCCTGACAAAATGAAAGTACTTGACAAAGTGCGCAACTGTATTTTAATTCCTGTTAAAAAGATAATAATTATAGTTGATTAAAGGCTGATTCAATCCGCCAGTCAGCCGAAGGCTGATAAACCATCCAGAGGCTGGTAAAAGCCAGACAAGCCCGCCATAAATACGGCGGACAAGTATCCGCGCCCCTTGGGGCCTTCAATGCTTTTTAAGATACCCCGCTGCTTGCGGCGGTGTAATTCATTTTTTCAACGAGGAGGCGGTAACGACTGATACCTGACCTGTTGGGAGATATATGGCAGAGGGTGGGTATAAAGGTTATTTGCAATGAAGAAGATATATATGGACTATGGGGCGACAACGCCGGCTCATGAGGCGGTGGTTGCTGCCATGCTGCCTTTTTTTTCAAAGACCTTCGGCAATCCGTCAAGTCTCCATGCATTCGGACAGGAAGCTAAATATGCCATCGAGACTGCAAGACAGAAAATTGCGTTGTCCATCGGAGCTGATCCGGAAGAGATCGTGTTCACAAGCGGGGGGTCTGAAAGTGACAACTTCGCGGTTAAAGGCATTGCATATGCCAGTCAAGAAAAAGGAAATCATATCATTACCTCTTCGATTGAGCACCATGCAGTTCTGGATACCTGTCGTTTTTTCGAGAAACATGGTTTTAAGGTGACCCGTCTGCCCGTTGACGGAGATGGCTTTGTCGATCCCCAGGATGTAAAGCAGGCGATTACAAGCAGGACCATTTTGATTTCAATAATGCATGGGAACAATGAAATCGGAACCATACAACCTGTTGCCGAGATAGGGAATGTCGCCCGTGAACATGGAATTATTTTTCATACGGATGCGGTTCAAACCCTGGGGCATCTGCCCGTTAATGTGGATGAGCTGAATGTTGATCTTTTAAGTGTCTCCGGACATAAAATCTACGGTCCTAAAGGTGTGGGCATTCTCTATATTCGAAAAGGCACTTCTATCCAGCCGTTATTGCATGGCGGAGATCAGGAGAAGGGACGCAGGGCCTCGACACACAATGTTACGGGAATAGTGGGCCTGGGGAAGGCTGTGGAGCTTGCCGTCAAGGACTCAGGTTCAGAAGCTGAGAGATTAACAGCACTGAGAGACCGTATGATACATGGGATTCTCGACAATATCGAATATTGCCGGCTTAACGGGCATCCAAATCTTCGTCTTCCTAACAACATTAATATATCATTTAAATACGTGGAAGGCGAATCTCTATTACTTTCTCTTGATATGGCAGGGATTGCATGTTCAACAGGGTCTGCGTGCATGTCATTAAGTCTTGAACCTTCCCATGTGATCATGGCAATCGGTATTCCTCAGGAAACAGCCCGTGGTACGCTGAGATTTACGCTTGGACGGCATACATCTGAGAAGGAGGTTGATTATGTCACCGAGATTCTCCCCGGGATTGTTAAAAAATTGCGGACCATGTCAGCTTCCTATAAGAAAAAAATTCAACAATATGCACATGGCAAATAGGCGGATTTTTATTTTGCCGAGGTAATAAAAATGGAGTCATTTGAGGTAACAATCATAAAGAATGGGGTACGGACATCAAATACCGCGCTTGTGAGTGAAGAAGTTCCCCTTACTATTATAGTGAACGGCAGAGAAATTGCTACGCTCCTTTGCAGTCCCGATCATAGCAGAAACCTGGTGATGGGTTTCCTCTATACAGCAGGACTTCTGCAGGAGATATCATCCCTGAAATCCATAACTATAGATAAGGACAGATGGAATGCGATGACGGAAATAGAGGACGAGAGCTTCGGTGAAGATATTGTTTTCAAAAGGGTTTATACTTCAGGGTGCGGAAAGGGGGTTATTTTTCATAACCCTCTCGACGTGATAAATAGACAAAAACTTGAAAACGATATGCGTGTTAACAGCAGTGATATCACCACACTAATGAAGGCATTCCAGAAACTATCAGAAGAACACCAGCATACCAGGGGTATTCACAGCGGAGGACTGGCCTATCCCGAGAAGATCATTATCTTTCGTGAGGATATCGGAAGGCACAACGCAGTAGACAAGGTCATAGGGGAAACGCTTATAATGGATACAGGATTTGATGATAAAATCATGCTTGCCAGCGGGAGGATCTCTTCGGAGATACTGTCAAAAATACTCCAATGCCGGGTACCAGTGATTGCTGCGCTGGGCTCCCCTACCAACCAGGCAGTAAAACTTGCGCGGGAAGCTAATCTCACCCTGGTCGCACAGGCAAGGGGAAACCGGATGATCGTTTTCAGCGGCGAGGAGCGGATCATTTGATCCTGCCTCTGATTCAGCATTGAAAGACTATTTCCATACTGCTTATCGTAACCGTTTTAATCTGTAATTATTTTCCTGATGTAATGCAAACAGGAGTTTCCATTCTATTCAAAATTCCCTTTGAGTTTCCTACAGATTTACTCCCCAGAGACATGTAATTGAATATTCATCCAGTTGTCATAAAAATGTAATGAATAACTGTGACAATAGTGAAGTATAGCAAAAATAATTAGAAAATATTGAAATAATTAAGCTTCTTTAATTCTTAATAAGGCTGTCATACTAATGTAATATTTGTTGTATAGGGTTCCCTCAAACTTAATATTTTTAATAATAAATACTCATTATCAAGGAGGAACCAAAAATGAAAAGGATTATTAACATTTTATTTATTGCCTTTATGTGTATTGCTTTTGCAGGATCCGGTGCTGCTCTTGCAGTTGAAACTATCGTGATCAAAGGTTCAACCACGGTGCTTCCAGTAGCGCAGGCATGTGCCGAGGCCTATATGAAAAAACATCCCGGTGTCAACATTTCTATTTCCGGCGGCGGTTCAGGCAACGGCATTAAAGCCCTTGTTGATAAATCGACCGACATTGCCAACTCGTCACGTTTCATCAAAGACAAGGAAATCACTATGGCTGTGGAAAAGGGCATATACCCTGTTCCTCACCGTGTAGCTATTGACGCCATTGTGCCGATTGTTCATCCTTCGAATAATGTCGGCGATCTGACAATCGAGCAGTTAAGCCTTATCTACCAGGGAAAAATACGTAACTGGAAAGAAGTGGGCGGTGCGGATCTCCAGATCGTTGTTGTTTCGCGTGACACGAGTTCTGGTACCTACGAAGTCTGGGAAGAAAAAGTTCTTAACAAGGCAAAGGTATCACCAAGGGCACAGTTGCAGGCCTCGAACGGTGCTGTTGTTCAGACAGTATCAAATAATAAGTATGCAATTGGGTATATAGGATACGGTTATTTGAATAAAAGTGTAAAAGCTTTGGATGTCGGTGGAGTAAAGGCATCGGTTGAGACGGTTTTATCTGGTGTATTCCCTGTTGCCCGGCCCTTATTCATGTTTACCAGCGGATGGCCGAAAGGAAAAGTTTATTCATTTATAAACTTTGTTTTAAGCAAAGAAGGTCAGGATATCGTTAAAAAAGAGGGATATATTCCGCTCTATTAAAAAAGGCCAGCTCATTAATCTGCCGCTGCCGGCATAAGCGTGACTTCTATTATAAACAGCAGGTCACCTGCCGGCAGCTTACCACATAGAAATAGATGTGCAACTCATGAAGAGAAAAACAAAAGAGATAATTATAAAAAAAGCATTCCTGTTTATTGCCCTGGTCTCCATTGTTATTCTAGGTCTCATTATACTATTCCTGTTTATGGAAGGAATTCCGGTTTTCAAGGTTGTTTCATTTAAGGATTTCATATTCGGAGTTGAGTGGTATCCGACCTATGATCCGCCTTCATTCGGGATCGGTGCACTGATTATCGGTTCATTTATAGTTACTTTTTTTGCTTCTATTATTGCAATACCTCTCGGTATTCTGTCGGCTGTCTATATTTCCGAGATTGCAGCCCCGTTAATAAAGGAAATATTCAAGCCGGTAATCGAACTCCTTGCCGGACTGCCCTCTGTTGTACTTGGTTTTTTCGGTATGGCTGTGCTTGCACCGTGGCTTCAGGAAACTTTCGATTTACCGACAGGTTTGAATATTGTTAACGCATCTCTGGTGCTGGCATTGATGGCGGTACCCACAATCGCCAGTATATCCGAGGATGCCCTTTATTCAGTGCCGCAGGAGTTCAAGGAGGCTTCATATGCACTTGGGGCAACGCGTTTTGAAACCATAGCAAAGGTGATTGTTCCGGCTGCTCTTTCCGGGATATCGACTGCAGTGATTCTCGGCATGGCCAGGGCCATAGGCGAGACAATGGTTGTACTCATGGTTGCAGGCGGTGCTGCTGCAATACCGGAAAGTATCTTTGATTCGGTTCGGCCTATGCCGGCAAGTATTGCTGCTGAAATGGGTGAAGCTCCATTCCGCAGCGATCATTATCATGCCCTGTTTGCAACCGGAATCATACTGTTTTTCCTGACACTTGGTTTCAATCTGGTTGCCGACTATGTTTCACATAAATTCAAACAGGTAGGATCTGCCACGCTATGAGATGGCGTTATTTAAAACAATATGCATTCTTTGCGATTGTTCGCCTTGCGGCCTTTTCAATTGCAGTGGCCATTGCTGCATTCCTTTTATATATTTTTTCAAATGGTATTGGAGCCATCAACTGGGGATTCCTTACCCAGGCACCGCGAGATTCAATGACAAAAGGCGGCATTATGCCGGCAATATTAGGCACAATATATTTGACGGCCGGTGCCATTTTAATTGCCATGCCTCTGGGCATTTCGTCGGCTATCTACTTAAGCGAATACGCAAAGCAGGGACCGGTTATCAGGATTATAAGAATCGGAGTGAACTGCCTCGCAGGGGTCCCGTCAATCGTGTTCGGGCTTTTTGGCCTGGGGCTGTTCGTTGTCTTTCTTCAGTTCGGATCATGTGTCTTATCAGGGGCATTGACTCTGGGATTTCTTATCCTGCCAACTATTATAGGGGCTTCCGAAGAAGCACTGAAAGCAGTTCCACAGACATTTCGGGAGGCGTCTCTCGGTCTTGGTGTATCAAAATGGCAGACAACACTGCGTATCGTCCTGCCTAACGCCTTGCCAGGCATCCTGACCGGCTCTATTCTTGGTATAGGACGGGCCGCTGGAGAAACCGCTCCGATTATGTTTACTGCGGCAGCATTTTTTACAGCAAAGCTGCCTTCATCAATTTTTGATGAGGTTATGGCGCTGCCTTACCATGTATATGTACTGGCAACGGCGGGTACACATATTGAGGAAACGAGGCCGCTGCAGTATGGAACGGTTCTTGTCCTGGTGGCCCTGGTTCTGGGAGTCGATCTGATTGCAATAATAATACGCAGCTACATAAGAAAGAAAAAAAGATGGTAAACATAGAAGGTGATGATATTATTATACAGACTAGAAATGTAAATTTCTATTACGGTACTTTTAAAGCCCTGACCGACGTCACAATGGATTTCCAGAAGAATAATGTAACAGCGCTGATAGGCCCGTCAGGATGCGGCAAGTCGACACTGCTGAGGCTGCTCAACAGGATGAATGATCTTATTGATGGGACGAGAGTCGAAGGGGAAGTGCTTTTTGAAAGAGCAAATATTTACGATTCCGGTGTCGATCCGGTTGATGTGCGGCGAAGAATAGGAATGGTTTTCCAGAAGCCAAATCCCTTTCCGAAAACAATATTTGATAATATTACCTATGGACCAAAACTGAATGGCGTGCGCAGTAAGAAGGCGCAGGAGGCCCTGGTGCAGCAAAGCCTTGAGCATGCTTCCCTCTGGGATGAGGTAAAAGACATCCTGAACCAGTCCGCCATGATGCTTTCTGGCGGGCAGCAACAGCGGCTCTGTATTGCCCGTGCTCTGGCAATGAAGCCCGATGTGCTGCTGATGGATGAACCGACGTCAGCTCTTGACCCGATATCCACGGCAAAGATAGAGGAATTAATTGCTGAACTTAAAAGAGAATATACGATTATTATCGTTACTCACAATATGCAGCAGGCAGCAAGGGTATCTGACTATACGGGGTTTTTCTATCTTGGAAGGCTTATTGAGTTTAATCCGACAGAAAAATTATTTACAAAACCTGATGAAAAACAGACTGAAGAATATATCACGGGAAGATTTGGCTAATATTGACGGCTGCGTAAAAACTCCATCTGCGGGTTGGGCTTCATCTTTAGTCATTGCAGCGTACTGATTTGCGCGCCTTGTCCCGCCTTGCGGGAGAGCCTTTTACTGTGCCGTCTGTTTGATCCTTTTATTGGGTTCATCAATATTGACGGCTTCGTAAAAATTCCAGCTCACAGCAAGGGCGTGGCCTTTGCATCCGGGTTATCGCTTGATGATGAGAGGAGGGAAAATGGAACAGAAAGCACACACAAGTCGTGACTATGAAAAAGCACTCCAGAATATAAGGGAAGACATTCTATATGCAGGAGCCTTTGTGGAAAAAGCAATTCAGGATGCCATGACATCTTTGCTGGAGAGGGATTCGCAACTTGCCAGAAAGGTGATTGATTCTGATGAACAGCTGAATCAGCTCGATAAGGAGATAGAAAAAAAATGCCTGGATGTAATTGCTTTGAGGCAGCCGGTTGCAAAGGATTTACGTTTTATTACGACAGCCATTAAGATTAATGGTCATCTGGAAAGAATCGGTGATATGGCTGCCAATATTGCTGAAAAGGTCTTATTACTAAATGAAAAACCTCAGCTTAAACCGTATATTGATCTGCCGCGAATGTCTGATACTGCACAGCAGATGATTAAAAACAGCCTGGACGCACTGGTGAGGGAAGACTATGATCTGGCCGAAGAAGTCATCAAGTCGGACGAAATTGTTGATAATCTTAATGATCAGATATTCAGAGAACTCCTTACATTTATGATGGAAGACCCTCCTACGATCCACAGAGCCCTTTTGATTATGCAGATTGCCAAGAACCTTGAACGTATTTCAGATCATGCCACAAGTATCGCTGTGATGATTATTTATCTTATTACCGGTCGTAACGTAAGACACAGGTCCAAGACGGAAAAAACCTGATAGAGGCCAGTGTCCCATATTTAAGATAGCTGCAGGATTTGATCATGAAAGGTAATTTATTTTTTAAGATTTTTGGAACCTACATCGTCATTATACTGATTGCTATGGCGATTGTCGGCCTTATGGTTAGTGGACAGATTAAAGCGAGTCTCAAGGAAAAGATTAAATCTGATCTTATCACCTATGCGGGCATGATCAGCCTTTCATCTGCGAAACAGGGTGCGGAATCGAATCTTATAAATCTTGCAAAGCTTTCTGATTCGCGGATTACCATCATCGATTCGGAAGGTAACGTGCTCTCGGATTCAGAAGGGATGGCTTCTGAAATGGACAACCATCTCAATCGTACCGAAATACAGGAGGCAAGGATAAAAGGATCCGGGACGGCAATTCGTTACAGCCATACCCTCGGCATTGATACACTTTATGTTGCCGTGCCTATAATAGAAGGTTCGGAGATAAAAGGTTATGTGCGTTTGTCCCGTTCGCTGAGTGAGATAAAAAAGGCTGTAGGCGCCTTTAATGTAATTATTTTCAGGTCATTTGCCTTTGTGGCCGTGATTTCTTTCTTCATTGCATTTGCTTTTTCATCACGTCTGACCTCTCCGATTCAGGAAATGGAGCAGTTTACCCGGAAATTACGAAACGGGGACATTTCAGGATCACTTCTTATCGGTTCAAAAGATGAAATGGGGCGTCTGGCGAGAAATATAAATTACATGGTGAATGAACTGAAGGATAAAGCTGACCTGGCAAATGAAGAGAAAGGGAAGCTTGAAGCCGCATTTGCAAGTATAGCAGATGGTATAATAATTCTCGACAATCGGGGAAGAATTGAGAAATTTAATGATGCTTTCAAAGCCATATTCGGGACTACAAAGATTGATATTATCGGCCGAACTCCGATCGAAGTATTCAGAAACATTGAACTTGAAGACACAATTAGTCGATTCAGGGAAACAGGACTGCCCGTTTCAGAGGAGATCATATTGGTTAGCCCTGTTGACATGATCCTTGACGTTTCAATTTCCTCGATACAGAGCCTGCCTAAGGGTGAAGATAAGACAATAATTGCCTTTCACGATGTGACGCGCCTTAAAAAACTGGAGAAAACAAGGGCAGATTTTATTGCTAATATTACCCATGAAATAAAAACACCGCTTACAGCGATACTGGGTTTTGTTGAGACACTTCAGGACGGTGCGATTAAGCATGAGGAAACAGCTCTTAAGTTTCTGCATACAATAGGGAAAAACGCAGAACGACTCAATCGCCTCGTAGATGATCTTTTCACAATTTCAGATGTGGAATTGGGTGAGACTCGTTTTCTGTTTGAAAAGGTATCGCTCGGAGGGATAATCGACTCTGTATTCTCCATTATCGAGGCAAAGGCAATAGAGAAAAATATAGGCATCTCACGAGACATACCTGAAGATTTACCTGCGATAAGGGCTGACCGGGACAGATTGAATCAAATATTATTGAATGTGCTCGATAATGCGGTTAAATTTACCCCGGAGTCTGGAAAAATCTCGGTGAATGCCTTTTTACAGAAAGAGAGGGATGCTGTTGTTGTAAAAATAAGTGATACCGGGATCGGGATACCAAAACAGGAGATTTCCAGGCTTGGAGAACGATTTTACCGTGTTGATAAAACGAGATCACGGGAACTCGGGGGTACAGGGCTGGGACTGTCCATCGTAAAGCATTTAATGAAGGCCCATAACGGGAAAATGGATATTGAAAGCAGGCTTGGAGCGGGAACAATAGTGTCTCTTTCGTTCCCTGTTTTCGATGTAACTGCAGAGACGTAATGCGATCCCCTGTAAGATCCCCCGAGATGTTTGAAAGAGAAAAATGGAAAAGATGACTGCCCGCATACTGGTTGTGGATGATGAAAAGGATCTCGTAGACCTTATTTCCTATAACCTCGAGAAAGAGGGGTTTGAAACACTTAAGGCCTATAATGGTGAATCCGCTTTAAGGCTTGTTCAGTCACAAAAACCGGATCTGGTTATTCTTGATCTGATGCTTCCGGGAATTCAGGGTATGGAGGTGTGCAAACTGATTCGTAAAAACCCTGATATATCGTCTCTTCCGATTATTATGGTAACTGCAAAAAATGATGAGTTCGATAAGATACTGGGCCTGGAAATGGGGGCGGATGACTATATTACCAAGCCTTTCAGTGTGAGAGAACTGCTCGCCAGAGTGCGGGCTGTCCTCAGGCGTTTCCAGACTGCAAAAGAGCAGGAACAGAAAGAGACATTTGGATTTAAAGGGCTCCTGATTGATTTTGCTTCCCATATCGTGTCCATTGACGGTATCAATGTTGACCTGAGTCCAACTGAATTCAGGATCCTTTCTTTCCTTACAAAACGGCCCGGCAGGGTTTATACGAGGGACCAGATACTAGATAATGTCTGGGGTAATGATGCGTTTGTGGAACAAAGGACAGTTGATGTCCATATAAAGCGCCTCAGATCCCAGCTTGAAAAGGATGCATCCAATCCCCGGTATATACTGACTGTACGGGGAGTGGGATATAAATTTTCTGATATTGTTTAATATAATTCTGTTATATAATCCTTTTTAGCAGGAGGATTTTTGATGGAATTGAAGGAGTTGATTGTTGTCATACCTCACAGCGGCATTCTGGTTCCCGGTGAGATCCCGCTGGAGAGCCTTTCAGGGCGGTTCCCTGAACTTGTCCGGAATATCGACTGGTACACGAACTGGCTCTATGATTTCCGCGATCTGCTTAATAATCAACATTTAGTCTTTCCCTTCTGCAGCCTTATTATTGAAGCAAACCGGCATCCTGAAATACTGGAAGACTGTGTGCCTTTGAAGGATATCAACGGGGAATCAGTTTACAGGTTGCACATGGAGCCTGACATCAGGCTTCGAAAACTGCTCGCCCGGAATTATCTTAATACCTTCCATAAAAATATAGAAGATTGTATCGAATCCGGAGTAGAGTTTATGCTGGACGGACATTCTACGGTAACTGCTCGAGGTGTCGCAGATAACCAGATTGACCTTATGAATTTTCAGCACTCCGGCCTTGACGAAAAGCCAAGATATTTTTCTCCTGATATCTACGTCGAAACCTATGCGGCAGAACTCAAAAAGAGACTGCCGGAAGTAAAGGTAACAGTAAACAGCTCCGAGTATTTCAATGTTTACGGTCACGTATGCACTGAACATTCCATAAATACAATGGGTCGCACTGGCAGGAGAGTCCCGGCAATCATCCAGGAAACCAACGAACGGCTTTACAGGAATCCGGATCGAACTCTCAATGTGGAGGCTGTTAACAGATTGCGGCGGGTCTTCGCAGAATCCATTCATGCCATGTATTACAAGGTGCGAGGAATAGGAGGATAGATTGTATGAGCATCATGCTGAATATGCATTCTGGCAGACAGACTTTTGAATATGACTGTGGAGCCAAGGCCCTGCAGACGGTCATGGCATACTATGGTATTGATATCAGGGAAGACGAATTGATAAGGGAGCTTGGGACGGGTAAGGACGGCACCCGCGTGGACAAAATGGTTTCAGTTGCCGTGAATAAAGGATTCAGTGTGCAGGCAAAGGAGTACTGGTCGATTAAGGAACTGAAGAACCGTATTCATGAGGGAAATCCGGTGATTGTTTTGCTGCAGGCATGGTCAGACAGATACATGACCCTGAAAGACTGGCGTAACAACTACGAAGATGGACACTATGCAGTTGTAATCGGTTATTCGAAGGGTGTGCTGCTTTTCGAAGATCCTGCATCATTTCACCATACCTGGCTCAGGGAATACGAATTTATGGCGCGCTGGCACGATATTGATCTGGAGCATAACCGGAAGTACGAGCAATTCGGCATGGTTCTGCTTGGCATGGAACCAGTTGAAAGAATACCGAAGCATATGGATTAAACGCAGGCAACCAGCCCGATAGGGGAATTTAGTTTCTTTTTCTGGGATGGTTGAAACCCCTCGTCTTATAGACGAGGGTGGTTTAGTTTTATATGCTGATGAATTGTATATGTTTTCCATCTTTAAAAGCATTTCATTTTCTACAAAAAGTAATTTGCCGATTTTTCAATAAAGCCATAAAAATCTTTGCTTATGAATTTTTATCTTTACATGCAGATTGGAATATTCTAAATTGGAATAGCATATAAAATGATGCTTTGAAAAGCTCTTTAATTCAAAGTGTTACTGCTTTTACGTTATAAACCAACTTGTGATAAACTGTAATTGATAAGATAGAACTTAGAAGTTTAAACAGAAAGGGCTTTATAAATGAGCACAATCTATGATGACCTGAAAGACAGAATATTGCAACTCTGCATGAAAAACAATCTCCTGGGCGAAAAGGTAATAATCAAAGCACGGACTTTGACCACGGAGGAGGCTATCGGCAACCCCGAAGGTGATGATTTCCCCCTTCAAAAGGGAAAGGAGCGCCTGATGCAGGCCGATTTTCATGGGGCACTGGGCCAGGCATTCACCGATCGTTTTGGAGATTTTGAAGGCACTCTGGATGAAATTTTCAGCATGCCTGTTGAAAACAACTTTCGCCGTGCAATATTTCTGGCATCACTGAACGCGGTACTAAGGTATCTCAATCTTATAAAGGGCACTGTCCATTGCCGCGACAAGGGGCCGAAGGAATGCGCAGAAGAGATGAGTGCATACATAATGGAACGTTTCGGCAATGTTAAGGTCTCACAGGTCGGTTTTCAGCCTCCCATAGCAGAAGCGCTGGCCGCTGCTTTTGCTTTTCGTCTCCTGGACATGGATCAGGACAATATCGGCAGGGAAAAGTTCGGGGTAACTGTGGAAGGGCCTGAGGCTACAGATGAGGTTGTGGATTGGGCTGATCTGCTGCTTGTCACGGGGACGACTCTGACCAATGATACCATAGGCAGGTTCCTCGGCAAAAAACCGGTAATCTTCTACGGCACAACAATCGCCGGCCCTGCATACCTGATGGGCTGGGAACGGTTCTGTGCCAGATCTGAATAAAGTTGTCTTTCACGTTTTCCGCGAAATCATTCGAATTTATTTCAAGCTGTAAACATGAGCTGTTTGGAAAAAACACAAAGGAGATTTGTTGATGAAACGCATTATTCTATTTGGTCTGTCTTTTAGTTTGCTCTTTTTAACATCGGTATCGGCATCAGAACTTCATTTTTTTGCCGGCGCAGGCCTCAGACAACCCGTAGACCGGTTAATTGAAGAATTCCAGAGAAAGACCGGTCACAGCGTAGTTGTTGATTATGACGGAAGCGGCCGCCTTCTGGCCCGAATTGAGGCATCGGGTCAGGGTGATCTGTTCATGCCGGGGTCTTTTTTTTATATTGAAAAGCTCCAGAAAAAAGGAAAAATTCACAGCTGGCGTCCGGTGGTGGCACATACCCCGGTCATAGCGGTAAATAAGTCAAAGGCCTCTGAAATAACAAGATTTGAAGATCTGGCCAAACCCGGAGTCCGGCTGGCCCTGGGTGACCCAAAAGCCATGGCTTTCGGAAAGACGGCTATGAAGATACTGGAGCGTTCAGGACTGAAAGAAGATGTCCTGGCCAATGTAATAGTATATGGGGCAACAGTAAAACAACTTGCCCTGTATGTGGCCCAAGGGGATGTTGACGCCTCAATTGTAGGCCGGACTGATGCATTTCAGTTAAGAAACCGGATGGACATGATCCCGATTCCGGACAGTTATTTTGAGGCTGAGACAGTTGCCGCGGCAGTGCTTAATACTTCTTCCGACCTGAAGGCAGCTGCTGCCCTCCGGGATTATATGTCTTCTTCCGAGGCAATCAAGATATTTATAAGTTTCGGCTTTCTGCCTCTGAAAAATTAAGGATATCCATGGACCGCATTTTTTTCTTCCCCCTGGTTCTGATCACCCTTTTTATGACCGCGGTGCTGGCTGCACTTTTTTTTCATGTGTCTCCGGATGAAATTTACCAGGCGTTTTCATCGGCTGAAATCATGTTCGCTTTGCGACTGAGCCTTACTACATCTCTGCTGGCCGTTTTAATAGCAATCCTTCTTGGGGTTCCTTCGGCCTACCTGATGGCGAGGCATAACTTTTTCGGCAAGGCAACCGTCGATATCCTGCTCGATATACCCCTCGTTATGACACCTCTGGTAGCCGGCGTAGGACTGCTGTTCCTGTTCGGAGAGCAATGGCTGGGCGGGGCATTGGCCGACCTTGGACTCCGCCTGGTATTTACACCCTGGGGTGCGGTTGCGGCACAGACCTTTATAGCCGCGCCCATTTTGACACGGTCCTGCAGGGCCGCGTTTGAAGCAGTTGACCGCAGGTATGAGCTGGCCGGGCAGACACTGGGTTTATCTCCGTTTCAGGTTTTTTTCCAGGTTACACTTCCAATGGCCCGACAGGGCCTTTTTTCCGGGACAATTCTGGCCTGGGCGCGGGCTCTGGGGGAATTCGGGGCTACACTTATGATTGCAGGGGCTACCAGATTCAAGACAGCTACACTTCCCATATCGGTTTATCTGAACATAAGCAGCGGTGAACTCGGACTGGCACTTGCCTGTTCATGGCTGCTGCTTTTTGCCGGTTTCGTTCTGCTGATGGCCCTGAAGTGGGTCGGTCGCAATCGCAGGAGCAGAGTTCCGTATGGAGGTGTCTGATTATGACGGCGATAAGCATGAATAAAATCAGCAACTATATTCTGAAAGAAATTGATCTGGAAATTGACAAGGGTGAACTTCTGGTTGTGGTGGGTCCTTCAGGTTCAGGCAAGACAACACTGCTGAACGTCCTGGCAGGACTTGTTCCGTATAAGGGATGTGTTATGTTTGACGGTAAACCATCTGATCGCCTCCCGCCCTATAAACGGCGGGTTGGCTATGTTTTCCAGGACCTGCTCCTGTTTCCGCACTTGACCGTGAAAAAGAATCTGCTGCTGGCCATGAAGCGACTGCATATGACCCGCCAGGAAAAAGAGTCCCATGCTGAAGAAATGTTGAACCTTTTCCGGATTGATGGCCTGGGCGACCGCCTGCCTGATGAGTTAAGCGGCGGAGAAAGGCAAAGGGCAGCCCTGGCCCGGGCAGTTGTCTGCCGGCCGAAAATACTTCTGCTGGACGAGCCTTTTGCCAGCCTGGATTTTCGTACTGCCAGGTATTTGCGTCAGGAATTCAAAAGGTCGCAGAGGAGGCTTGCCCTGAGTACGCTTTTTGTTACACACAACCTGCATGAAGCACAGGAACTGGGAGACCGCATTGCAGTTTTGCAGGATGGACATCTGGAACAGATAGCCCGTCCCGAAGAAATATGGTTAAGCCGAAAGGGGGAGAGCATTTTTCTGGAAAATCCTAATCTGCTGCCATGCAGCGATCAGGTCTGTCTGGAAAATGGACTGGTGGAGGTTAAATGGGCCGGTTTGAAAATCGTGGTCCCGGACGAAGACCGCGAATTTAAGAATTTGGCTATTCTGCCGCATGAGGTATTTATTTCGCCACTTCCGCCACCCGGCCCACCCATAAACAGGTTTTCTGGCATTGTCAGTGAAATCAGGAAAAAAGACGAGATAGCACGCGTAACTGTTGAGGTAGAAAGGGAGCACCTTTATGTGGAACTCAATCAGGATCACCTGAATGCGATGGGCCTAAATCAGGGAGACCATATACATGGAATCCTTAAACTGCGGGCTTTACGGGGTGTTTAAACAATCAGATCTCGATCCCGTATTTTTGACAAAACCGCTCTGTAATCTGCCATAGCTCCTCCGGCAGACGGACTTTTACCTGTTCAAGAATATACGATGAGATCCCGCCATAATATGCCTGGGCTATTCCACCTGATATGCAGGCCAGGGTGTCGCTGTCGCCTCCAAGTGAGACAGCATTTCGGACCGCATCTTCATAAGATTCCGAGTCAAGGAAAGCGATTATGGCCTCCGGAACAGATCCCTGGCATGAAACATCAAAACTGTAGGATGGCCTGATATCTTCCACAGTCCGGTTCAGATTGTAATTGAACTGGTCACATATTTCTTTTCTTATAATAGACTTATCCTGGGTAGTCCTGGCCATAAAAACCGCAAGTGCTGTTGCTTTCGCACCTTTAACACCTTCAGGATGATTATGCGAAATCACCGCAGTGCGTGCTGCCTCTTCAAGTACCTCTTCAGAGGAATCAAAGGCAAAACCAATAGGGCTGACCCTCATTGCGGCGCCATTGCCCCAGCTGTTGTAAGGCCCGGGGTTACTGGACTGCAGCCAGCCGGAGAATGAGCCACCGTAACCGGCACCGGGATACCGCCGTCCGATATCCCGGATCCATTTGCGGTAATCGTCCTCTTCCAAAACAGCCTTTGCCACCGCAATGGTAAGCACCGAATCATCGGTAAAACGACATTGAGAGCTGAACAACTTGAAGTCCTTAGTCTTGATGGGACAGTGCTCGTAAACTGAGCCTATTATATCTCCTGCAATGGAGCCGATCATGTTTCGTTACCTGAAGCGGCATAATACCAAACGTTCAATATTATATGAAAGCCGCAATGAAAATAGCATTTAGGCAGCGTTTAAAAAGCTGCTTCTAAAAAATTTCATATCTTATGGAATTATCATCCGTTTTTATTTTCAGGATTATGTGACCTGCGTTGTGCCCGTCCTCATACTCAACTAAGACGAGCTCATTATTCAAGAATTCTATCTTTGTCGGAATCCATTTGCCGAAATTGAAGTGTTTATCTTTTACTATCTGTTCAATATCGGCAGTGATAAAGTCCCTTATCTTTTCCTGAGAGGACTGTGAAAGTGCTGATTTGTTCTGCGCCTCTTTTAGACTGTGAATTTTAGTGGTGAAATATATGTGCTGGAATATAATGGTAAGGGATAGAGCTATAAATAGTATGAAGAGAAGAAGAGAGTATCTGGATTTTGTTTTTTTAATAATTTTTGGCATTAGACTGTTGAATAAACCCTCATATCAGAGCTTTGCGGATTGTTTTGAACAGACCAGTCAACCCGAAGAAACCTGCATGCGTGAGAGATTTTATCGGGTTAGGATTTCCTGTAAATAAATCCGGTTAATATGATCAGTATATTAACTAAAATACTATACAAAGGCAAGTTTAAGATCACGGATGATTTTGTGCATGCTAATAAGATTTTTTATACAGATCACGCAGTCTTTTCTGGATATGCCATTTCTGTATAAGCCTGCATGTGCTAGGCGGTACAAGGTGCTTCCAGGCACCTCCTGAAGCAATACTTTTTCGTATGGCATCACTGCTCAATCCTTTTTCCTTCCTGGATGTTTCCCGTAGGATGTCGGTCTTGAGCCCAATTGAATGAAACAGTTCCAGCTTCTTCCTCCCCCAGTCATCGTAGATTGTCAAAAAGAAGGTTACATCGAGGGGTACATAGTATTGGTATAGTTCAGGGAAATTTATGGGAAAGGGAACAATGGAATATTCATGCATAGTAAGGCCGACATCGTTCAATGCCTCCCTTATCATTATATACCGCTCATAATAGGTCAGCGGATTTGAAATTCCCTGGCTTCTGTTAGGGTCCGACCTGTCATCTCCGGTCAAGGATGGGTCAGGATTGGTGATACCGACAACAAGGTGGCGGCACCTGGCCTTTCCGGCCATGAGATATTTTAAATGATCATTGTGAAGGATCTGAAACCGGCCGTGGATAACTCCTGTCTTTATCATTTTAATACTCCGTTTACACTCTGTCCGAGCGATAAGCACGCACCAGTCTCATTATCAATACGCTATTTGGATGTATGACAAGATAGACAAGGGCTGCAAAAGGAAGCGGAGGCCAGAATACACTTCCGAGGGCGCACACAATCATTACTGAAGAACGGGTGCCTTTACACGCCAATGTCGGTTTCCCGGGATCAATCCCAAGGGCCTCTGCCCTTGAGCTGGAATAACTTACTGCATTGCTCCCCATGAAGGCAAATGCACCGAGCAATATAATAATCCATAACGGTGCGAAGTCATCAAGCCGCACAAGATAAATAACCATTCCTATCATCATTGCACCGTCGGAGAAACGGTCCAGCACCGAATCAAACAGGGCTCCTGCTGGAGTCACACTATATGTTGACCTTGCAAACTGACCGTCCACTCCGTCAAGGACCTGGGATATTCCAGCAATAAGACCTGCGAGCAACCCCCATCCAAGGGAAAAGATGACACCGGCAATAATTCCTGAAATTGCAGAAGCCAGGGTGATCATCCAGGGCTGGAGCCATGCGTATTTCCAGAGGTGCGGTGTAATACTTGCTGAAAGGGTTCGTTTTATCCATCTTAGAACAAACCGGTCGGTTGGTTTATTTACCCAGTCAACGCCGTGAACATTATTGTTATCCATGGGCAGGCACCTTGAATTTCTAATATCAATAAAAAACACAGGACGAAAAAGACAATAACATAGAAATAATCTTCAGGCAACGTTCATATACCATGTGCTTTCATTCTTCTAGATAACACGAGTGAAAGGCAAATGACAAAAGGCACAAGGTCCAAGGTTGAAAAATTCTTCACTTCCCGGGAAAAATATTTTACAGTCCTCAATAAGTTATTTTGAAAAGAGGGAGAATTGTGAACAGTAAAAAGGAGAATGTACGATGGGAGACAGGTTTCCGACCAGAGATGATGCATTACAGCTTCTTCATGAATACAATGCTACCGACAGCCTGCGAAAGCATGCCTATGCTGTTGAGGCAGTGATGCGCTATATAGCGAGGAAAAAGGGTGGAGACGAGGAAAAGTGGGGGATTATCGGGCTGGTTCATGATCTTGATTATGAAAAGTATCCTGATGAACACTGCAAAAAGAGCCGGGAAATACTGGAGGGTCAGGGGTGGCCTGAGGAGTATATTCGGGCCGTTGTTTCTCACGGATGGGGATTGTGTTCTGATATAGAACCCCGATCAGACCTTGAGAAAACTCTCTATGCCATTGATGAACTGACAGGCCTGGTCACTGCAAGTGTTCTTGTCAGACCTAATAAGAGCATTCTTGACATGAATGCCAAATCAGTAAAGAAGAAATGGAAATCACCCGCCTTTGCTGCCGGAGTAGACCGATCCATCATTCAGAAAGGTGCTGAAATGCTCGGAGTAGATGTCGGCGAGCTTATTGAAGATACAATTATGGGCATGAGAGAGGTTGCAGAGGAGATCGGACTGAAAGGTGTTTGATTTCGATTTCCGAGTCTTTGACCCATTATGCACATTTCAGACTAACAGGAATGATTTGCGGTCTTTCAGGAAAGGCATATCTGAGCGTACCTGCTGGACCATTGCCAGGTCAATATCAGCAAGCACTATTGTCTCATTGTCTAGCCCGCCGCGGGCGATGACCTCTCCAAGCGGATCGATTACAGCCGAACCGCCGGCAAAGACATGTCCTCCCCCTTCTCCAATCCGATTTACCCCTGCCACAAAACACTGGCTCTCAACCGCACGGGCCCTCAAAAGCAGGTCCCAGTGTGACTGGCGTGCAGACGGCCAGGAGGCAATAATTATGATAAGACTGCATTCGTCAACCACTGCCCGGAAAAGCTCGGGGAAACGGAGATCATAGCAAATAAAACAGGTGGCTCTATGACCGTCCATGTCAAAGAGTGCGGGCTTGTCTCCGGGTTCATAGCTTAGGTCTTCGCCCAGCAGTGCAATCTGGTGAATTTTGGAATAAAGGGCAATATCCTCACCGTTCCGGTCAACCGTCAGGCATACGTTATGAGGTCCGGCATTGCGCCGGGAAAGTACAAATCCTCCTGATACCGTCATTTCCATTTCACGTGCGATTGCCCTCAAAATGCCGGGAGTTGGTCCATCCAGCGGTTCTGGAGTGACTGTGTTGTCCATTGAAAATCCGGTGGAAAACATCTCGGGCAGTATAAACAAATCAGCGCCTGAATCCTTTGCCTTTCCTGCAAAATCCCATATCCTGGAGTGATTTGCCTGACGGTTGTGCCAGACTATATCCATCTGAACTGCTGCTATTCTCATCCCATCCACCTCTTTAGTCTTTTAATTCCTTCTTCAAGGGTTTCATCTTTTTTGCAGAAGCAGAAGCGCACATATTCACGCCCGTAACGCCGCTCATTCCAGAAACAGGAGCAGGGAATAGCCGCCACCCCGGCCTTTTCAGGAAGCATGCGGCAAAATTCCAGATCATCATCAAAACCGATGGACCTTATATCCACCAGGACATAATAGGTTCCTTCCGGGGGATATACCTGAAATCCAATGTCTTTAAGTGATTGACAGAGCCATTCACGCCTTCTGGAATAGGTTGTGAGCAGTTCACGATAATAACTGTCAGGAAATCCGATGGCGAATCCCATGGCCTCCTGCAGAGGAGCCTGGCCGCAGAAGGTAATAAACTGATGGCTCATCCGCACTGCACGGGAAAGTTCAGGTGCAGCTACTACATATCCTATCTTCCATCCTGTCATGGAAAAGGTCTTTGCAGTTGAAGATATGACAAACGCCCTTTCTCTGAGCTCCGGTATGCTCAGGAGGGTTATGTGTTCACGCCCGTCATAAACCATGTGCTCGTAGACTTCATCTCCTATTACATAGGCGTCATATTTCTCACACAGGCCGGCGATAAAGATGAGGTCTTCGCGACTGAAGACCTTGCCGCACGGGTTCTGAGGACTGTTTATGATGATTGCCTTTGTCTTTGAGCTGAATGTCTCAATAAGCTCATGTCGCGGTAATACGAAATCAGGTCCCATAAGGGGGATATAACGGATTTCTGCTCCAGCCATGGCAGCCACTGGTGCATAACTGTCGAAGCATGGTTCAAGTAAAATCACCTCATCGCCCGGCTCCAGAATACCTAAAAGCGTGGCGCAGAGGCCTTCCGTAGCCCCGGAAGTTACTGTCACTTCATTCTCTGCATCAACATTAACTCCGTAAAAACGCATCATCTTATGAGCCACTGCATTGCGGAGTTCCATTATGCCCGAAGAAGGCGCATACTGGTTCGGGCCTCGCATAAGGGCCTGCGCAGCCCTGGCCCTGATCTCTTCCGGCCCGTCAAAATCCGGGAATCCCTGCGAAAGGTTTACTGCACCGCAGGCGTTTGCGAGAGAAGTCATTTCGGTGAATATGGATGTGCCGAACGGTATAAGCGCCCTGTTGATAATCTCCCTTTTATTGTCTTTTTTCTTCACTGCGGAAACCTCCTGAACGGGTAGTAACGAAAATATGCCTATGAAATAGAACTTCGCTGTCAATAGATTGATCGCATACTTTTATATCCGCTTTTTACGAGACCATCTGTTTTATGTAAAGACAAAAAGCTTGAAAGGCAGGTGAAATTGCATTTATGTCACCGGTTCATTTGAATGAAGCTGAAGAAAATGTAAAAAGGCTTCTCGATGAAATATATCCCTTCATCATGGCGTTCTAAGTCACTTCCGCAGGCACCTTCCGAAGCAGCTTCTTGATCTTCGAGACAAGGTCTTTCCTCTTGAACGGTTTCTGGATAAAGGGTATGCCTGAGTCGAGGATGTACTGCTGAAGGATATTGTTATCTCTGTAGCCGGACATAAAAATCACCTTCAGTTCGGGCAGGGTCTTGTGAAGGCGGTCTACCAGTTCCATACAGCTTATCCCGGGCATGACCACATCCGTGATGACAAATTCCGGTCTCAGTCCCTTTTCCTCGACGGCTGATAGCGCTTCTCCGCCGTTGGCGGCAACGGTCACACGGAAGCCCAGCGTCACAAGCATTCTTTCTACAAGATTCCGGAGAGAAGGCTCGTCATCAACCACGAGCACGTGCTTGCCGTTCACCTGAAGTTCCTCCTCTCTTGCACGCTCGGCCCTGGAGATCGGCTCGTCATCCGTGCATGGCAAGTATATCTTGAAAGCCGTACCCTTACCAGGCTCGCTGTAAACCCGGATGTCTCCACCGGACTGCTTGACGATGCCGTAGACGGTCGATAGACCGAGTCCCGTTCCCTTGCCTATTCCCTTGGTGGTGAAAAAAGGCTCAAACACCCTGCTCCTGGTGGCTTCGTCCATGCCGCAGCCCGTGTCCGAGATGGCGAGCATCACGTACCGCCCGGGCATTGCTCCCAGGTGTTTCTCCGCATATCCCTTGTCCAACTCCACGTTAGCTGTCTCGACGATCAGCCTGCCGCCCGCAAACATGGCATCCCTGGCGTTAACAGCGAGGTTCATAACGACCTGTTCAATCTGGCCAGGGTCGGCCTTTACTCGGCCGAGATTCTCGTCGAGCGCTATCATGAACTCTATGTTTTCGGGGAGAAGCCGCCTGAGCATTTTTTCGAGGTTTTCCACCAGGTAATTCAGGTCAATCACCTCAGTCTGAAGGGTTTGTTTCCGGCTGAATGCCAGGAGCTGGCGACTCAGGTTTGCGGCGCTACTGCCCGCGTTCATAATCTCCTGGATGTCTTTTCGCACAGGATCATCCCTGTCAAGTTTGTAAAGGATGATCTCACCATAACCGAGAATAACCGTAAGGAGGTTGTTGAAGTCATGGGCAATGCCGCCCGCCAGCTGGGCTATGGCCTCCAGCTTCTGCGCCTGATTAAACTGCTCCTGCAATTTCTCCCGCTCCTCCTCGGCCAGCCTGCGCTCGGTGATATCTCGTATTAACACGATAAATCCTACTGTAGCCCCCTCATCATTTCGCAGATTAAATACATTGACTTCACCGGGGAATACCGTTCCGTCTTTTTTCTTGAAGCTAACGGTGAAAAATAAACTGGTATCTGCAACATGATCTTTAAGGACATTGGCCATTTGCCTGAATTCTTTTTCATTGTCATAAATGATAAGTGTTTTTTTTCCTGCAAGCTCTTCCAGCGAATATCCGAACAGATCGACAAACGCCGGGTTGCAGTCGATAATCATTCTGTTTGTGTCGGAAACCAGAATGGCGTCCCGAATACTTTTATAAAGTGATCTATACTTCTTTTCACTATCCCGCAGGGTTTCCTCGGCCTTTTGTTTCGCCTGAAATTCTTTTTCCAGTTGCAGCATTTTCTGTTCAAGCTTTCTCACCAATCGTTCGTTGTAGAGCTTGAGGACTTCATCTTCCCGTAACGTCGCAGGCATTGAGGGAATATCGTTGCGCCCGGCGGCTGCCATCACATCTTGAACAGCCTTAATGAACACTTCCGGCTCACAGGGTTTGATAATGAACTGATCCGCTCCGATCTTGATGGCGAACTCTTCATCCTGGGGACCGGTATAAGTGGCAGTGTAAATAATGAACGGGATATGGCGCAGGGTTTCATCTGTCTTGACTCTCCGGCATAACTCAAAGCCGTCCATTATTGGCATGAGAATGTCACTGATGATCAAATCAATCCCGCCGGATTTCAGTCTTTCGAGCGCCTCGGCACCGTTGGCGACCGACTCAACATCGTGGCCGCTTCCCTTTAGCAGGGCTTCGAGCAGATACCGGTTTTCCTCTTTGTCTTCAACTATGAGTATGATCATCTTATTTCTCCTTGTCACTCCAGTCTCTTGGCAGATATTCTATTATCTCAGACACAAACGTTTCCGGGTCAATGGGTTTTTCGATGTAACCGGTTGCACCGGCCGCCAGAATCCGTTCACGATCCCCCACCATGGCATAGGAGGTTACCGCGATGATGGGCACGTCATCCATTTCATCATGCTGTTTCAGTTCCGCAGCGACGGCATATCCGTCCATTTCAGGCAACTGGATGTCCAACAGGATGGCCAGCGGTTTGTTGTGCAACGCCATTTCGATGCCTTCCCTTCCGTTTTCCGCACCGATGACGGTAAAGCCTTTCTTTTCCAGCAGAAAACGCATCATGTAAAAATTCTGTTCGTTGTCTTCAATGATCAGTAGCGTATTGTTCATGGCAAATCTCCTGTCAGTCCCGGAAAGCGCACGGTGAAGGTACTGCCCTGGCCCCATTGGCTTTCCACACCGATGGTTCCGCCCATCATGTCCAAGAGCCTCTTGCATATGGACAGCCCGAGGCCGCTTCCCTCATGCTTGCGGGTAAGACCCGTATCGATTTGATGGAATGGCTGAAAGAGGTTTAGGAGTTCTTCCGGCCGCATACCGATACCGGTGTCGGAAACGGACACCAGACAATGATCGTTTTCCATCCTGCATGAAAGACGGACATATCCTTTTTCAGTGAATTTAACCGCATTGTTGAGCAGATTGAGGATGATCTGTTCCAGTCGACGTCGATCCGTAGTGATTGTTTCAACATCATCGGCGATATCAAGTCTTAAATCGATCCCCTTTTTTTCGGCCAGCGGGGAAACCAGCTTGACCATCTTCTCAATGGATGGCCTCAACTCAAAGGATCGCACGGAAAGATCCAGTTGACCGGCTTCAATTTTGGAAATATCCAGCACATCGTTAATCAGTTCCAGAAGGTGGCGGGAGCTGTTTTGCACCATGTTCAACTGTTTGTGCTGTTCTTTGTTCAGGGGGCCGGCCAGCTCCTGAAGCATTATGCCTGTGAATCCTATGATGGAATTCAGGGGCGTTCGCAATTCGTGGGACATGGTGGCCAGAAAGGCCGATTTGATCTGGTCGGCGGCCTGGGCTTTTTCCATGGCCACCGCCAATTCCGCTGTGCGCTCAGCCACACGTTGTTCCAGGACCTCCGCGTGCCTCCGCAGCTCATCATTGAGCCGGCGAATCTGTTCTTCGGCCTGTTTGTGACCGGTTATGTCGGAGCCGATGCTCAGGATCTCTTTGATCTGTCCCTGTTCATCAAAAATTACTCTGTTCCGCCAGTCGATCCAAACCCGCTCGCCATTGCGGCACATATTCTCGTTGATATTATGCTCGAATTTTTGCGGGTCGGATAAAATATCTTCCATCAGTAAACCTAAATTTCGGCCCGAGCTATCACTCTCCGGAACGATGGTTCCGAGCACATTTTGACCAACTATCTCCGTTTCCGTATAACCGAAGAACCTCTGGCCGAATTCATTGAGGAAAGTGATTCGCCCATCGTTCGACCAGCGCAGGATGATGCTGTTGGCCAGCATGACCAGCTCTCGGTATTTTCGTTCACTTTCGCGCAAAACGAGATTCACCTTGTGCAATTCCCGGGTGCGTGTATTCACGTGATGCCTCAACGCCAAGCTTCCTGCAAGGCTCAAAAACAGAGCAACCCCCAAAACCAGCCCAAGCATTTGAAGCCATGTCGGCAATTTGAACCTCGCATCTTCGGAAATCCACCGTTTCAGGGACTGGTAATATATTGATTGTGTGTCTTTCTTCAGATCGACCAGATGGCGGTCAATGGCAGCCAGCAATTGTTTTGGATCTTTTTTAGATGTTGCGAAAAAGAGGTTGCTGGGGTTAAAAATAACCGCCGTGTCTTCAAGCCCGAACTTTTTCGCATGCATCACGCCGTAGAAGCGGTTGGTGATGGCAGCGTCGGCCTTATTCTCTGCAACGATCTCAAAAATAGTTTTACACTCCGGCACGGAAATGATGGTGGTGTTTAAACCGAAACCCTCATCGAGCCGTAAAAACGCTTCCTGCTGAACAGAACGCTCCAGAACGGCAATTCTTTTTCCGTTCAGGTCCGATATCGTTTGGATCCCGCTGCCTTTAAGGGCATATACCTGAAACCATGAGGAAAGGACCGGCACTGTGTGAAAAGAAAATATCTTTCCGCGTTTTGCTGAATAGGCTACATCGGGCATGATATCGATTAAACCTTTTTCAAGCCGATCTAATTCCTCCCCCCAGGTCCCCGGCACATATCGCAGGTTCCATCCTTCACGTTCAGCGATGTACTCGATAATATCGATAAAGATGCCGGATGGTTGACCGGATTCGGAGATGAAGACTTTTGGTGCATTTTCATAAACTCCTACGTTAACGATTCCATCAGCAGCTCCGGCAGACGGGGTCAACACAAGAGCGACTATCAGGCCCAGACCCAGGCGCAATCGCATACTGATTTTCAGATTTTGAAGTTTCATAGTCACTTCTTCTTGCAGCCGTTCCCTATGCCGCCTTTTTATCCAGCACCTCCCGGACCTTGGCGGCCAGTTCCTTCATGGAAAAAGGCTTCTCTATGTAATACACCTCTTCATCAAGCACTCCCTGGTGAGCGATGATGTCGGCCATATATCCCGACATGAACAGGGTCTTTAAGTGATGACAGCAGGAAAGCAGGTTTTTGGCCAGGTCCAGGCCGTTCATCTCGGGCATAATGACATTGGTGAGGAGCAGTCTGATCTCTCCGGAGTGCTCCCCGGCCATGCGGATGGCCTCAGCAGGTATGCTTGCTGCCAGCACGGTGTAGCCCTGCGTTTCGAGCATCTTGAGCATGCTTTCAACGGTCTCGTTCAAGTCAAGCACCCTTGGGGTGATGGTCTGCTTGCGGGCAAAGGCCAGCAGTTGGCGGGTTAGATTGGCGGATCGTTCGGCGGCATCCTGCACATCGATTGTCAAGTCATCGGGGGATTTGCCGGTTGCTTTTGCTTTATCTCTTTTTCCTGCTGTCATGATGGCCTCATCTTCCGATAAACCGTCTTTTTCTTATCTAATCAGGTCCGGACATAAGCGGGCGTTTTATATCGGCGCATATCAGTTGATCAGTAAAGGGAAGTGTTCAATGGCTCGCGTGCGGGAACGGCGGTTCCGGAGCCGATCCTTCGGGATGGGATCTCGCTTTCCCTGACAAGTTTTTAGAGAGTCAATCTGGGTATCTCAAAGCAGACTGACATCTTTTCGATGGTAAAACCTCTTGTATTATTTTTCATCAATAAGATGCACCTCTCCGGTCTCAAGGTAAACTTCGACCAAGAAACATCACAGAAAGTTAATATTTTACAGTTATTGCCGGTTGCTGTCAAATGCTTTTATGAAACTTTTATGAAACCCTGATTCACCATCAAGGCATCATCTGCACCGCAGATAAAGGAAAGGTTCAGTGTTCATGGTGCAAGGGTGTACGGATCAATTGCCTTTCCTTAAGCCTTATACCTTGCACCTGTATTACCTTGCCGGTGATCAGGAATACGCTATAACCTGATAGTTTTTATTGTGATTCCTGAATTAGACGGTGGATTTGGGGAAATATTGAAAATTCTGCAGTGACCTGATTGACACAAAGAGGCGCTTGTCTTATACTCCAAACTTTTAAATGGGTTTGCGTATTCCTAAATATTTATTCTAATTTACAAATTGCAAAAAGGAGGTTCGGATTATGGTGAAAGGCAGACTGTGGAGTTTTATATCGGTTTTTCTGGTGGTTATGCTGGCAGGTGCATCCTTTGCTTTTGCAGAGGAAAAGGTTTACATCAATGGTATTGATGCAAATTTCCCTCCCTTTGCTTACGTTGACAAGAATGGTGTTCCTGACGGGTTTGATGTTAAGTCGGTTGACTGGATTGCAAAAGAGATGGGGTTCAAGGTGACACACAAGCCCATGGACTGGGACGGTATTATTCCGAGTCTTAAGGCAAAAAAGATTGACATGATTGCGTCAGGCATGAGCATTACTGAAAAAAGGCAGGAACAGGTCAATTTTACGATTCCATACTGGATAATTTCCCAGGTTCTGGTTGCCCCAAAGGATTGCAGCATTTCAGTTGATGAAATTCTGTCCAATGGGAACAAGGTTGGAGTTCAAAGGGGGACAACAGAAGCAAAATGGATGGAAGAAAATCTCATCCAAAAAGCGAAAAAGGATTTCAGTCTCGTTCATTACGATTCAGCCCCGCTTGCAGTTGAAGACGTTGTCAACGGACGCATTGTTGCCGCTGCCATGGATGATGCTCCGGCCAAGGATGCAGTAAGGAAGAAACCGGTCAAGATCCTTGGAACCTTTGGTATGGCGGAGGAGAATTTCGGTTATGCAGTCCGCAAAGAGGACAAGAAGCTGCTTGATATGCTCAATCAAGGTCTGAAGCGCCTGATGGCTTCACCTTACTGGGAAGAATTGAAAAAGAAATATGAGCTTGATTAATATAGTTAAATACAACTTTGCCTAAATATGCGCTGATGGATTTTACAGAGCCCATCAGCGCTCTCCTGAAAGTAAAAAAATGATTCAAAGTCTGACAGCCATTGCAGATGCACTGCCTTACATGCTCAGGGGTGCGCTCGTGACAATAGGATTAGTTGCAGGTGCAATGGGTCTCGGCCTGGTACTTGGCGTAACATTTGCGGTAGGGCAGGTCTATGGTAATGTCTATATTCGCAGTCTTGTAAAAATATACGTGTGGTTTTTTCGAGGCGTACCTCTTCTTGTTCTTCTGTTTCTTTTCTATTTCGGACTTTTCTCTCTGCTGGAGATAAATCTTTCCGCATTCACTGTTGCAGTTATTGTCCTTGGGCTCATCACATCCGCTTATCAGTCTCAGATCTTCAGGGGTGCTATTCTGTCTCTGCCTGAAGGCCAGCTCAAGGCAGCAAGGGCTATTGGCATGAGCGATGTAAAAGCGATTATTTTTATTGTTCTGCCACAGGCATTGAGGCTTTCTGTTCCCGGATGGTCAAATGAGTATTCTATTGTATTGAAGGATTCTGCCGTCGCCTATGCGCTTGGCGTGACTGAGATCATGGCACGCGCCCATTTTGTTGCGTCAAGAACTTATGAGCATCTTCCCCTCTATTTTTCAGCAGGTGTGCTCTTTATGATTATTACATACCTCGGGACCAAGGCTCTGAAAATACTGGAGGAAAGAGTAAAAATTCCGGGTTACTCCTAAAATAAGGATCTGTTTTCAAATGCTAAAAGAAAATCCTGTTCTAAGAATTGAAAATATAACCAAGCGTTATGGACAAAAAGAGGTCTTAAAAGGTGCTTCTCTGTTAGTAAACCAGGGGGATATGAAGATACTGATCGGCCCTTCAGGAGGAGGAAAGAGTACATTCCTTCAATGCATTAATTTTCTGGTAACACCTGATAATGGCCGTATCCTGCTGGATGGAAAAGAGGTGAATCATAATTCAAAAAGAGAGCTTTATGCATATCGTCAGAAGGTTGGCATGATCTTTCAGGATTTTAACCTGTTTGATCATCTGACAGCATTTGGAAATGTCCAGATCGGGCTCATGCGGGTAAAGGGGATGGGCAAGGAGGAGTCCGGGGAGAGGGCCGTCAGTGAATTGACGCGTGTGGGACTGAAGGACCACATGAAAAAATATCCGGCCCAGCTCTCAGGCGGACAGAAACAAAGGGTATCAATTGCACGTGCCCTTGCCATGGACCCTGAGGTTATGCTGCTCGACGAACCCACATCTGCCCTGGACCCTGAACTGATAACCGAGGTATTGGCTGTAATAAAGGACCTTGGCCAGAACGGCATGACAATGATCATGGCAACACATCAGATAGGGTTTGCCAGCAGCTGGGCAAACGAGATGGTTTTTATGGAAAACGGAGTAATTCTGGAGGCCGGTCCTCCCGAAAAGATACTGTCTCAGGCTGATTGTCCGAGGACCAGAGAGTTTTGTTCATCCCTTGCTGATCTCTACGGAGATTCCCGCTGATATGGAAGAACTTGTATTTATATATCAGGATGTCATGCCTTCGCTTCTAAAAGGGCTTCTTGTAAGTATTCGCCTGATAATTCCTTCAGCTCTCTTCGGTCTGATGTTCGGTGTAATAATCGGGGCTCTGCGTGTCTATGGTAATTCGCCGGTACAGAAGATTGTAAACGCCTATGTCGCATTTTTTCGAGGGTTTCCCCTGGTAGTGCAGTTGTTTATATGGTATTTCGGCCTGCCTCATCTGGGGATCTATCTTTCTCCTTTCCTGGCTTCTGTTATTGGCTTTTCACTCTGCAGCAGTGCTTATCATTCCGAATATGTCAGAGGGGCGTTTCTGTCTATAAAAAAGGGACAGATGTCAGCGGCAGAGGCACTCGGATTTACAAAGATTAAAATGATCGGTTACATTATGTTGCCTCAGGCATTCAGGCTTGCCCTTCCCGGCTGCGGTAATGAAATCATTTATCTCATCAAATATTCATCTCTTGCCTACATGATTACCTGTATTGAGCTTACGGGCCAGGGTAAGATCATAGCCTCAGAGACATTTAAGTATACGGAAATATTTTTTATAGTAGGGCTTGTTTACCTCTTTTTAACATCGATCGCTACATGGGTGCTGCACCACCTCGAAAATCGTCTCAGGCTTCCCGGGTTTGAGCATTACAGGTAATGCGAAGGGCCTAAGCCCGTTCCCGTTTCCTCAATGAAGCCAGCCCGATAAACATCAGCATTATTCCAAGGATAATCACCCCGGTTTCTGAAATAGTCGGTATCGGGCTTTCGGCAGCGGTTTTAAACTTCATATCTTCGCCATATGTTCTGCCGCCGGTGTTTTCCGCTACCACCCTGTAATGGTAGATAGTATCGTTTACTAGACCGGCAATGGAGCTGCTCACGGCAGTATTAACAGAACCCGTAAAAGGGCTCTGGTCTGCCGTGACCGTTTTTCCGTAAGAGGTATCAGCGCCGTATTCAAAGGTGACTGTAGTGCTGTCACCGTTGGCATTGACCGTCCCGTTCAGGGTGGCATATGTTGGTCCGACTGCTGTTGCCGCATCGGTTGTTACAGCCGGTGCAAACGGCAGGGTGATGAATATCCTTTCATCGCCGTAGACCGTACCGTAAAAGTTGGTGGCATATGCCCTTACATAATAAGTGGTTAGAGGGCTGAGGCCCGTGAGGCTGCTTGTAAACACGCCTGCCCCGCTACCGTCGGAGGTAATGCTGTCTGAAGTGGTGGGATTTGCGGATGTGCTCCAGCAGACGCCTCGTGCTGTTACAGGAGCGCCCCCCTCATCTGAAACGTTACCCCCGCATGTTGCGGTTGTTGCGGTAATATTGGAGATACCGGCAGTTGTAACTGCAGGAGTTCCTGCCGCATTGGTCGTAAAGGTCATGTCAGCGCCGCAGGTCGAGCCTGCTGCATTCTGGGCGCATACCCGGTAATGATAAAGTGTATTTGCAGTCAGCAAATCGATATTGGTGCTGACAGGTGTATCACCTGACCCGGTGACCGGGCTCTGGTCAGCCGTGGCGGTTCGACCATAGCCTGTTGTTTCACCAAATTCAAATGTAACCGTGGTGCTTGAATTATTGGGATTAATAGTGCCGTGGAGGGTGGCCGCAGATATGCCCACTCCGCTTGCGGGATTTGTGACGGCCGTTGGAGGAGTTACTCCGGTTGTGAATGTCATGTCCGCGCCGTAGGTGGTGCCCGAGCTGTTTTGTGCTACCACCCTGTAATGATAGGTGGTATTGTTGGCAAGTCCTGTGATGCCCTTGCTGACATCTGTTTCATTATTGCCTGTAACCGGGCTCTGATCCGCAGTAACCGTGGTTCCGTATGCCGTGGTAAGGCCGTATTCAAACGTTACGGTAGTACTGTCATTGTTGGGATTCACCGAGCCGTTCAGTGTGGCGTCGCCAGCACCGATTCCCGTGGCAGATTCGGTGGTGGCGGAAGGGGGAATCGACAAAGCAGTAAATGTCATGTCTGCACCATAAACGGTACCAGTGGTATTACTCCCAACCGCCCTGTAATGATAGGTGGTCCCGGGCAATAATGAATTCAAAACAATGCTGACCGCCGTATCAGTGGAACCGGTGACCGGGCTCTGGTCTGCAGTTATAGTTCTGTCGTAACTGATAGTCTCTCCATACTCAAAGGTTACAGTGGTGCTGTTATTATTTGCATTAACAGTCCCGTTAAGAGTTGCGGTGTTACCGCCTACTGCCGAGGCCGCATTGGTGGTGACCGAAGGGCCGCTAATGGTTGTGAGGGTCATGTCCGAACCATAATAATTAATACCGCCGGAATAGACCGTGGTGCGGTAATGATATGTCGTGCCGGGCGTCAAACCGGAAAGTTCTGCAGTAACAGGAGTATCGGTGTTCCCGGAGGCCTGGGCCGGGTTTGCAGTCTGCGAACTACCGTAGGCAATTGTAGTACCGTAATCAAACCTGACACTCCATGAACCACCATTACCATTGGCAATACCGTTTACAACAGCAAAAGTCGCCTGAACATCAGTGGCCTCCCCTGTAATGGCTGATGGATTAAGTGTGGTTTTAAAGGTCATATCAGCACCGTTTGTAGTGCCGTAGCTGTTTGTCCCGACCACGCGGTAATGATAAGTGACATTAAAAGACAGTCCGGTGATAGTGGCGGTTATGGCAGTATCGTTTGAACCTGTGACAGGGCTCTGGTCTGCTGTTACAGAGAATCCATAGGCAATTGTAGTACCGTATTCAACGGTGACGGCAGTGGATGAATTCAGGGCATTTACGGTCCCGTGTATAATGGCACCTGTAACTAACGGGCTGGCTAAGCCGGTAGTTACTATAGGAGGTCCCAGACTGGCAATAAAAGTCACGTCCTCACCATAGCTTGTGCCGCTGGCATTAGTTCCCACCACGCGGTAATGATAGGTGATACCGGATGTTAAGCCGGTAATGGCCTTACTGACCGCTGTGTCGGTACTGCCTGTAACCGGGCTTTGATCAGCAGTGACAGAAGTGCCATAGGAGGTTGTTGTGCCGTACTCAAAAGTCACAATGGAGCTTTGATCATTTGCATTTACGGTCCCGTGCAAAGTGGCACCGGAGGTCGTAACGGAGGTAGCGGCATTCGTCGCAACGGTTGGTGCGGCAACTGTGGTAAAAAACATATCCGCACCATAGACAGTACCCCCTTCATTCTGTGCCGCCACACGATAGTGATAGGTCGTATTGGGAAGCAATGTCGTTGGTGTAAAAGAAACCGGAGTATTGCTGTCTCCCGTAACCGTGCCGGGAGTTGCCGTGTTTGTTCTGTCGTAGGCTGTAGTAAATCCCCACTCAAAACTTACCGCAGTACTTAGGCCGTTCGCATTTACCGTACCATTCATTGTTGCGGTGTTGACCCCTATGCCGGAAGCGGCATCAGTTGTAACTGCAGGAGGGGAAATACCTGTCATAAAAGTACGGTCCTCACCGTATACTGTACCACTGCTGTTGGAGCCTACAACACGAAAATGATATGTAGTTCCATTAGCCAGACCGGTAATGGCTTTGCTCACCGCGGTGTCGGCAGTACCGCTTACAGGGCTCTGGTCTGCTGTGACAATGTTACCGTATGAAGCAGTCTGACCGTATTCAAAAGTAACTGTTGTGATGTCATCATTTGCATTCACCATACCATTTAATGTTGCACTGTCGGTACCAACGGGTGCTGCGGTTTCGGTGGATACAATGGGCAGGCTGCTGGTGATGAATGTCTCGTCGTCCCCGGTACCGGTTCCGTTTATATTACTCGCGATCACCCTGTAATGATATGTTGTATTGGGGGATAAGCCGGTCAAAATATAACTGACACTCTTATTATAGCCTCCTCCGTCGAGAGGGCTCTCTATTGCAGTAACCGTGTTGCCGTAGGAACTGGTCAATCCGTATTCGAAAGTAACCGTTGTATCCGGTCCGTCTTCAATGACTTTGGGATTTACGGTCCCGATCAGATTTGCGGAGGTTTGTGTGATTGAATCTGCACCTTCGGTTTTAGCATATGGTGCTACCGTATTATAAAAGGTCATGTCAGCGCCGTTGGTGGTTCCGACGCTGTTTACAGCCACTGCACGGTAATGATAGGTAGTATCCGGAACCAGGCCGGTAATGTAACTGCTTACCGAGGTTTCGGACGATCCCAGGACAGGGCTTTGAGCAGCAGTAACTGTGTTGCCGTAGGCAGTTGTGGTCCCGTATTCAAACGTCACCGTTGCATCGGCGTTATTGGCATTAACCAGTCCGTTTAAAGTCGCAGTGTTGGGAACATAGCTGAAAGTGGCATCATCAGTAGTAACACTGGGTGCCGTCTGAGCAGATGTGAAGAACGTCATATCCTCACCGCTGCTGGTGCCGAGAGTATTGTCGGCAAGCACACGGAAATGATAAGTAGTATCTGGAGTCAAACCGGTAATGACTGTGCTTACAGGGGTGTCTGAAGCGCCTGTCACAGGGCTCTGGTCTGCTGTTACCGTAGTGCCGTAACCGGTGGTGAGCCCATATTCGAAAGTTACGACCGTATCATTACCATTTGCATTGACCGTCCCGTTGAGTGTGGCGGTGGTAGTAGTCACCGGAGATGCGATACCTGTAGTAACGGTTGCCGGGGGACTGGTAGAAAATTGCTGTATGCCTCCTTCGGCGGTTCCGCTTCCATTGACTGCCACAATACGGTAATAGTAAACAGTCCCTGGAGTCAGCCCGGTTATGGACACACTTACCGCATTATAACTGCTGCCGCTGATCGGGCTTTGATCTGCAGTAACTACAATAGGATCGGGTGTTTCTTCTTCTGGAAAGTTGGCGTCTGTACTGTACTCGAAGGTTACATCAGTACTCTCATTGCCTGGATTAACTGAACCGTTCAGGGTTGCACTGTATCCATCCACACCTGTTGGCAAACTGGTGATGATAGAAGGCAATGCCGCCATGAGACGGTTATTCGATATTATCGAAAAAATAACAACAAAAACAAAGATCCATATTTTGCTGACCCGATTTTGAGCCATGGTGTGTTTCTCCGAATTATATATTTCTTAAAATTTAATGCCGTCAATACTATGAATTAGATATTGATATACTCCCCTTTTCCAGAATTGGCTATAAGATCCTTTATCTGCTGTTTTGGGATCCCAAGGTCTCCGGCCTCGAAAGTACAGGTGGGGGTTTCGATAATACCCATATCTGAAAGGACTTCTTTGATAATGGCCACAGGCGCGGGGTCGTATATATCCTTAAGATTCTTCAGATACTGACCTATCTGCCATACCTGCTGAAGACGATCCGGGTAATTATTCTGTTCGCCGGCGATTTTTAGAGAGAAGTTGGTTATTTTCTGCCAGGCCTCAGGTGACAGGTTTGCGCCAACAGCAGTTACTCCATTCATGCTTGGATGTGACAGAAACTGGGCTTCGTCACCGTCATATATCCTGAAGTCGGAATTTATACGACTTGCCTTATAATAGTTATTGGCCCTGTCAATAGGCCCCAGAAATATCATGCCCTGGATGGCCTTTATCTGAACCAGCTCTTTTAGAATACTCGTACGGATATTTAATCTCTTAAGTGGTCGAGCAAGATTCTGAATGAATTGCGGGTCATTGAGGAGAATAAAAGGCTTCATGGTAATAGCGCTCAATTCCCGGTAGTAATTGAAAAGTCCCCTATTGCTGCGGTAATATAAAGGTGTATCAACCCACGTTACCTGTCCCGAATAATTCCGCTTTTGCAGGCCGGCTTCCAGAGCAAGTACCGTTTCTCCTGTTTTTTCTTCAGTATTCTGGGAAACCCATATAAATAATGGAATATTCCTGCTGCGAATAACGGCAATAACCTTCTCCAAAAGCTCCAGCCGCTGCTCGCATTCCAGATTAATGCCTTCCCCTGAATGAGGACTGGCCAGAAGCAGAGCCTGAGCAAAAGGGACTACACGGTCCAGAAGCCTGCCAAGTCCGCGTCCATCAATATCACTGCCTTTGCTGAGTGGTGTTATGAGATCAACTATCAGGCCCTTTGGGGAGTTTTGAAATTCCATTTAATCTGAATTCCTCTTTTCCGAGAATATCATGAAGATGTATAATCCCTTTAACTCGATTATTCCTGTCGGTAATTACCAGCAGGGTGATTGTGTATAACTCCATGATTCCCAATGCCTCTGCGGCAGTTTGATTTTCCTGGATGGTCCTGGGAGATGGAGACATGATTTCTTCGACTTTTTTATAACGGATATTTTCTGACTCTGTCAGAGCTCTTCTCAGATCCCCATCAGTTACAATCCCGGCAATTTCCCTGTCTTCCTTAACAACAAGCGTGGCGCCTATATTCTTTGAATTTATTTCCAAAATAGCCTGTTGTACAGTGGAACCAAGAGGCACAATGGGAATATTGTCATCAGTAAGCATGACTTCTTTAACTTTGATGGAAAGCCTTTCTCCAAGATTTCCGCCTGGATGAAACCTCCTGAAATCGTCCTGGCTGAAGTGGCGACGGCTGATAAGGGCGACAGCAAGCGCATCACCCATTGCCAGGGCTGCTGTAGTGCTGGCTGTTGGTGCCAGTCCCATGGGGCATGCCTCCCTTTCCACGCCTACATCGATAACCACATCACAACTTTCAGCCATCATGGATTTCAATTCTCCTGTAAAAGCAATGACCCCGATTCCCATATTTTTGAATATAGGCAGAAGGGAATTGATTTCCGGGGTCTGGCCGCTGTTTGATATGGCAAGTACGATATCGTTGGAAGTCACCATACCAAGGTCACCATGAATGGCCTCTGCAGGGTGGAGGAAGAGGGAAGGGGTTCCTGTGCTGTTAAGGGTTGACGCTATTTTTCTTGCTATTAATCCGGATTTACCCATGCCTGTGAGAATAACTCTGCCTCTTGATTGCAGGATCATTTCAACGGCTCCTGCAAATTCAGGGCCGACCCTTTCCACCAGGCTAAGGATACTATGGGCCTCAATTTTGAGGACTTCTTTGGCTTGCTTAATGACCATCAGGATGTTATATACTCAATGTTATCAAACTTGATTTTTATTTATTCTTCAACACAGGAATACTTAACATTTTGTTTTCCCCTTCTCAAGATATTATTTATTTAACGGCAAGGAAATTCAATGATTGAAATTTTTCTAAAAGGCGGCCCGGTGATGTATCCACTTCTGGCATGTTCAATAGTATCCATGACGGTGATAATAGACCGCCTTATATTCTGGATAAGAGAAGATGTTAGACGTGACCATGAACTTGTGGATCGTGTGCTCGATTTATGCAGAAATGGCGACTGGGAAGGGGTCAGAGATAAGGTAGCTGGAAAAAAGGATTTTGTGATAAGGATTCTGGTTAGCGGAATTCTCCACAGGGAATATTCCATGACCAAGGCGATGGAATCAGCGGCAGCTGAAGAAGTCAAGCGAATGCGTAGATATATGGCAGTTCTTGACACAATGATAACCGTGGCGCCGCTTCTTGGGATATTCGGTACAGTAATTGGAATAATTTCCTCTTTTGATCTTCTGGGAATGAGCGGAATAGAAAACCCGAAGGCAGTGACTGCCGGAATTGCCCAGGCACTTATAACCACTGCAATGGGACTCGGCATTGCTATCCTTTCTGTTTTTCCTTACAACTACTTTAACACCCGTGTTGAAAACGCAGTTATGGTAATTGAAAAATATGCAACCAGCCTGGAAATCGTTTATGAGAAGCTTGTTCAAAAAACAGCAGGAGAATGAGGAGATCTGAGATGAAGGTGCATATTAATACGGGTCGGAAACCACGCATAGAGATGCTTCCCCTTATCGATATTGTCTTTCTTTTGCTGGTATTTTTCATATATGCCATGCTGTCCATGGCTGTTCATCGTGGTTTGCCCGTCAGACTGCCGTCTTCAGCTACTTCCGAGATAGATAAAAATCAAGTGCTTTCAGTAACCATCAAGTCAGACAGCACAGTATATATAGATAATCAAAAGGTGATGTTAGAGCTCCTGGCGGAACATCTGAAAGGAAGATATCTATCAGACATTGAAACCGGAGTATTGCTTTTCGCCGATAAGGAGATTCCATATCAGGTGCTTTTTTCCGTACTTGATCAGATCAGGATTGCAGGGATTAACCGGGTTTCACTCCAGTCGGAGGTAAAATAGCTGTTGTGAAACGTGTTTTGCTTGCCGCTGTTATTGCTGTATCAATACACGCATCTGTCCTGTTTGTCCCTCCTTTCCATCTGGGACAAATGTCTCCGCCCGTTTTCCAACCACAAATCGTGACCCTGAATTTATGCCCGATCCAACCTCAAACAAAAGAGGACCACCTGGTGCATGAAGAAATCCCCAAGCTTATTAAAAAAACGATTGAATCCAGACGTCCTGTAAAACAGAAAAATTCAGAAGATTTTCCCAGATCAAAGAATCATGCCAAGGTATCCATTAAGCCGGTTAAAAAAGAAACTGTTAAAAATTTACCGGAAAACGCCTCTTTTTTTGGTTCTGAACCTGCTCCTGAAATCCAACCTGAAAATGATTTTGTTCAACCATTCGATTATAATGAAGAATTTTCGCAGGATGCTCCTTTAAAGGAGAACAGCGTTAAAACAACTTCGCCACAGACAATCAGTGCAGTAAGAGAGGCAAGGCCGATCTATAAAATAAATCCACCGCCTGAATATCCCTTGTCTGCAAGAAGAAGAGGTTATCAGGGGACAGTAATCCTGGAAGTGCTTGTTGATCGGCATGGAAGGGTCAAAGATCAGCGGATATCTGAATCAAGCGGACATGATGTCCTGGACAGGGCAGCTGTTTCGTCTGTCGAAAACTGGGTGTTTGAACCGGGTATAAGGGGAGATGAAAAGACAGAAATGTGGGTGAAGATCCCGATACGTTTTCAGTTACTGGATGACTAAATGTTATCCATCTTCAGGTTTGAACTTTATGATTTCAGAAATCTTTTTTTCCAGCACCTCTACCTCTTCAAGTATTATCTTGAGATATTTCTTGTCCCTGTCATCATCAGGCGTTGCGTCGTACATCCTTCTTGCAAAGCCGCCTACAACGGTCAGCGGATTCCTGAGTTCATGGGCTATCCTGTTCGCCATTTGACCTTGAGCCGCGAGTTTTTCGGCCTCTACAAGTTTTTCGCTCTTATCTTTTAATTCAGCGGTTCTTTTCTGAATATTTATCTCAAGCTGCCGGCTGAAATTATATAGATCGTCATATAGCCGGGAAATCCTTATTGCAATGCCTATTTGATTGCAGATAGTATAAATGAGTTCATCAAAGCTTTCATGAAAGTAATTACTTTTCCTTGAAGCCGTTACAAGTACTCCTATGGTTTCGCCTTCCACCTTTATTGGACTTACTGCGAAGGAATTGATATTTTCGCCGACAAGAAGCACTGTTGATATTGGTTTTTTGATTTCATTAGCATCGTTTACTACTACTATTCTGCCTGTGAGAAAACATTCCCCTGAATAACTGTCAACAGTAGGTTCTCTTGTAGCCGCTTCCACAAATTTCTGCGTTAAGCCCTTGTAGCTTTTGATTCTTAGTTTTCCGTCATCATCTAATAAACGAATGGAACATGCATCCAGCCTGAATTCTTTTGTTAGAATCTCCACAATAGTATCTAGTACATCCTGAAGATGAGGCAGTGAAGATACCAGCCTGCTGATTTCAAAGAGTATGTTGAGTTTCTGACCCTCCTGTTTGAATTTTGACAGTATTTTTCCTGCCATTTCAAAGAGGATTTTCAGTTCATCTCCTGAATCATGGCTGATTTTACCGTTTTCTGCCTCGGGGATTTCTTTAAACCTGTCAATAACACCCTTAATACGCAGAGAAAAAATGTGACTGATCAGATAGGCTATAATAAGAGGGATTAGCAGAATAAACAGGACAATCGGGTGAAAACTGTAGTGGATTTCAGGGATATAATGTGCAAATTTCCAGATCAGAAAAATGAGGACTGTTGCCAAAAAGATGACAAGCAGGTAAGCCAGAAAAAGCTTTTTGCGGATATTCATATTATATTCTCTATCATCCGGGCCTTATAGATGACTTTAATTATTGTAATTCTAAGCCTGATTTCATATATTAATCAATAATGATATGTAAAGTAAAGTATATACATATTTCGCCAAATGGTTTGTGAAGGTTTCTAAGAATAAAAATGCGGAGTGGTTTCATGGGTATAGAGAAGAGGTCATTAACTCCTCTAAAAGATATAGTTGCTGATTTGTTTGGTGATGGCGGTTTGCCGATCAATACGGATGATGTAAAAATCTGGGATGTCTGGGATGATGTTGTTGGTACTGATATTTCAATTAATGCAAAGCCCTTATGGATTAAGAAAGGTCTTCTAAGGGTTACTGTTTCTGACCCTATCTGGCTGCAGGAATTAAAATTTTCTGAAAAGACCATAAAAGAAGATCTGAACAGAAAACTGGGCCGGAAGGCTGTTAGAAAGCTTGATTTGAGGGTAGGGCCTGTGCATAATTACTGAACCCGTATAGTGAAGTTTTACCGGTTCATCCAGTCACCCTGACCAAGTAATGGAGGGGTAATTTTCAGGCCGGGCCTGCCATCCAGATATGCTTCAATAAGAACCAGTTCTGCCTCTGATTCCAAACCGGGATATTGTATTTGTACCCGTTTGGGTTCCAGATTGAATCGTCTCATACTCACAAGGACATCTAAAAGTCGCACACCGGGGTATATCATGGCTAACCTCCCCTTTTTTCTGAGCAGGAATTTTGCTGCTCTCATGATATCATCAATAGATATCATGATTTCATGCCTTGCAATAGCCTTCTGCAGATCCGGATTTATGCGCCCGCTTTTTATTCGGCGATAGGGGGGGTTACAGATGACAACATCGGCGCATTGCCTGGGAAGAGCAAGGGATTTGATATCACCGGTAATTACATCGAATTGATCCGCAAGCCCGTTAATTAAGGCATTTCTTTTTGCCTGTGATGCAAGCTCTTTCTGGATTTCAATCCCGAAGACATGTTGAGCAGGTCTTGTAAGAAGCAGAATCAGGGGAATAATGCCGCAGCCTGTTCCAAGGTCGAATATAATATCGCCTTTCCTTACAGTCACAAATTCAGATAGTAAAATGGCGTCAATTGAGAACCTGTAACCTTCCCTGGATTGAATAACCTGTAGCCGGCCATTCATGAAACGGTCAAGGGTCTCATCGGGAAACGGTTGGGTTTCAGGGCCTCTGGATGATTTCATCAGGATCTATCTTGTTAAAAACCAGACCGGTCAATATCTTGGGGAAAAAGAATGTGGATTTTCTGGGCATAACCAGAGAGTTGCCTGCTATTTCTTTAACATGCTCAATCTTTGTGGGATTCAGCAGAAAGACCATCTGGCACTTACCGGACATTACCTGTGAGATAGAAGTTACCATGCTGCTTTGATAATGAATTAATTCACTGTCATCCAGGTCTTCTTTGCTGAAGCCAAGGGTTCTCTGCAGGATAAACCTTGATAAAACAAGGACATCGAGTTTTTGGAGTGAAGGGTGCAGATCGCCGCCCATTTCTTTTCTTACTTCCGGCTTCAATGATAAAATGTAGTATTTATCAGCCTTGTAATGATAAAAGGCAATGGCCGTATTATCAATTCCGGATTTCTCAAGCCCGGACTTGATTTCTCTGCATCCGCTGGTAATTATCTTTTCTGAGAAAGGAAAGTCTTTTACCGTGAACCAGCTTTTTGCCTTCTCAAGAAATACATCCGGGTCAAAATCAGGTGCCTTTTTAATCAGTCTGTGGGTAGGCAGAATAGTCAGTCCTCTGTCACTCATGTTTGAAAGGTACATCATTACATATTCGTAAGACCTGTTTGAGGCTTGCCGGCCGTATTTTGGTCTCATAATATTCCTGTAATTAAGTGCAGTCTCGTACCGGTGATGGCCATCAGCAATGAAAATCTGTTTATCACCTGTGATTTCAGAAATATATTTAAATAATGAAGGTTCCTGTAATATCCACATCTCATGTTTTGTTCCATCCCTGAATTCGAATGCCACATTGGGCTTAAAGCCAGCGGCCTCTTTGCATGCCTTTAATAAAGTGTTATCAGGCTCCTCATAAAGACCGAAAATCTGGCTGAACTGTGCATTGCAGGCCCTCATAAGCTTTAGGCGGTCATCCTTGTGAGCGGAAAATGTCCTTTCGTGTGGAAGTATAATACCGGAATCTCTATCCTCTATTCGTGCAAGTGCTATTATGCCCCATCTGGTTCGCTCGGCATTTCCGTTTCCCGGATTATAAGTCAGAGAAGTTAGATATATGCAGGGTTTGTCGGCTCGAACAAGAATCTTTTCGGATTCCCATCTTTTAAATTTTTCCGCAGCCCGGGTATACCTGTTATCCCAATCCGAATCGCCTGGTTTTTGTTTGCCCAGAATCAATCTGATGACATTATGTTCGTCTGTGCGGTAGTATTCATCCTGTTCCTTCTCGGATATTACGTCGTAAGGAGGGGCGACGAGATTGGATAAATCGGGCCAGGTGTGCAAATTATATGTTAATCCCCTGAAAGGGGTAATGACTGCCATATTTTCTCCTTGCAAATATAGTATATTGAAATATAGAATCTTCTTTTTCTATCAGAACATGCTGACGTGTCAAGTAAATTTGACTGTAACAACTTTGTTATATTCTGTCGCGGAAGGTTTTCTGCAAAGCAGGAGGATTCCATAATATGGTTTTTGAAAATCAGGGTTGTGAAAATTATCAGTGCAGCAGAGCTGTTCCGGATCTTATTATAGAGGGAGGCACCGCCGTTACGATGGTTAATGATATGGCGCCGATCCGGGATGCAGTTATTTTTATTGCCGATGGAAGGATTGCGGATATCAGGGAGACAGGGCAGGGTGAGCGGCTTTCTGATTACGGGGCAGAGGTTATTAATGCAAAAGATGCCATTATTATGCCAGGATTGATCAATACCCATGCACATAATGCAATGACTCTTTTCAGAGGGATTGCCGATGACCTGCCATTGAAGCAGTGGCTTTTTGAAAAGATATTTCCTGCTGAGGCCAGATTCATTGATCCTGATTCAGTCTATTGGGGGTCTCTTCTTGGATGCCTTGAAATGATTTCCTCAGGGACGACCTGTTTCGCTGACGGATATTTTTTTCAGGACAGTACAGTTAGAGCTGTTCATGAATCAGGTATGAGGGCTCTTGTTGCTCAAGGGGTTATTGATTATCCTTCTCCAGGCGTTGAAAAGCCTGAAAAAAACCTTGAGGTGGCAAGAAAATTTATCGAGAAGTGGCTTGGATACTCAGATCTGATCATTCCGGGCATTTTCTGCCACAGTCCTGTTACGTGCTCTCAACAGACACTGAAAGGCGCCCGGGATATATCAAGGGAATTGAACCTGCCTCTTCAAATCCACCTTTCCGAGACTTCTGAGGAAGTAGATGAAATTATAAAGCGTGAGGGTAAGAGACCTGTTCATTATCTTGACCAGATAGGTCTTATAAATAATGGGCTTATTGCGGCTCATGCCATACACCTTGATTCTGGGGAAATGAGGTGTCTTAAGGAAAAAGGGGTTAAAATAGCTCATGTGCCTGAGAGCAACATGAAGCTGTGCGTTGGAACGGCCAAGGTGAGCAGAATGATAGAACTGGGCTTGAAGGTCGGACTGGGGACGGACGGATGCGCCTCAAATAACAATCTGGATCTTTTTCAGGTCATGGATATGGCAGCAAAGCTGAGCAAGGTTACTGATTTTGATCCGGTCAGTCTTGATGCCAGGACAGTTCTAAAAATGGGTACTGCCGCGGGTGCATCAGTACTCGGGCTTGAAAAGCAGATTGGAACCCTTGAGAATGGAAAAAATGCAGATATAATTGTGGTTGATACTCATGCGCCTCATCTATGCCCTGTATACGATCCATTCTCGGCAGTTGTGTATTCTGCAAGCGGTGCGGATGTCAAGGATGTAATTGTCAACGGAAAGGTTCTTATGAAGGACAGGGACATTAAGACCCTTGATAAGGACGAGATAATGAAAAGGGTGAACAACATAAGCAAAGGTATAAGTATTTGATGCTATTATAAAAAGAACAATTTCTGAGTTACAAACTGAGTCCTTTTTCCAGAAACCTTTCAACTTGAATCACTGCCTCATAACAGTCAGATACATATTGAATTCCCTCTATGTTTTTCCATGTCTCAAGTCCGATTACTGGCTTGCCTGTTTTTAAGGCAAAGGCGATTTCAGAAAGGGTCCCATATCCGCCTCCTATTGCAACAAGGACATGAGAGGCACGAACTACAAGAATATTCCTCCCTTCACCGAGGCCTGTAGGTATCGGAACCTGAATATAAGGGTTGGCGGATTCAATTGTTAAGCCGGGCAGAAGACCTATTGTCATAGAACCTGCTTCAAGGCATCCTTTAGCAGATCCTTCCATCACACCTCCTAATCCACCGCAAACAACGCTCCAGCCCCTTTTTCCTATCTCAAATCCAAGTTTTCTGGCTAGCTGATAGTGAATATCAGAACATGCTCCAGCTCCTATTATGCCGATATGACATGATTTTTTCATTACGTCATTCTATTCTGACAAAAGTATTTGCTATTATGGGTATTAATTGCTATGTAGATTTACAATTAAATAAGGGCTGTTATGTTAAGCTGTATTTATAGCCCGGAAACTGATCAACTTCAATACCTTATTTTAGAATTTACTGCGAATCCCGGGTTTAATTTAAAAAAATTGATTTTTTCAGCAATATTTTGAGAGTAATATTAGATTATGCATAAAAGAAAAAAAGTTAAGTTGTCTATTACCATATTTATCGGTTTAATTATATTAGGTCTCATATTTTGGCTTTTGAGTATTATTTTTGAAGGTGAGAAGCCTGAAACAGCGATTGACCCTTTGCCGGAATTTCTTGCAGGCAGCCAGGATTTCAAACTTACAGTCAGCGACATGAAAAGGGGCCTTAAAAACTTGAAGGTCCTGGTGACTCAGGAGGGTCGGGAAGTAATTATCCTTGAAAATGATTTTCCTTTTTCAGGGTTATTCAATTGTGATGGGATTCACAAATATGAAACGATATTTTCTGTTGATCCTGCTGAACTTAATTTGGCTCAGGGGCGGGCTGATCTGATTGTTCAAGTTTGGGATTATTCAAGAAGAAGGGGAGGAGACGGCAATCTGTGCTTATTACAGCACAGGATGGTTGTTGATACTGTTCCGCCTTCCATTAGAGCAGTGAGCAGACAGAATTATTTCAATATCGGAGGTACTGGCCTTGTTGTTTATCGTACCTCCTCAGATTCCATCCAAAGCGGTGTATTTGTACATGATTTATTTTTTCCAGGATTTCCTGCTAAAGAAGGTACTCAGGACGGTATCCATATATGTTATTTATCTGTTCCGATAAATATAAAGGCGAAACCGGATATATCTCTCTGGGCTAAAGACAGGGCTGGAAACAGTTCAAAGTCCGGTTTTTATTACAATATTCGCTGGAAATCGTTTAATAGTGATAGAATAAACATTACTGATAGATTCATTCAACGAATCCTTCCATATTTCTCCTTTTATTCTTTTGATCCAGGCGATAGTGATTTAGATAAATTCCTCAAAATCAATCGTGAGTTGCGAGAGGAAAACGCAAAGGTATTTTATGAATTGAGAAATGAGACAGGACCTGAGCGCCTGTGGGACGGCCCATGGCTGAGACTCAAGAATGCAGCCAACATGGCTGGTTTCGGTGACAATCGATTGTATTACTATAAGAACATGGAAGTCGACAACCAGACACATATGGGCATTGATTTGGCTTCTCTGGCTAACTCTGAAGTTCAGGCTGCAAACAATGGGCGTGTCATTTTTGCGAATCGTAACGGGATATACGGTTTGACAGTCGTTTTGGATCACGGACAGGGCCTTGCGTCTGTTTATTCTCATTTAAGTGAAATGAAGGTTGAAATAGACCAGATTGTCACAAAAGGGGATATTATTGGATTGACCGGACAGACAGGCCTTGCCGGTGGGGATCATCTTCATTTTGGCGTTATGGTAAGCGGCATATTCGTTAATCCTGCAGAATGGTGGGACAGCCACTGGATAGAGGATAATATAACCAGAAAACTTGCCCTTATTGATTAACAGCAAATTGTGAATCAAATATGTGTTTTTTCATTTTGTTCTGTCTGGATTTGATAAAAAATGCTATATGGTCTATAAATTGAGATAGCGTTGATAAAATATATCAGCCGACAATAGTCTGGTCCTGAAGACAGTTAAGCAGCATGATTCATTAGGACATTTTTTTGTAGCCGAAAAGCTTATTCCGTGTTAACCGTGAGATTAAGCAGGCGGAAAAGGGTTCTATGGGCGAGGAGATTATTACAAGAAAATACCTCTATCTTATCCGCCTGCTGGTTATAATCGGCATTTCCTATCTAACACTCTTTAGTCCTTCATCTGAAAAAAGAGTGTTGCTAACTTATTCCTATATCGCCTTTTATCTTTTAACTAATCTTTTACTTCCTTATATCCCGAAAAGATATTTTTTTAATAAAAATATATTTTCAGTGCTGATTTTTTTCGACAGCGCCATGATTGCATTCGGCATCTATCTGTCAGGACGGGCAGGGACTGATTTCTATCTGATATATTTTATAATTATTGGCCTCGCATCAATGAGTATAAGCCTGAAATATCTTATGATTAATACTCTTTTATTTACATTTCTTTACGGATGGCTCCTTTATAAGCAGGGTCTCTTTTCAGGGAATATGGCTGTCAGCTATACTCTGCGTTTGCCTTTCATGGTCATAATAGCGCTTTTTTTTGGCTATATTGTTGATACAATATTGCAGGACAAGGAGAAGGATTTAAGGGATTCCGAGGAAAAATATCGTCAGCTTTTTACCACTGAATCAGATTCAATAATAATATTTGATGCGGATACAGGATTTGCTAAGGACGTGAATGATGCTGCTTTGGAACTTTACGGGTATTCAAGAAAGGAATTTTCTAAATTAAAGGTTTCTCATATCCTGGCGTATTCAGACAACGAGAATAAAGAAATAAAAAAAGGTTTGATTGGAAATAATGAAAGTACCCAATTTCAATACCATACAAAAAAGGACGGTACAGTATTTCCAGTAGAGGTGTCTGCGGGTTCCTTTATGATCGGGGATCAGAGGATGGTCAGTGCTGTAATAAGAGATGTTACAAAACGTATTATGGTTGAAAATGAATTGCGTGAGAGCCAGAGCATGCTTAAGGCGTCTGAAAAAAGGCTGAATTCGATTGTTAAGACTGTGCCTGATATCATTTACAGGTTGGATACCATGGGACATGTAACATTTGTAAATGAATCAATAAAGAAATATGGGTATTCTGTAGAGGAATTGACAGGAAGGAATATTCTGGAGATTGTTCATCCCGAAGACAGAAAAAAAGTTTCTGGAAGGATAAATGAACGCAGGACGGCTAACAGAAAGACAGTGGGACTGGAAGCACGATTGCTGGTAAAAGATAATTTACAGGATGGTATTGGTAATAAATCGGGCGAAGCGGAAAGGTACGAATATTTTTTAATAGATGCAGAAGGAATTTACGATTCAGCAACGCCCGAGGAGGGCGGTTTTGTCGGTACCCAGGGTATTGCGAGGGAAATTACTGCAAGAAAACGTCTTGAGGAACAATTTCAGCAGTTACAGAAGATGGAGGCACTTGGAACAATCACAAGTGGAGTGGCTCACAATTTTAGAAATACATTGTCAGGGATTTCCATAAACAAAGACATTTTAGAAATGAAGCACTGGGATACCCCGGGAATTATGGAAATTGCCAGGAGAATTGATATAGAAGTGAAACGAGGTGTCCAACTGATAGAAAGTCTGATGCAGTTTTCCCGGAAAAGGAGAACAGATAACTTTGAAAATATCAATCTTGTTGAGATAATTGAAGAGACTTACAGTTTGGTAAGCAAATCATTTGATAAAAGAATAGCCATTTATATGGACCTTCCCGTTGCACTCTGGATTACCGGGGAGATGTCCGGACTGAGCCAGGTCTTTATGAACCTTTGCACTAATGCAAGGGATGCAATGCCGGATGGAGGTGAACTGCATATAAGGGCGAGAAAGGAGGATGATTATGCCCTGGTTCTCGTTTCAGATAATGGAACAGGAATGACTGCTGATACACGCGATAAATGCTTTGATCCTTTTTTTACAACTAAGGCTAATATTAAGGGGACAGGGTTAGGACTTTCAACAGCATATGGTATTATTAAAGATCACGGAGGCAATATAAGCGTCTATTCAGAAATAAATAAAGGAACGACCTTCAAATTATCCTTTCCGCTGTCTGTTAAAGATTCGGAAGAAAAGATTGAATCGGTTCAGGATATAGTTCATGGAAATGGTGAGCTAATACTTATTGTGGATGATGAAAAGGCTATCCTCAATCCTATGGAAGATCTCCTTGAGAGACTTGGTTATCGGGCAATTTCAGCAGAGAGTGGTATGGAGGCCCTTGGTAAGTACAAATCTCTAAAGCCGGATGCAGTCCTGCTTGATAGAAATATGCCGAAGATGGATGGAATAAACTGTGCAGAAAGGATAATTAAATACGATCCAGGTGCAAGGATTGTGATTGTTTCAGGTTATGATGAGATAGGCCCAAACGGAATAGACATCCGGGCAAAACAGTTAATAAAGGATTATCTGACAAAGCCGGTTAGCAGAGAAGTGTTGAGCAGGGTATTAAACCGTTTATTTGCATAACCGGCAGGCATTTTAATTGAAGTTAGGTATATTACCACCCATTCATGGCGTGGCTTTTTTATTTTTGACAACGGTAACTTTTTCTAAAGTCAGGAAATATTATGCTTTTGAAAAATATCAAATTATACAGATATAAATTTGGAGCTGTTGTCTTACAGGCCATGCTGGGACTCTTTGTCTTATTTGATGCACAATTATTTGCAAGAGATGTGATTGACCAGCTGGGACGTAAGATCACACTGCCGCAAAGCCCTCAAAGGGTTGTTTCACTTGCTCCAAACATTACCGAAATTATATTCGCCCTAAGTCTGGAACATCGGCTGGTCGGGGTGACTCTATTCAGCGATTATCCCGCAGAGGCAGCAAAAATTCCTAAGGTCGGTTCCTATGTGTGCCTTGATCTTGAAAAGATTATAGCGCTTAGACCGGATCTTTGTATTGCCGTAAAGGACGGAAACCCCAAGGAAACAGTGGACCGGTTGAATTCGATGGATGTTGCTGTTTATGCTGTCGATCCAAGGAATCTGTATTCAGTAATGGATTCGATCCTCGAAATCGGCAGGCTCCTTTTTGCAGAACAAAAGGCCATAAACCTGGTTCATGACATGAATAGGCGTATAGAAGCTGTAAAGGCAAAGGTAGCTGAAACCAGCTACAGACCAGGTGTATTCTGCCAGATTGGGGCATCTCCTATCGTTTCTGTCGGGAGTGGTACAATTATCAATGAACTTATCGTAACGGCTGGAGGAAGGAACCTTTCTCAGGGACCTGTCGCATATCCTAGATTTAACAGGGAGCAGGTCCTGGCCCTTTCTCCGGATGTTCTTATCGTTACATCTATGGAACGGGAACTGGTTTTTGAAGATATAAAGGCAGAATGGAACCGCTGGCCTGATTTACCTGCTGTCAGGGAACAGAAGATATTTCTTGTAGATTCGGACCTTTGCGATCGTGCCGGTCCGAGATTGATAGAAGGCCTTGAGTTATTTCTGGAAATGATTCATCCTGAGTCTATTGAGAATAGCAGATGATTAATAAAAGCCCTTTTATAATGAAACGAATCTGTTTCGTTTCGCTCCTTATGCTGCTCCTTCTTTTTTTAGCTATAATTCTGGGAATTTCAATGGGATCTACAGATTACGGAATAAAGACAATCTGGGAATCCCTTACAGGCTCGGGAGAAACGGATTCCATGGCATATTCAATCATATGGCATATTCGTTTTCCCCGCGTGGTACTTGCGGCTCTGGTCGGTGCCACACTTTCTATAGGGGGACTTGTTTTTCAGGCGCTTCTTCGAAACCCTCTTGCAGAACCCTATATCCTTGGAATTTCCGGGGGATCAGCGGTGGGAGCAATAACGGGCATTCTGATGGGTATTTCCCGTTTTCCCGGCGTGAGTTTGACGTCATTTGCAGGAAGTGTCGCCACACTCTTTCTTATTATCGTTATCTCATCAGGCCCGACAATTCTGAAGAAAGATTCTCTGCTGCTGTCGGGTGTAATGGTGAACGCCTTTTGCTCCGCAGTAATAATGTTTCTACTCTCCATAGCGCAGGATTCAAGACTTCACAATATACTTTTCTGGCTTATGGGTGATCTTTCCTTATCAGAAATTAAAGGAGTAATGATACTCGCTGCAACTCTACTCCCTTGTTTTGTTCTGATTTTTTTGCTTTCCAATTCAATGAATCTGCTCCTTATGGGGAAGGACGTTGCCAGGACCACCGGAGTAAACATAAAGGCCGTTTCTATTACTCTTCTTGTAATAACTTCGCTGATGGTGAGCGCTACGGTAAGTCATTGCGGGCTCATAGGTTTTGTCGGGCTTGTTATGCCTCACTTGCTTCGGCTTATTTTCGGACCTGACCACCGGGTCCTGGTCCCTGCATGCATACTGGGCGGAGGTGCATATATGGTTTTCTGCGACCTGCTGGCAAGGGTTCTCCCTGCCCAGGGTGAAATGCCGTCAGGAGTCATTACCGCAATGATAGGAGCGCCTCTCTTCATTTTTCTATTAAAAAGGACCAGGTGATGAATTCAGCAATCCGGGTAAAAAATCTAAGGTACTCCTATGGGGACGATATTGTTTTGAAAAAGATATCTTTTTCTATAACAAAGGGTGATTTTTTCATTATTATAGGCCCGAATGGTTCAGGCAAGACAACTCTGATGAGAATAATAGCGGGAATCTTAAAGCCGGATGAAGGTAAAGTGGATATTCTTGGTAGTCCTTTTCGGGATTACTCAAGAAGATCTATTGCAAAGATCATCGCATTTGTACCCCAAATGGAACCAGTTGATTTTCCTTTTGTTGTAAAAGATGTTGTATTAATGGGGCGTTCGCCGCATCAGGGGATGCTGGGATTGGAGCAGAAGCATGACCTGGAAATTACAAAACAGGCAATGGAGTTTACTGGCGTGGAACATCTGTCGCGCCGCAGACTCGATCAATTAAGCGGAGGTGAAAGACAGCGTGTTTTTATTGCCAGGGCAATTTGTCAGGATCCTCAGATCATTCTCTTGGATGAACCAACTGCATCACTTGATCTCAGACATCAGGTCAGGTTGATGGATTTGATGGAAAGGCTGAAACAGGAAAGAGGAATAACAGTTATAATGGTTTCTCATGACGTAAATCTTGCAGCAATGTATTGTGACCAATTACTTTTACTGAAAGAGGGCCAGGCATTAAGTCTGGGGCCGCCGAATGAGGTTCTTACTTTCCAGACGCTTGAAAAGGCTTATGGATGTACGCTCCTGGTGGATAAAAGCCCCCTTGGTGATTTTCCACGTGTTACTATGGTGCCGGAGAAATCAATGAAGATGTAGCTTTTTGAATATGGAAATAAAATCATATCAGCAGGTTTAATATTTGGCATCAATGATCGGTAAGGGCATAAAGAATATTATCAATCGGGAGATACGCCCTGTCGAATAATGTCTGCGGGAGGAGAATTTACCCGTCTATTTATGGATTAAAGGTAATCCTGTAAAATGCCGAACAGAGGATGCCCTGCTTTTCAGTATAAATAGAAAAGACTTGACAGTTAAGTACACGTTGTTCATATTACCGGTATAGAAAAGAATATAGTTAAAATCTGTTCAGGTGCTCATTGTGAGCATAACAGGGAACCCCGTGAGAGTCGGGGACGGGCCCGCCGCTGTAATCCTGCCCTTTTCTTTTTTTGATAAGGGAACCCCTTTAGCGTTTATACCACTGTTCCAGTAAATTGGAATGGGAAGGTGGCTGAAGGGGCAGGAAAGTCAGAAGACCTGCCTGAGCTGAAAGTACAACCTCCGAGGACAGAGGTATGATGTTGGATCTTGAGGATAAAAAAGGGACATCCCCGGATCGAGTTATTCGGTCCGGGCTTTTTTTTGCTCCGGACCTGAGAAAAAATTTCTTACAGGGAGGGAAAAATGCATGAAGAAGTTAATTGTCCTTAAGATGATTTTTATGGGTATGATTTTATGGCCGTTTATATGTTTATCCCAGCCGGAAAGGTTAAATTCAGAAACAGTCCTTGATGAAGTTGTCGTCACTGCAACCAAGACCGAAAAAAAGAGAAAAGAAGTCCCGAATTCTGTAATCATTCTGGATCAGTTTGATATACAGGATTCTCCTGCAAAAAGTCTTGGAGAGCTTCTGGCGAATGAGGCTGGAATCGACTGGAGGACTCAGGGGGATTTCGGAGGCGCGGTGCAGGCCCTGCATATACGAGGTATGAGCGGAAATGCGACGCATGTGCTGGTAAACGGAGTTAGCTATAATTCACCTTCCAATGGAATAGCCGATGTCAGCAGGATTCCGTTGGGAATGATAGAACGGGTAGAAGTGATAAAGGGTTCGGGATCACTGCTCTATGGATCAGGTGCAATGGCTGGAACAGTCAATATCATTACAAAAAATCCTGAAAGGGATTATATACAGGCAAGTGCTGGCGCGGGTTATGGCAGTCAGGAAACATCACATCTATCTGTCGAGCATGGGATGTTTGCTGTAGGCGATCTTGGATACTATATAACTGCGAACAGGATTAAGACGGATGGGTTTAGAAAAAATGCTGATTTGACGCAAAAGGATGCCTCATTAAAGATAGTTTTTGACAAAGGAGATTTGTTGAACATGAATCTCTTTGGGGATATTGTGGACAGGGATTACGGTTCTCCCGGCGTAAAACCCCCTGATGGAACTTTGACATTCCAAGCAGGCGGAATAGATGTGTACAACCATGAATCGCAAAGTCTTCTTGACAGGGGGCGGGACAAGGATGCTCATCTGGCAGCCCAGCTGAAAAGTAAACCTGAAGACTGGCTTACATTCCGGCTTCAGGGAGATTATACATATATGGATAATTATACTTATACCAGATATGTGGATTACTTCGGGGGATTGCCGGGAAGCAAGTCCTGGGTTACCAACAGGGTATCCAGAGGGGAAGCCAATATAAATTTCATTCCTTTTAGTGGTGCTGATATTCTGCTGGGGCTGGAGCACAAGAATATCGGCTGGGAAAGCGAATCTATATCTCTTGATGATCATGGTGCAGATATAACCGGAACAAGATCCAGAACCAAGGCAAATGTCCATACTACGGGTACATTCCTGGAGGCCAATTACAGATTCAGTGATCTTGTTAAGTTTCAGGCCGGAATACGGCATGAACATCACACCGAATTCGGATCGGAAGATCTTCCTCTCTATGGCATGATTGTTAATCCTTTTGAGAATACTGCTTTAAAGTTCAGTCATGGCAGGCATTTCCTTGCCCCGACTCCGAACGACCTGTACTGGCCCGAAGATCCTTATACCAGAGGTAATACGGGATTGCTGCCTGAAACCGGGTGGCACAGTGATGCCACTTTTGAACAGGCATTTTTTAATGAACGCATATCTCTTATGCTAAGTTATTTCAGATGGGATATAGATAATAAGATTCAATGGGGACCGAACAGTGAAGGGATATGGGAACCCGAGAACTTAAGAAAATATAAGGCAGACGGCCTTGAGATCGGAACCAGGTTCAAGCCGTGGAAAAACCTGGGCATTGTTCTTTTTTATACTTATACGGATGCTAAGGAGCAAAACAAGGCATATACAAAACAGGATTACGGATGGCCTCCGTATATACCCGCGGATTTTGAATATAGCTGGGTAACAAGAAGGTCAGCCTATACGCCCCGGCATCAGTTCAAGGCAAACGTAAATTACATGACTGATTTCGGCCTGAACGCAACCGCGACAGTCCGATATGTCGGGGACAGGGTATGGTATCGTACCGAGACCGATGGCTCATATCCCTTCACCAAAACGGTAAAATATGAACTGGATCCATACTGGACTGTTGATTTCAGGCTGGAGCAGAGGCTGTATGAGCATTGGCTGATATCTTTTGAATGTAATAATCTGTTTGACAAAGAGTATGATACTTATCTGGGAGTTTTTACGGATCAGACAACTTTTCAGAGTCATGTATGTCCTTATCCTGGAGCAGGACGATCGGTTTTTCTTAAACTTACTTATGAATATTAAATTCCTTTTTCTCCATTATAAGGGGGGCTTTACCGCCCCCCTGTTTTTTGAAAGAAGTTCGCAAATCCCAAGAGTGTGTCAAATTATCATGCGTCCATATACTGGGAATGCAGCCTGGTTCAGGTATGTCTACTGTGGATAAGGGTTTCCGGCTGATATTTTATTAAAGCTCGGTGTGATGACGCTAATTTCACAATGAGAAGGAACAGACATCCATGGGAAATTTTGATTCTTGCAATCTGTGTCGTTTGTGTAATATCTTTTATCAATCCTGTATAAAAAAAGGCAAAACCTGATATAAAAAGGAGAGCGCAATGGATATGAAAGCATTGGAGAAAATGGAAGCCCCGGATCTCAGAAAATATATCGAGTTTCTGCTCTGGCACTACAGGGTGGTTGACGCCTTCTGGTTTATATATGTTGGTGAGCGTTTTGACCAGCCGACTGCAGAGCGGATAAATGAACAGGTCTGGGGGCGTGTTTCAGGTATGGCTGCAAAAGACCTTATATCAAGATTCGGCATCAAAGAGAAAGGCCTGAAGGGTTTTGTGAAGGCCCTGAAAATTTTCCCCTGGCATATCCTCGTCGGTTATGAGATTGAAGAGACCGATAAAGAAGTATTAATCTCCGTTCCATCATGCCCAACTCAGGAGGCCAGGATCAGGAGAGGGCTTGATGAGTTTGTGTGCAAGGAGATGCATCGCGGGGAATTTACCAATTTTGCACGGGCGATAGATGATCGTATTCAGGTTGAATGCCTTTTTGCTCCTCCTGATCCGCACCCCAGGGAATTATTCTGTAAATGGCGGTTCTATATTGATGAAGGTTCTTAAAAGGAGGTCAGTCCATTCTCGATCATGATTCTTCACGGATGAAGAAATATGGAATGCAATCTGGTAAACGGATTACTCGGCTTGGAGGAAAGGGACTTTGTCTTTCTTACGGTAAACCAATGCGGTACATGAGGCGATAAGGTTATTTTTTTCATCCGTAACACTGATATCATAAGTCGCAGTCTTTCTGGTGCGGTGGATTTCCTTTGACACCGCCCTGAGTGTTGTACGACCTTCCGGAGACTGGTGATATGTTACAGACATATTTAGACCCAGGGCTATGGTGCCATGAGAATTTGATGACACTTCAAATGCCTCGTCTATGACAGAAAAGATTGCTCCACCATGAGGCATGCCAAAAATATTTTCGGTTTCTTCAGTAAGTGCCATTTCAACTACAGCATAGCCATCGTTTACATCTACCAGCCGTAATCCCAGTTTTTTCGCATAAGACTCCTCAGCTACCCTGTTAAAAAAATCTGTCCTTGTCTTTTCATCCATATTTGCTGCAGCTCCTTCTAATCCTTTGAATGGAAAAACGGGTTGTTAAGAAATTATTTATGTATGGGTCTTGTTATCATAACCGGACCTGCTAATCAACCTTCATGTCTCCCGATGCTGCATCATGGAGCATTTCCTAAATGTTGACAATACTCACTCGTTAATATAGCTTTTCGAGACAATATTTCACTCACAATGTAATGAAAAGAAGAGATTCGGATTAATAGAGCCCATAGATATTAACGAGATATTGTTCCGAAGAGCGGGCTTGTTTGTTGTTACTTGAAGAATGTAGAAGCATAATTACAGTGAAATCATGATGTTCATGTGAAATTTTTTGTAAAGGAAATCAGAGGAGCCTTGACAAAGCAATATTTAAAGAGACCATTAATTTTCTCGTCAGGCCTGAAAGCTGCCTGGCCGATATGTTTTGGATATCTGCCCATAGGGATGGCATTCGGTGTTCTTGCACAGAAGGCGGGCCTTCATCCCCTGGAAATAGGGTTAATGTCCCTTCTGGTTTTTGCCGGAAGTGCCCAGTTTATTGCGGTATCCATGCTTGGTTCCGGTGCGGCCTTCCCAACGATAATACTGACAACCTTTATTGTTAATCTTCGTCATCTGCTGATGAGTTCTTCTCTTTCTGTTTTCCTTCAGGGTCCTGGGAGGGGATGGATATCCCTGTTTGCTTACGGAGTAACCGATGAGAGTTTTGCAGTCAACATAAATAAATTCAGGGAAGGGCAGTGGCATTGGCCTCAAGCCCTTTCGGTCAATCATATATCAAATTTTGTATGGATAGCGAGCACGGTATTTGGGGGTCTTTGCGGCCAGTTAATACCTGCAGGCAGTTTTGGTATTGATTATGCTTTGATTGCAATGTTTTTATGCCTTCTGGTATTCCAGCTCAGAGGCCGGATATATGTAATCACGGCAGTAATAGCAGCGTTGCTTGCTGTCGTTTTGTCTCTTTGGATCCCGGGAAATGCATATATTATGATCGCGAGTATACTGGCGAGCAGCATTGGGGTATTAATCAGGCGAAGGTAAGAAAGCTTTGTAAACAGTGACTTATAAAGCTGAATTTGATGATTAAAATATCTTGTTTGCCAAAGGCCCAAATGGTTTGTCATTTTTAATTATGTTTTGGGGTGATTAAAAATCTTGATATTTTAACACTTCAGAAAGACAAGATTTCTCCCTGCAGTCGAAATGACAGTTTGTGTGAATTTTAAATTCTTAGATTGCATCAAATTTAACGGGGATAAAGAATGATTCGTTGGGAATTTGTCTGGCTTTTTATAGCGATGGGGGCAGTAACCTTCATACCTCGATGGCTGCCACTCTTTTTTCTGTCTCAACGACAGCTGCCTGAATGGTTTGTCGACTGGCTTGATCTGATTCCGGTAGCAGTACTCAGTGCCCTTGTAGTGCCGGAACTTATGACAGAAGGCATCCCGCGAAACCTTTCTCTTGTCAATCCAAGGCTATTGGTAGCCATTCCTGCCTTTCTTTTTGCATTAAAGACAAAGTCTCTCGGAGGGACAGTGGTTGTAGGCATGTTACTTTTCTGGCTGGCCGGAATGATTTTCTGAAACTTGACGACTTCGTAAAAAGGCCAACTCCCCGCAAGGGGCGCGGGATCTTGAGATCTGCGTTACGCTTCATCCTTCGTCACTGCGACGTAGATAACGGAAAGGTGCAGGGTATAAGGTGGATTTGGTCCCCCTTGTACCTTAAACCTTAGACTTGTATTTCTTCTAAAGTCTCGTGACACGATTTTCACCCGCCTTGAATTCGGAGCTTTTTATTTTGTTGCCCACATTGAGGGCTTTTACGAAACATCAAACATAATATGTTTTCAAAGTGTATGCTGGGGCAGCCATAATAAATATTCAAAAAATATCCTATCCATCCAGACTGTGATGTTCAGCCTTGGTATACCATGCGGCAGGGTTGTTAAGATACTCCTGTGTATCCTTGAGTGAAAGCCAATGTTCATGTTCAATCCTGGCGAGGAGATCAAAAAAGGCCTTTTCCTTTGAATCAGAGACTTCATCCTTAAGTCCTGAATAATAAGAAGCACCCCTGGCCTCAAATTCAATGGCTGTTTCAATCGCCTGGCGGTCATCATCATCAGCTTCAGGCATATCTTCAACCTTTTGGATAATTTCTTTCAAGACGGTTTTGACATCAGTTTCTTTTACTCGAAGAGGCACTGTGTCAGGCCATTGCTCATTGGTTTTCCACTTTTTTTGCAGCTCCATTATACGTTCATAGTGTTCGAGCTCTTCATCTGCTATTTGCTTAAACATAGCTTTGCCAACGGGGTTTTTTGTCCTTTCTGCGTGTTTAAGGTAGAATTCCCTTTCCCGCATTTCATTATTAAGAGCAACTTCCAGTGCATCCAGACGTTCTTTTGTATCCATGATGATTTGCCTCCGGTCCTGAAATTAAAAACATATATGTCATTCTAAAACTTAAAGAATAATGAAAACTTTTATAAACATAATGTCAGGTTATGCCCCTTATTTGTATAAGCTGAAACCATGGATGCCTTTAAAATAATAGGAAATAATACACCTTAGTGCAATCAGTACAGTTCATACCTGACCAGACGCCCATCAAGGCCTCCATTGGAGAGCGGTTTTTTCCATGACGGTTTCAATCCCATGCTTTTAATGAATGCAGGTTCCCCAAAGTAGACATATGCAGTTGACCCGGTACAATGCCTCTTAAGGAAATCACCAAATCTTGAATAGAAATCGGGCATTTCTTCTGCCTTGCCGGTTCTGATTCCATAGGGGGGATTGCAGATTATTGTTTTGTCCCTGAGGGTTTCAATACCAAAAATGTCCTGCCGTTTAATACTGATATGATTTTCTCTGTCAATCATTCTGCAATTTTGGCGTGCCGTCTTAACAGCTTCAAGGGATATATCGCTTCCTGATATTAGGCCCTTTAATACCGGCTTTATATTCTGTTTCCCTTCCCTGATAATCTTTTTCCAGAGGGTTGAATCGAAGTCCGGGAGCCTTTTAAAGCCGAAATTGCTTCGGAGAATGCCTGAAGGCATATGGGATGCATGCATAAATGCCTCACAAAGGAACGTTCCTGAGCCGCAGAATGGATCATAAAGAGGCGTGTTGCCTTTCCATTCGGAATGCCTGATGATTGCGGCCGCTAATGTTTCAACCATGGGTGCTGTTGTGGATTCCTTTCGGTAGCCTCTCCTGTGGAGAGAACCACCGGATGTGTCAAGGCTTATAGTCGCCTTATTGTTTTCTATATGCAGATTAAACCAGATATCAGGATTCCTTGTATTGACAGAAGGGCGTTTGCCTGAGATGGATCTGAAGTAGTCAGCAATTGCATCTTTCATCCGCAGGGCTGCAAATCTGGAGTGCCTGATTCTGCTGTTTGATACGGTTGCAAAGATGGCGAATGTATTTGCCGGAGTCATAAAGTCTTTCCATTCTATCCGGGAAGCCTGCTTGTACAGATAGCGGTCAGAATGGCAGTTAAAGTATATTAGCGGGGCCAGAACACGACTGATAAGCCTTGAATGGTAATTGATGGAATAAAGAGTCCTTTGGGTGGCAGTAAAGAAAATGCCACGGTATGACTGCCTCGTATTTTTTCCACCTAGAGAGATGATTTCTTTTTCTGCAATATCTTTAATATCATCTGCCACCTGTGCAAAATAGCGATTTGTTTTTTGATAAATGTACATGATTATAATATGAAAGCTGTTTTCTATGCCTTATTTCATAATTCCATATTTTTTCAGCTTTTTGTGAAGAGTTTTTCTGGTAATGCCAAGCCTTCTGGCAGTTTCACTCTTGTTTCCTCCGGCTGATTCCAGTGTCCTTATTATGGTTTCCTTTTCCACCTGTTCGAGAGGAACAAAAGAGTGCATTACTGTATCTGAAGACTTAAATTCATCTTCTACTGCATCCTCATGGATCAAAGGAAAATCATCGTCTATAAGATATTCAGACCTTGAAAGTACGACACCTCTTTCCACAGCATTCATTAACTCCCGAACATTGCCGGGCCATCTGTATCTGATAAGACGGTCCATGGCCTGAGGCGTAAACCCTTTGATCTGCTTGTTGTTTTTTTGGGAAAATATCTCCAGAAAATGCTGAGCCAGAAGCGGGATGTCTTCCTTTCTATCCCTTAGAGGCGGAATGAAAAGGTTTACCACATTAAGCCTGTAAAACAGATCCTCTCTGAGCCTCCCTGCACGGACCTCCTGTAACAAATCCTTGTTGCTTGCTGTGATGAGCCTTACATCTATCTTCAGAACTTCCTCGCCGCCAACCCTTGTGATTTCTCTCTCCTGAAGTACCCGGAGAAGCTTGACCTGCATTGAAAGCGGCATTTCACTGATTTCATCCAGGAAGAGGGTGCCTCCGTTTGCCTGCAGGAACCGTCCTTCCTTCCTCCTGTGAGCCCCGGTAAAAGCACCTTTTTCGTGACCGAACAGCTCTGATTCAAGAAGTGTTTCGGTTATGGCGGCGCAGTTTATTTTTATGAAAGGGCCGTCTTTCCTGTTGCTGTTAAGGTGAAGGGCTATTGCGATCTCTTCCTTGCCGGTCCCGGATTCGCCGGTTATCATTATGGTTGCTTCGGTAGGAGCCACCTGAGCGATTGTTTCCATCAGCCGGACTATTGCAGGACTTCTGCCTATGATGTTGCGCCTGTTTAAATGGTCGCCGAGCCTTTCTCTTAGAAGACGGTTTTCTTCCTTAAGATGGGTGTGTTCCATGGCACGTTCCATGGTAAGCCTTAATTCATCAAAGTCAAGGGGCTTGGTCAGGTAATCATAGGCACCTCTTTTAAGTGCCTCCACCGCAGTTTCAACTGATGAATAAGCAGTCATAATTATAACAGGGATGGCAGGGTTATATTCCTTAACAAGCTTAAGCGCCTCCAGCCCTGAAACCTTTATCATTCTGATATCCATGAGAATCAGATCAAAGGCCTGATCATGAACTCTGTCAACAGCCGCTGAGCCGTCATCAGCTTCAGACACGGAATACCCCCATCCCCTTAGAAGTGTCTTCAGCATTGTGCGATGCCCTGAATCATCATCCACTATCAATATCCTGTTCTCATGCTTCATTTTTGTTTTTCCTTGAAATTATAGATATGGAAAATACAGAAGATGCTAACTTTCCGCCATTGCAGTCCTTAAAAAATATTCAGAATGGCGGAGGTCTATTTTCCCGCGGGAAGCAGGACAGTAAACCTGGTCCCTTTTCCAACATCACTGTCAACCTTAATTTCACCGTTGTGTGATTCAACAATCCTGTGGACAATTGCCAGTCCCAGACCGGTTCCAGATTGCCTGGTCGTGAAATAGGGGTCAAAGATATGTTCGAGTATTTCTTTTTCTATTCCTTTGCCTGTATCAGTAACTGAAATCATAACAATTCCCGCTTTTTCATCTCTGGAAAGATCTATGGACAGGGTTCCACCTTCTTCCATCGCTTCAATGGCGTTAAGGAAGAGATTAATAAACACCTGAGCAAACCTGTCCGGATCCATGGGTATCTCTATTGTTTGATGGGGCAGGTTGTTCACCACAATGATATTTTTTTCACTTGCCTGTTTGTTAACCATCTTGAGTGAATGCCGGACTGTTGACTGTATTGATGTGGGTACCATATGGATGCTCATCGGGCGGGCGAATTCCAGGAGCTGGCCGATGACGCGGTTCAGCCTGTCTACTTCCTGAATCATGATATTGGCAGTGGCCTGGTCCTCTTTGTTTTCCCTGTATCTGTCCCGGAAATATGTGGCAAAACCTTTTATGGAACTCAGGGGGTTGCGTATTTCATGGGCCACTCCCGCAGCAAGCCTTCCCAGGGAAGCGAGGCGTTTGCTTCTTTCTATTTCATCCTTCAGGGATTTGATCTCTGTAAGGTCCCTGAAAAGGATAATATATCCCCAGGAGGTATTATCATCGCCTTCTATTGAGCTTGATATGACATCAAGCGGGACTGTTCTCCCCTCAGGAAGAGGATAATTGATTTCTTTTTCGATGATTATTTTTTCGCCCTTTAGATCTTCTGCAATTGACCACAGCGGACGGAGGACTTCTTCAGCCTTTTTTCCAGGGATATCCCCGGATGAAATCCTGAGGACAGACTCTGCAGCCTGGTTAAGGGAGACGATTGTCCCGTCTTTTTCAACCGCTATCAGTCCCATGGGCATGTTTTCAACAATATTATCGGAGAAGGCCTTTATCCTTGTTAATGAAGCCCGGGTTGAACGGTATGCCTGAGAAAGAAACAGAGAGACGATGCCGCCGAATCCTATCAAAAGGAGGATTGCGCCCATGAGGATAGTGTGGTGCATATCCTCCTGCCTTGCCTTTTGAAGAGCACTCATGTCCATGCCGACAAATATAATCTGGTCGGGATCGGCAATTGTATTTTCAGGCTTTTTAATTCCGGTGTCCATGCCTCGTTCATTCAGCATCCTGCGGCCGCCCCTGCTGAATATACGTGTAGGAGAAAATTTCCTGTAGACCTCAAATGTCTCCGAAAGGCCCTCCTGGTTTTTTACCTGACGCCATAGGGGCTTTTCTGCCTTGAGCGCTGATTCAATATCAATATCTTTCCCGTAAATTTCTCCAATTTTTAAAGGATCACTGTGTGCTATAATCCTGCCGTTTATATCCGTTACGATCAAATGAACTATATCAGGCTGCTGGGCTGTTTCAGCGAGCAGTCGCTGCAGTTGAAATCCTCTCCCTCCCGCACCGTGCATACCCATCATTCCAGTACGGGTCCCGGCCTCAAAGGATCTGATAAGCGCGGCGCCTTTCTCAAAAAGGAGGTGAATCATCTCTTCTTTTTGTTTGTTTATATTCTGAATGGTCCAGAACAGAAAGATAGGCGCAAGAATGACTACAGATCCTATAATTAGCCAGGGGGGTATTCCGGCCAGCGATTTTTTGTAAATATTTTTCATAATCAGTCCAGACTTACGGATAATGATGTTCGTAAAAATGGAGCATGTGGGTATTAAGTATCCACATGGATACTCATTGTGGATACTGATTATCCACCTTTGTATGAATTATTGCAAGTCAGTTATGATCTCCTTCAGTGCTTTGATAAAAGATATGTAGTTATTACAGCAAGTTAAGCCGAAATTATATTTTTGGCATGAGCCTTGCTCTTTAAAAAGTAAAAACAAAATGCTTAAACAAAAGGAGGCAGAAAAATGAAAAAGACAATAGGTATTATTGGTGTTATTGCTTTGATCGGAATTATGGTTGTGCCAGCGCTGGCCTTTGGCCCGGATTGGGGAAAAGGAAAAGGAAGGCGTATGGGAGGCTGGGGGAATAATAACCGTCCAGATTGTCCTTATGGCGCAGCACTTTCAGGGAACAATGCAGGCATAACAGACGAGCAGAGGACAGAACTGAATGCTCTCTATCAGAAATTTTACGATGATACAGCCCAGATCAGGTCCGAGATCTCTGAAAAAAGAACAGAAATAAGAACTATCTGGAGCACTTCAGAGCCTGACGTAGAAAGACTGAGGGTCCTCCAGAAGGAGATAAGTGATCTTCAATACAGCGTGAAACAGGCCCGGCTTGAATTTCGATTACAGGCTCGAGAGATTTCTCCTGAAATTGGTTTTGGGTCAGGGTTCGGAAGAGGCGCCTGTGGCTTTGCCAAAAGGGGTGGCCCTGGAGTAAATCAGGATAATCCGGGGACGTGTCCAAGGGGATTCGGTTATGGTAAGAGCGCCACAAATTGATTGAATTGATAGAAATTTAAAGATTCAAGAAACTGTTTTCGAACATTGAGTAACTATTAATAAAGGCACAGAGGGAAAAAGATACCCCTTTGTGCCTTTATGCTTCTTATGACTTTTTGAACCTGAGGTATAATATTAAAGACGGTTTAACAAATCAGCCTGTCTCCTGAAGAACCTCACAGATGTCTTCGCCAAAAAGCTTGACCTGCCATTTTCTTATCTCAGGGATATCCTTCATATCTTCAGGACTTTTCGGGTTTGCGATTGCAAGTGCCTGAATCTGAGCATTGGTACAGACGAGCGATGGATCAATCCCCAGACCTTGTGCCAGCCTTGCTCCCAGGATTTTTAATGCCTTGATTCGGGCTGATTCTTTATGCCCCAGTCTGATTCTGGGAGATTTGGGGTATACTGGAAGAGCATTTTCGGGGATCTCCAGACCCTCTTTAACGCTATTAATAAGATAACTTCCCATACGTTCTATGAGCCTGGGATTAAGTCCTGTTATCCCGGCAAGGTCATTTTTTGTGATTGGTTTAGATTTGGCGATTTCAAGGATCGGGATGTTGCCCAGTACCTTGAAATGAGGACAATCTCTTTGTCTCGCCATCCGGTCTCTAAAACGGAGGAGCTTTTCCAGAACAGCAAGGGTCCGGGGGTCGAGCCTTCCTGCGCCTTTGAAGCCGGGAAATAAGGGCCCTGGTTTTGATAGATTGGGACGGACCCTGCTTAGAATTTCTGATTCTTCTTCCACGCAGAAAAGAAACCCTTTTTCCTCCAGTTCTTTTGTAAGGATATCATGCAGAGGAATAAGGAGGCTGGTATCGTCAGCTGCGTATTGAAGCATGTCACCTGGCAGTGGCCTCTGGGACCAATCCCTTTTCTGGTATTTTTTGTCTCTCGGAATATTGAATTTCATTTTGAGCAGGCTGGCAAGGCCGGTTTCATTATATCCGAGAAATTTCGCGGCAATCTGGGTATCAAACAGATTATTTACCTCTATACCAAAGTCTCTGAAGAGGGAACGGATATCATAGTCTGCGCCATGGAAGATCTTCCTTACAGCAGTATCCTCAAAAACCGGAGCAAGAGGGGAGAGGTCTTTGACGGAAAGGGGGTCGATCACCATATTATTCTCACGTGATGATATCTGAAGAAGGCATACCCTTTCCTGATAGTGGAACATGGAGTCAGCTTCAAGGTCCACGCCTATTGCCGGTTCGTTTTTGATATCTGCTATTATCTTTTGCAGGCCACTGCAGTCTTCTATCAGTGTGTATACTTTGGTATAATTGAGTGCTGTCATTGCCAGGATATTCATGATATCTTCTTTGTTAAAGTTTTTATAATATGATAGGCTTTTTGCCTGATTTAGTCTATTTTAATCAGCAAATTAAAACCGCCTTCATGTATTGTGGCCTATATGAATATCGGAGAGGTTCAAAGAATGAAAGAGGAAAATAATTTTTATTTGAAATCAGTCAAGGAGGTGCTTGCCTTTTTCCAAACAAATGCAGGTGGCCTTTCTGAAACTGAGGCAAACAGCAGGCTCATTAAATATGGAAAAAATGAAATTATTTCGACTCACAGAAGGCCATGGTGGTTAAAATTACTCTTTCAGTTCAAGGATATTCTTATAATTGTTCTTGGCATAGCTGCACTTATGTCATTCATTATCGGCAATTTCAGTGATGGTATTATTATGGTAATCATCATGGCCGTTAATGCAGTGATCGGATATTTTCAGGAATATAAGGCGGAGAAGATCATGGAGTCCCTGAAGAAGCTGGTTCAGTCGCCCGCCAAATTATATCGGGAGGGACGCCTGATTAAGGAGTCTCAGATTAACCTTGTTCCGGGTGATATTGTTTATCTGGAAGAAGGCGATAAGGTGCCGGCAGACCTTCGTATTATAGAGGCCTTCAACCTGAGGACAAATGATTTTTCTCTGACAGGCGAGTCAATGCCTCAGGAAAAGAAAACTGATACCATAAGCAGTCCATGCACTCTTGCTGATCGGGACAATATGGCATACCTCGGCACTACTGTGGCTGCCGGAAACTGTAAAGGAGTTGTGGTTTCAACCGGGATGGGCACTGAGGTGGGAAAGATTGCAAATCTTACTCAGGAGGAGGATCATGCTCCTTCCCCGCTTCAGAAGGAACTTGGGGTCATTGCAAATCGAATCTCAGTGTTTGCGGTAATAATAGGCATAATTCTGTTTGTGCTGTCTATGTGGGAAGGGCTCGGATTGAACCTTGCGCTTATATATGCCCTCGGTATAGCAGTTGCAGTGGTTCCTCAGGCCCTGCCAATGCAGATAACAGTCGCCCTTTCCAACGGGGTGGCGCGGCTGGCAGGAAAAAATGCTGTGGTGAAAAAGCTTTCATCAGTTGAGACCCTCGGGTCAACAAATATACTTGCAACAGACAAGACCGGTACCCTGACGAAAAATGAGATGACGGTAAAATACATATGGTTTGATGGCAGGGAGTATGAAGTTACAGGCCTGGGATATGAACCGTCCGGTTCTGTTTTTGACAAGACAGGAAAGGAATTAACTCCGGAGGAAATAGACAGAATTGAAATTCTGCTTGACGCTGCAACAATGGCATCAAACGCTGAAATTCACGAACCTGATGACAGGCATTCCTCATGGTATCCGGTTGGTGATCCGACCGAGGCAGCGCTTATTGCGGTATCTACCAAGCTCGGTACTCGTTCTCCAATTGAAGATCAGGAAAATCCCGAACTGCACGAATTCAGTTTTGACTCGGTTCGAAAGCGGATGAGTTCGGTCCGAAGGTTTGATGACAGGGAAGTCCTGTGCATGAAAGGGGCTACCGGAAGCATCCTTTCGGTGAGCAGGCATATATTAAAGAATGGGAAACCGGTTACAATTACCGATGAAGACGCCTCCACAATTGAGGATATCAATAAGAAATATGCCGGTGAGGCGATGCGTGTAATTGCAATTGCTTTTCGAGAACTCGGAAAAGAAAAGCAGGATTATGTAATGGATGAACTTGAGCGGGATGTCACTTTTCTTGGTCTCATGGCCATGAGTGACCCGCCCAAGGAAGGTGTGAGGGAGGCAATTGAGCAGGCTCATGAGGCGCATATCAAGACCTTTATAATGACTGGAGACCACGCAATAACTGCCAGGGCAGTAGGGCGGCAGATTGCTCTCGCTCCTGAAGGTGCTGAAGTACCTGTTGTGACAGGTGAAATGCTGTCAGAAATTTCCGATGACGAATTCCGGGAATTAGTCGAACCCCAGGAATCTGTCATTTTTTCAAGGGTGTCTCCTGAAGACAAGTTAAGGATTGTAAAGCTTTTAAAGAGTCACGGAAAAATTGTTGCAGTTACAGGTGACGGTGTGAACGATGCACCTGCCTTGAAGAGTGCCCATATTGGTATAGCAATGGGAGGGATAGGTACTGATGTGTCCAAGGATGCCTCGGAACTGGTAATTCTGGATGACAGTTATTCCACGATGGTTTATGCAATTCGCGAAGGACGAACCATATACAATAATCTGAAAAAGACAATTCTGGCATCTCTGACAAGCAACATGGGTGAGTTAACTATTGTGCTCATGGGCCTGGCTGCTGTTTCTCTGGGTCACTGGCCTATTCCAATCCTTGCCATTCAGATATTATCAATAGACCTTATCGCCGAGATACTCCCTTTGACTGCGTTGACATTTGATCCTTCATCCAAAACGATTATGATGGAGCCTCCAAGAAGTCAGGCTGAGCATATTATCAATCGGTCTACTTTTATAGAGGTCCTGTTTTTTGGCTTTTTAATGGGGGGATTTGCCTTTGCCAATTTTGGCCTTTTTATGTATCGTACGGGTTCTTCCCTCTACCTGGGGCACCTGCTTTATCCAAGGGCTACTACAGTAAGTTTTGCAACGATAGCCTTTTGCCAGTATATAAATATCATGGCACGCCGGTACAGGTTTTCATCCTTGATAAGTCCGGAGTTTTTCAATAATCCGAAGCTGCTATGGTCATTTGTTATTTCAATTGGCTTTACCATTATTGCCATTTATACTCCGTTTATAAACAGGTTCCTTGGATTTGCACCCCTTACTCCGGGTGATTGGGGGATGATTCTCATTGCGGCGATACTTTTTTTAGCGGCTCACGAGACGCTTAAACTGCTGCGAAGGATAAAGAGGAAAAGAGAAGAATGATGTCAGTCCTGATAATTATATTATATGCCGGATCTGGACCCGGCATGTTTATTCACAAATCGTTTCCTGCTTTTAATCTTCCATGAAATATATGCCCTGACAATTATTATCAATAAAGGAATTCCGAGAAAAATGGTATCATCAGTCTTGCCTGGCGAGAAATCAGGCATAAAATAATATATAATTCCGCCCATGAGGAGGCTTATACGAAGAGCCCTGCCATACCCTGTAAACGTAAATATCCTCAAAAATGTCATGATGAGGAATGACCAGAATAGAAACACGACAAGATCCGCTATTTGCCGGTACCGCTCTGGGATAAGGCCTGCAATTGAACCGATCATGGTTTCATAGAGAGAAGTCTGCCTGCCGGTTCGGATCTTTATTACATCGCCAATTGTAAGTGTGTTATCGATATAAGTGCCTGCCGGGATTAAAAAATCAAGGGTAAAGGCTGAATCGGCTTTGTGAAGTGCTTCATTTGTGGAAACGAAGGGTAAATTAAGAATATTATTTACAAGCAGAAAACTACTGATAAAAAAGATGCAAAGGATAAGCAAAAGCAGAATCTGGAAAATTATCCGTTTCATGACCGTATTCTACCTCTTATGTGTAAGTTGTCTATAAGAAGCTCAAAACAACTCTACCCGGAAATGCTGATAATCCAATCTGAATTGCCGTAAAACAAATAAATTCTTGTACGCAGTCGTGCAGATTGTCAAGTTATTTTCCTTTTAAGCTTTAATTATTTTCCATTCATACTGGCACAATCCCCCTATATGTTAAGGTATAATAAGAGGTTCCGGAGCTGTTCTCTTTGTTGATGATGAGAAAATGAAAACTGACGTTAGCAGACAGAGACTGGAAAGCCATTGTTATGATGTGCTGATTGCAATGAATGGAAAAGAGGCAGTGGATATATCTGGAAAACCGTGAAAAGATATAAATTGTAATTCTTGATATGATAATGCCCGGTATGGGAGGGGGAGTTAATCACTCCCCTTTACCCGATTATGCCATTCTTCTATGCTATGCGCTATCAGTTTACCCAATTTCGAATATCCATCATGGTTCAGATGTGATGGATTTGCGTATAGAGCTTTGCTATTATTGTAATCATCAGTGATTGGCGAAAAGTCAACAAGAAGAACTTTGTCTGCGATACCTGAAGCTTGTATTTTTTCTCGGAGTGCCTTTCTGTATTCTTTAATTACATCCACATTCCCGTTATCAAACAGCCAAAGGTAGATTGTCCTTTTCCCCCACGACAGAAACCCACTCGAAGTAGTATCTTCTATTCCATATTCTGGAACTTCGACGACTACAGGTTTTATCCCGCGTGCTAATGCCGTTTGAATGATGAGAAACATATGATGAGCATAAAACGTTTTCCCAATATGCCCTGCAGAATCGTTTACGCCTGCGACAACAACCAAGAAGTCTAAGTCTTCATCCATCAAGAGAGAATTGCTTGAATGTTCGACATTCCTTTGCAAAAACAGGTCTCGATATATTTGACGACTCTTCGCCCCAGGATGACCCGAGCTAACAATTTGCGTCTTGAATCCAGAGCCTGTCATCGTTTGTTCAATAGTCAAGTCCAACTTCTGACCAGCCACCCAACTGTCACCAATTACGCCGATTTTTAGTGATTCGTCTCGATCACCTGGGACAGCTCGCATTGGAACTTTATTAAACTTATCAAGGGTCGTTTCATTTCGGATATAGACGACACAGAGTATAACGCCAATCAAACCAATAACGGCGGTTCCAATTAGGAATCTTTTCATCATGTTTTCTTGAGGTGTGAATTCAAGTTACAAGTGCACCAATAACAGTATTTAATAGGGCCTGATGTGGAGACTGGTAGCCCAGGCACTTTCTCGGTCTATGATTAAGTTTTTTTACTGCTGATGCAAGATCTTTATCAGAAATATTTCTAAAATCTGACCCTTTTGGGAAGTATTGACGAAGAAGACCGTTTGTATTTTCGTTTGTCCCGCGTTGCCAGGCGGAATATGCAGGCATACGGGGTCACATCTTGACGGTCTGTTGCCCAAACTTTTTTTTGAAAAAGTGATATTTCAACATTAATCCGTCTGCTGTAAGAGGGCTCCTGTATAGTCGACGCGGAAATACAGTTTGTCTGCATAGGATGTGACATATCCGTATCTAATGTCCTCATTTGGTCCAACGAAGATTTGATCCTCAGCAGATGAGTCACCTTCCGGATCTGTCACGATTGCATCTATCCCGGTCCAGTCAGACATATTTCCGTCTATGCTGATAATCGCGGCCCAGGCTATGAACACAAATACAAACACTAATAAAACAGAATATATGGCTTTTCGATATCGCAACCGCCTTAATGCCCAAAATGAAATTGAAATCAGAATCAAACTTAAAATGATCATTCCCGATTGGGTTAATGTCGGGATAGATAAGGCGTCCTGTGAATAAGTAAATTCGGATGTAAAATCATTAGGTCCGAGGGAGATACTGGCATGAAAAACTCCCTTGAATGATCCGGTGTAATTCTGGATGTTGGCAATATCCGTGCAAAATTCTACGGCCTGAATACCTCCCTGACCCTGATTGCCTGTAATCTCATAGGACGTGAAATCCGTATCAATCGATATAAAATCTGTGTCCTGCCACTCAAGTGTGTCTGTATATTCAAGCATAACCTGTGACGTCTGGGAAATATAATGAGATGTCCAGGCCCTGACTATATAATTGACACCATAAACAGACGCCACTTCGCCCTGCTGTCGAACTTCGACAGTGCCACCGCCTTCCCCTGTATTCATTAGCACCTCATAAAAAAACTGTGCACCTGCAGCCGCTGTTCCGTATGCGGAAAACGCGAGATCCAGAGTTTCGGGCCTGGAATCGGCAATCTCAGACAACGGGATCGTAAAGGGATAGACTTTGTGCTGGTATGCTACCGAATTATTGTATTTAAATTCGGGTATTCCCCATTTTGTGTCGCCCATTGACATTTTAAAAATACTTATTTTTCCATCAGTATTCACATAAACCTTTGCATAATCCTTCAGGCCGTCACAGGTATTGTCCGCTGAGAAATCCATACAAATATACAGATTATTCGAGTCATGCCATACCCAGCCGTATGTATAGGAGTTCGGGTGCCCGGATCCACACAAAGACCACTCTTTAAACAAAGGTGCTGAATCCAGCGGATTGCCTGATACCTGGCGAGTAAAATCATATGAATAGAAGTCCGACATTGGGGTTATCTTATGGTATAGGTTTGATAGAGGAAAATGAAACGGAATATCGGAGATTCTTTCTCCCTCAACCCTGGCAATGATACTGACAGTTCCGGCGGCGTTCGTGTCTGAGAAGGATAACTCGAATGCCTTGCCATATCCGTCGATGACATCAAAGTCAGCCTGTGAAATCTTTTTTATATTGACCGGCGAATCATTTTCCGTTGCATAGACAGGAGGTCTGCCGTTTAGAAGTACAGCGTCGATATGTGCTGCCTGGCCTCCGGTCTGGACAATCTTAACATCTATGCGTGGAATGGCGGACGCATTGTCTCCGAGTTGAAGGGTTTTTTCCCTGAGATACTTGTCAAAGCCGATTCGGCCCGCAAGATTCCAGCCTTTTGCACCCTTCAGATACACCTCAAAAAAACCGTTTGGTGTAATCCGCTTCTCTTTATCCAGGTCAGGATATGTGGCCAGTGTGCCTGCTGCCGAAAAAGGCAGGCATAGTATAAAAAAGACTATCAAAAGACCTTTGATATACATGTTCATGATTTCCCTCCCTCTCCTTTGGGCTTAACGGTTAATTTTCAAATAATTAAGGTGTCGATAAAATAGCGTTCAGGATCTGAATTTTCGGAAATAACCTGAAAAACTCTTTTTAACCGTTACAAATATTTTTTATAATGCTGTAATATAAAAAACTTAGCGTAACAAATCAATACCTGTATCAGATAATAAGACATGCAAAGGTCAAATGCATCCACTGGTTTTACACCTTGTGAAGGATTAAGGCATGGAAAGGAGGCAAATTCCAGATGAGTGAACCGGAAGAAAATTTGCAGGATCAGAAAATACAGATCATCGCACAGGCCTCAGAGTTATCCAGACTGCTTGGGATGATTCCGGCTGACGGCAGTATTGATCTTCACGAACCAATGACCAATAATTCAATGATGTTATCAGACTGGCTGAGTGCTGCAAGGGATTCCTTTTTTAGATTATCTCTTCTGGTCGGCAAGGCATTAGATCTGCAGTTACAATAGTACAGAATAAAAGGTTATAGTTAACTGTTAAAAAAGGGACCGGCCGCGTAACCAGCCTGCTTCACCTGTGCGGCTGTGACGGGCAGTTGAATAAAATAAATGCCGTATCAAGCCCTTTCCCGTTTTATCGAACTTTTACAGTATAATTCGATACCATGTGACAGGCATTTTAGATAAAAAAAGGATGCAGGTTATTAAGTGAAACAAAAAGCTCTTGTTAAATATATTCTGCTTCAGATACCAGGTTTGATTGTATTTATTATTGTGCTGGCTTTAATCAGCAGGTTCACAAATGTCCCAGCCTGGCTGCTGATTATAATTTTAGTCATATGGATAGGCAAAGATGCAGCTCTTTTCCCCAAGGTCTGGAAAGCCTACGTTTCAAACAATCCGAGTCCGATGGAGCAGCTTATAGGCATGACCGGGATAGTAGTGGATAGCCTTAATCCGGATGGTTATATAAAAGTAAAAGGCGAGCTGTGGAAGGCTGAAATCAGAGATATTGAGTTTCCCGTAAAAGAAGGCGATGAAATAAAAGTAAGTGGTGTCGAGGGAATGATGCTGATAGTAACGAGATGCAATGATAGCTGAGTACCATAACTAAAATATTATATTAGAATTGTAAAAGAAGCGGTCGGGACACAATTTTATTAAAGAAATTAAAATGCATTTTAACAGTTACAAAAAAATTCTATAGTGATATAAAATAAGTCGATTCATAAAATTAATTAAGATATCAGAGATATTTCTCTTACACTTACTTCATAAGATAATTAAAGGGCATCTTTATAAAGAGTCAACTTGCGTTCCTGTGATCATTGAATATCAATGTTACTACATCTTCTGCCCTTATGCTCGTGAGGTATTAAGTCATGGAAAAGGGCAATAGAATGGGGGTATGCACATTCATCACTGACGTACCCTCACATAAATAAACAGAAATAACATTGAATTTTCTATACCTTATTAACCCTCAATACAGGAGGCTGAACATGTATAGGAGAATTATTGTTTCTGTTGCCATATTATTATGGGGAATAGGTATAATATCTAATACCCCTCTCCTTTGTGCAAAAGTTAGGACATGCCCACCTTTTTATCTGAAAAATGATTCAGGCGAGATTATTAATCCCATAAAGGGACAGAATGCGGATCAGCCTTACAGCACCCGACAGACCTGCGGAGCCTGCCATGACTATGACAAGATCACAAAAGGCTATCACTTTCAGCAGGGATGGGACCGCATAAGAGATGACTTCAATAAGGAAAAGCCATGGGTCCTGTCTGACGGCATGATGGGTAAACACTGACCGCCTTCTTTTCGCCAGTTGGCGAAGAAATCCAACAACAGTCCTGATGAAATTGATCTTACGACCTTTCAATGGGTCAGTGCCGGAAGCCTGGATGCTTTAGGAGTACCCGGCTGCGGGGGCTGTCATCCTGGTGGCGGAGGGCTTGAGTTCGACAGGGACGGCAAGCGTTATGATGCAAGGCTTAAGAATTCTCCAGAGCTGGCCGAAACACTGGACGGAGATTATTTCAAGAGCCGGTGGGATAAGGCAGGTGTGGTTCAGGCAGACTGCTTTATTTGTCATTTGCCCGGTTATGATTTTAAAGAGAGAAACAAGCACCTGAAACTGTTCAATTACCAGTGGGCTACTGTGGCTGCATCAGGAATCGGCCTGGTAGACGGATTTGTGAGGGAGGGGCAGGAGCCCAGGGTCACATATAATAAGAGGCTCTTTAATGATGACGGCAGGGTCGTCCTGGATTTAAGTTATCCTCCTCCGTCTGAAAACTGCGTGTTCTGCCATGGCCTGTCTGACCTTAAAAAACGAGGATTTTCATGGAATGACAGATTGAATCATGATGTGCATAATCTGAGAAATCTTCAGTGTGCCCACTGTCATCCCGGAGATGAGGCCCATAACTTTGCCAAGGGAAATGAAAACATATCCACGGTAAGGGATGATCTGGATAATACTATGATGACCTGTAAGGATTGTCATGATCAGGGGTTTATGGGTGCTCCCCGTCCATCCCATCTTTCTATACGGCCCGGACATCTGGACAAACTGGCATGTGAGGTATGTCATATTCCCGGAATAAACAGGGCAGCGGGTGAGGGATTTGATGTTGCTACGGGAATGGTGGTTAATTATCCCAAGTTAGGGGCAAAAAAGATAGGTGAGGTATTTACATGGCAGCCGCGTTTTCAGAGGGATGATAATGGAAAGCTGTGGCCGGTGAATCCGCTCCTGTTTGCATTCTTTACCAATCAGGATTCAGACGGGATATACTATCCCCTGTTTGCCCGTGAGATCAAGAACGGCTATTCCAGGATCAAGGACAGGCTCAAGGATAAGGCCCCCAGGCGTCCTGAGCTGCATACGGATGAAGAGATAGAATTAATGCTGTCTGCATTGTCCGAAGGACTTAAAAATAATAAAAGATTTAAACAGATTAAGCCTTACTACCATAAATCCGGAACAAAATGTGTCCTGGATGAAAAAGGAAAGGTGCTTAAGGCCAGGGACGATACATGGGTGGCACATACCGAGGGATTTAATATTAACCACAATGTAGCGCCTGCCAAGCTTGCCCTTGGAGCAGATGGTTGTGGGGACTGCCATTCAGATGATGCACATATGTTCAAGGGAACGGTGGTGACAGGCCTTTTCGGAGATGACGGGAAGCCTGAAACAATAAAATCCGGAAGGCTTTTTGGCTGCAGACCCTGGATCTACCAGCTGAATCAGCTTCATCAGAAGTATCTTACGCCCTATGTAAGCATTATCATAGCAATTATTGTTTTTTTCCTTGTGCTTCACTACACAGGGCAGGGACCCAAGAGGGTTGATCTGTATGAGGATACAGCAGAGATTACCAGGTTTAACCTGGTTGAGCGGTGGACTCACCTGTTTCGAATGACAAGTTTTATATTTCTTGCATTTACCGGATTTATTTTCTTTTACAACAATGTCACGCTTCTCGAGATATTTTTTGATTCTCCTCAATCTGCAGTAGTCTTTCACTGGGTTGTGGGAATAGTTTTTACTGCGGCCTCCCTGGTAAGCATCTTTTTATGGGCCAGGGACGCAGGATTCAAACCGTATGATATGCAGTGGCTTAAGAAAAGGGGCGGATACCTTGGAGGCAGGCATGAAGAAGTACCGGCAGGTCGACTGAACGCCGGGCAGAAGATCTTCTTCTGGCTGAGCGCATTGTTCAGTCTGATTATGGCTGTCACGGGTATCATGCTCATATTTAAATCCAGCCTTGGACTGGGGACGATTTGTGTACTCTCTACTATACATGGCTTCTTTTCCATCCTGTTTATTGCAAGTATTATTGCCCATGCATACCTGGGTACCATTGCCAATCCGGGTACATGGCGGGCGCTTGTAGATGGAAAGGTAGGCAGAAAATGGGCGGAGAAGCATCACTCCGAGTGGTTCAAGGAGGTCAGCAAAAAGAAATAAAAGGGATTGGATCCTTGCATTAAGGAAAAGAATTCAAATGTCAAACAAATGTCAAATGGGGTCGGGCCGCGCTAACTGTTAAATATCATTAAAATAAAGTTTAAAATGACCCAAAATCTGGCCCTGTACCGAACTTTTCAAGGTCAAAAAGAGCCTTATTTACGGTAATAAACGGCAGGAGCTAATCGATATTACATCCCCGGATATGAATGGAATATAGCTCATAAAGGAGTTTGAAAAGCAAAGGGCGATATATGCACTATTTTTTGTCCAGGATTTCCCGTATTTTTTTAGAAGAATAACCTATATCATAAGGCTTCTGTATGAAACCGTCATATCCAAGGCCCAGAAATTCAGGAGATTGTCCCTCCATACTGTAGCCGCTTGATAGTAATACCTTTGCTCTGGGGTTGATCTTTTTTATTTCTGCAAATGCTTGCTTTCCGTCCATATAGGGCATAATTATGTCCAGGATAATCATGTCAATCTCGTCTGATTTGTCTTTGTAAATATCAATTGCCTCTTTTCCGTTTTTGGCAGTTAATACGTTGTATCCGAGAAATTTTAATATTTCTTCACCTACTTCAATGATCATATCCTCATCATCCACCAGCAGTATGGTTTCTGTTCCCTTCAACAGTTCAACGGCAACCTGTTTTTCCCTGACCGCCTTTTTTTGAGATGCGGGCAAATAGATATTAAATGTAGCCCCTTCACCTTTTTTACTGAACACATCAATTATGCCTTTATGATTCCTGATAATGCCATAGGCAGAGGCCAGGCCCAGCCCGGTACCTCTGCTGAGTTCTTTTGTAGTAAAAAACGGCTCAAATATCCTGCTCTTTGTTGCTTCATCCATTCCTATACCTGTATCAGTAACTGATATCTTTATATATTTTCCTTGTTTCAAGTTGTAAGGGGCCACAAATTTTTTTTCCAGTGTTACATTTTCAGTCTTGAGATATAGTTTGCCCCCACCAGGCATGGCCTGCCAGGCGTTTACAAAGAGATTTAAAAGAACCTGCTCTATCTGCACCTGATCAACTTCAGATATCCACAGTTTATCCTGGTATTCTTCATGAATGGATATCTCTTTTTTAGCTCGACCAAACATATTGGATGTTTTCAACAATAGCTTGTTAATATCGGTCGCTTTAATATCGTATTTCCCTTCTCTTGCAAAACCCAGAAGCTGTTTTGTAAGATGTGCTCCGCTTTGAACTTGCTTCTCAATATTTATAAGCCTTTCGTAAAGAGGGTTGTCGGTGCTGATCTCGAATTGCATCAGGGACACATTACCGAGAATTCCCATTAGCAGATTGTTGAAGTCATGTGCAATTCCCCCGGCAAGTGTGGCAATGGCTTCCATTTTAGAGACCTGCTGCCTTGCATAATCCAGTTCATGTCCTTTTTCACGGAGAATTTCCCCGAATCCCTTTGCATTTTCCTTTGCTTCAGCGAGGAGCCTGCCATTTTCAAGGGCAAAGGCGATGTGGTTTATAAGCGTTGTTAAAAATTTCAAATCATTTTCAGTAAACGTATATTCGACACTATTTTTTGCTAAATTTATCACGCCGAGAGGCCTGTTTTTTATCTTCATGGGGAGGCAGATAAAACTGCCCTGACCTGTTTTTGATAAATCCCTGAAAGAATCGTCCTTGGACAGGTCTTCAACAATAACCGGTTTACCTTTTTCAAATATTTTACCTGCAATTCCTTCCCCAAGCTTTAAAACCGAATTTCGAATGATTTCAGCGTCAAGGCCTTCGGCGGTAGCTATGGCAAGCTCCTCTTTTACTTTATCAAAAAGCATTATCGAACCTGTGTCTGCACTGATACCCTTCATTGTCATGTTTAATACCGCGCGCAATAACTCGTCCATATCTGAGATACTGGATGTCAACTCAGTCAATTCACTTAATGTATTGATCTGATAGACAATGCGTTCTAATTTTTGAGTATTTTCATCCAATTTAGCTAAAAGTTTATGGAATTCCACAAGGATCTGGCCTATCTCCTTTACTTCCTCCAGTTTGAGTTCTTGAGGATGATATTCCTGAGATATCCTATAGCTATTTTCATAACTCATTTGATCAATTATAGTATCTCTTAGGGATTTTATTTTTCGAAGTGTCTGCCAGACTAGAAGCATGCCAGCGCAAGAGAGAAAGATGACCATAGCAAAAAGGATAATAACATCCAGTTTGCCGCCAATTCCATAACGACAGGCTAAATAAAAAAGAGCCAGTGGAGGAATTATTGAAACAGCCCCAAAGGCAATTATAAAGATTCTTTGTATTCCTTTCCCTTTCAAGGATAATGCAATAATTTTTTTGGACATCATAAGCCCTCCATATGCCCACAGGGTGTTTCAAGAGTACAGATCGGCATGTTTTGTATAAAGCCTGAAAAAAAATTTTTTGTATAGAAAATAACATTCATTTTAATAGTCATCTCATATCATTATAGTATATGCGGTAATACGTATCGTTTAGCAGGTATGAATATATTTTAATTCTTTGTCAATCCCCCGGATCTGTTTCGCCAGAGATAAAGGACGATACTTGCAGCTACGGCCGAATTCAAAGATTCAACTCCTTTCGCCATAGGAATGGACAAGGCTGTTTTGTTATGCAATTGTTCCGGCAGGCCAGGGCCTTCCATTCCCGGTACCAGACAGAAAGAAGGCGGAAATTCAAATTCCATTACATTTTTCCCTTTTGGAGAGAGTGTTATAACAGGTGTTTGAGTAATGCGCATCTTATAAATGGAAGGGCCTTCTTCTATGGGAATCCTGAAAATAGTGCTGCCTGCGGCTCTCAATGATTTTGGATTAAATGGATGGGCTGTTTCTTTTGCAAGAACAACCATTGAGGCACCAAAGGCTGCGCTTGAACGGATTACTGCCCCAATGTTTGCAGGGTCCTGAAAAGGTGCTATAAGAGTGCACCCCGGAGTCCGTACATTTTCATCCCATTGGGGGAAAGGGTTAAACTTTAACAGCAGCACAGGATTTTTTGTGCCAAAGAGGTCAATTTTCTTATACAGCTCTTTGCTGATACGGTATAAAGTTATGTCAATATTTTCGGGTAAAGGAGGAGTTTCATGGTAGTCAGCAAGGATAACCCCGGCACACCTCTCAGGGAAATCCCTCAATACTTCACGTACCTGTTTGGGGCCGGACAAAATTGCCATTCCATGTTTTTTTATGCCTCTTGCCTTTGTCAGTTCCAAAAAAAGCCTGTAGGTGCTATTGTTTTCGCTTGTTATCAATTTCACCTTCATTCATCACCTGTATTTGTATATTTTGGCATATACCTGCATTGAATTTTTTTAAATTCTGCCTTAATTTTTTTCCTTACATGATTTTTAGCCAAAGTTCGGTTTGTCGTCAATGACAAAATATGTTTGCATTTTCTTTGTGTTTTTTTGATAAAGTTGTGTTTTTCTCTGTATTTCATTATCGTTGCTGTCTTTTGGAATGATATGGATCCCTTTTCAAGGGGAAAAAGAAAACGGGAGAAGATTATATCTGAGGAAGGTGCTGATACTTAACCCTTCTGCATTAAGCACATTTAGAACAGTTGGTGTTTTGCTGCCGCCGCCCGTCCTGTTATAGGTTAATATTTGAACTTCAGTTGTGGCTCTTAACGGCATACTTTTTATTCTACTTCAGGCACGCAGGATCAATTATCAATTTCTTCAGGTTTTTTTTAAACAGGATGAGGAGGTTGAGGACAGCGGACATGGAATGATTGGATGTATTCGGATAACTCAATTAATAATGGTCTTTCTGCATATGGCCATATTTTGGTTTTGACACACACTGAAAGGCAAGATAAAATAAGGATAATTAAGTTACGGAGAAATTGCAACACAGAAGGATAGAATTTGTTAAGATAGCAGTTCCCAAACCGATCACGAATTATGAAGATATGAAATCTGGATACGATTTGGAAACGGCCATCAGCGTATACAAAATAATTGCTTTTAAACACTATTAGTTCCCTGACCAAACAGGAAGTTATTTAAAGAAGTAAAATTAGCTGTTAATGGCTGTTCCTATAATCCATGGGAAAATAAATGAAATTATGATTTCAATAAATTCACAAATACTTGAAAAGAACGGTAGAAAAGAGTTTGCAGTTCTTCCTTATGAAGATTTTTTGAAACTGCAGGAAGAGCTCGCTTGTTATGATGATCTCCGAATTGTGCGAGATGCAAAAAAAGAAGAACAGGCCGTTCCTTCAGTAAGCCTTAACGAAACAAAAAAACTTTTAAAAATGGAATAGTGAGCACAGGTATCATTAATGTCCCCTTTGGAAATAGTTCAAATATTGAAAGACTTTAAAAAGAATTATGCCTCGAAATATGGGATACTGCTTATCGGGGTATTCGGTTCTGTTGCAAGAGATGAAGCAACTGACAAAAGCGATGTGGATATTGTTGTAAAGACAACGACTCCTGATCCGTTTAATATTGTGCATATCAAGGAAGACCTGGAGACGAGGTTAGATCAACATGTCGATATCGTGAGACTGAGAGACAATATGAGTCCTCTTTTATTGAAAAGAATAAAAAAGGAAGCCATATATGTATGATAAAGAATTGGTACATGATCTGCTGGGACAGATATTGGAGGCCATTCAAAAAATAGAAAGACGATTCGAATCGATATCCGCTGCCTGTGATTTCACTGATACGTCTGAAGGGACGGACAGGATGGATGCCATTTGTATGATGCTGATTGCTATTGGTGAGAGTATAAAGAATATTGATAAAATAACAGGCAAAAAGCTTTTCACCAGATACCCTGAAATTGATTGGAAAGGAGTAAAGGGTTTGCGCGATATTATTTCCCACCATTACTTTGATATTGATGCTGAACAAATATTCTGGGTTTGTAAAAACCAGCTCCAGCCCTTATCACAGACAATACAAAAAATGATGTGCTCGTAAAAAGCTAAGTTATGCCTCTTCGCGGCAGCCTATGAAAATCGAAGTCTGCCAAAAAACAAGTGAAGCGTTAAATATTTCATATAGTTATAATGACGTCGCTTCATGCCACCAAAAACGACTTCGTTGGAAGTCAAAAACTACCATTTTTCGTCATTCCGACGAAAGTCGGAATCCAGCGTTTTCAAGTAGTTACGCAGTATCTGGACTCCGGCTTTCACCGGAGTGACGGCTTTTTATGAGTCCATCAAAAAATGATCGAGGAGTGTAAATAAACACATAACCTTAATATAGTTAGTTGATCCTTCACTTATTGAAGGGCATCCCAAATTCAAAATATTGCCCATTCTTCACGCTTCTTTTCCCAATAAAATCCCTGAAAAGGCATAAAAAAATTGACGGTAGGCTGTTCAACAGGTAATAAAGTAATAATTTATTTATTTTTGCCTTTCCAGGTCAATCTTCTCAATATGACCTGACTTTTTTTCGATAGTGAACAGGTTTTTTTGTTTGTTCGCTTAAGTTCAGTCATACCGGTGAAAACCGGTATCCAGAGAAAAACGGACTGGATACCTGATCAGTTCAGGCGTGAGTAAACGTTTCACCTCACCATGATGGTATTGATTGTTGATTTTAAACTGATTTTATTGAAGTTGTTTGATCCTGTTTTCAAATAGGATTTTATGCCATCGTAAAAAGTCGTCACTCCGGTGGAAACCGGAGTCCAGATGTCACGTAACTAATTAAAAACACTGGATTCCGACTTTCGTCGGAATGACGAAAAGTGGTACTTTTCGACTTTTTGCGAGTTCATCAAATTTATCTTGCAGCAGGTTTACCCGTTTCAATTGAATTATCAATAAATTGAGTATCGCTGAATCCGGTCTGTTCCCTATTGCCGGTTATATATACAAGACAAGGTAATTGAAAGATGTCGGAATGCGTTCAAATCGTATTTAAAGCCATGGATCGTTTTTACTGGAAGGGTAGGGATTCTATATCTCTACCCTTTGAAGCGAACAATCATGTTTAAAAACAGGCAAAAAACTTATTCAAGATTTTCTACTTTTTGGATTCTTCCGGCGATTTTATTCTTCTACACTGGTTTTTCTCTAGGCGCCGTTCAAGAATGGACATATCCATCAAGCGGTACCGGTGATTACGCTATTGCTCCAAACAGTTCTTTGTCATTATATGTTAGCGTTAGTAATGCTCCATTCAATGCTGTAATAACAAATGTTGAAGCCAAATTTGAGTATATTGCCTGGGGAACTTCGCAAGACTTTGTTTCGGCACGCTTTAACAGGGGCTCCATTGTTGGGGGGGAAATACTTGTAAATCTGAATACCTTACCGGCAAGTCCATCCGGTGGTAGCTCGTCAACAGTCTCAAGTTACAAATCATTCAGTACCTGGAATGGGCAGGGCGTCAACAGCACATACTATTTTAATTTTGTTGACAATGGGTCAATTTATGGATTCACCATAAAGAAAGTCTATGTTCGAATCACTTATGCCATACCATCAATAGATGTAACTTATCCAAATGGCGGTGAAACCCTTACAAAAGGCCAAGGCTACACGATTCAATGGACAAGCAGTTATGTCACTGGAAACGTTCTTATACACCTTTACAAGGGTTCCAGCCATATTAGAACCCCTTCTTCAAGTACAACTGACGATGGATCTTATTATTGGATATTTCCCGCTGACCTGACAGACGGCACAGATTACCGCATCGGTATGAGCGCGATGAGCGGAACGGTCTCGAATTTCAGTGGTTATTTTACTGTCCAAGCGCCACCCGACGCCCCTGTAATAGACTTAACTTCGGAAACCTGGGACGGGTCACGGAGTGGGGTTCAGGAATCAACCTTTCCCTACAACGGCGATGTGGCCTTATGGCTCAGGGTACAGAATTCCGGCCGCAGGGTGAACACGTACATGACCATGACGGACCCTGACAATGGGACCCGCTACTGCTATTACGCGGACAATACCTTTCCAACCGTTGACAATCCAGACAAAGCTTTGTCGTTTACCAGCAGCAAGAAACCCATGGTGAACACGCCTTGGACAGTAGCGGCTGGAGATTATCTGGTGAATCGCTACACCTACAGTGCCACCAACCCGCCGGGAACCAGAACCATTAACTACTGGTATGAAGATGCGGATGTGGGAGGCACGATCGCCAGCGACAATATATCGTATACTGTCCAAGCGCCACCCGACGCCCCTGTAATAGACTTAACTTCGGAAACCTGGGACGGGTCACGGAGTGGGGTTCAGGAATCAACCTTTCCCTACAACGGCGATGTGGCCTTATGGCTCAGGGTACAGAATTCCGGCCGCAGGGTGAACACGTACATGACCATGACGGACCCTGACAATGGGACCCGCTACTGCTATTACGCGGACAATACCTTTCCAACCGTTGACAATCCAGACAAAGCTTTGTCGTTTACCAGCAGCAAGAAACCCATGGTGAACACGCCTTGGACAGTAGCGGCTGGAGATTATCTGGTGAATCGCTACACCTACAGTGCCACCAACCCGCCGGGAACCAGAACCATTAACTACTGGTATGAAGATGCGGATGTGGGAGGCACGATCGCCAGCGACAATATATCGTATACTGTCCAAGCGCCACCCGACGCCCCTGTAATAGACTTAACTTCGGAAACCTGGGACGGGTCACGGAGTGGGGTTCAGGAATCAACCTTTCCCTACAACGGCGATGTGGCCTTATGGCTCAGGGTACAGAATTCCGGCCGCAGGGTGAACACGTACATGACCATGACGGACCCTGACAATGGGACCCGCTACTGCTATTACGCGGACAATACCTTTCCAACCGTTGACAATCCAGACAAAGCTTTGTCGTTTACCAGCAGCAAGAAACCCATGGTGAACACGCCTTGGACAGTAGCGGCTGGAGATTATCTGGTGAATCGCTACACCTACAGTGCCACCAACCCGCCGGGAACCAGAACCATTAACTACTGGTATGAGGATCCTGATTCAGGTGAAACCATAGCAAGTGATATGGCTAATTTTATCATTGTTGCTCAATATGAAGGCAATAGCATCAATACCCATTGGTATAATTGGGCAGGTTCCTTTACAGGTTACCAAACGTATATCCAACACTATAATTTTATTAGAGATCATGCCTGGTGGAGTGCTCTTGAGAATGGGGATTACCTGACTCAGACAGACTGGGATAATGCTTCGTGGAGCTATTCGTACACAATAACATTGGGCAATTGTAATCAAACGGTTATCTACCAGTCCGGATATGATGAGCTTGTTAAGAAATTCCAAACAATGGATTCTCCCGAACTGTTACTAATACTCGATATACATAATGAGGCAATTGCACTGGATGCAAACGATATTACTTTTGATCAGTACTATGACTATGTAAATCAAATTGTTGAAAGATATGATGGCGATGGTTTCCAAGATATGCCTGGGTTAGTTAGACCGGTCAAATATTTTGAAATCGGCAATGAAATTGACAGTAGCAACCCAGAGCATAGTCACAATTTGACAATGGACAATTATGTTCTGAATAGGCTTATACCCGCTTATCTTGCAGCAAAGCAGGCTAACCCTGATTCCATGATTTTAAATGCAGGATTGAGCTTGGGCGGTGATTTAGGTTTCGATACATCGAACTTGGAAGACATGCTTGTTCTCATTCAAAACAACGGGGGGCCACAAAACAATTTTTTTTCAGATATACAGGCAATTCATTACTATTTTGACCCACAGAATCCAGAATATTTCGATCAAAACTTTTTTTCAGTTAACACTATTCTGTCCTCCTTTGGCCTTGATGCTAAGCCCATATGGGTTACAGAGTTTGGCATAGCAACCAAAAGCGATGTGGGAGGCACTATCCGAGAAGAAGATCAAGCTTCCGTGTTGTTGAGATACTTAGCATTAATGAAATTTTATGGGATCGAGAATGAGTTCATTTATTGTTTAAAAGATGCAAATTCGGCAGATAAAACCAACTGGGAAAATGTGTATGGGATTAACCGTGTGGATTGCCAAGGAGAAACTGAGGTAATAGTCCCCAAGCAAGCAGTAAATGTAGTTGATAATTTCTTAACCATGACAAATGGTTATTCTTTTGATTCAATTAATTCTTTGTCTGAAAGGAACCAGGGCATTTATAAGATTATCGCCACCAGTTCCGACAGCAAAATTCAAATCATTTGGTTTACAGCATTTGATAATACGGGGATTTCTTCAGATAGTACAGACTATTCAGATGAGACTACAACTATCCCGGTTGATCTGGGAGGAGAAACCGGAACCCTTTATGATATGAATGGAACTCTTTTGCAAAATGATCTGGAAGACGGTTCAACTATTACTATAGGAGAAAACCCTCAATATATCAAATACAATACTTCGCTTCAGCCACCCGATCCAAACAGTTTTTATTTGAGGTTCCCTTTGGAAGGATACACTCCATATACCGCACCAATCACTGCAGTATTTGATCACTCAATGACCGGCCCATATTCCGATGATAACGTTGTTATAGCTTTCACCGGGGAATATGGTGAAAGCAAGTTTGGAAGAGATTTTGTATGGGGTACTCACTATGGTTTCAAGCAAGATGTTGAAGAAACTCCTTTTATTGTAAACGGCAACGACACCTATACAGGCGGCGGAGATAACATTTTCTTATATTACGATGGACATCCTGGAATTGATTACTCCACGGGAGGGCTGCATCTACCAGTATATGCAGCTGCCCCCGGGACAGCTTTTCACGACAACCTTAACCTTGGAGAAATTTATGTAGACCATGGAAATGGATACACCACACATTATTTACATCTCCTTGTTGATGGTAATTTGATACCTAATAACACAGAGGTGGTCCCATCAACTCAAATCGGACTAGCAGGAGGTACTGGTGGCTTTCCAGTCCATCTTCATTTCGAGGTGCGGAAGGATGGTATTCCAGTCGACCCTTATGGTTGGAGCGGTGCCGGATCCGATCCCTATAAAAATAGGGCTGACAATGTCAACCTGTGGCTTCCTTTATGCCCGGCTTCACCTAAAGACAGATCACTTGTGAGACTTGAAGGTCAAGGGACTATTTACTGGCTACAAAACGGAAAAAAATATCGCGTGCTCAACCAAGACATTCTCAATGATATGTCAGGGTTCCCAGGCTGGAAGAATATATGTGACTATTCGGAGGGCATTCTCAATACTTACCCTGATAGGCCCAATTTCATTGATACCGGGGTTGGATCGAACGGCCTTCTTATTCAGGAAAATGGAGATTCTAAAGTATATTTAATTGAAAACGGAACCAAACGGTGGATTAGCAGCGAAACGGTCTTTAATAACCTTGAATACGATTGGAGCGACATTATTCTCATTCCAAGTGACATGTTAACGAATAATGGATTTGGTAATGGCCAACCAATAAGCGCTGATAATGTTTTGACACTCGATTTTTTGAATGAACTTTTTGGTTTTGACTGGGATATATATGATCGTGAATCGATCTACTCAATTGTTCAAAACTGTTTAAAAGATACCGACTATACTTACACTTATTTTGTTTTTTGGGACATTATAAGAAAAATTACGCCGAAGATCAACGCGTGGATCAATAGCTACCATTCTATGACAGATAATCCGGTAGGTATTATACGTGGACAGATGTTGATTACACCATGGCTGGATGCTGTTTGGGGTAACAACATCAGTACTGACGACAGTTTCAACACTGTCTATGCAGGCGAGCCGTCTGCTGACGATAAATTTGAGGTAATTAGCTTTATTGACGAAATTGCCCCTTTCTGCGGGACAACGAACGAAAAATGTTATTTCTTTACTTATGACACCAAGGATGACGCAAATGGTGATGCTGTAACATTAAGTGAGTGGATTGAGTATTTGAAGGCTATTACTGTAGCTTATGGTAGGCCGATTGATATCTTGACCATCTTTGCGCATGGGTTTCCCGCCAAAGTCAATATGTCTGACAGCTTTCAACTCAAAGATGACCTGGCTACTAGACTTGGTATAGAAAGACTTAAAAATGAAAATATACTGGCTGGTGATGCCACAATCCTGCTATTTTCATGTAACGTCGGAAAAGATGTGGATGGTGAGGCTGTGGGTGAGGCTTTTGTCCAAAACTTGGCAAACTGGTCAGGTGCTGTTGTTTATGCAAACAGTGTTTTAACAGGACCAAAAGTTGAGAAGGATGGTATTGTAATTCAAGACTGGGATCTGGATGTTGTAAGGCAACCCGAAACGCAGTGGGAAGATCAGGTTCCCATTGCCGTTGCAGAGGCTCCAGTTACTACTCCTGCGTATTCATTGACCACATTAGACGGAACAAAATCATTTGATAGTGACGGTGGAATAGCATCATATTCCTGGGTACAAACAAAAGGGACAGGAGTCGCACTATCTAATGCCGGATCGAGCCAACCTGCTTTCACTGCACCATCTGTAAGTAATGAAGAAATATTGGAATTTCAGCTTACGGTCTCGGACAGTAGTGGCCACCAAACTTCTGACACTATAGAAATTATTGTAAAACCTGTAAATTCTCCATCAGCCCCTCCAACAGGCCTTAATGCAGTATATCAAAGTTCTCCAAATAGGAACTATCTCAAATGGAATCACGTTATAAACGCCATGAGCTATAAGGTTTATTGGGGAACCGAGCGGGGTGTTTCAACTGCAAGCAATGTAATGCCACTGACAACAACTACGGATTACAGCCATACCGGAGTTAAAAATGGATACTGTTATTATTACCGGGTCGCTTCCGTGAATGCTGCCGGGATCGAGTCCAGACTTTCCTCGGAATCTTCCGTATGCCTGCCGGTATCCACGCCAGAGATTCCTTTAGGAATCAAAGCAAGTTACGAAGAATCTAATGGTCGAAATTATATTACTTGGAACCAGTCAACAGATACCACTGGTTATAAAGTCTATTGGGGGACAAGTCCCGGGGTGACTAAAGCAAGTCAGGTGATGCCGGAAACTGTCACACTTGATTTTGGTCACACTGGTGTTGAAAAAGGCTCCTGCTATTATTATAAAGTTGCTGCCATAAATTCAGTCGGCGAATCAGAGCTCTCTGCGGAGGAGGTGTCTGTTTGTGTGCCTGCATCCGTTCCTCAGGTGCCTTATGATGTTACCGCGACTTACCAGAGTTCTTTGGACCAGAATATCATTAGCTGGAACTCTGGGGGAGATGCTACGAGTTTTAAAGTATACTGGGATTCCACCCCGGGCGTTACGTTATCAAGCCAGCTTTTGACGGAAACCGAAGAACTAAGAGTTACTCATGCCGATTTACTTGCTGGCTCTAGTTATTATTACAGAGTGTCGGCTGTAAATCAGTCAGGTGAATCTGCATTATCGCCTGAAGTCTCTGTTTGTTTGGCGATTTCTCTGCCTGAGATACCAAAGGGGCTTAGTGTAATTAATCAGAAGTATAATAACAGCAATTTCATCTCGTGGGATCAGGCTGCAAATGCGACAGGCTACGTTGTTTACTGGGGCACAACTCCAGGAGTCACAAAGTTAAGTCAAAAGATGCCGGAGACCGTTACCACTGACTTTGAACATTCAGGGGTAGAAGGTGGCTCATGTTACTACTATCGGGTCGCAGCTGTGAATGCTGTTGGCGAATCGGATCTTTCATCTGAACAATCAGTATGCGTAGAGACCGTTCAAATTTTTCTTTCGCCTATATCGAGAATCGTTTCTGCTGATTCCGGTATTGCAACATTTGATGTGCACACAGGGAATACGAACAGTCCATGGTCGGCCTCAGTAAGTGAACCTTGGTTGACAATATTAAGTGGCACAGCCGGAATTGGAAACGGGGTAGTAAGTGTGAGTTATTCAAAAAACCAGGGAACGGAACGTACCGGTACAATTACGGTTAGTGCCCCTACCGCAACGAACAGTCCTCAAATTTTTTATTTAACGCAGGCATGTATCCCTGACACGACCTCACCGACGGTGACAATTACCCAGCCTACCTCCGGCCCGACTTATGAAACACAGAACAATGCCTTAAACATTGCTGGCACGGCCTGGGACAATGTAGCAGTGACAGAGGTAACCTGGTCAAACAATCAGGGTGGGAGCGGAACATGCAATGGCACGGAATCGTGGAGCGCTGAAGGTATAGTCCTATATGAAGGTGAGAACGTAATCACAGTAAACGCTCAAGACGCGGCTGGGAACCCTCCGGGAGATGATACGCTTACAGTCACTTATTTCCCGCAAGAAGGCCCTGAAATATCTCTAAGCCTTGCTTCCCTTACCAACGCCTGCTGGCAGAACCAGAATGCCTATAATCAGGGGTTTGAGGTGTGGAACTCAGGAGTAGGGACACTGAATTATTCTGTAAGCACGGATGCGCCCTGGCTTTCCTGTGATCCCTTAAGCGGGTCTTCAACCGGGGAGCATGATGCTATCAAGGTGACCTATACAACCAAAGGGCTTGCGCCAGGGGAGCATTACGCCACTATCACAATAAGCGATCCAGGAGCGAGCAATTCCCCCCAGACAATCGCAGTGACATTGACCGTTGTTTCGGGCAGACAGGGAGCCCCCATTTCCGACACAGGCCAGACTACTTCATATACAGGCACATTCGGCGAGGATTCCGACTATACAATAAACCCGCCTTGGTATACAAAACTTGATGCAAGCGGGAATGATTTGCCGGATTCCGCCGCAGAGTGGGTCATGGTGCGAGACAATGTTACGGGATTGATATGGGAAGTAAAAACAGATGACGGAAGCATTCACGATAAAGACAATCAATATACCTGGTACGATAGTAACACGGTGACCAACGGTGGAAATGAGGGAACACAGGGAGACGGTACGGATACGGAGGACTTTATTAATGAACTTAATTCGAGTGGATTCGGAGGATTTTCAGACTGGAGTGTACCGACAATAAAAGAGCTGGCATCTATTGTAAACCTCGGGTGTTATGACCCAGCTGTAGATACGGACTATTTCCTTAACACACAACTGTCACCCCGTTACTGGTCGTCTACTACGCGCGCCAGTGATAACAGCGGCGCATGGGACATCTCTTTCGGTTATGGCATCATTGCATATAGCCCCAAGTACAGTGTCCGTTATGTTAGAGCAGTACGAGGTCGACAGATTGATAGTACCTACATTGATAACGGCGACGGAACTATAACAGACTTTTATACCGGACTTATGTGGCAAAAGGAAACAGATGGAATAATGAACTGGGAAGACGCAATTAATCACTGCGAGACCAATGACCTTGCCGGATATTATGACTGGCGACTGCCCAACAGGAGAGAACTTAGTTCTATTGTGAAATTCAAATCATGCGAGCCTGCCATAGATATAGACCATTTCCCTAATACGGAATCATCCTATTACTGGTCGTCTACTTCGTGTAACTACGATTGCGACAGCACCTGGAGAATTAATTTCCAGAGTGGCCTCATTCACTATGAATATAAAACAAGCGGCTGTTATGTCCGGGAGGTTCGAGGTGGACAGAATAAATACGCGGATCGTTTGTATATTACGATGCCGAGTCAGGGTTCAAGTTGGAATGACAAGAGGCAGATGCCTATAAGATGGGAGACACAAGGGATCAACGGAAACGTAAAGATATCTTTATCACGGCATGGAGGAAAGGAGGGCACATTTGATACCATCGTTGCGAGCGCGCCAAATACTGGAAGCTATGATTGGACTGTAACTGGGGAGGCATCTGTCAACTGTGTGCTTAAAATCGAACCATTGCTCGATCCAGGCAAAGGAACTATTCAGGGCCTTTTTACCATCTTAGCATCTAAGGGTATGCCTTGGTTAATGCTTCTCTTGGAATAGAACAACCATTTATGGTTTTTCATGGCATACTTTTTATTCTACTTCAGGCACTCAGGATCAATTATCAATTTTTTCAGGTTTCTTTTAAACAGGATGAGGAGGTTTATGAAAGCGGATATAGCATGATTGGATGTATTCGGATAAGTTATTGCTTCCTGAGCTTTTCCCCCATTCTCATATACTCCCATAAGGGACATTTGATACCAAAACGCCGCAACTTCTTTTGAAGCGTAATATCCATGTTGATATTCATGCCGGGAAATATCCATGTTCTATTATACTTTGAAAAAACTTCAAGAAATGGCAGTATTTCCTCCTTTATTGCGTCTGAAACATAAAAAACAGGATTCAGAAAATCTTCTCCCGAATTTATCATGCCTTCCTGCTCAGCTATGATAGAGAGCCTGGTTTTTGGAAATATTCTGATGCCTGCCATGCAGATAGCAGCAGCCGGCGAAATATCAAGTATCTAATTAGATGTTATTTCTTACCCACTAAAATTCCTTTCAGAACAAAAAAAAGTATCAGAATCCCTATAAGAGCCAGTACAAAATAATTGTAATAAAGCATGAGATCAGCAATTTTGCTTTTTACTGCCTCCCAGTTGTTTCCAAGGGTATACCCCAAATATATCCAGATGAGATTCCATACACAGGAGCTAAAAAAGGCCAGAAGTGCTACTTTTGATGTCCTCATTCCTGATATACCTCCTGATAAGGAGATAACTGAGCGAATTCCAGGAAAAAACCTGTTCAATAATATCAGGTAGTAACCATATTTTTTAAACCATGCTTCTGCCCTTATGATATCACGGGCCTTAAAAACCCAGCGGTCTTTCTCAATAAAGAATTTTCTTCCCAGCAAGATCCCTATCCAGAAGAGAAACATGAATCCCGAAAGGCTTCCAATGACTGTGGATATGTAAACACCGAGGAAATGAAGCCTTTTGGCTCCAACAAGAAATGCTCCAAATGCAGTTATTGTATCTCCGGGGATAGGTGGAAAAATATTCTCTACAAATGCACTTACAGCCAGAATAAGATAGACAAGATAATTGGGGAGAGAGTTAATTAAACCCAGCAAATTTTCCAGATATTCCATGCCTTATCTCCTTGGATAAAAATCAGACAGGTATTGATTGAAGCTTGCTAAAAAGATCAGCGTCTGCTTTGTTCTGCATATCGTTATCATTGGGACTTACTTTAAATGTGACTCATTAAAAGGCTTTGCCTGTTTTTTTTATATTGGTTGTCTGTTTCATTATGCTGATTAATGTTAATGGATTATCGAGTTTTAAACAATAAAAGCCAAGGGGGCTTTTTGCCTTGACGGAACTGTACGCTTTTGTTAAAAATCCCCTGTCGCAATTGTGGCTAAGGACCTTTAAAAAATATGGGGTAATGTATGGCAAAGAAAAAGATAACACGCAAGCAACTTCTTAAAAAAGAAGATGAATTTTTAACATTTTCCGCAAGAGTTGCCAATAATATAAGAAGACACCAGCATCAATTAAAGATAATAGGATTCGCTATCTGTGTACTCATTTTAGCTTACCTCGGTGGGTTAACATATTTGAACTATGTCAATAAGAAGGGCCAGGAGCTCTATAATGAGGCTTATAATTTACTGTCCAGCAATATGATGCCCGATGCTGATAATGATAAGTTAAAGAAATCAGAAGAATTATTTAAAAAAGTAATTGATGAATACGCTTTGTCAAAGACCGCCAGCCTGGCACTTTCACAGGTTGGTTATCTTGAATATCGTGACGAAAAGTATGATGAAGCAGTAGTTTTTTATAAGAAGTTTTTGCACAAAGTTTCAAAGGACCCGTATGGAGCTCTGGCAAATTTGGCAATAGCTACATGTTATGAATCCACAGGTGATCTTAAAAAGGCTATTGAGATTTTGAGCCCTGTTGCAAACGCTAAAACTAATCCTTTTAATGAAATGGCAATGTTGAGCCTGGCAAGGCTTTTCAGGCTTGATGGTCAGCATGAAAAGGCTAAAGAAACCTTGAAAACTTTTGTTCAGCAACATGAAACATCTCCATTTATCTCAATGGTCAATGCTCGTCTTTAAGATTAAATTGTTAACATTTGGTATTACTGAGACTGATTTGAAAAAAAATAATATGCCAACTCAGCTATTATGATTTCAAATCCGTGCTTGTGATTTGTCTTGACAGCAGTAAGCATATTTTTTAGAGTCTTTTTGCGATAATCTGAACGCTTCTCTTTAGCTATCGACAAAAGGGATATTTATGTAGCCTGTTATGCATGCTACTGACAGAGAAGTCTTATTCAGCATCTGCTTATTCTTTCATTCTCGTCATATGAGGGACGGATTGAATTCACCTTTATGGTGGGTCAAACCTTTTTTGTTTAACTGGACTCTGGAGTCCTGAGGCTGAAGTAAACAGTAATCTTAAAGAGTGAAAGAGAAGCCAAAAGCAGGATATTTATTTATTTTGTGTAGACCTGCCAGTAGATTTAATGATGGCTCAATTAGTAATAATAGCAAGGTTTTAATATTATTTTAAAACTATAAATTATTGGTTTTTCAGGAGGATTGTTATGATTATTTCGGAAATATTAGCAAGAAACGCGAGGATGTATGGGGATGAAATTGCCCTTATTGAAAGAGAACCTGCAAAAAACAAGAGAGTGGTTATTACATGGAAGGAATTTGATGATCTGGCAAACAGGATAGCCAATGCCCTGATTAAAAAGGGTGTGAAAAAAGGAGATAAGGTTATTCATCTCATGATGAATTGTATTGAATGGCTTCCGGCATATTTTGGAATTTTAAGGACTGGCGCATGGGCCGTTCCGCTGAATTTCCGTTTTACTGCTGAGGACATCCAGAAGTGTGCAAAGATCGCCGAAGGCAAGGTAATGATCTTCGGGGAGGAATTCATCGATCGTATTAACTCGATTAAATCAAGTCTTGATGAGACAATTACGGACTACGTTTTTCTTGGTCCAGCCAATCTCAAACCTGATTATGCTGAGCCTTATGAAGATTTTGTGATGACAGGATCAACTGAAGATCCAAATATACCTGTTTCTATTACTGATGAGGCAGGACTATATTTCACATCGGGTACTACCGGAACACCCAAGCCGATTCTCTTAACCCAAAGAAACCTTGAGGCTGCGTGTATCATTGAGAACCGTCACCATAACCAGACACATGAGGATAATTTCGTATGTATTCCTCCTCTATACCACACCGGAGCCAAGATGCACTGGTTTGGAAACTTTATCGTTGGCGCCAAGGCTGTAATTTTAAAGGGAGTAAGCCCCAAGTGGATACTTGAAGCGGTATCTGAGGAAAAGGCAACCATTGTGTGGGTTCTGGTCCCATGGGCTCAGGATATACTCATTGCAATTGAAAACGGAGATGTGAATCTCGATGACTATGAACTCGACCAGTGGCGTTTGATGCATATAGGCGCCCAGCCGGTTCCTCCAAGCCTTATAAAGAACTGGAAAAAGGTCTTCCCGAATCATGATTATGATACCAATTACGGGTTGAGTGAGAGTACAGGTCCCGGCTGTGTCCATCTTGGCATTGAGAATCTTCATAAAGTCGGAGCCATAGGAGTCCCCGGATTTGACTGGGAATTCAAGATAGTGGATGAGGAATTAAAAACAGTGGCCAAAGGCCAGCCTGGCGAACTAATGGTAAAAGGCCCCGGAGTAATGAAGGAGTATTATAAAAACCCGGAAGCTACAGAAAAGTCTCTTTTCGACGGATGGCTTCTTACCGGTGACATGGCAAGGGTCGATGAAGATGGTTTTATCTGGCTTGTAGATAGAAAAAAGGATGTTATTATCTCCGGTGGCGAGAATATTTTTCCTGTGGAAGTGGAAGATGCACTGATGGAAAATTCAAAGATTCAAGACGCCGCTGTTATTGGAATTCCTGATGAACGACTGGGTGAAATTGCAGTCGCTGTTGTCCAGCTTAAACCCGGTCAGGAAATGACAGAGGACGAATTCTTTGCCTCTTGCGAGGCAATACCCAGGTACAAGAGACCCAGGAAGGTCTTCTTCGAAGATGTGCCTCGAAACCCGACAGGCAAGATTGAAAAGCCGAAATTGAGGGAAAAATTTTCAGGGATGGCGGAAAGTTTTAAGTTATAACCAGGAGACTTGCCTGCCGCAATAAATTGTACAGTGAGCGTATCCCCTGTTTTAAGTTGAAGAATCTTCAAGATGAATATTTATAGGGATACGGTTGGCTTAAATATAAATTGCAGGGTGCCGGTTTCAGGTATCCTGCATCTAATTTCCTCTATTTAGGAGGTCCGGAGGAGATGTCAGGCCGAATTATCTTGACATATTTCCGGTGTTTAAGTAGGGCTGTAATATAGCCGTAGATTAGCTGTATTATGGCTGTGTATCCACCGATAGTTTTGGTGCTTAAACTATCAATAACCAAAAACCCATTCATATTTTGGTTTTTATGGTACAGTACTTTTTGTTGAATTCAGTGTTTTGATTCAATGTACAAAAAGTGAAAAACTCTAACCTGAAATAACCGGGGGAAAAAATGCATAAATTATTAACAGACGCGCCGGGAACTCAGATGCTTCTGCTGGGTAATGAGGCCATTGCCCGCGGTGCCCTGGAGGCTGGTTTATCCTTTGCCACATGCTATCCTGGGACACCATCTTCAGAGATTCCCGAACAATTCTTTCCAATCAGCAAGGAAACTGATCTTTATTTTGAGTATTCCACCAATGAGAAGGTCGCCCTGGAGGTGGCAGCAGGGGCTGCCGTATCCGGTTTGAGGACTATGGTGACCATGAAGCATGTGGGTTTGAATGTGGCTGCTGATCCCTTGATGACCCTGGCCTATACGGGTGTCAAGGGCGGCATGGTAATCATCTGTGCAGATGATCCAGCCCTTTTTTCAAGCCAGAATGAGCAGGACAACCGTTATTATGCAAGACTGTCAGGATGTCCCATGCTGGAGCCGACGACTACCCAGGAAATGAAGGACATGACAATATATGCGTTTGAACTGTCCGAAAAACTGGAGCTTCCTGTGATATTGAGGACTACCACCAGGTTGAGCCATGTCAGAGGGGCTGTCACGTTAGGTGAATTGAAGCCGATTAAAAAACTTGGGAATTTCGGTAAAAACCCCATGCGTTTTGTTACGGTTCCTGCAGTTTCCCGTAACCTGCACGTAGAGCTGCTGAAAAAATATGACCAGGCTCAGAAAATATCGTCCGAGATGCCTTTCAACGAAATTATCGGTACTGGAAAATGGGGTATCGTGGGAAATGGTGTTAGCATTAATTATTTGAAAGACGCTGTTACGGATTTAGGGATATCTGATAAGGTCAGTATTCTCAAGCTCGCAATGTGCTACCCTCTTCCTAAAGACATAGTCTTAAAATTCTTGAAAAGTGTGGAAAAAGTCCTTGTAGTTGAAGAGGGTGAACCGATTAACGAAACCGATCTGAAGGCCATTGCACAGGAAAACGGGATCACCATTCCAATCAAGGGCAAGGGCGTCGGAGCTTTTTCACGACTGTTTGAGTATGATCCGGGTATGGTCCGCTCAGTTATCGCCGAATATTTCGGTATTGATTACAAGGCGCCGGAGCAGGTAGATCTTTCCGGTATGATGGAACTCCCGGGACGGCCGCCAAATCTCTGCGCAGGCTGCCCCCACAGGGCCACATACTACTGTGTAAAGCAGGTCTACGGAGCTGAGTCCATTTATCCAACAGACATCGGGTGCTATACATTAGGTCTTCTGCCGCCTATTTCAATGGCTGATTTTGTCATTTGTATGGGTTCTTCCGCCAGTTCAGGATGCGGGTTTTCAAAGACAAATGATAGAAAGGTTGTATCATTTATTGGCGATTCCACCTTTTTCCATTCCGGCATTACAGGCCTGGTGAATGCGATTCATAACAAACACAACTTTACTCTTGTAATCCTGGATAACGGGACAACCGCCATGACAGGACACCAGCCTCATCCGGGCATTGATGCCGGACCAATCGGCTGGGGTGATGAGATGGATCAGATATCTATTGAAGACCTTGTCAGAGGGCTGGGTGTGAAAGATATTCATGTGGTCAAACCCTTTCAACTGAAAAAGACCATAGAAGCTGTTCAGGCCACCAAGGAATTCGAGGGTATATCTGTCATTATATCGAAAGAGATGTGCCCGCTTTTTGCAAAGGCAACCAAGCAGTTCAAAAAGTCCAGGCCCTTTTATGTGAATAAAAACAAGTGTCAAAACCACAGGGATTGCATCAACCTGCTGGCATGCCCCGCAATGTATCTGGATGGGGAACAGGTTGAAATTGATGAGAACCTCTGTATCGGATGTTCTGTCTGCGCGCAGGTTTGTCCTGAAAATGCAATTCTGCCATTGAAAAAGTAAAAGGGAGGTTTTTATGGATACTAAAAGATTTGTATTAATTGGTGTGGGTGGTCAGGGAAACCTCCTTGCCGCACGCCTGTTAGGCGAAGCGGCCCTTGCCATGGGTCTGCCCGTTACCGTGAGTGAAATACATGGTATGGCCCAGAGGGGTGGTATTGTGGAAGCGGCCGTTTTGGTGGGAGGTGCCACCAGTCCGATCGTATCTCAGAGTGAAGCCGATGTGCTGGTCAGCTTTGAGCCTTTAGAGGCAGTGAGGGCGCTTGGTAAGTGTAACAAAGACACTGTCGTTGTTACAAACACTGCACCTTACCCGCCGTTTACAGTAGCAATCGGGCAGGGCGTGTATCCTGATGTGGGTGAGATGGTTGACCTGCTTAAAGCAAAGGCAAAAAAAGTGATCGCCTTTGACGGAAATGCCGTTGCTGAAAGTGTGGGCAACCCGCTTGCACTGAATATGGTGATGTTAGGTGCCCTGATAGGCACGGGTGTTGTGCCGGTTAGCGTTGAACAGATGAAAGAAACCATGTCAGTTTCAACGAAAAAGGCATTCTTGGAATCAAATCTGAAGGCCTTTGATCTGGGCATGCAGAAGGCAAGTTAAAAAGATTTCAGTGCATGTTCTGCCCAGTAAGAGGTGTTTGTCTCTGGTCTTGTGCTGTTAAATGATGACTCAGAGGGCCGGGGAAACTGGTTCGGTCCTGATAGGGGGCTGGAACAGCTTTTGAGTTAGTGGATTATTGAGGGAGGGACAGCTTTGAGTTTCCCTCCCTTTTTTTATGTCAATTGAGGATTTCTTGAGAAAAAAACGTTATTAAAGCTATGAATTTGACACATCGTTTTGTAAAATATGTTATATTTATAATTTAATAATGATTTTGAAGTGGTAAAGGGTATAATTTTCAAGCAAAAACAATTCTGTCCTGTACACGGAAATTCCTGTTGTCTAATCACAACGACGCTCCTTATTTCCAGTCCTTGAGGCGAGATGGGCTTTTTACGAAGCTGTCAATCCGCCAGAGGCGGACGAGGGGTCGATCCTGCCTCAGGCAGACAAGTCCCCGCTCCTTGGGGCGTTCAATGCTTTTTAAGATACCCCGCTGCTCTGCGGCGGGGTAGTTCATTATTCATAAAGAGGAAAAAAGAGAATGACCCAGTTAGAAAAAGCGAACTCCGGAATTATTACTCCGGAGATGAAAATAGTGGCTGAAAAAGAACAGGTGGATGCTGGTTGGCTCAGAAATCAAATTGCAAAGGGCAGGGTAGTAATCCCGGCCAATGAAAGGCATGAGAGTCTTTCACCTGTAGGCATCGGGGAAGGTCTGTTTATCAAGGTAAACGCCAATATCGGAACTTCTTCCGACCATGCAATTTTTGAAGAGGAACTGGAAAAACTCCGGGTATCCGTAGAGGCTGGTACAGATGCGGTAATGGATCTGTCCACGGCTGGAGACATAGATGCCTGTCTCGGGGCAATACTAAAAGAGTCCCCTGTCCCCGTTGGAACTGTTCCTGTTTATCAGGCCGTTGTGGAGACAGTTGAAGAAAAAGGTGCATTGATTCATCTGACAGCGGACAAGATATTTGACGTTATTGAAAGACAGGCAAAAAAAGGGGTTGATTTTATTACTGTTCACTGTGGCCTTACAAGAGCAGCCCTGGAGATGTTAAAAGGACAGGGAAGAATTACGGATATCGTCAGCAGGGGTGGGGCATTTTTAACTACCTGGATGCTCCATCACGACAGGGAAAATCCGCTCTATGAGAACTATGACAGGCTATTATCAATTGCCAGAAGGTATGATTTGACTCTTAGCCTGGGCGACGGATTAAGACCGGGATGTATAGCTGACGCAACAGACAGGGCTCAGATCCATGAGTTGATGACATTGGGGCATTTGACCCAAAAGGCATGGGATCAGGACGTTCAGGTAATGATTGAGGGTCCCGGGCATGTCCCATTGAATGAGATCGAAACCAATATAATTGTTCAGAAAAAGCTATGCCAGGGTGCCCCCTTTTATGTCTTGGGTCCTTTAGTAACTGATATTGCGGCAGGCTATGATCATGTAGCCTGTGCGATTGGCGGAGCCCTGGCCGGTAAGGCGGGCGCTGATTTTTTGTGCTATGTGACTCCTGCAGAACATCTCTGCCTGCCGAGTGTTGAAGATGTAAGAGAAGGGGTTGTTGTCACAAAGATTGCTGCCCATGCGGCTGATATTGCGAAAGGAAATAAAATTGCACTGGAGAGAGACAGACAAATGGCTGTTGCAAGAAAGAATCTGGATTGGGAAGCCCAGATGAAACTGGCAATTGATCCAAAAAAGGCAAGAAAATACAGGGAGCAGCACCCACCTGCTGAAGATGATGTTTGCACGATGTGCGGCAAATATTGCGCTATTAAACAGGTAAAGGAGTATTTCGGAAATTAAAATGAGGAATTCTTTTTAAAAGAACAGATGAATTAATTATATGCTTCAGACATAAATAAAAAAATAAAGGCATTCTTGATTCTATTATTTATTTACCCAGGCAAAACTGACTGAAGATGGCATTCAGTATATCTTCGCTTGTAGTCTCACCAGTAATTTCTCCAAGGGCATCAAGGCCGCTTTTAAGATCAACGGCAATTATTTCCATAGGCAACCTCTGCTTAAGATTATGTAAGGCTTCTCTGAAAAATTGAGCAGAATCAGACATGGCCTTGCTTTGTCTGAGGTTTGGGGCGAAATCAGAATACAGATCATCAATATCATCTTTTAGCAGACAATTTTGAATGGCTTTTCTGAGCTGATCAAGTCCCTGCCCGGTGAGTGCTGATACACCTGCGAATGGAAGACTGGAAAAATCCTTTATATGAATACTATTACCAATTCTTGAAGGCAAATCGATTTTATTGATCACGATTAATGTATTTTTTCCCTGGACTTTAGCAATTAAATTAAAATCATCCTGGTTTAGAGGTCGGCTTTGGTCAATTACAAGCAGTACGAAATCGGCCTCACTTAGTTTTTGTTTTGTCAAATTGACTCCGAATTTTTCAATCTCATTTTTTGCTTTTCTTAAGCCGGCAGTATCCATAAGGCGGAGCGGCATTCCCCCGATTGTAATTGCTGATTCGACAACATCTCTTGTAGTGCCTGGAATAGGTGTAACTATTGAGCGCTGCTCATCAAGAAGCTGGTTAAGAAGACTTGATTTGCCGACATTAACGCGTCCAACAATCACGGTTTTAATTCCATCAACCCAGAGTTTTCTGTTGGTATGAGCAGTTATCAGTGACTCAAGCGGTTTTATTAGTTTATCATCTATCAGAATGGCTAAATTTTCCCAGGATATTGAATCAGCTTCTTCAGGAAAATCGATTGCCACTTCGGAATTAGCAAGGATATTAATTGCATTTTGCCGGATTGTATCTATTTTTTGCCTGAATGATCCTTGAAGTTGTTTGGATAAAAACGCTAAACCCTTCTCCGATTTTGAATTGATGAGATCTATTACAGCCTCTGCCTGAGTTAGATCAATCCTGCCGTTTAAGAAAGCCCTGAATGTAAATTCTCCTGGCTTGGCAAGTCTAACTCCAAGATCAATTATAATTCTTAGGATTCTGGAAAGGATTTGGTAGCCGCTATGGGAATTGATTTCCACAACATCTTCCCGTGTATAGGAATGAGGAGCTTTCATAAAGGATAGAAGAATTTCATCTATATTATCATTGGAAAAGGGATCGTACATCTGCCCCAGATAAAGATGATGACTCTTAAAGCTGTTTGTTGGCCTTTTGGGCTTAAAGACTTGTCTGGCGATCTCGAGGGAATTAGAGCCGCTAATTCTTATTATTCCTATTCCTCCCCTGCCGACAGGTGTGGCTATGGCTGCAATAGTGTCTTCATTTTTAAACATGATAAATAATTTCAGATTAGAACTTAAGGGTTCCAGAATTGGAAAGATCTATTCAGAAACACGCAGCCAAAAGGTTTAAAGGCGTGTGGACTGTTGGCCATTATATTTCCTTGGGATAATTACGACTTTTTTCAGTGCTCCGTCTTTGCCTATACTCTTTGTATTTAACTCTTCATCTTCCTTGAGGGCAAGGTGAACAATTCTGCGGTCATGAGGGTTTAGAAGGTTGGTTGTTACCGGCTTACCTATCTTCTTTGCCTTGTCGCCCATCCTCAAAGATGTTTGAATTAAAGAATCTTTTCTTCTCTGGCGATAATTTTCCGAGTCAATAACAACATGTATCCTTTTTTCAAGGTTTTTATTTGCTATTCTGTTAACAATAAATTGTAATGCGTCAAGCGTTCTTCCTTTACGCCCGATTAATAGTCCCGATGTGTCTCCCTCAATTGTCAGCACAACCCGATCTCCTGTGTGGTTGCTTGTAACCTTTGTGCTTTCCACGGGAATGAGTGCCAGTATTTTCTCGAGTGTCTCCCTGGCAATTGCGATTCCATAATCATTATCATTAGACTCTGCACTTTCCTTGATGAGTTTGACTCTTATTCTGGCCTTTTTACCTCCTACTAAACCGAAAATACCTGCAGAGCCAGGCTCAATTATTTCAATTTCAATGTCATCAGTTGAAACATTTAGTTCAGAACATGCTATCTCAATTGCTTCTTCGGTGTTTTTTGCTTGAAATTCGTAAGTTTCAGTCATATCTGTCCTCCAAATCTTATGCCTGTCCTTTATGTATGCGGTATTGCTGGCCTATGGAAAGGATATTATTTACTAACCAATAAAGTACAAGGCCTGATGGAAAATTGATAAACATAAATGTAAAAATTAGTGGCAATAACATCATAATTTTAGCCTGTGCCGGATCGCCCGGGCTCGGCGTCATTTTTTGCTGAATAAACATTGATGCGCCCATGAGCAGTGTGAGTACAGGAACTCCATAAGGCGGAGCCATAAATGGAATATGAAAAGGAAAGTTGAAGAGGCGATCAGGTGCTGAGAGATCCTGGATCCAGAGCATGAAAGGGGCATGCCTCAATTCAATCGCACTTCCAAGGATTCTGAAGAGTGCGAAGAAAACAGGGATCTGAATAATCATTGGCAGGCATCCGCCCATTGGATTCACCTTGTAGGTTTTGTAAAGGCCCATCATTTCCTTGTTCAGCTGCTCTTTATTATCTTTATATTTTTCTCTGATTTTGGCCATGCGTGGCTGCAGTTTCTGCATTTCTTTCATAGATTTATAGCTTTTGTGCGTTAGCGGCCAGAAGAGAATCTTTACTATGATAGTAAGAATAATAATGGATACACCATAGTTGTGAATGAAATTATTAAAAAAACGTAACAGATACAGGAGTGGCTTGGCAAGGATATCTGTCCAGCCGAAGTTTACTGCACGGTCCAGGTCAATTCCGGCATCCTTAAGAATCCCAAGATCTCGCGGTCCCAAATACATAGTGTATTCGGATGAGACCTGTTGAGATGGATTTATTGATATTTGAGGTGTGAGGTGTTTTCCATGCAATACACCGGAAGGAAGTAAACTTCCCTCAAAAGTGCTTTGTGAATGTTTTTTTTGGCTGAATGCTGAAATAAAATAGGCGTCTTCATAGGCTGCCCATCCGATCTGGCCTTTGAATGTTTTTTCTTCAGAAGCCTTTTTTATTTTTACTTCCTGCAAGTCGTCATTAATTAGAAGCACAAACCCGGAAAATGAATAGTAACTTATTTTTTTCTGTGGCGGCAAGGCATTAAGGTATGTATTAAAAGACCCTTGTATTATTTTTCCCGACTGGTTTATTACATTAACAGTAAGGTCAATATTATATTTATCCGGATAAAAACGATAGGTTTGATTGATCAAAAGACCATTTGCTGTAATCGAAGTGAATGTCAATTCTTTTGGGGAAGATTCATTTTCTAAAAATATTGAAGAATGATCCACCTGGTAAATAAGTTTTTCCTCATTTGCTGAATTATTTTCATCGAAGCTGAAAATAAAGTAATCACCCATATCTTGTTCAAGATTAACGAGTTCAATCAAAGGAGAATGCGGATCAATAGTCTGCCTGTATTCTTTTAACTTGAAGCTTTTAATTGCAGGACCAGCATTTGAAAAAACGGCTCTGTATAAAGGTGTATCAATTTCGATTTCAGTTTGATCAGCTTCCGGAAGTGTTTTACCGGGAATTTTTTCAGGAACCCTGGTAGACACCTTATGGCTTGGTGGCTCGACATCAGAAACCTCAGCAGTATTCTGGATTATTTCTTCTTCAGATTCTTTAACGTTTTGAGGTTGTTGGCCATTTTTTGGCGTGAACAGTGAAGACCATAAGAAAAGTACAAAAAAACATAAAACCAGAGCGAGAACCGTTTTCTTTTCCATTTTACCTTACCAGTTTTAAAGAATTCTGCAAAATAAAGCGCATCTAAATTATAACACTATCATTACTTCCAGGGCGTCTAATGTGCTGCCAAATCTCTTATTATTAACCCGGCAAAAATATGCGTTAACTTTGTCCCAGCCACAGGCTGGTAAAATTCCGAGCCCCGAATCAAGTTCGGGATAAACTCCAACTGGAATCCATAATAGAATCGGCTGGATGCCCCCGGATCGGGGTCCGGGGCAAGCTTATCAAGCCCGGCATGACGATTTATATTTTTAATCCGCCGGAGGCGGACGAGGGTTAATTCCCCGCCGCTTGCGGCGTTGCATTGCCTTTATAGATACCCCGCTGCTCTGCGGCGGGGTCGTTCATTTGCCGGAGTAATAATATTTGGACTCTAATAAATAAAAAGTCTCATACCTTCCTATTCCGAACTAATTTCTATAATAAGAAAAATACTTTTCTATTTTTTAGTTTCTTCAGGTTAAATTCCGCAAAGCTTTCTTCGTCTTGTTATTCCGGACTTGATCCGGGACCCAGTCAAGTATTTTTCTAGATTCCGGCCGGAGTTTATCAGCCTTTGGCTGGCCGGAATAAGGCTGATTCCCCGTTGCTTGCTGCGGGATATTTCATTTCCAAGGTTCCTTAGACAAAAAAAGAACCCCAAAGTTTCTGCATAAATTATAAGAGCGGATCATATCCGCCAGGATGAAACGGGTGACATTTTAAGATTCTTTTAAGGGCTAGAAGGCATCCCTTGATAATTCCATATTTATTGATAGCATGGCGGGCATACGTTGAACATGTGGGATAAAAGCGGCAGGAAGATGGCCAAAAAGGAGAAATGAACTGCTTATATATATCTATCATCAGGATAAATATATGTCTAAATTTATACATGTAACCTTTTAAAAAAGCCGATTTTTGCGAACTCCTCATTTATATTACGGAGATCCAAACAGCTCGCATCCTTCTTTGCTATAGCAATGACATCATATCCTTGGGGGAAACATGGCTTATTTAGCCTGAAAAATTCCCTGATCAGTCGCTTTACTCTATTTCTCTTGACAGCGTTGCCTACCCTTTTGCTAACAGTAACCCCCAGTCTTGTAATCCCCAGCCCGTTTTGTTTCAGAATGAAAATAAAACATTTAGTATTATATCGGATTCCAGATCGATTTGGATTGACAAAATCCGCACGATTCAATAGCCTTTCACATTTAGAAAACGAATGAGGTCGCATAAATCGAAGATTAGCCGGGTACAAATCGGACAGCTCTATACGGTTAGCTGTTTTCTTCCTTTTGCCCTTCTTCGTTTCAAGACAAGTACTCCACCTTTTGTTCGCATTCTGACTCTAAAGCCGTGAGTGCGGGCTCTCTTAATATTGCTGGGTTGATAAGTCCTTTTCATATCGATGATTTCCCCTGCTTGGTCTGATTAAAATATTAATTTGACCATCAAAGGGAATATTTGTCAAGAAAATTTCTTTTTTCTATTTTATATTTGATAATTTAATCTACATGGTATAAAAAAATCTTTTAAAAAAGCCCTTAATACTGAAAGGAGACAGTAATGTTGCTTGATCCGATTTTTGGTTTGTTTTCTAATGATTTAGCAATTGATCTTGGGACAGCCAATACACTTGTTTACATGAAAGGGAAAGGAATTGTTCTATGTGAACCGTCAGTTGTGGCTGTTAGAAGTGATGGAAAGGGCGGAAATAAGGTCCTGGCTGTAGGAAAAGAAGCCAAGATGATGGTCGGCCGGACTCCTGGGAATATTATGGCTATACGTCCAATGAAGGATGGTGTGATAGCTGATTTTGAAATTACAGAGGCGATGCTCAGGCACTTTATAAGAAAGGTTCATAACAGGAGGGCGCTAATAAGACCCAGGATTATTATTTGCGTGCCCAGCGGTATCACTCAGGTTGAAAAGAGAGCAGTACGTGAATCAGCAGAATCAGCAGGCGCAAGAGAGGTATTTCTTATTGAGGAGCCTATGGCCGCAGCTATAGGCGCAGGACTGCCGATTACCGACCCGACAAGCAATATGGTGGTTGATATCGGTGGTGGCACAACTGAAGTTGCTGTTATATCACTGTCAGGTATTGTCTATAGCAAGTCGGTAAGGGTTGGAGGTGACAAGATGGATGAAGCTATACTCCAGCATATTAAAAGAAAATATAATCTGTTAATAGGTCTTAGAACGGCTGAGATTATTAAAACCGCAATAGGAAACGCCTATCCGAGCGAAGAAGTCGAAACCATTGAGGTCAAAGGTCGTGATCTGGTTACCGGGATACCGAAGATCCTGACTATCGACTCTGATGAAGTGAGAAAAGCAATTTCAGAGCAGATCGAAACAATTGTTGAGGCTGTGCGTATAGCGCTGGAACAGACACCGCCAGAATTAGCTGCTGATACGGTGGATAAAGGTATTATATTGACCGGCGGGGGCTCATTACTTAAGAATCTTGATTTTTTATTGAGAGAAGAAACACAGCTACCAATAACAATTGCTGAAGATCCACTGTCTACAGTTGTTCTTGGGTCAGGAAAGGCCCTTGACAACATCTCGATTCTGAGAGATGTCCTCGTACAATAAATTGCGTAACATATAATTTTTCTTTATTCCATTCTGGCCGGGGGTTTTGGCCTTTTCATCAAATAAGCGATATATGTCCTTTTGGTAACAGATCACGGGAATATTATAAGCATTGGCTAACAGGACTTTTAATGATTAAAGCGGGGAAAAGATCAGGCATTGAAAGGTGCAATACGATTTAGTATATTATGGATATGGATATTATTAATCAGCTTTGCATTATTTATGCTGTCATCAAATCCGGGCTTGAAAAGAACCTGGAATTCTGCGGATAAATTCATTGTTGAACTTTGTGCTCCTTTTGAGAAATTCATAAAAAAGACGGTTGATTTTACTGAAAATTTTTGGCTCAATTATTTTTATTTAGTCGATGTGCGGCAGAATAATATTGAATTGAGGAAGGAGATTGACAGACTCAGGATGGAGAACGATCAATATGTGCATCTATTGGGCACGTTCGAGAGACTTCAGGAACTCATCAAATTTGATTATACGATAAATTGGCCGGTATTGGCTGCTTCGGTAATTGGTCGTGATCCGACAGGATGGTTTAAATCTGTTATAATTGATAAAGGGGAAGATTCAGGCCTGAAATTAAATATGCCTGTAGTTAACGCACGTGGTGTGGTTGGCAGGATTGTTTCCGTATCATCTAATTACGCAAAAGTGCTATTGATAATTGATCAGAATAGCGGTGTTGATTGTATTGTCAGGCGTTCTCGTGAAGGGGTCATATTAAAAGGCATGTCTAATGAAATTTGCAAGCTGGACTATGTTGTTAAGTCAAGCAGTATCGTTTCAGGTGATTTTGTTGTTACGTCCGGGCTTGGAGGCGTTTTTCCAAAAGGTTTGCCCGTTGGCGAAGTCTCATTTGTGAAAGATATGCCGGGGGAGCTTTTTAAATATGTTGAGGTCAAACCAGTTGTTGATTTTTCCAGATTGGAAGAGATCCTTGTAATTTTGAAGGAGACTGAGCTATTAGACCATCCGACAAAAAAGAATTGATATTGTATTTTATTTTATGGATCTTGGGGTTTATCTTTACTCTAATGAAGGGAAAATGGGTTAATTTTACTGTGCTTTCCTATTTTGACCTGGATCTTATAGCTATTTTTATTGCATATTTTGTACTATTTTACGGACAAATTGCTGTCGGAGCCTTTGCTTTTGGCCAGGGACTTTTAATAGATGTAATGTCTTATGGCTTATACGGATGTTTTACCCTTCTTTACTTAGGTGTTTTTTGGGTTGTCTATCTTGGTTGCAAATTGTTTGATATTAGAGAGGTAAAAGGACAGATTATTGTTATATCCATGGCCGTGTTTTTGAAAAAACTGATATTTTACTTCCTGCTGATTATTTTTTCTATTAAAGTCGAATTTTCCTTATCTTTTGCATTAATGTCTGTAATTTCGGCTATTGTAACCGGTTTTTTTGCGCCATTTATATTCTACCTGTTAAACTTTTTAATGGGCGTTAATGTTAAGGAATTGGCAGCTTTTTCCAAATAGAGGATGCCCTGAGCCCCTAAAAGTCTTTTTTACATTTTGCGATTTTATCAATAATGATTTATTACAAAAGTGATGTTAATAGCTTTTGCAACTTGACTGAGCATGCAAAACTTATTCATTTTGGACAAACTTAAAAAAAGCATTCCAATCAGATAGCGATTTGAGAAAGTCAGATTTTGATCCAGTTTCAGTAGATATTTTTAACAGGCAGCTGCAGAAAGCCACTTTGCTTGTTTTAATAATTTTCGGTATCCTGTTACTGCGACTATGGATACTGCAGATAGTTGATGGTTCTACCTACCGCACAAAATCGGAAAATAATCGTATTCGGCTTCACTCTATTTCTCCTTTTAGAGGGCTGATATTCGACAGACATGGCGAACTCCTTGTCGGTAATCGCCCTTCTTATGATCTTTTTGTGATTCCTGAGGAGGTGCAGGACCGCACATGCCTTTTGAAGAGTCTTAATTTGTTATTGGGAGTTGATCCTGAAAAGGCTGAAGAAAAATTAGGTGGCGGGTTTTACAGATATCCTTTCAGGCCCGTTTGTCTTAAAAGAGATATTTCGCGCAATGAGCTGGCTGTTATTGAGACTCAGCGGTTCAATCTTCCAGGTGTTATGATCAAGGTTACTCCTCAGAGAGACTATATTTTTGGGAATTTTGCCTCTCATCTCCTTGGTTATTTAGGCGAAATTAATGAAAATCAATTAAAGAGTGGAAAATACCATGACATCAGGCCAGGAGACCTGATCGGAAAATCAGGGATAGAGAGGAGATGGCAAGACCATTTGAACGGTATAAGGGGTGGTGAGCAGGTAGAGGTAGATGCGGCCGGAAGAAAAATTCAGGTGATATCTCGAAAACCCCCGGTTTCAGGTGAGAACATTTATTTGACAATAGACAAAAAATTACAGGTTATTGCAGAAAATGCGTTGAATGGTAAGAGAGGGGCGATTCTGGCGATGAATCCGAATGGGGGAGAAATACTGGCTTTAGCGAGCTCACCTTCATTTAATCCCAACCTTTTTATAGGCGGTATTGATAAGGGCGAATGGGAAAAGATATCAACTTCAAAGGATTTTATTTTACAGAACAGGGCTCTGTCAGGTCAATATCCGCCGGGCTCTGTGTTCAAGATAATTGTAGCTCTGGCAGGCCTTGAAGAGGGGGTTATTGACCCGGAAGAAGAGCTGATCTGTACTGGATCATACTCTTTAGGAGATAGTACATACCGGTGCTGGAAAAAATACGGGCATGGAAAGGTGAATCTTTACAGGGCAATAGTTGAGTCCTGTGATGTATATTTTTATAAGCTTGGAAAAAGGCTGGGTGTAGACATGATTGCTCACTATGCAGGTATGTTTGGCCTCGGGCAGGATAGTGGGTTTGATATCGGACAGTCCAAGGAAGGTCTTATACCGACAAGTGAGTGGAAGGTTAGCAAGTTTGGATTGCCCTGGCAGACCGGAGAGACAATATCGGTTTCAATAGGACAGAGTTTTGTTCTTATAACTCCGATGCAGGCGGTTTCTCTGATTTCGACTGTTTTCAACGGCGGGATTGTTTACGTACCTCAGGTTGTCAAAAGGATAGGAAAATCAGAAGCAGAAGCAATTCATAAATTTAACCCGAAGGTGAAAAGAAAAGTCCCGATAAGCAATGAGAATATGAAGCTGGTTCAGGATGCACTGACAGGAGTAGTTAACCAGCCGCATGGCACCGGTCGGATGGCAAAGCTGAATATGGTATCTGTTGCCGGAAAGACCGGAACGGCCCAGGTTGTTAAAATGGACAAGTATTCAGATGACAGGGAAAATGACAAAGAAGTGCCTGTTCAATTTAGAGATCATGCATGGTTTGTTGCTATTGCCCCGACAGATGAACCGCGCATTGCAGTTTCAATAATTATTGAGCATGGCGGGCATGGAGGAAGTGCTGCCGCTCCAATTGCAGCTGAAATGATAAATTCATATTTGAATTGAGTGCCAGAATTAATAAACTGCTGATACTCTATGCTGTGGAACGTGTTACTGTGCTGAATATATTGATTCCTTGTGTGGTGCGGGGGATACCGTAAAAGAGTTCAGGGTTCAAGTTATGCTGTTGCCTTGTCTCAAAGTATAGGAATATTGCTTTAAATAGATCAACTTACGATAGATTAGGTTTAACCAAAGCATGTTGGATCGAAGATTGATACAAAATATTGATTGGCTGTTACTGCTCGTTGTCCTTATTATTGCTGCAGTAAGTATCCTTAATCTATACAGCGCAACCTATCCGATCAGGGAGGAGGGTGGAGCACAGATCTTTGCCAAACAGATCTACTGGTTTTTTTCAGGTTTTTTTGTTTTTTTAGTGATGACAACCTTCAACTATTTTGTCCTGGAGAGAATAGCTTACCCTGCATATATTGTTTCTGTAATACTTCTGGTTCTGGTAATAGTTATTGGAAAGGTCACCTCCGGTTCCCAGAGGTGGCTGAGTCTCGGGCTTTTTTCCTTTCAGCCGTCTGAGCTGGAAAAAATTGTTATTCTGATAGTATTTGCCAAATTTTTCAGTGAAAAAGGTGGATTTCAGAAATACCGGCTGAGAGATTTATGGCAACCATTTTTGATATTGGCAATGCCTTTTTTGCTAATTTTAAAAGAACCTGATCTTGGCACAGCCCTTCTCATAGTGCTTGTTTCAGTTTCAGTGATATTTTTTGTTAATATCTACTGGAAGTCCCTGATGATTCTTGTCGTTTCAGCTTTTGCCGCTGCACCGATAATCTGGTTCAATCTTAAAGAATATCAGCAGGCACGTATCCTTACATTTATAAGGCCTGAAATGGACCCCTTGGGTGCGGGATACCATATCAATCAGTCTAAAATAGCTATTGGTTCAGGCCTTTTCTGGGGAAAGGGATTTTTGAAAGGCACACAGACTCGCTTGAATTTCCTGCCGGAACAGCACACTGATTTCGCCTTTTCGGTACTGGCTGAAGAATGGGGTTTTTTCGGTACAGCAATCCTGCTTTTGCTCTATCTGTTTTTGATTCTGTGCGGACTTAGTATAGCAAAAAACTCGAAAGACAAATTCGGTTCTATTCTGGCTATAGGCATTGTTGCCATGCTCTTCTGGCAGGTGGTAATTAATGTTGGAATGGTCGCAGGCCTTTTGCCTGTAGTTGGAATTCCTCTTCCTCTTTTCAGCTATGGCGGGTCATCCCTTATTACAACAATGGCAGCTATAGGACTTCTCATGAATATAAGAATGAGGCGTTTTATGTTTTCCGTGTGATAAGAAAAGGAGGTTGGTAATGAAATTCAATAAGATTGAAGAAAGGCATATTATTGATATTGAATCTATTGTGGGTTCCGAGCGCATATCAACAGGCATATCCAATCTCGAACTTCATTCAAAAGATCAGTCTCAGCATCCTCCAAGTCTTCCGGAGGCCGTAATCTGGCCGATTGACAGGTCGGAGGTATCTGAAATACTTAAATATGCCAACAGCAACCTGCTTCCTGTTACAGGCTGGGGGTCAGGTTCAAGCCTTGAGGGCAATCCGATTCCGCTTTTCAACGGGTTGGTACTGGATTTTTCTTTGATGAATAGAGTAATAGAAATCAAAGAGTCAGATTTTCAGGCTGATCTGGAGCCTGGTGTTGTCTATCAGGACCTGAACGAAAAATTAAGGCATAAAGGACTGTTTTTTCCACCTGACCCTGGCGCAAGGGCTACGATCGGCGGAATGATTGCAAATAATGCAAGCGGGATCAGGACTGTGCGATATGGGTCTACAAGGGCAAATATTTTAAGGCTTAAAGTTGTCCTTGCAGACGGAGAGATTTTGGATATTGGCTGCAGGGCATCAAAGACCTCATCCGGGTATGATTTGATAAATAATTTCGTCGGCTCTGAAGGAACGCTTGGAATAGTTGTAGAGGCAACAGTTCGATTGAGGGGTTGGCCTGAGGAATTTTCAACAGCAACAGTAAATTTTTCGGATGTTGAAACAGCAGGAAAGGCTGTCTTTGAAATCATGCGATCAGGCATTGAGCCGGCTTCATTGGAACTTTTGGCCCCGGAATGTATTAAGATCATAAATAAAGAAAAAGCTCTGGGAATGGAAGTATCTCCGACACTATTCATAGAATTTCATGGTCCAAGCAGCAGGCAGTTAGAGCACCTGATGGAAATTGCGCGGGATGTCTGCGAGGACCTCGGAAGCCATGATTTCAGAATGGGAATCAGTAGAAAGGAGAGGGAAGAGCTTCTGACTGCCCGCTATGAGCTGGCTGAGATGATAAGGCGGAATCATCCAGGGTGTTCTCATATTGTTATTGATGTTGCTGTGCCGATTTCTGCATACCCGGAGATTATTTCAATGGCCAGGGGCGAATCCCAGAACGCCGGAATCCCCGGATATACTTTTGGTCACGCAGGTGATGGGAACCTGCATCTTGTATTTATGGGAAAGACAGGAGATGATAAGGAATGGGCTTTAATTGATAAGATAAGTGAACGAATAGTGAAGAAGGCAATTGCCCTGGGCGGTACAGCCACTGGTGAGCATGGTGTGGGCATAGGCAAAAAAAAATTTATGAATTTAGAGCACGGGAAGAGCCTTGTCTGGATGAAAAAAATAAAGGATATGTATGATCCCAACGGGATTCTTAATCCTGGAAAGATGTTTTCCTAACAGATCATGCTCAAAGCTCAAAGCTGCTACTGAAAAATATTTTCATTTCACCGAAAGAATGAGGTCAATAACGGTTTCCGGGATGGAGGTGATAATCGTTTTAACTCTGACTTTATTATTTAGATCTCTTTTCCATGTTTTTGTATCGTTCAATAAAGCTCTTAAGGTTTTCCGCCTGTTTTTCCATATACCCGATCCAAAGCCCTAAAACCTCCTGTCCTTCAGCGGTCAACGAATACATTCTTTTGGCCGGGCCGGCTCCTTCAGTTTCCCACTCGGAAGAAACCAGGCCTTCTTCCTCCAGTTGACGCAGGTGGCGATAGATCATGCCGGGCGGGGCCTGCCCCTCCACAAATCCGTATTTCTGAATATTCTGGATAAGCTCATACCCGTATGAGGGCTTGTCGCAGAGCCCCATCAGTATGGAAGGCTGGATATAGCGTTCCCTCTTCCCCTGTAAATGAAATCCGTTGCTGGTTTTCCTTTTATTCATTTTTCTCCTTGACATATATCCTCTAAGGATATATACTCTAATTAAAAATTAGATCTTATTATATATATGCTAATTTTTATTATATTGAAAGGAGATATCATGTCTACAAAGATTTTTGTACGAGAAAGACGCAAGGTTGAAAAGGGTGAAAGAAAACCGCGCTATCGTGTCCTTGGTGTCAGTGGCGGAGATATAAAGATTTACACCAAACATATCCGCAAGCAGGAGCTCGACCAGATTGCCAGGGCAACAGGTGCGGAAGTGGTTTACCTGGAGATTGAAAAAAAGGAAAAAGCCGGTGATTAGCCGTCTTTGAGCACCTCCAGCAAATGCTCTTCTATTCCTTATAAATTATAGTGCCCACATGCTTTCCTTCAAGGGCGTCCAGTATGTGTTCCGGATGATGAAGTGCGTCCACAATCTGAAGTTCCTTCAGGCACTTTGACTTCTGAAGAAAGTTAAGAATGGGTCGCTCGATTATAAGATCGTCGAGGTCAAGTTTCATGAGTTCCTTTGCCGATATACGATCATAGAGGATCAGGTCCTTACGCTCTGATTTTTTTACCTTCTTTGGATCCTTGTTGAAAAGCCCCTTTTCGTCCTTCAGAAAAATCAGGCTGCGGGCTCCGATATTCTCCGCAAGCAGGAAGGCACCGCAATCTGTCCTGTGAGGGGGTATGGAGCCTAATTCAGCAGGATGTTCAAAGAAACCATAGGGTGGAATGGCGTAAGTGATGGGTAGATATCCCAGCTGACAAAACATGGTCAACTGCTCGAGGTTATCCCCCTGGTCGATCTTAATCCCCCCGTGCTTGGCCAGGAGCACACTCATAATTTCTGCATTCTGCCAGGAAACCTTATTGCCCAGTTTGGATAGAACACCGGTGGGCATACCAAGCTCAATGCCGATATTGTAAACATGCCGGGCCCTTGTTCCTCCTCCTGTCATGAGTATGAGTTTGTATTTTTCCTTGGCCTGCAGCAGAATATCGACAATCGGCAAAACTGCTTTTGCCCCCCGGTCTATAATGCTCTGGCCCCCGATTTTCATGACGTTTATTTCAGGGTGCATCCTGAAATATTCTTTGGCTTCAGTTTTATTGAGCAAATCCTTGCTGACAAGTGATTCCCCCATCAAACCGCTTTCTATGTGAATTCTTCCGCTTTTCCCCTTTTCTCTAAATATTTTTGCCAATCAGTATCCCCCTTTAAAGTTTCGATAAATTAAGCTCGGCGACTTTAACAAAAAGATTATACGTAGTTTTATAGCATAATTAATTGTAAAATACCTAACTGAAAATACAGCCTTCATTCTTAAATATGTTTTTCTGGTACTTTAAAAAACTATATCAGGATAAGCATTTCTATAAATTCAATTGAAATAAACTCATAGATAGAATACGAGAGGTAAGAAGCTTTATTGATATTTTCTTCAAAATATCTTTCTTCATTCAATACAGAAATTAGAGTAATTCTTATCTAACAAAAGAAAGAGGTGAGCTGTAAAAGGCAGTTTAGTTTGCGATCATAGCTTGAGGTATTTCTTAAGTTTGAAAAAATTTGCAGGCTAATAAAGACTTGAATTATTCTAAATCATCATTAATATATTTGGTCTTATTGGCCAGGTAATAGGCATCCTGATCCATTGCCTGACATCCCAGGCAGATATTTCCATCCTTTTCGGGGTATGCCTCATGACATGAAGGACAGATGGCTATATCACCTTTTTGTTGCTTCTTTCTAAAAAAGTCCTTTACCAGGATATTCTGAAGGCCGTATATGGAAAAAGAGGCCATCTTGATATCCTGGAGTATCCCTTCAAGGTCTTGATCTTTTTTTGGTTTGAGTTTAAGGAACCAGGAATGGATTTCAGGCCATTTGACGGTTTTTGCAGGATCCAGAAAGCATCTAATACCCTTACCAGAGTATTTGTCGAAAAGGCTCAAGGCAAAACGGCCTAATGGAATTACCTTGAGCCATCCATTTCCAAGACTGCAGGGTGTGAGTATTTGTACTGAGTCGGGAAGACAGCTTCGTGTCTCACACACAACATCAAAAATACATCCTTCGGGAAGATGCCTGCGTGCATAATCAAGCATAATTCCTCCCAGGACTACCCCAGGTGCAGTGCTACCGTGAACGGTTCGTATTTTTTCTAGAAACTCATCACAGGTAAAGGACCCAATATTCATTAAAGCTTGTCTATTCTGCACGCACAGGCCTTATATTCTGCTGTTTGTGTAACAGGGTCATATACAGCGTTTGTAAGCCAGT
>DAINAR010000003.1:84537-123423 GCA_036733345.1 Deltaproteobacteria bacterium | reverse complement strand
GTGATTTTCTTGTTAATGGAGAGATGTTTTTTCTTGACTTACTTTCTCATAGGCGACCCCAAATTTTTGGCGGAGGCCTTGCACCTTTTTCCCATAACCCAAGATGCTTCAGTATTTTCTTTATTACATCCTCATTTTCTATCACGCTTATTACTTTCATGGCCCCTGAGCATTTAGGGCATGTCAGCGGATCGATCTCATATATCTTCTGAATCAATCTGGCCCAGTTTTTCCGGGACTCCCTGAATGAGCCTTGCGGTTCCAGGATGGAAGGGATGGCGTCATCCTTGTCCTGTATCTTTCTTTTTCCACGGCTGACATTACTATAATAGCCATAATATCTGACCATCTGTTCTCCCTTGTTTGGCACATGAGAACACATGGCAGCCAGCCATTTTAGAGCATCGAATGTTTTTTCTTCCTTGCCATCTTTTGATTGATAGATGACTTTTGACTCGTCCCGCACATAGGTCATTCTCTCTTGTGAGAAAGAGGCGCGTACTATATATCTGGCAATGTTCTCCATGGCCTGCTCATCACCTGGCTGTATCCTTGGACTACAGAATACATTGAATCCCGAATGGCGCCAGGTCTTATGCATGTCTACCAGTTCCGGTGTGATCTTTTCATTGGAAAGGAGCATTTTAAACACCTTATGCTTGAATATATCTTCAAGATGTTTCAACTCAAAAAGCGGTGACACCCTGAACATCCCATCTCCGTAGAAACATCCATCAGTGCCCAAGATATGCAGATGTGGGTGAAATCCAAGGAAATCACCGAATGTCTGTACAGCTATAACAGCCCCTGGCACGGAGTCCTTTTCCGGGACCACTGCTGTGAAAAAATCCTTCAAGGATTCCCATCCGCAACGACTCAGATCAGAGAGCAGTTTTCTGTCATAAAGAAAATATCGGCGAAGAAATTTAGGTATGCTGAAAACAAAATGCCGGTGGGGGACTGACTTGAGGACATCCTCACAAAGCCACTCACCAAATTCTATGACCCGCTTCTGATGGCAGGATGGACAGAAATGGCGGCGCTTGCAAGAAAATGCAAGCAAATATTCATGGCCGCAATCACTACATCTTACCCGTGCAAAGCCATTATGGAGGATACCGCAGTCAAGATACCGGTAAATTACCTGTTTCACATAGGGCCGAAAAAATCCGTACTGTCTTGAAAACCGCTCATCATAGACCTGCTCAAGCTTCTCAAAATGATCTTCAACACACTGATAATATTGAGATAAATTAGGGTTACGAGGGCGGTAAACAGCAGAGTTTTCGGCCATGGGCTTTCCTTATTGAATCTGAAATGAGAAATACCCAACAGCCTATACTCCAAATAATACTGAAAGTAAAGCTGTAAGTAATCCACGTGCTGATTAGCTTACATTGAGGGAGAACAACTGCAGAGGAAAATAAAAAAACAACCTGACAAACCCACAATATTCTAATAATATACAAAATGTCTCAGGTCAATTGTCCAGGGATGCCAACCAGGAAATTCAGCCGATTGAAATTAGTATTTTTAAATATCTGAGAAAAATCAAAGACCTCCTTTCTATTAAGTAATTTTGATCTTTATAGAAATTAAGACGGTGATGCTTATTGCAGACATCTTTACCGTTATTCACGCGTCATATGGACGGTCTTTCCCCCAACAATCGTGCGCAAAGAATAGATCTCCTTTATCTCGTCAACGGGACATGTCAGGTAATCCTTATTAAGGACAGCAAGGTCTGCCGCCTTACCCACCTCTATGCTTCCCTTAAAACCTTCTGAGAAGGAAACGTACGCGCCGTTTATCGTATACTGCCTGAGCGCAGATTCGCGGGAGATACGCTCTTCAGGCACCAATACACCGTCGTTCTCGACCTGCCTCGTCACAATGGTATGCATGGCCAACCACGGATGATATGGGTTCACCGCCTTTACAGGGTCCCATTTGATCATTAGGTCGCTTCCCCCGCTGGTAACAACACCGAGACGTTCCATAGTCTTGAATGGATAGAATGTCTTTATCGTCCTCTCCGTCAAGACCTGAGACAGGAGGGCGCCGTCCTTGTACAACCATGCGACCTGGCCAATGACCACAACCCCGTGGTCGGCCATCCATTGCAACGAGTCCTCAGGGGTAAAATCGCCATGGGTCACGGCAAACCGGCGACCTTTGATGGAATGGACGGCATCGACCTTCTTATAGGCACCCAGAAGAACGTCCAGCGCCCCATCCCCCACACAGTGTGCGGTCATCGGGATGTTCAGTTCGTACGCGACCTCAGCCAGCTTGTCATATGTGGCCTGATCAAAGATCACAACTCCCTTGAAATCAGAATCCTTGTGCCCGTACACCTTTTTATGCAGGGGACCCTTGGCTCCGTAAGGTTCCCGCATCCGGGCAGTACCGGTCAAAATACCGCCGTCAATAAAAGATTTCACATGGCCTATCTTTCCCCAGGTGTCAGGCGTCTTGACCAGTTGCTGCATTGCCTTCACCTGATTTATGATTTCTTCCTTGGACTTCTTGACGATATCCGGCGCGCAGGTGTATGTCATCCTGACCCCGAGTTCGCCACGGTTGTACAATTCATTGTAAGCCGCGATGCCGTTCTCATGGGTTAACCCCTCGATGACGGAGGTAAAACCAAGCTGATTGTACCTGGCGACGAGTTTCCTTATCGCATCCATGCGATCTTCATGGGTCAACTTCCTCATTCCGGGGTAGTGTTTCAGAATCAGTTCCTGGCAGCGGAGGAAACGCCCCGTCAGTTCCCCCGTAGCGGGGTCCTTGACTATCACGCCGACCTTCGGCTGCGGGGTATTCTTGTCGACCCCTGCGATCTTCATTGCGTACGAATTTGCCTGGCCTGCGTACAAGCCATCAATGACGATTGGGTTCTTCGGGGCCACTTCGTTTAGCTCCTCCAAGGTAGGAAAGCGCAGTTCTTTGAAGCGGGTGGGAAAGGTCTTCTCGAAGACGATCCACTCTCCTTCCTTTAGCGTTTTCACCTTTTCGGCAACATATTTCAGGAGTGTATCGACGGAATCCGGCGTTGGCAATTTCTCCAGATAGTCGCTTTCAGCCGCTTCCTGCAAATGCGCGTGGCTCTCGATAAGGCCGGGAACAACCGTCTTTCCCTTCAGATTTACCCGCTCTGTCTTACCCTTTTTTTCAAGGGCGAGAATCTGTTTGCTTGTCCCCACGGCAATGATCCTGTCCTTATTTATTGCAACGGCCTGGGCAATGGTGAACTTTTTATCCACTGTCAGAATCTTTCCGTTATAAAGGACAATGTCGGCAACTTCCCTGGCCGCGTTTGACGGGCTAATACCGATCCCAGGGATTGATACAAAGAACGCCAATGTAATAAACAACCCAATTAGATAAAGATTGCCTCCCATAAGTTTCTTGAGCATCTCTCCTCCTTTTTATGAAAAAATTTTTGTTTATTTAATGTGAAACTTCAACCCGTTTGAAAATAAGCAAGAACTATGCCGCCATCCCAATATGCTCACAACATACTGTTATCTCAGCAAATTGATGATCTTAGTTAATTTTTCCCTGTAACCAACAGGAAACAGAACAGCGCCAGGGCCATAATCGTTATCCCCAAAAGTGGACCTATCACTCCGATTTTAACATTAGCAATTTTTTTCATTTTCTAAACCTCCTGTTTTTTAAAATATTAGGTTATGAAATAGATTCGCCAGTTCCTCCAAGCTGGTTAAAGCATCCATCCAGAATCCAAGGGGCTAGGTTTAACGGATCACTCCCTTTGCCTTTAGCTTAGACAAATAAAATTTGCCTATCTCCAAAGACAATTATCATGCAAAGCATAACTCTGTGTGATGTACATGAATTGTTCGTAATATTATTAATCGATTGTATTCAGGATAACGCAAATAACATACCATAAAAAAGGCAGGGATTTGGTGGTGTCAATATATTGATATTATTGATATTTGTGAAGGTATGCATTGTTTTTATTATACAGTGCTATCTTAGAGATGCATAGTGGAAATGTGTTATTGGATAATATCTAAACAATTGTTATATAAATCCTATGTTCTTATACAATGAATTAACTTATAAAATCAGTTGATTAGAGGACATTTTATTTTGACTTTTACTTGAAGCCGATATTGATGGTAAAAATAAATGCTTCCAATAAGGGACATGCAACATTTCGGTAGCATGCAAGATGAGATGAGGATGAGATGATAAGAACTTACTTTATCCTATAAATATTATATGAATAATAACATTGTGTCAAGGCAAAAATTATATACTTTATATTGTGGATGAAATACGTCTCACCAAAAGACATAGGAATGGAAAAACAAAAGGTGTCAACTGTTGAGACTGTCTATTGATACTTTCACGTAACTCGCCGAAAATCCCTATGAATTTAGGCGTAATTCTCCCTTTGCCTCAATTGAGTAATTTAGATTAGGCTATCGAGACATCAGGATATTCAACATCGTAATAGAGATATTCATCTGACGAAGGGACCTGCGAATTCGCCTCCGGCCCATGGGGGCCTACGCCCCGGAGGGAATAATCTATAATGGTGTCTGCCACCTTTGTTGGCTTTTCAATTTTTGGCGGAGGCCTTGCACTGATCCTGTGGGCTGGTATCAGACATCATCCAACCTGAAGCATGCTCCCGTCAAAGTGGAACAGGGAAAAACCACCGGGAATACAGATATTGTTTTGTATCAGCCTGTACCTTTCAATGAATCACAGATTTATCTGACTGAAGGAGGCGGAGCGCTTAAAACGATGAAGGGAAACCATGTGCTGCATTTATGGGGTAAACCGGAAGACAGGGCCTACGCGATGGGTTGTCTCTGTGCACAGCAGATCCTTGACTGGCTTAATTTTGTTGTAATTGAGCAATATTGCGGCAGCACCGCATACTATGAAAACAGCTTCATCCCTTCAGTAAAAGCTCATATGGGAGGACTTTTTGACAGGTATTCAAATGAGCTGGATGCCTTATTGACAGGCATGCATGATTCTGGCCAAGGGGCCTACAGCTTTCGTCTTGAACGGGACCTGAATATAGATGACCTTGCGGGGATCAATTCCTTTTATTTTCTGGCGAATACACTGATCTTTGGCCCTTCTCCGAACATACAGACATTATCCTGCTCCAGCGCTGTTTTGTGGGGTGAGAACACCTCAAATTCAGAGCTTGATGGAGGCGTGATACATGGAAAAAACATGGACGGCGAAAACGATTACCGCAAGATCACTGTCAATGATCTCTTGATAGTCGCTGTTGAACCTGAATCTCCTGACATTCAGCGTTTCATCGGGATAAACTGGCCGGGCTTTATAGGAGCCGATATGGGCATGAATGTATCGGGTCTTGTTATGGCCCCACACAGTGTTCTTTCACGGCCTGACTGGGATAAAACAGACATGCTCGACTATGATCTGTTATACAGAGAAACCCTTGAAACAAGCTCTACCCCACAGGAAGCATGGAACTACTGGAATTCAACATCCACCACACGAACCGGGGGTTTTAATACAGCCGTATCAGGGAGGTATCTCATATCTGAAGATTATCCGTCTCTGACTTTTGAAGTCGATTCGTACGGAGGAGAAACAAGGAATCCTGAATTCATAGAGCCCTTCGAGCAAGATGATATCCTGACTACCAATACCTTTTTCAAATACCAGGGCTTCAATCCCGAAGCCCTTGCTCCGGGAAGTTATCATGCATCAATTGAAGCGGATAATTACCGTTACAGGGCTATGCTCAACAAGATAACCGAATTCCGGAATACAGGGCAGACAATTCAAACTGAACAGATGATCGAAATTCTGAGGGCAGCAGCCAGAACAGAACAGTACAGCGGCATCACGGAATACAGTTTTATAGGATATCCTGACAGCGCTTCATTTGCTCTTGCCAAAGAAGACCTGGTTAATAAGATTCTGGAAGCCCCCTATGCGACCTTCAGGTCATACAGCTTTGATGAGGTCTTTCATGTCAGGGAAAAATAGGCGCCCGGCAGGGGCATTTACTTTTATATCTGCATTATAAAACACTAAAAAAAGAAGAAGAACATGTAGCAACCATACAGTGAAGTAGAGGATTAAACAAGGTACAACTGTCCCAGATACATAGGCAAATCAATGCATGATTAGATTAATCCTTGAGAAACGGAGGGTTTTATGGAACTTTTATTAGTGCAGCATGGTCAGGCCAGGACCGAAGCAGAGGATCCGGAACGGTCTTTGAACATTACAGGTATAGAATCGGCCGAAAAAGTGGCAAAATGGCTGTCCATATCAGGAGTAAAAATCACCGAGATCCTGCACAGCGGCAAGAGACGCGCCGAACAGACTGCAGAGATATTTGCCGGACATCTCTCTCCATCAAAGGGGTTCAGATCGACCTCCGGCCTCAATCCAAAGGACGATGTCAGCCGTCTGGCAGATGAACTGAAAGGATATTCAGGATCATTGATGCTGGTGGGACACCTTCCTTTCCTGAGCCGTCTGACCGGGCTTCTTGTCGCCGGAGACCCCGAGTGTGAAGTAGTTAAATTTCAGAACGCCGGAGTGGTATGTCTTATTGAATACGAAGGCCGATGGGGCATAGAGTGGATGATCGTGCCTGATCTTATTAAAGAATGATTCCAGGGAGCTGAAACAAAAGTATTCTATTTTTTATGGTGCCCCTGGGTCTGTTCAAAGAAATGGAAGGAAATATATCTGAAAGTTTCCTGACACGTTTTGCCTGGAAGACAATGACGGAATAAATGTGTCTGGTGTGATCACTTACTGATTTATCTCAGTTTTCTGCCTCTTTTGCCAGAAGCAGTTCGAGGTCGCATTGCAGGCACCTGTGCGCCTCTATTTTTGCCTGCTCATCATCAAAACACAGATCAACCTCTGCAAAGCTGTTCCGCCTTTCCTGTACCGGCAGGACCGGTATCTGTACCCTCGAAAGATCTGCAAAACCCTGTTCTCTTTTTCCTGTATACTCCTCCCCCATCACGGATGCCGTATCTGGAGCTTTGGATTTAAAGAGAATTCCATCACCGCCAAGGAATTTGTCAATAGCACCTGCTGCCCTCTGACCCGCAGCAACAGCATCAATAATGGCGCCCGGCCCTTCAGCGGCATCTCCGCCTGCAAATACACCTGGAATACTTGTCTCCTGATTCCGGTTGCCGACTGCTATAAGATCCTTTTCAATATTTAATGGTGTTTTATCATCAATAAAGGAAAAATCGGTGGTCTGTCCTATAGCCAGTATGACCTGATCAATATCAAGAGTCTCTGTTGTTTCGTCAAAAGCCGGACAGAAATTACCGCTTCCATCAAATACCGAAGTACACCTGACGAGCTCCACTCCGGTTACATTTCCATTGTTGCAGATTATCCTCTTAGGTCCCCATGAAGGTAAAACTTCCACACCTTCTTCCAATGCCATTTCCACCTCCCACGGGTTGGCAGGCATCTCTTCCATGCTTTCAAGACAGGCCATCGTCACCTTGCCGGCGCCAACTCTTAGCGCAGTAAGTGCCACATCAACAGCCACATTTCCACCGCCCACAACAAGGACATTTTCTTTAAGGGATATTTCTTTTCCTTCACTGATATCTTTCAGAAAATCAATCCCCCACAAAACATTGTCAGACATGGAACCTTCGAGTTCTATCTTTCTGCTGAGCTGTGCTCCTAATCCAAGAAAAACAGCATCATAGCCCTCATTCTTCAAGTAATTAATATTAAAATCCCTGCCCAGTTTCATACCTGTCTTCAGCTCAATCCCAAGGCCCAAAATTTGATCAATTTCCCTGTCAAGCACCTGTTCAGGCAACCTGTAATAGGGAATCCCGAACCTCATCATTCCACCAGGCTTTGAATTTGCTTCAAAAATCGTTACCTGATGGCCTTTCTTTCTCAGAAAAAAAGCTACACTCAGCCCGGCAGGGCCTGCCCCGATAACTGCAACCTTTCGACCTGTATCATCACCTGGTTTTACTGCTTTACTGAATATGTCTCCTGCCCTGTCTGCCGCAAACCTTTTCAATGCACAAATTGAAACAGACTCATTTACCTCTCCCCTCCTGCATAACTCTTCGCAGGGATGTGTGCATACCCTGCCCAGAATCCCCGGAAAAGGGACTTTTTCCAGAATCAGGGCATAAGCCTCTTCAGGCTTTCCTTCTGCAATCAGCCGCAGGTATCCTGGAATATTTATCTTTGCCGGGCAGGCGTCAATACATGGAGGGCCATCCGGTACAAATTCATCAGGGGCCATTTTGCGCAGGGGTCTGATTATATCAAGTATTGCTATACCGTTAGGGCACGCACTCTCACACCTGCCGCATGTTGTGCAAAACCACGGAAAAGGAGTATTAGCGATATCATCAATCAATCCAAGCTCTATATGCCTGATTATTCGTCTGACATTATAATCATTTACACCTGTGACAGGACACGCAGAGCTGCAATATCCGCATTGTTCACATGTCCTGAACATGCTGACATCACCGAACATATCACTTGAAGGCATGTTATTATCCATATTTTATAACCCCTTATTCAAGCTCAAGTGCTTTTACCATATCCCTCATGGTTTTCGCGAACTTCGGCCCGTCCGCTGCCGAGCACCATACATTCCAGAGTTTTTCCGGATCATAACCGTCCCTGGCCAGCTTCTTTTTAGCCCGCTTCAACCTTGTTTCGGCTGCATAATTGCCTGTTATATAATGGCAGGTCGGGAACTCACATCCTGCTACCAGCACACCGGCCGCACCAAGCTTAAAGGCCTGTTCCACCATCTTAATTGAAACACGGGCCGAACACATAACTCTTATTAGCCTGGCGTTAGTGGGGTACTGGAGCCTGCTGACTCCTGCCATATCCACTCCGCCCAGCGCACACCAGTGGCAGACAAAGGCGATAATCTTTTTCTCCGGATTTTCTTCCAGGGCTGCTTCAACCTGTGCAGAGATCTGTTCATCGCTGTAATGGACAATCGATATACATTCCTTTGGACAGTCCGCAGCGCAGAGACCACATCCTTTGCACAGAGCCTTTATCACCCTTGGATTTTTGTCTTCATCCAGTTCTATTGCATTATAGGGGCACCTTTTATAGCAGAGGCCACAGGCATTGCAGTCTGTAAGGTCTATGTCCGCAACTATTCCCTCAGCCTCGATAAACCCGTTGTTCATAGGAATTGATACCCTCATTGCTGCACCAATGCCTTCCTCACAGCTTTCCTTGAATGTCTTGGGAGACTTTGCACACCCGCAGAGAGAAATGCCGTCAGCCGGGAAATCAAGAGGCCCTAGCTTGACATGCCTTTCCTGAAAAAAACCATCCGCATTTGACGAAACCTTGAGGTGCCCTTTAATCTGATCTACGGTATCGTCTCCCAAAAATCCTGTAGTAAGCACGACCAGATCCGACGGCATTGTAAACTCTCTTCCGAGAAGCAGGTCATAAACCTTTACATTCAACTTACCATCTTCAATTTTTACATCAGGATACTGCTCGTCAGGGAATCTTATGAACTTTATTCCGGCCGCCTTTGCCTTTTCAAGGTCTTCCCCTTCCTGCTTGATCATGCTCAAATCACGGTACAGTATATAAACATCAATATCTTTATCGATCGCCTTTACAGCCAGTGCGTTCTTGACAGAAACAGGGCATCCGATATTGCAGCATCCACGTGTTTCATTCCTGGAATTTACACAATTGACCATGACTACATTTCTTATTCCATCGAATTCATGGTTTTTTAATTTTGCCTCAAGCTGGAGCTGAGTTACCACGCGGGGATCATTTCCATATTCAAACTGGCCAGCAGGCTCAATCTCTTTCATTCCTGTTGCAACAATAATTGTTGAAGCATCAAAGGCCTCGCCTGATCCGTTGCCGTTTCCCTTGAGTACAACCTTGTAATTCCCAATATAGCCTTTAACGGACTCTATCTCTGCGCTGGTGTAAACCTTTATGTTGGGATGTGCTTCTACTAGTTCAGCCTTTGCGTTTAAAAGTTCAGAGGCGCTGATTTCTTCTTTTCCATGGGAAATTGTGGATATCCTGTTGAGTAAGCCTCCGAGTGATGTTCCTTTTTCCACAATGACCGCATTAAAGCCCTGCTCAGCAATATTCAGGGCAGCATTCATGCCGGCCATTCCTCCGCCAATAATCATACAGTCCCTGCCGACAGGGAGCCTGATCTCTTCACCCTCTTCCAGGAGACTGGCCTTGGCCACACCCATCTTCACAAGGTCCTTTGCCTTTTGAGTAGCTGCTTCGGGCTCATTCATATGTACCCATGAGACCTGTTCTCTTATGCTTACGAATTCAAGCAGGTATGGATTTAACCCGGCCTCTTTTACTGTAGCCTTGAAAAGGGGTTCGTGAGTCCTGGGGGTACAGGAGGCAATCACAACCCTGTTGATGTTGTGCTCCTTTATAGACTCCTGCATTGACGAGAGTGCATCCACCGAACATGACCACTTGCCTTCATCTGCAAATACGACATGCTTCAGCCCCTTTGAATACTCCACTACCTCAGGAACATTCACTACACCTGCTATATTAGAGCCGCAGTCACAGACAAAAACACCTACCCTGACATCTTCACTCATTGAATGTCTCCCAACTGTTTAACTTTTCTTTAGATGCATTGTTCTTGATTTTTTTAACTGTTTTCAGAAATGTTCTCCTGAGCCGTTTCAAAAGTTAATGTAAAACTGCCTTCATGCTCGCAGCACATGCCTGAACAACTGATTCTGATATATCTATCGGACCTGTGGCTCCACCGCAGAGATATATTCCTTCAACATTTGTCTCAAGAGGGGCCAGCAAAGGCGATTTCTCCTTAAAAAATCCCAGTTCATCAAGCTCGATATTAAGCAACTTTGCAAGCCTTTCATTCCTGTCACTTGCTATAAGGCCGGTTGAAAGGACAAGGAGCTCAAATTCCTCCTGAACAATCTTTCCGGTTTCGAGACTTTCATATCTTAGTGTAATATTTTTTGTTTCAGGATCTTCAAATGCATCATAAGGTCTGGCTTTTACATATCTTACTCCGTTTTCAACTGCTTTCTGATAGAAACCCCAGAAACCCTTTCCATATGCCTTGAGATCATTATAAAATATCGTGGTCTCAACAGAAGAATCGTGCTCTTTGGTTATGATAACCTGCTTTGCGGCTATCATACAGCATACCTTTGAGCAGTAAGGGACACCTCTAGTCAATCCCCTGCCCGCACATTGAATCCAGCCGATCTTTTTTGCATGCTTCTGATCCGATGGCCTGATAATCTGTCCGGCTGTCGGACCTCCGGCATTCATAAGTCTTTCAAACTGCAGATTTGTTATTACATTGCCATACTGATTATATCCGTACAATCCGTCAGGTGCTTGTGCAGAAAGGATACCTGAGGCAACAACTATGCTTTTAACATCAATGTTAAGGTTCTGATTTGACTGCCACAGACGTACTGCGTCCTTGCCTTCGTTCTGGCACGCTTTAACACACAGGGCGATCGGACATTCCCTGCACTGGCTGCAATCCACAACACATCCACCCACACAGCTCCCGTTCTCACGCATCCTGCCGTATCTGCATTCAGGGTCCAGAACAGCCTTGTTCGGAACAGCCTGGGGAAAGGCCATATAGATCAGCTTCCTTGTGCCGCCTATTTTACCATCCATCTCATCAGGAATGCTTACAGGGCAGGCCTCAATACACGCACCGCAGCCGGTACATTTTTCTTCGTCAATGAATTTTGCCTTTTTTACAAGCCTGACATTGAACCCGCCTTCAACCTTTTTCACCTTCCTTACCTCAGTATTGGTGAGGATTTCTATGTTGGGTTCATTATCGACTTCATACATTTGAGGGGCCTCAATACATATGGAACAATCATTTGTGGGAAAGGTTTTATCCAGCCTCGCCATCATTCCCCCTATGCTTGGCGTATCATCTATCAGATAGACCTTTGTTCCATACCTGGCCGCATTCAGGGCACAGTTTATTCCAGCAATCCCTCCACCGATAACCAGTATTGATTCACTCATAGACTTACCTCGATAATGACGGAATTCGGAAAGTCAAAGATCCGCCTGATTTAACTGGACAGGCAGCCAATACTTCATTTTTCCAATCAAATTTCAGTAATTATAATAGCCCTGGATTTACAAACGGCAACGCAGGTGCCACACCCCAGACAGTTCTGAGGCCTGACAGGATAGGCTTTTTGGGACATATCAAAGACATCGACAGGACAGAATTTTACGCATTCTTCACACCCGTCACATTTATCCGGATCAACATGCACCAGATATATTTCAAAAGTCTTGAATTTTTTTCCCATGGAACATGCCACAGCTATCAGAATACTTTAAGGCCCTGCAAGTATGATATTATTTATTGAGTTGAGTGGCACCGGGACAGAGCAACTGCAAACATCAAATACCTGTTTGCCACTCAACTTCCAGCACATTACCTGTTCTTAAATTCTTCCCATTTGTAGTCAATTATTTCTGTCAGGACACTATTCAGCTTCTTTGGATGTATAAAGGCAAACTCGCAATCCCGGAATGGTCTCGCAGTCTCACCTCTTGAATCCGGTATGAAGGGATAATCCTTTGACTTCAATTCATTTACGGCCTCTCTTGTGCTGTCAACATTAAAGCTGATGATCATCACACCTTCGCCGTTTTTTTCGATATACTTTGCAACATCTCCGTCCGGAGTGGTCGACTCCATTAATTCAAAACCAATTTCTCCAATCCAGTATCTCGCCACATTAATCTTTTCAGGTTCATCGATATAGGCATCATCAGGACCTGTTTTACCCAGCAGGGGTTCCCAGATCTTCCTGGCATTCTCAAGATTTTTTACAGCAATACATATATGATCTATCTTGTTTACTTTCATGTTCATCTCCATGGTTCTGTTGACGATTGTCGATTGGTGCCGTCCACATCAGAATAAGCCCGAGACCATTCAGGCCACAAACTGATATAGCAGGCATCCAATCTCCAACCGCCAAAGAGTTAGAAGGTTACTTTTTCAAGGGGTACACTTATCGCACGATCGGGACAGACACACCCGCATTCATTGCAGTCTTCACAGATAAATTCTGTAACTACAACTCTGCCGTCCTGCACCCGTATTGCCAAATCAGGGCAAGCCTCAACACACAGAGGCTGAATATCTCCTCCACACATTGTACATTTTTCTGGATCTATCTGAGCAGCCATCTTTAACTCCCTTTATTTAGTTCGCTTTATAAAGTTTAAACAAATACAAGCCCTCACCTCTGGGGATGGCCTTAAGCATTTCAATCTTAAGATTGATGTTAAAAAAGACATTAACATCCTCAAGAATTGTCTGAAAAAGCCTCTCTCTGCTCAGGGCAACCTCTTCCATGGGTACGCCGAATTGTTTAGCAGCGCTTGGCCAGGGACATCTGGTGCATTTTATGAATACCTCTCCTGGGTTTTCACCTTTTTCGGCAAAAGCAATTCCACCCTCGGTATTCCAGATCCCGGCTATTGCCTTTCCCAGGTTCAATAAAAAACCCTCTTCTCCTTTCAACCAGTTCAGACGAGGCAGGAGATTTTTTCCTATATCCTTACCCATCATTTCAGATGCCTTCAGGGCAACATCAAGCGGCTCGACTCCGGGACCGGCAAACTCAATTGCAACATCCCTCCACCTGTAGAAGGTATTACAGATTTCAGACTGTGCGCCATGTAGAGTCCTCCATAAGTTACTTATCTCTTTTTCAGCATTAACTGGCATTTTTGACCTCCTCCTTAGATCCTAAGACCGATTCGATATCCGTCATGCACCGCACTCGACAAATTCCTCGGGACCAGCGCATCTCCGATAACAAAAAATTCAATACCTTCTTCCTGAACAATGCTCTTCAGGCTTTCGTTCGCCTCACGCTCAGAAATTACTATGGTATCGCATTTTACCGGCAGTCGGTATCCATCGTAGGTTTTTACTATGATTTCACCATCATTGATTTCCTCGATATCGCAGTCGTTATACGCCGTAACGCCGCTCTGCTTCATATAAATCATGTATCTCCACTTGAATGAAGGATTGATATCGAATCCGGCGCTCTTTTCCTTACCGATAATGGTCACTTTTTTACCCTGTTTTGCCAGAAAAAGTGCAGCACCTATCCCGGGTTTTCTGTTACCCCAGATTACCACATTTTCGCCAACAGTTACCTTGCCGCTCAGGACATCAAGGACATTAACCACGTTTTTACTGTCACCGCCTTTTGCTTTAATTTCTGAATAAACCGGACCTGTAGCAATGACAACGGTATCCGGAAGGACATCCTGTATAAGCTCATCAGTCACCTCGGTACCAAGATGAAAGTTAACTCCAGCAAGTTCACACATCCTTTTCTGATATCTCGGGCAGGTCATAAGCTCTTCATCACCATAAGGTGCGCGAGAGGCCTCCAGAATGGTACCTCCAAGCTCATCTCTCTTTTCGTATACGTGAACCTCATGCCCCCTTTTCGCAGCAACATATGCACACTCCAGCCCTGCCGGACCTCCACCCACTATCATCACTTCCTTTTTGTCACTTTCCTGAACCTGCTGGGGATAATACCTTTCATCGTGTTCGTGCGCACACAGAGGATTTATGTAGCAGGTCATCGGCGCATCACGGAACAGCCTTGCAAGGCACAGATTGCACGCCACACAATGCCTTATCTCATCCTCCCTTCCTTCCAGTACCTTCTTGGGCATTTGAGGATCAGCAATCATTGAACGGCACATCTCCCACATATCAAGTTCGCCGTCGCCAATTGCCTTATTTGGTTTATCCGGTGTAAAAAGTCTGTATGCCATCTGTATGGGTATCTTTACGTTTTCTTTTGCCCTTTTTGCGAGATGCAGCCAGTTCCCCTGCGGAATATCCCTGCTTATCACCGGGTATATTGATTCCTGCCATCCAAGTGTACAGCTTATGTAATCAGCTCCTGCCTCCTCTGCAATTTTGTATGTCATCATTGATTCGTCAGGAGTATTTCCCTTTACATCATCCAGAAGCTCATCCGAACACAGCCTGATGCCTACCGGGATATCAGGGCCGCATACCTCTTTTACTCCCTGGATAATCTCTACCATGGCCTGGCATCTTCCCCTTATATCTCCGCCATATTCATCTGTTCTCCGGTTTGTGTAGCTTGACAGAAAATTTGAAATCAGATATCCCACAATTCCTGATATCTCTATGATGTCAAAGCCCGCTTCAATACCCCTTCTTGCGGAATCAACATGCTGCTTTACCATCTCCTTTACTTCCTGATTGGTCATCTCAAACATTGGCTTGAAGATCCTCAGACGCTGCGGAACAGTGGAAGGAGCATGTCCTGAATCAACTTCAACCGCACCAACACGTCCGCAATCCATAAGCTGAAAGCCTGCAATAGCCCTTTCTCCGTGGATAGCATCAGCGATCCTTTTCAGGCCCGGTACGTACTTATCGTCCCAGCATGCGGCCTGGCCAACATAACCCTGGCCCTGTCTTTTTTCATCCATATACACGCCCTGCATAAAACAGAGGCCTCCAACCACACCTTTAGCCCGTGATCCCATATAGGCCACATCAGCATCAGTGATAAAGCCGTTATGATCATTTAGATTATCCTCAGTGGCTGCATACTTTATCCGATTCGGAACGATGAGATTGCCTATCTGAATCGGTTGGAATAGATTAGGGTACGCTTTTGCCCCCGGGTATGATGAATAATCCCATTCAAATAACACCTTGGCCATCTATAAACCCTCCTTTTCATCAATTATGTGAAAAAAATGTTTGCAGCTCAAAAAAAAGCCACCAGTGACTAATCTAAAATCGCCCCTTTACACCTTTAATCCATTTTTCAAAATAGCTAATACTTTTATTTTCAGACGGTTATCTTATCTCTGACTATTTTCGGTTCTAATCTACGCAGAACAATGTATACTGTATACAATAATTAATTGTCAAGATTTTTTTACAGGCCGTCATTCTTTATTCTGTCTTTAAAAATTCGATATGTGAATTTATTTCTTCGCTTTATGTCAGCAACATTTGCCTTTACAAAAACAATGTATACAGTATACAGGTCTATAGTCAAGGAATAATTGAATAAAGTACTTTCATTTCATGGTTTTTACACTTGCGCCCGTATGCCCCCGTAACGGATCAGCTTTTAGGGAGGAGATTATGAATCAGAAACAAAACTTGTACGTATCATCAAAAGACCCCTTACTTATAAGACCAAACCACCCTCTTCCGAAACAGGTGGCCACGATCGGAGCGGGTACCATAGGGCCTGACATCGGCTATTAACTTAAAAGCGCTATGCCGGACGTAAAACTGTATCTCGTTGACGTAGTGGAAAAACCGCTCAAAAAGGCACTAGTGTCACGACAACTCTCGAGTGTCGGGTAGAGACGTGATAGTTTTATCCGGGCATCTTTGGTAGTAAACTGCCAATTCACCTTGGCATCTTTGTTGTTCCTGAATGTTTGCCATGTCCGCACTTCTTTTCTGACGACATTTATATCGTCGATTCTCCTATTCAGACATTGCCCGGTGAGCACATTCAATTCTATTTCGGCCATATTCAACCAGCTTCCATGTTTCGGGGTATACACAAAATCGAAACGATCCCATAATGCTTTTGCCGCCTCAGGCGGGAAGATTTCATACAGAGCGCCGGGTTCATGCGTATTAAGATTATCCATCACCAACGTTATTTTCTCGGCATCTTTGTAGTGTCCGGCCAGTTCTTCCAAAAAGAACGCCCAATCACATTTGTTTTTCTTTCGGTGATTGTCAATATGCGTGTACCTGCCAGGGGTTCGCACGCAAGATAAATATTACATGTGCCACAACGACGATACTCATAATCATGGCGCACCGGCTGTCCCGGTGATGCCGGAAGAGGACATCGTGTTTCCCCGATTAACTGCTTCGGCGATTCGTCCATGCATACGACAGGATTGCGTCGATCATAGGGGCGCTTGTAAACATCGAGAACCTTTTCCATATGGGCGACAAAACTGCCAGTGTGCTCCGGCGGGATTACCCATCCTTTCTGCCGCCACGGCTTGAGCTCGTTTTTTTTAAAATGCGTCGAACCGCTTCATGAGAAATACTGTCAATATAGTTAAGCTCGACTGCTTTATCTGCCAGTAACCGTAAAGACCACCGGGAAAAACCTTCCGGTGGGTCACTGCAGCTTAATGCAACCAAATGGGCTTCAAAATCGCCATCTGCCTTTTTGGCATACACACGATCCGCCTTTCGCTTGTCGAGCGCGTAGTCAAATCCTTCTTCAACAAACCGTTTCTTTACCCGGTCAATCTTTTTCATGCTTATGTTCAGGACCCGCGCAATTTCTTCATTGGTTGAACGGTTTGTTTGAAATTCACCCGAGTCGCAATCAAGCAAAATCAATGCGTTGAGAATCTTCTGTGATTTATGGTTCCCCTTTGTCACGAGACTCCTCAGAAATTCACGTTCATCTTTGGTAAGCGTCACAATGTATCTCTTCATAACCAGGTCTCCTTGTGTGATTATGAAGAAATTATACCTTACATATTACGACATATCAAGTTTGACATGACATTAGAAAGACTTTCAGGTTACGTGCAAAAGGAAGGGCATAGGGGGACATAAGATTATAGGTTTTGGCAGTAAACTCGTGTATTCGACCAAGTATTTGCAATGAAATAGGGGTGAGATTTTCAACGATAACAACCTGTTTTTTCATAGAATAAGAATCTTATAAACTTATGTGACCTATTACCCCAATGTGGTCTTTTCAGGGCTATGCAGCATTATTCGTCTGTCCCTTTCTCCTATGTTTCTACTTCTATAGTATTCTTGGCGACTTTTTTGTCCCAGATCCGCGTGTAGCAGCCAATGCTCACAATGTCTAAAGACCTGGCTACCCAGATAGTAATCAACCCTTTCCCTCGGAGGTTCGCCGGCGTTCCTCATCCCTTATCTCTCTTCTGAGAAGTTTTCCCACCTTGGATTTCGGAAGCATGTCCCTGAATTCTACATACTGCGGGACTTTATAGGATGCAAGCCTTTCTCTGCACCATTTTGTCAACTCGGTTCCACTTACTCCCCTCACGTCCTCCTTGAGAACGACGATTGCCTTTATCCGTTCACCCACATTTGTGTCTGGGACCCCTACCACACATGCCCCTACTACGGCAGGATTGTCCTGGAGTATCGCCTCGATTTCAGAGCATGAAACTCTGTAACCTTTGTGTTTTATGACGTCCGCACTCCTGTCCACATAGAAAAGCTGCCCGTCGCTGTCCCTCCGGACATAGTCTTTCATTCGATACCAGACAGTGCCTTCTATCTCCACATACGAGGCCGCGGTTTCCTCGGGCTTATTCCAGTAGCACTTGGAGATAAATTCGGAAGTTACCAGCAATTCTCCGGGTGTGCCGGGCGGAACCGGCTCCAAAGACTCCGGGTCTACAATCATGGTTTTTCTTGAGGGGAGCGGCATGCCGACACTGCCGGGAACGGGCTCCCTGTCCAGAGGGCTCATGGCGGTGAAACCCACCTCTGTCGAGCCATATACCTGGTATATCGGGAGATTAAACTTCATTTTCCAGCGGTTATATACCTCCAAAGGTAAGACATCCCCGCCGCTCCAACAGTACTTCAGTGAACTCAAATCAAACAGGTCCAATCTGTCATTTTCCAGGATCATTCTGTAAAGGGCTGGTGCACCTAAAAATAATGTTCCTTTATGTCTCCGTATGGCATCCAGAATAGCATCCACTTGTGGTATGGGCATCAACACCGCGGTATTCCCTTTGGTCAGGACCATACCCAGAATTATACCCTGAGCCAACTGGTGAAAAAGAGGGTTCACCATGATGAAAATCTCTTCACCGTCAAGGATATGGTCTTTTCCTATGTCCCTGATCTCGTTTACAAAGGATACCATACCCGAGTGGGTGGCAATACACCCTTTTGGAAACCCAGTAGTCCCTCCTGTATAAAGGATATAACTGAGGTGCTCATCGGGGTTGATATCCGCTCGCGGGGCCTTTGGGAACTTCCTGCAGATCAGGCTTTTAAACGAGAATATACTTTCACCCTTTTCAATAACACCGTTCGGCACCTTGTCAAACAGGAAACCGAAGACCCGCTTATACAATGGAATGAGATCAACATAGTTTGTGACTATTGCCCTCTTTAGACAGGTATCGGAAAAGACTTCTTTGATATACCTGAAATTGGTATCCTGGCAAAGGACGGTCTCAGCACCGGCATCGTTGATGAGATATCTTATCTCGTGGGGAGTGTAAATTGGAGAAACAGGAACCGGTACGGCCCCGATCTGCTGGGCGCCTAAATACCCGATAAGGAACTGGGGGCAATTCGGTATATAGATCATAACCTTATCATTATCCCTGACCCCCAGGTCATATAATGCGTCGGCAAACCTGTCAATCAGTTCACTCAGCCTGCTATAGGAAAACTTTTCTCCTAAGTATATGACAGCAGTTCTATCAGGATACTTTTCACATGCCCTGTGAAAACCCGTGATGACTAACTCATTGGGTAATGGCATAGGTTTAGACCTGTTACATGTAATTTAAGATCGTTTTTTTTTAACCGCTCGCTTCGATCGAGACGCTGAAGTCGCGAAGAAAAAATTATTTTTTCGAAACTTACATCCCAAAGTAGGCCGATTTTACGTCCGGGTTGTCCATTAGCTCCTCGGAACTGCCTTCCAGAACAACGCCCCCGTTTTCGAGCACATAGCCGTTGTGTATTATGGGGAGGATCGGCCTGGCATATTGCTCGGTGATAAGCACGGTTATTCCAGTCTTCTTATTGATGTCTTCGATTGCCTCGATGAGCATCTCCTCCATCACCGGAGTCAGTCCGAGCAGGGGTTCATCCAACAGCAACATCTTCGGCTGGGCCATTAAGGCCCTTCCAATGGCAAGCATCTGTTGTTCTCCTCCGCTCAGGAATCCCCCTTCCCTTCTTTTCAGCTTGATAAGGGCCGGAAAAAGATTGAATACATATTCAAGGGTATTCTTTGCTTGCTCTTTAGTGGCAAGGATGCCACCGATTTTCAGGTTTTCCATTACACTGCTTTCCTGGAAGATCCTGCGTCTCTCAGGGCAGAGTATAAGCCCTTGTCTGGCACGCTTGCTCGGCTCCATGCCGATAATATCAACATCATCATAGTAGATATTTCCGAGCAGAGTTATCCTCTGTCCACCTCTCATTCTTTCCTTTTTCTGTAGATCTAGGGTTATCCCTGAAATTGTGTACATGAGAGTGGATTTACCGGCGCTGTTCGCCCCGAATACCCCTACGATCTCTCCCTTTTGGCATTTCAGGTTAACATTGTTGATCGCTATGGCATTTTCGTAAAATACCATAAGATCCTTTATTTCCAGCAGTGTCATTTTCGTTTCCCTGTTCCGAGATAGGCGGCTTTCACGTCTTCCCTTTCCATGACCTCTTTCGGAATCCCTTCGGCAATTTTTTTTCCAAAATTTATAACAACCACCCTGTCGGCCAACCTGAAAAGCTCTCTTAGACGATGTTCAATCATCATTATGGTTATCCCTTCCATCTGCAGCTTTTCAAGGAGCGGAATCATGCTCGCAATTTCGGACATGCTTAGGCCGGAGAAAACCTCGTCGCACAAGATGACTTCCGGTCTCAGAGCAATGCATCTCGCTAATTCAAGACGTTTGAGATATCCCAGAGGGAGAGAACTCGCGATTTTATAAGGAACACGGGCATCCCGCTCAAAACCGATCTGTTCAAGGATATCGATAGCCACTAAATCCGTGTCCCCCAATTTCCCCCCGCTGGTTCGTCGAACACGGGGCGAGTTCAATGGAACAATAAGGTTTTTAAAAGCGGCCAGGCTATGATATGGTCTCATTACCTGAAAAGTCCTAACAAGACCAAGGTTGGCGATCTTGTGAGGCTGTAACCCCTTGATATTTTTTCCCTTAAACAAAACGCTGCCGGCATCGGGTTTAACAAAGCCGGTAACAAGGTTAACCAGCGTGGTTTTCCCGGCCCCGTTGGGGCCGATGATGCCCAAGATCTCGCCTTTAAACAGGGTAAAATCGACATCGAGTACGGCCTGAACCCCACCGAATGCCTTGGATAGGCCATTGACCTGTAGTACAGGTTCTTTTTCCATTCCTATACCACTTCCCAGCGCTCAAACTGATGGTACTTACGTTCGAGGTAGTTCATTAACCCTTCGGGCTTGTAAAGGATGAAACCGATGAGCACAAGACAATAGAGGACTACCCGAAGCTGCCCAAAACCGCGAAGCGCCTCGGACATGGGGGTCAGGATGATTGCCCCTATTACCGGACCCACTAAGGTCCCCATTCCTCCCATGACACACGCGGCAATCGGCAGGATAGAGAAATCCATGGCAAAAAGGGACAGTCCCAGCCAACCGTAAAGATGGCTGAGATAGGCCCCTGCAAAAGAACCTATTAGCGATGCAATGAACACGGCCTTGATTCGGTATGCGGTTATGCTTATACCGGATGCCCTCACGGCCTGGTCATTATCCTTTATCCCACGGAAAATCAGACCGATATCCTCATTTACCAATCTCCTGATTCCAAACAGGGCTACAATAATTGCCCCTATGATAACATACTGTTCGACCCATATATTCGGAAGGGTATCAAGGGCGCTGATCCCTTCTGTGCTTCCGAAAATGCCTACTGCGGTAATTATATAGACCGAAAACAGGGGGAGCATAAAGCTTACAATGGCGAAGTAGATGCCCCGCAATCGAAGGCAGGGGATAAGGACTAAGGTGCTCATAACCGCCCCGCCCAAGGTGGCAATGGGGATCGTCACAATTGGTGACCATCCAAAGTAGGCATTCAGAACACCCGAAGTATACCCTCCAAAGCCAATGAACATTGCGCCACCAAGACAGACCAATCCCACATATTCGGCCAAAAAATCAAAACTCAGGGCTAACAGCGCATAAATGCCCGCGATACAGAGTACCCTTTGCCAATACATGTCCAGCGTGATTGGAAGGATAAGGAGTCCTAAGATCAAGAGGATTCTCGGCATGGCCAGAAAGCCCATCTCGCGCCACGAAGAAATGGCATAGAGTCCCTCGCACCGAACCTTAACGCTTCTGTCAAACCTCTTCTTGCGTCTCTCTTTTTCAGTCACTTAGACCCTCTCTTCCAACTCTTTTTGTTTTCCCATCAGACCTGAAGGCTTAAACAGCAGTATAAGTATTATTGTCCCTATCAAAACCACGTTCTCCCACAGGGCACCGAACACGGCCGTGCTTGTGATCATGGAAAAGCCGAGGGCAAAAGATGCTAAGATGGTTCCTGCCCAGCTTCCGAGACCGCCGATAATGCATACCGCAAGCGCATAGACCAGGACCCGGTATCCCTGTTCGGCAGCAATGTTTCCGAGAGGGAGGATTAACACGGCGGCTAAGCCGGCTAAGGCGGAACCGATTGAAAGGGAAACCATTGCCATGCGATCTGAATTTACGCCAAGCATCATGGCCGCCCGCTCGTCCTGGGCAATAGCCCTGAGCGACAACCCGGTTTTCGTATAGTGGGTAAAGAGCCATATAAAAGTTATAACCACCACGCCGCCAGCAATAATGATAAGTCGCTGATAGTCCACAAACACGCCGAATATGTTCATCTTGCCTCCTATAAACGGTTGAAGCACATAGAAAGGACCGATGAAGCCTTTAAACCCGGCAATTCCCTGCATACGCAGGCCTTCTAAGATGATCAGGCTGACCGCAAAGGAGGCTATTATCTCCGAAGTCGGCAGCCCTCTCAGTCGTATGAGTATAAAGCGATAGATGATAAGACCGATAATCGAGGCGATGGCAAGGGATATGAGAACAGCAAGGGCATAATTCATTTTCAGGTCATTGATAAAGCTCCAGGTCAAAAAACCTGCCAAGACATATATGGAGCCATGGGCAAAGTTGGGTATCCTGCTCACACCATAGACTAAACTAAAGCCGACGGCAATCAGAGCGAATATGATGCTGTTAACAGTGCCGTATATCAGTATGTCCATAGTTTCGATAAAAAGCCTGGCCCAGAGGACCAAGTTTTCAATGTAAAAATAAAGATACTAAAGAGCCAAGAGTTAAGGCACGCCCTTCTCTTGCGAGGGGGCGTACCTGCTTTTTTTCCGATTTATATTACTTCTTCAACCAGGGCGGCATCTCTATCTTGCCGGTTGCTGCGGCCTCCGGAAAGACACACACCCTCTTACCATCCTGCCATTGGGCCCAGCATCCCAACACACTGGTCTTCGGGTCATAGCCGTAGACGATCTGATGATTCTTATCAAAACGAATCGTCCCGCGAACCGCAGGAAGATTGGTCTTTTCCAATGCAGTGATCAAGGCCTCTTTATCGAGGGTTCCTGCCCTTTCAATGGCATCTTTCAATACATAAATGGCCTCATAGGCGCTCACGCATCCGGTGCTTCGAGGAGGGACTCCCCACCTTGTTTCAAATGCATTATAAAACTGCATGGCTTTCGGCGTGACATTGGTCGGGACATTGCCTGTCTCCGAAAGGGTAACAATGGTATAAGCGCCCTTTCCTTTGGTCGCCCCCCAGAATCCAGGGTCCTCGGCTGCACCGATGAACCCTATGGGTATGGCCGGTACTTCCATGTCTGCCCACTGTTTCAGAAGTATAGATGTCTCCGGCGAATAGGCCCACATAAACAAGACCTGTGCCCCGGATTTCTTGCATTCACCCAAGGCCAAGGAGTAATCCGTGGTGCCGATGGGATGTTTGTCTGTCCCGACAATCTCCCAACCATTTTTCTTGGCAAGCCCTTCCACGATTCCTGCTGCCTTGCGGCACATCAGGCTATCGTCTATGGAGATAAACATCTTATTAAAGCCATGCTCGTTCTTGATCTTCTGCAACAGGTCAATGGCCTCTTTAATGTACCACTTTACGCTGCCACTTTCTCGAAAAGAATATTTATACTTCCCAGGGTTTTCGGCGAATTTGTTGTCCCAGCTCGGCGTGTAGCAGCCAATGCTTACAATGTCTATTGTCTTATACCTTGCATAAATATCCATGGCCGCCATTCCGCATTCAGACATGCACGGTCCACCTGCTATAACATCCGCCTTTTTCTGAAGGATCAGTTTTTCTACTGCCAGGAGGACTTCACTAGTAGGCACACCGGGTTCCTCATCGCGGCTATCAATTATTTCAAGTTTGAGGGGACGCATGACTCCCCCGACGTTGATCCCGCCTGCCGCATTAATCTCTTCTGCGGCCAGAATCATTCCCCGTTCACCATTCTGGCCGTATGCACTGGCCCGAGGAACAGGAGCACCAACGATAATCGGGGCATCCTTTTTTCCCGCCCAGGCGGATACCATTGCGCTCGCGCCAATGATCGTGATTGCCATAAACAAAACCAAAGCCCAGCTAAAAATCCTTCTACCCATGATAGCCTCCTTCATTAAGATTTCTATTTATAAGAAGCCACATTAAATGCTTACGCCCTTGAATCGCTACGCAATAGTATTATTCTGTCTTGTGTTAATGTTTTCTGATGGATTATTCGCAATATTTGTTTGAATATGGAAAAGAATAATGTAGGTTTAAAAGTTGCATTCAATTTACTTATTGTATGCAACCTGATGAGCCAATGGTTGTTGGTAAAATTGTCGTGCCGGGAAGATATCATTTAATATCTCATCATAGAGACATATGTGATTCTACTTCTGTTTACGAAGTTAATATTCCGCCACAGAGTCTTGTTTATTTAGGCACTATTCTCCCTATTAGAATAATATTGTACTTACTAACTCGCTTCTGAATTGTCAACACAAAAGCAGAGAAAGGTCGAAAAAAGTTTTCATGCTGCTTGTTTCCACTCAATTTGGCTTGCAGATTCGCGGTTTACCTTCAGCCGTTTTCAGGGCTACCTCCGTTAGCCCCAAAAAATTGCTTCCGCCGCAAAAAAAAGAAGAGAATTCAAGCTCAGAAACATTATATCTTTTCCTCCCATGTTACTCGGGAACATGTTTTGCCTTGACAAATTTCTTGTGTACAGTATACAAATTTTATTCAAGGAAATTATTCGGCCTGTGCGGTCAGCCTTTAGCTGTCAGCAATTAGTGTGTTTTGTTAAAAAGATGTAACTGCTTAGGCTCAAAGGGGCAAAGCAGAAAAGGCACAGAGACTGGAAGACCTATTTTACATGCAGAAATAAAGCGATTTCGCTTCCACCAATAATCTTCCACAATATCCCTATATGTTTTTAGTTTCTCTTTGTTCCTCTGTGCCTTTGCTACTTTGCCCCTGAGTAGTTACCAACTGTTAATGGAAAAAATGGAGGAAAATTATGGAACATGGAAAAAAATTATACACCTCATCATTCAACCCTTTACTTATAAGACCAAACCGCCCTCTTCCAAAACAAGTAGCCATTATCGGAGCGGGTACCATAGGGCCTGATATCGGATATTACCTCAAAAGTGCCCTTCCTGACATAAAGCTGTATCTTGTTGACGTAGTAGAAAAACCGCTTCAGAGTGCTGAAAAAAGATTTGCCGGATATGCTCAGAAGGCGCTTGATAGAAAAAAGATGACACCTGATCAGGCAAAGGCTATCCTCGACAACATAACCTATACGACCGACTATGGTCAGATCAGGGACTGCGATCTGGTTATCGAAGCCGCAACGGAAAACATTCCTCTGAAACAGAAAATATTTGATACCATAGAGAAGATAGTCAGCCAGGATGCAGTTATTACCTCAAATACAAGCTCTATTCCTGCTGACAGGTTATTTCTTAAAATGAAACATCCTGAAAGAACAACAGTCACACACTTTTTCGCTCCGGCATGGCGCAGCCTTCCCGTAGAGGTAATCAACTGGGAGATGGCAAGCCGTGAGGTCATTGATTACCTGTTCTGGTTTTTTTCAAACACCGGCAAGGCGCCAATCATTACAGATAATGCCATCTGTTTTGAACTGGACCGTATATTTGATAACTGGTGCAACGAAGCTGCGTTTCTTCTGAGTCAGGCTACTGCAAGCCAGATAGACAAAGTTGCCGAGGAATTTGTTTATGCAGGTCCATTCTTTGTCCTGAATATGGCAAACGGCAATCCAATTGTTTTCGAGACTAATACGCTCCAGATGGAGGAAGGCCTTCATTACCAGCCTGCATCAATACTTAATTCGGTTGACAAATGGGTCACCCACAAACCCGGAAGCCCTGTTGATATTCCTGAAAATCTAAAGCAAACGATAAGAGACAGGCTGCTCGGGATCTTTTTTTCACAGTCATTTGATATTATTGACAGAGGGATAGGCACAAAGGAAGATCTCAATTTCGGCTGTCAGATTGCACTGGGTTTCAGAAAAGGTCCGTTCGATGTAATGCGGGATATCGGTGAATCTGAAGTCAGCAGGATCATGAAGAAATTCGGCGATGAAAGGCCAGGGTTTCCTCAGCCCAGAGAATCCCTGCCCGTGTACCAGGATTTCAAGCGTTTTGTATTAAAGGATGAAATGGACGGTGTCAGGATCATCACTATTCGCAGGCCCCAGGCCATGAATGCCCTGAACGACGAAATAACAGACGAAATCCTTTCATCACTTAAGGAAGATATTGACAATCCGGATGTAAAGGGATTTGTCATTACAGGTTACGGAAACAGTGCATTTTCGGCAGGAGCTGACATCGGCCGCTTCCCTCAGATGCTCGGCAATATGGAGGCATCGGTTGAATATGCCAAGGCATGCGCCAGGGTCCAGCTCTTTATGGATAAAATGGAGAAGCCTGTTGTGGCCGCAATAAACGGCATGGCCCTTGGCGGCGGACTGGAGGTGGCTATCAGGTGCCATGACATAGTGGCAACAGAAAATGCAAGATTTCAGTTTCCTGAGATAACACTCGGCATATCGCCCGGAATCGGCGGAGTTGTTGTACCTTACAGAAAATGGCCTGAAGGCGCCGCCCTTTTTCACGAGATGCTCTGCCTGGCAAGGTCTATCAATGCTAAAGAGGCATTGGATATCGGAATGATAAGCAGGTCAACCGATACCTATCTTAATCTGATAAAGGTGGCAGTGGAACAGGTCAAGGCTCTTGAGGGAAAGATAAAAAGAATTCCCGATGGAAAAATCGACATACCCGAGATAAAAATTCCTGATCAGCCTGTGGCCGGCAAACAGCCTTTGAGCAAAGAGGCGGTTTCTATTGTGGCAAAAACTATAGCGGCAGGTACTTCTGCTGAAACCCTTTCCGAGGCCCTTGAGATCGGTTACAGGGGATTCGGTGAAATAGCATGTACAGATGCTGCAAAGGAAGGCATCTCCGCCTTTCTTGAGAAAAGAAGACCTGAATACAAAAAATAGTTACATCATATCCCTGATGTGTCATAATACACAAGTTAAGTTAAAATCCATAAAAAGAGGCAGTTTCAACTTGGATCCCGCTGTTACATGCGGGGTCCAGGTTTCAGTTTCTGCTCCCGAATTCAAGGGCCGAATTCTCGACAATCCAGAATTGGACGCTTTGAGATAGCTTCATGATATACATATTACACATATAGAGGGATCCCAAATGAAAATCGAAACAAAATGTGTTCATGCCGGAGGGTACTCTGATCCTCTCACCGGAGGGATCAATACGCCGATTTTTACATCCACTGTTTATGATTATATTGACAGAGATGCTACTGTTTATCCAAGATACTTTAATACTCCCAATCAGGAGGCTGTTGCTCAAAAGCTTTCGGCCCTTGAGGGAGGAGAGTCTGCCATCCTTTTCAGCTCCGGCATGGCTGCTATTTCAACAGTCATGCTGTCATTCCTGAAGGCAGGAGATCATGCGGTTATTCAGGATGAACTTTATGGCGGCACCCATGCGTTTATAACTTCACATTTTGAAGACCTCGGGATTGCATACTCCCTTGCTGCACTCAAAGCAGAAAAGATTGCAGAGGCCCTGACTCCAAAGACCAGGGTTATTTATATTGAAACCCCAACCAACCCATTGCTGAATATCATCGATATTCAAGAGGTTTCCGGGATCGCAAAAAACGCCGGAGCAATTACTGTAATCGACAATACCTTTGCCAGCCCCATCAACCAGACCCCGATCACCCTTGGTATAGATATTGTTACTCACAGCGGAACCAAATACCTGGGAGGGCACAGTGATCTCAGTTGCGGCGCAGTAATAACCAGCGCCCAGCTTGCCGAGCGCATCAGGAAAACAGCCTTGAGCCTTGGCGGAAACATGAACGCCCAGACATGCTACCTTCTGGAAAGAAGCCTCATGACGCTTGCACTGCGTGTCGAACGCCAGACACAGAATGCCGGCGTTATAGCTGATCATCTTGAAAACAACCCGAATATAAGTCGTGTTAACTACCCGGGATTGAAAAATCACCCGGGTCATGACATAGCAAAAAAACAGATGACCGGATTCGGTGCAATGCTTTCTTTTGAAATTGATCCCGGCCTTATGAACGCAAAGACATTTATGAAAAGATTGAAGCTGATAAAACCCGGGGTCAGCCTGGGAGGAGTTGAAACATCAATCTGCGATCCAGCCACTACATCTCACGCGAAGGTATCTCCTGAAGTACGCAAAAGGATAGGGATTTCAGACAACCTGATGCGGCTTTCCGTAGGGATTGAACACCCTGACGACCTGATTGGGGATATTGAACAGGCACTGCTTATATAACAAAAACAATATGTATTTGTTTACGGCTTCACGTATATTAATATATGGGCTTCAGGTTTGAATTCCACGAGACCTTTAGAATTTGTCATTTCGAGGAACATAGCGACGAGAAATCTTGAATCCGCCATAACAGAAATGAACACTGAATAAAAGCAAAATTTCTCCCCAGGGTCGAAATGACAGGAAAGAGGAGGGAGGATCCGGAATTTTACCAGCCTTTGGTTGGTTTACCAGCCTTTGGTTGGTTTACCAGCCTTTGGCTGGGACAAATAACGATTGCACCTGAGGTGCACATGAGTTTTGCAAAGGTCTCTCCACTGAGGCCAAAAAACCCATATGCTCATTTAATTTGCAGAATATAGGAGACAGGTAAGATGACACTCGAAATAATCCGCAGTACTCTGGCATGGTGTTCGGTGATAGACATCGGATTGCTGCTGTTCTGGTTCCTGTTTTTCACTCTGGCCCATGACTTTATTTACCGGATGCATGCAAGATGGTTCAAGATCCCGGCTGAGACCTTTGATACTATTCACTATACAGGCATGGCATTTTTTAAAATTTGTATATTTCTTTTTAACCTCGTTCCCTATATTGCCTTGCGTATTATAAGTTAATTTTTTATTATCAAGTGCTTTTTACAAAAAAATATTATTATTAAAAAAATCATAGGAGAACAACACATGAAAAAACTTTCTATCGCAGTTTCGGCCTTTGTATTCTTTTTAATTACAGCAGGACTTTCTATTGCAGGTGTTAATTACCCTGATGAAATCGCTTCTGAATTTCCGCAGTATCCAGACAGCGAGGTTGTACAGGTAATCAATTCGGGCGCCAACCTGATAACCATTTTGAAGTGCGGCAATGCCCAGCTAAATGAAGTTTACACATATTACAGGGACAAGGCCAAAAACAGCGGCTGGAAGATAGTCATGGAAACAAAGCAGAACGACCACATGATGTTCATGGCTGAAAAAGGGCCAAAAAAGGTGATGATAGACATAGGTCAGATGGATAATGAAACCATGGCCAACATTGCCATAGTAAATGAAAATTAACAGATATGCTCAGATTTAGGCAGCAAAATTAATCTTGAAGTGCTGTTTATTTAATACTCAGGAGGGAAAGCCATGAAGCGTTTTGCTCTATTATTCGTATTTGTTTTTTTTGTTCTTACATTCATAGCCGCGATACAGGCTCAGGCCAAAACGGTTCTCAAGCTGGCCACGGTAACCCCTCCCCAGCACGCCTATTCAGCAGGCGCCCAGGAATTTGCCCGGTTGATCAGCGAAGGAACCGGGGGAGAAATAGTCGTCAAGGTATATGCCGGCGGGCAGCTCGGTAAGGGCGAGAGGGAACTCCTTGAGGGCATGCAGATAGGCACAATTGATATGGCCGTAACTGCAACGGGCCCGGTCTCAAATTTCAGTCCCAACATGGGGGTCGTCGACCTGCCTTTTCTGTTCATAGATCACACTTTTGTAGACAGGATCCTTGACGGACCAATCGGCCGTGAACTGCTTGACGATCTTCAATCTGCAGATATCAAGGGCCTGGCATTTTTTGAAAACGGGTTCAGAAACTTTACAAATTCCAGAAAACCCCTTTTAAAACCAGAAGATTTCAAGGGACTTAAATTCCGGACAATGGAAAATCCTGTTCATCTCGCATCGGTCCGCGAACTGGGAGCCCAGGCCGTTCCCATGAGCTGGGGTGAGGTGTATACATCTTTGCAGACAAAGGTAATTGACGGTCAGGAAAACCCCATCGCCATTATTTATGCCTATAAACTGAGCGAAGTCCAGAAATACCTTTCCCTTACCGGCCATTTCTATTCTCCTGCCCCACTGAGCATGAGCCTCAAAAAATTCATGAAGCTCAAACCTGAATGGCAGAAGCTCTTTCTCGAAGCAGCCGTCAAGGCAGCAAAATTTGAAAGAAAACTGATCCGTGACAGTGAGGCCAGGCAGCTTGAAGAAATCAAGGTCCGGGGCATGGTTGTTGACACTGTGGATAAAGCTGTATTCATTGAAGCCATGAACCCTGTGTATAAAATGTTCTATGAGAAATACCCCGGATGGAAAGGGATTGTCGAAAAGATCAGGGCCAAGCACTAAAGCTCTTTCTTCATCTGAAACATGCGGTTGTATTAATAATTTCTACGGGCGCCCTGCCCTTTTAATGCAAATCAAATGATCCGGAAATCAATATGTCCAGAATAAGTGACTGCCTGAACAGGGTATGCGAAATAGGCCTTATTCTTGTGCTTTCCGCCATGGCGGTCGCTGTCTTCATGCAGGTTCTTTTTCGCTATATTCTTCAGCTCCCTCTTTTCTGGACTGAAGAATTCGCCCGTTACTGCCTCATCTGGGCATCTCTTCTGGGTGCGGCAATAGCACTTAAGAGAAAACAGCATATTGCCGTCACCTTTTTTCTTGAACACTTCCCTCAAAGACTTGCAGGGGTCCTGACCTTTGCAGCGCATATATCAGTTGCCCTGATTCTCGGGGTTATGACCTTTGGAGGATTTAAGCTTGTTCTCGTTACGAGTTCCCAGATAAGCCCTGCCCTGCGTATCCCCATGGCTGTACCATATCTGGCACTGCCTGTGGGTTCTCTGGTAATGCTGATTCACATAATCAGCTTTATATTACACCGGCAAACCAATACAGTTGAAAATCAGGAATCCTGTCTTTAAAGGTTAATAAAGCTCATGGTAGTTGCCGCCCTCATAATTTCTTTTGCATTTTTCCTGGTAATAGGGGTTCCAATTGCCTTTATTCTGGGACTGACCCCGTTAGTTGCCCTGATTATCCAGAGAGAAACCCCGCTTATTCTGGTATCACAGCGTATCTTTACAGGGATGGATTCGCCGGTACTTATGGCCGTACCCTTCTTTATCCTGGCCGGCAATATTATGAGTGCAGGAGGCATGACAGAACGGCTTTTGAGATTCTGCAATTTACTGGTGGGCTCTTTCAGGGGAGGACTGGCCTATATTAATGTGGTCATCAGCATGATCTTTGCCGGCATTACGGGAGCAGCAGTTGCAGATACAAGCGCCGTAGGTTCAATCCTTATCCCGGCCATGAAAAAGGACGGATATGACGGTGATTTCGCATCAGCAGTTACAGCCACGTCTTCAACCATAGGACCAATCATACCCCCCTCCATCCCTTTTATAATTTACGGCGTCCTGGGCGAGGTATCTATTGCATCCCTTTTCCTTGCAGGATTTATCCCCGGTATACTCCTCGGGGTTTTTCAGATGGGGGTTGTATGGTATTATGCCCGCAAACGGGGTTATTCCGGCAGCAAAAGAATTTCTTCAAGAGAAGCATTAAAGGTAGTAATTGATGCTGCGCTTGTTCTTTTAATGCCAATTATCATACTTGGCGGCATCCTGACCGGAATATTCACACCAACTGAAAGCTCCTGCATTGCTGTTTTTTATGCCCTCTTTATAGGTCTCTTTGTTTACCGGGACATCCATCTGAGGGATCTTCCCGGAATTCTGATTAAGACAGGTGCAACCAGTTCCCTTGTCATGCTGGTGATAGGCACGGCCAGTATCTTTTCATGGGTCCTTGCCAGCGAGGAAGTGCCCCAGATGGTAACCGGGACGATTCTTTCATTAACGGAAAATAAAATAGTCATCCTTCTGCTGATGAATATGATCCTGCTCATTATCGGCACCTTCATGGAGCTGACCGCATCGCTCATCATACTTGCCCCTGTCCTGCTGCCGCTTATGATAAAAATCGGCGTTGACCCGCTGCACTTCGGAGTTATCCTTGTCCTGAATCTTGTTATCGGGCTTACCACACCCCCTGTGGGAGTTTGTCTTTTTGTTGCCGCCTCCATAGGACAAACGAGCCTTGAAAAACTCTCCCGCGCCATAATCCCGTTTCTTATGGCATCCATTGCAGTATTGATCATCTGCACATACTGGGAAGGTATTATAATGTTCATCCCGAAATATTTCGGCTATATACCTTCACCATAGTCTAATGGAAACGTATGTGTTATATTGATAGTCCTGTAATAAATAAAATTCTACGAATATGTCATTTCGACTACAGGGAGAAATGTTATCTTTTTATCATGTTGCGACCCTAAGATTTCTCGTTTCACTCGAATTGAAAGCCTGGAGCACGTTTCCGGGGAGCCATTGTATAGTGACCGGATTATATTAACCGGCTGTATATATAAGGACAGTCAGGCGTTTATTGATGTGAGGTTTCATATATGGGTGTAGCCGCAGATATTGTAATTATCATGGTAGCAGCCCTGATTGGCGCTCTAATTGCACAAAGACTCAGGCAGCCATTGATCCTGGGGTATATATTTGCAGGGATTATCGTTGGACCCTACGTGGGCGGAATCACAGTTGGCGATATTCATGAAATTGAACTACTGGCTGAAATTGGGGTTGCCCTACTTCTCTTTGCTCTTGGCCTGGAATTTTCCATCAGTGAGTTAAAACCGGTAAGAAATATTGCCCTGATCGGAACTCCCATTCAGATTATCCTCAGCATTGGCTTTGGCTTTTGTCTCGGGAAATATCTCGGCTGGTCCTCGATGAGTTCATTGTGGTTAGGGGCCTTGATTTCTCTTTCCAGCACAATGGTCACACTGAAGACACTTATGAGCAGGGGGTTTGTCGGGACACTTTCAAGCCGGGTAATGATAGGCATGCTGATTATACAGGATCTGGCTGTCATACCTATGATGATAATCCTGCCTCAGTTGAGCAACCCTAAAACAGGACTTTCCCTCCTGGCCATTGCCGTAATCAAGTCTGCAATATTCCTCGGATTAATGTTTTTTCTGGGCGCAAAACTTCTGCCACGCCTGCTGGAACATGTAGCCAGATGGAACTCCAGGGAACTTTTTATCCTGTGCATAACAGCAATAGGCCTTGGCATTGGCTATGCAACATATCTGTTCGGGCTCTCATTTGCCTTCGGTGCCTTTGTTGCGGGAATGGTTCTCAGTGAATCGGACTATGGCTATCAGGCATTGAGTGATATTATTCCACTCAGGGACATATTCGGCCTTCTGTTTTTTACAACGGTCGGCATGCTCCTCGATCCGGTATTTCTGATCCATAACTGGGGCAAAATTCTCTCGCTGGTTCTGATCATCGGAATCTTCAAGGGTATAATTTTTTACCTGCTCTCCATCCTGTTCCGTTACACCAATATTATACCCATTGCAGTGGGCCTCGGTCTGTTTCAGGTAGGCGAATTCTCTTTTGTTCTTGCGCGCTTAGGTCTGAAAACTAATGCAATTGACGCAAGCATGTATTCTCTTATCCTTGCCATATCTGTACTCAGCATGGTTCTTACCCCATTTGCTTCAGCAATGGCAACACCTCTGTATAAATTTAAAAAACGTCTGTTTGAATATGAACCATTTCAGATGGAAAACATACCTCCTTCCGGATTTAAAGATCATGTTATCATTGCCGGAGGCGGAAGGGTCGGACAGCACATAGCTCATGTCCTGACCAGACTCAATCTCCCTTTTGTGATTATTGAACTTAATCACCAGCGAATGATCGAATGCAAAAATGCGAAATATCCTGTGATCTATGGCGATATGAGTCAGCCCACGGTCCTCAGGGTATCAAAAATAGAATCAGCCAGGCTTTTGCTTATTACCACTCCTTCAGTTATTACAGCCCAATCCATTGTAAAACAGGCACATCGTATTAAGCCGAAATTGCATATTATTGCAAGAGCCGACGGTGTTGAACAAACTCAGGCATTATATGAAAGCGGCGTGTATATGGCTGTACTCCCTGAGATGGAAGCCGGTCTTGAAATTGCAAGACAGGCACTGGTTCATCTTGAAATCCCTGTGAATGTAATCCAGCAGTATACTGATTCCGTAAGGCAAAGGCTTTATGCTCCAATATATAAATCGAATTATGATCAGCAGATTCTGGCAAAACTTGATAATATAAAAAATATACTGGAAATTTCATGGGTCACTCTTCCACACGGCTCTCCCCTTGTAGACAGAAGCATTAAAGATGCCGCAGTTCGCACCGGGACAGGCGCATCTATTGTGGCGGTTATACGTGATAATTCAATTCAACCCAATCCCAAAGCGGATTATATATTTCAGGAAGGAGATATGGTGGCAGTTGTTGGAAATCAGCAGGAAAGAAATGCGTTTAAAGAACTTTCTGAAAATCAGCATAAGCTGTAACCGTAATATCTGTTCTTTTTATCTCAAACCAGCAAATCGGCCTCGCCCGAAGAACATACCAGGAGCGTGGTCGGCAGCTCTGACAGTAAATTCCCGAAGGTATTGCAGAAGGTCTCTGCATCGGCCTCCTCCGGCACATTAAAGCCCAGCATTACCAGTGAGGCGTCCTTGGAATGCCGATGAAGTACTTCGGCAAAGGGGACATCGGAAACCAGTACCTCAGCTTCAGCATTTACCCTGGCCGCATCGATTAAAACACGAAGCGCTTCGGCCGCAGGGTTTCGTCCGGCTTCATCCTGTATCAAACGCAGGAGCCTTATCTTTGCCCCCGACCATTCCCAATTAAGGGTCAATAAATGGGCCATCAGCAACATAAGGGACCCGTTCTCCCTGCCGCGCCACCATACATCAATTCTTCGATTCGCATTTTCCTCCGGCATACCCTTATCCCAGAGAAGGATGAGACTCATGCCCAGCAGTCTGATCGAGTTCAGATAATGCACAAAAGACTCAACACGCTCTTTCTCATATGACCATCCCAATAAAACGAGATTTGGTCTTAGCGGGCCTACAGGGTGCCCCTGCAGGAGAGCAGTAAACCCTTCTTCAAGACTTTTGGCCACCACGACCGCCGAAAGTGCCTCAAAATCATTATCCCTGAGGAAACGCTCAAGCTGGTTGAATGCGGCCTCTCGCAGGTGAGATATCTCAACCAGATCTCCGACCAGTACGCGCCCCAGTATGACGAGGCCCCTCTCCTCTCCGAATTGAAGCGCATATTTTGCCATTGTTAACCTCGTTTCGGGGTTGCCTGTAAGCACCAGTATTGTTGGCCGCCAGTTCTTTGGGCTGGCCGATGTCTTAGCCAGTTTGAGAAGATTGTAACGCAAACGGGAATAGATAAAACCCCAGCGTGCATCTCCGAAGCGCACCTCCAGGACATTTCGTCGAAGCAGGCTGTACAGGATAAATACAAATACGGCAGCCGCTAATGCGGCGACAGTATTTATGAGAAAGGCAGTGAAGACGCAGGCCGCAGCACCGCAAATAGCCGGAAGCCAGTGATAGTACCTGAATCTCGGTCGAAAAGAAGGATTTCCTGCAAACGATTCAACAAAAGCAGCCAGGTTAACCATCCCATAGGTATAAAGGAAGAACATGGTCACCACAGCTGCCAGGACATTGAAGGCACCGCCCTTTGAATCCTGTCCGGCCCAAATGATGACGATCATCGTAATCCCCAGCGTAAGGAAGAGCGCCCTTCGCGGCTCATCTCCCCTCCGGGAGCCTCTGGCAAAAGGAGACAGGGGTGGAATTACCCTGTCCCTTGCTACTGCCTGCAAAACCCTTGGAGCTCCCAGAAAAGATCCCAGAGCGCTGGAAAGTGTTGCCGCAAAAACCCCTGCAACCACCAGAAATCCAGCACCAAAAAGGGCTTGGCTGCATAGTGTCTCAAAAGAGGTCTCGATCAGCTGGGAACGAGTCTGCGCACCTCCGCACAAAAGTATCTGAACAAGATAAACAAGAAATCCTGCTACTACCGCAGCAAATGTCCCAAGAGGAATTGCCCTCTTGGGCTCCTTGAGGTCCCCGGACATGTTTACCCCTGCCATAATACCTGTTGCAGCAGGAAAGTATATTGCAAAAACAACCCAGAAAGATACTGAAGAACCTGTATATCCGGAAGTCCAGTTCTGAAGAAAAACCTCACTTCTGAAGTTTGTGGCCGCCCCGCCCATGAATGCCAGAATTGAAAGACCAAGGACTGTCATAATCACGTATTGCGTTTTTATGGCCCATTTTGCACCTACGTATGAGATACCAAAAAGAATAAGAGTTGTAACAACGGCAATCGTCTGAAAATGACCGGCCAGTTCAGGAACGGTGCGAACTACTGCCTCGGAGAAACCAAGGATATAGAAAGGAACGGATATGGCCTGCGCAGAAAAAAGGGACAGGCCGATTGCTCCTCCGAACTCCGGCCCCAGCGCTCTTGAGATAAGGAAATATGCTCCGCCCCCGGCTACAGGTGTGTTGGTTGAAACAGCTGCTATGGAAAGTGAAGTCAGCGCGGTTATGGTTTTGGCGAGCAAGAGAATCAACAGTGCCTGAAAAATACCGGCCTCTCCAATGACATACCCTGCCCTCATGAACATGATAACGCCGAGTATGGTTAGAATTGACGGAGTGAAAACGCCGCCAAACGCACCTAAGCGGTTTGGGATATTCCTCGAATGATTCTCTTTCTTTACGGCCATAGGATTCCTTATAGCATTTTTATATCAATCCTCCAAAATGTTCCGGCACATGGGCACAGAATTATAGGGAAAACATATTTGATTGTAAAATAATGAGTGGTCAGGACTTGGTTTGAGAGAAAAGGGCGATCAAGTTTCATTCCTGAACAGAATGCCCGGCCGGATATTACATCCGTCCGGGCTGTTTCAAAGCTTTTTTATTTTGCTTCCATAAAATATTTTTCTGCTCCGGAATGAAGCGGAATTGGACTTTTGAGCGCATTCTCCTTTGTTAACTGTGCTGCAACGGGATGGATATTTGTCAGGGCGTATTCACCTGTTGAAACATTTTCAAAAACGGCCTTTGTTAACTTGTATGCAACATCATTTTCCATTTTCCTGTTAGCTATCAAAAGATTCGAATCGCCCAGGCACAGGACGTCATAATTAACATCATCGTAAGTCCCTGATGGTATTACAATCTTGAGATAATAGGGATGTTTCTCTACGAGTCTGTCAACAAATGTTTCCTCAAGCGGTATCATAATAATGTCCGTTGCGGCGGCCAGATCCTTTACAGCAGAAGCAGGATATGCAAAGTTGAAGAAGCAGGCATCAACAACACCGTCTTTCAAGGCTTGAACGGATTCAGTCTGGTCGAGATTGACAAGCGTTAAATCATTCTCAAGATTATAGCCATATTCGCTGAGAATTGCCCTGGCCTGAGTTGAACAACCACTGCCCGGGACATCGATGGAAATCTTTTTACCTTTTAAATCGGCAATCGATTTGATTCCCGTCTGCCTGGTGGTAACTATATGTTCAGGAGCGGGGTACATCTGAAAGAGACAAACGAGGTCATATTTTTTTTTAAAAGGAGCTAAGCCTTTCGTGGCTTTGTAGGCAACACTTCCCATTACCATTCCCAGATCAATCTCACGGAATCCTACGAGATGACAGTTTTCAACTGAACCACCTGTTGATTTGGCTGTGCATGCTATATCCTCAACGGTTTGTTCAATAAGCACTTCCATACCATCCCCCAGAGGATAATACACACCGCCAGGACTACCTGACCCCAGTTTTAACATGATTTTCTTTTCTGCTGTGGCCTGACAGGTAATTATCAGGGTAGCGGCAACACTAATTATAAGAAGTACATATAATGCTCGTTTCATTTAAAGCTCCTTTCCGATAATGTTATGGGTAAATTTCATGTCAACCATAAATGCCGTCCCTTAAATTCTCGCACCTCCTTCCGGCGATCTTTGAAAAAGCTTAAAACATGATAATGCTAAAAACAAAGATCGGTCAAGGCTCATATTCACTTGGCTCATATTCACTTGGTCCTTGTAATGGCGGACTTTTTTTCAGCATTACTTTATTCTCTGTTTCTTCAGAATCAGAGTCCATCACTTTGACCTTGCATCAAATTGACAGTGAATTTAGTTTTGATTACATTGTTATTCATTCTGTTTTTTTCTTTTAGTTTATTTAAAAAGAATGTAAAAATAACCGTATTGATTCTTCAAAATTGCTTATTTTTAATCCGCCAAAGACGTGTAAACCAGCCACGAACACATGCTGGTAAACCCTCCACAAACACT
>DAINAR010000003.1:0-84437 GCA_036733345.1 Deltaproteobacteria bacterium | reverse complement strand
GGCGGGTAAACCATCCAGAGGCTGGTAAACCCTCCACAAACACTGGCGGGTAAACCATCCAGAGGCTGGTAAACCCTCCACAAACACTGGCGGGTAAACTTTGAACTTTCAGCTTTGAGCTTTGAGCGAGCCTGCGGCGTGGTAGTTCTTTATTTTTAAAAGGAGAGCCTGATGAATTACAAAATAGTCATGATCCTCATCCTTGCCTTGTTTGCTGTTCTGTTCATTATTCAGAATGTTGCCCTGGTAGAGGTCCAATTCATGTTCTGGTCCATTCAAATGTCTCGATCACTGTTAATATTCCTTCTGGTTGCAATTGGGATCATAATCGGTTGGTTTTTTCATAGTTTTTTTAAGCGCCGAAGAAAATAGGTACGTTCCTGAAATTTTAAAACAACTTTCTTATGATTTTTTAGTGCCCTACCCTCATACGTAAATAAAAACAAAACGCCAAGAATATGATTCTGGAGAATAATAATGATCGATTTGCTTAGAGAACGTAGAAGTATAAGAAAATATGAGGCCAGAGAGATCGAACTCGAAAAAATCGAAATCCTCAAAGAGGCCTTATTGCTCTCACCTTCTTCCATGAACAGGAAACCCTGGGAGTTTATTTTTGTCGATGATAAGGATTTACTGGCCGGACTGTCCCGGGCCAAAGAGCATGGGGCCGGATTTTTAAGGGGTGCCGCGCTGGGAATCGTTGTCTGTGGCGATGAGACTGTTTCTGATGTATGGCAGGAAGACTGCTCTATTGCCGCAATTATAGTGCAGCTTGCTGCTCAATCTATCGGACTTGGGAGCTGCTGGGTTCAGATACGCAATAGAAGGCATGTTCAGGGCATGACAGCAGAGGAATACGTTCAAGGGCTGTTGGGTTTGCCTGAAAACCTGAGAGTTGAATGTATTATCAGCATTGGCTATCCGGCCGAAAAGAAGGCCGGTATCACAAAAGAACAGCTGGAAGCCCATAAGGGCAAGATAAGGCATCTATCTGCATAAAGGACAAATAGGTGGTGTTCCCTTATTATCTACTTCTTCATAATCATCATCTGGCAGTCTGATTTTGCAAAAGAAGAAGGATGCCTTAGAGTAAAGTTATTAACTGACTGCAATAATGATGGGGCTATTGTATTTTATAGTGGTTTTGGATTCTTTAAATCTTCCATGATTTCTATGAGAATAGTTTTCACAAAATTGATAAATTGTGCTATATATAATTCTGTTTTTTAAAGATTTGAAATAAAATAAACTTTATATATATAATCATATGCATAAACTTTTCAATTCTATATATTCTCATGGCTTTATCCGGGCAACGGTAGCCATTCCCTCAGTGCGGGTTGCAGACCCTGCCTACAACCTTGAACACACATTGGCTCTGGCCAGGCGGGCGTCCGAAATCAATGCGGCAATTACCCTCTTCCCTGAGCTGGGCATCTCTGCCTACTCCAATGAGGACCTGTTTCATCAGGATGCGCTTCTCGATGCCAGCCTTTCAGCGCTGGTAAAAATCGTTGAAGCCAGCAGGGACCTCTCCCCTGTCCTGTTAGTTGGTGCACCTCTTCGGTTCGAGGAAAAATTGTATAATTGCGCCGTTGTTATCTATCGCGGCGAAATGCTTGGGATCGTGCCAAAGACTTACCTTCCAAATTATCGGGAGTTCTACGAAAAGCGTCAGTTCACTTCAGGCCGGGATGCTGTTCGAAAGGAGATGCCATTTTTAAACAGGATGGTGCCATTCGGAAACGATCTGGTATTTGAGGCATCGAACGTCCCTGGATTTGCTGTCTTTATAGAGATCTGCGAGGATATCTGGTCGCCTATTCCTCCAAGCACATATGGTGCGCTGGCCGGGGCCACGATACTGGCCAACCTTTCTGCCAGCAATATTACGGTAGGCAAAACTGATTACCGCCGTCTGATCTGCTCATCCCAGTCAGCCAAGTGTATCTCTTCATACATGTACTCAGCGGCAGGCCCCGGGGAATCAACAACCGACCTTGCCTGGGACGGTTACGCAGTCATCTACGAGAACAGTGACCTGCTGGCTGAATCGAAACGATTCGTACGCGAAGAGCAGTTCATTGTTGCCGATATTGACCTGGATCGGCTGATACAGGACCGTATGCGCACGACCAGTTTCAATGACACGGTGCGGGAACATAGAGAAAAGGTTTCAGCGATGCGAAGAATTCAATTCGAATTCAAGGTTCCGCGGACGGAAATCCCCCTGATTCGCAGAGTAAACCGCTTTCCTTACGTGCCCGGTGACCCTGCCGTTTTACATAAACGTTGTTATGAAATTTACAACATACAGGTTCAAAGCTTAATGAAGAGACTCTCTTCCTCCGGCATCGAAAAAGTGGTGATCGGCATATCCGGCGGACTCGATTCCACCCAGGCCCTGATCGTGGCTGCAAGGACAATGGATGTTCTCGGGCTGCCTCGATCAAATATACTTGGATATACGATGCCTGGATTTGCCACCAGTGCAATTACCAATCAGAACGCCCATCAGTTGATGAAATATCTGGGTGTATCCGCAAATGAAATTGACATTCGACCCTCCTGCATGAAGATGTTTACGGATATCGGGCATCCTTTTGCAAAAGGTGAGCCGGTGTATGATACCACTTTCGAGAACGTGCAGGCCGGCGAACGGACTTCCCACCTTTTCCGGCTTGCGAACCTGAATAACGCAATCGTTATGGGCACCGGAGACCTGAGCGAGCTTGCCCTGGGCTGGACAACATACGGGGTTGGAGACCAGATGTCACATTACAATGTCAACGCATCCGTGCCTAAAACATTAATCCAGCACCTGATCCGCTGGGTAATTGTGACCCGGCTGTTTGATTCTCAGACCGGCGATATTCTTGAGTCTATACTCAATACGGAAATTTCTCCGGAGCTGGTTCCGGACGAAAATGGAAGTGTCGATAAACCGGCCCAGAAAACGGAAGCAGTTATCGGACCATATGAACTTCAGGATTTCAACCTGTACTATATTTCGCGCTTCGGTTTCAAGCCAAGCAAGGTCGCTTACCTTGCATATCATGCCTGGAGTAACAGAACTAGTGGACAATGGCCGGAATTTCTTCCTGAGGAAAAACGAAATGAGTATGATCTCAGCGCAATCAAGCACTGGCTGGAGGTTTTCCTGTATAGATTTTTCCAGATCAGCCAGTTCAAGCGCTCGGCAATGCCAAATGCCCCAAAGGTAGGCTCGGGAGGTTCTCTCTCCCCCCGCAGTGACTGGAGGGCACCCAGCGATTCAGAGGCCGCGGTCTGGCTGGATGAACTGCACCGGAATGTGCCTGATTAATTCGATTATATCTCTAATTCAAAACTTGTTTTAAATAAGGCGAATTCACCCTCAAAGTGCATTACTTGAGAGGTAAAATCAGTCATCTCTGCTTTTATTTCAGGCCTTGCAAATGCCGGTTTTATCGTCTGAAGATATATCGGAAGGAAACAGAACCGATTTTAGCATATGTTATTTGAATGACCCGAGCTGGCAAGTGGATATCTTGATTTCAAGCGTTTCACAGGCGCTGGAGACGTCCATTTTTTTTAGTCCCAGTTTGTCCGCTATCCCCCATGCAGCAGCACAAGTCAGCCGATTTTTGACCACTGAGGCCCTGATCGCATCCTCCAGAGCCGGCATAACATTCTCTGCAGGCTTGACAATGCTCTTCTGGGGGCTGTAACCAAATAGACCCATCTGACATTTCGTGATCCTGATTTCCATCATATCAATTGCCCTGCCAACCTCAGAGGGCAGTACATTTAAATCGCTCGCAATTTTGTGGCAGGCGGCACAGGTCAGCCTGTCGTCTGAGGCCTTCTGCATCACGACTTCAGAAATACGTTCATCCAGGGTTGCGGACGGGGAATGTTTTGATGCGTAATGTCCTGCATCTTCGTGAGTCATTGCAATCACCATTAAGATTTGTTCTTATTAAAAATAGATTTCCAAAAAATAAACTTTTCAGAATATATATCACACATGCCCTAAACCTGCAATGCCAATTATCGCCAGTAATCCCTCCATAAAGGGGCTCTGGCAGCCGAAACTCAGGTGTTGATGCTTCAAAAAACAGAAAGGCAGTGTTCCCTTATTATCTACTTCTTCAGAATCATAATCGGGCAGTCTGATTTCGCAGCAAATTGATATTGCATAATTGGATTGCTTCCCTCATGTTCATTTTGATTTTTTTCTTTTAGTTTACTTAAAAAGTATGTAAGATTTCTCAACTGTCTTAAGCAAAGATTCGTCATAGCAATTGTATTCTATGATTGGATTTCCCGAACAGCAGTTTATAAATTAAAGGGATCTTTAACAAGATCATAAAGGAGGCAGGCGATGGGAAATCATTTTGTACTTATTCACGGTGCATGGCACGGGGGATGGTGCTGGGATGGTGTAATCGAAAAGCTTGAAAAGGCAGGGCATACAGCCGAAGCGCCAACAATGCCCGGACATAATCCAGACGATGATCGTTCCGGCATCCGATTTGAAGACTATGTTAATAAAATTGTCAGCGTATTAAAAAAGCAGGCTTCTCCTGTTGTCCTTGTCGGACATTCCAGCGCAGGTTTTCTCCTTCAGGCAGCCGCTCCAAAGGCAGCCGACAAAATCTCACATCTCATTTTTCTTAATACCTTCATACTCCCGAACGGTAAACGCCAGTTTGATCTTGTGCCACCTGAAGTATCCCAAGGAATGACCGCCGCTGCAAATGCCTCTCCGGACAACTGTGTGCCTGTTGATGAACGTTTTGTGAGAAACATGCTTATGGCAGGAGAAACAGTTGAAAAACAGGATTCCCTGATAAGCAGACTGGTGCCGCAGCCAATTGCTATATTCACCACTCCGGTCGACACTGGCAATTTTGATAAGCTGACCATTCCCAAATCGGTGGTATTCTGCAAAGCTGATGCCTCTTTGCCGCCAGGGGCATATTTAGCCATGGCTCATGAACTCGGAAAATATAACCTTGTCGAACTTGAAGGAGGCCATGAATTGCTTTTTACCGATCCTGGTGCGGTAGCTGAAGGTCTTCAGCAGGCCTTGAAATAAACTCAATTCTTTGAGGAGCGGGAAAAGGGGAAGTCGCCTACTATGCTCTCCGGACAGGTGGCTTTGTTACATGTTTCATGGTAGCATAATCGCTTGAAGGTATACAAGCGGGTTATTTTTAAGAATTCGCGATTTGGCTGAAAGTTGGTGACGGTCTTCTCACTTTCCTCGTTGTATTCAGTTGTAAAGGGCGAGAGACCTCATGAATGATCAGGAATAATCCTAAACTTATATAATGGGAGGAAACATGAAAAGGGAATTAATGACAGTATTTTTGGTTATTCTGAATGTAGCGTTTTTGTTCCTGCCTGCTGGTGCGCAGGCTGAGAAACAGGATAATTCGTCGGCTCAGGACCTGCTGATCAAGAGTGAGGTCGAAACAGCGGTCAGCATGCTTCAAGCGATCTTTACAAAACACCAGCAGGGAGAAATGACCATTGAACAGGCAAAGAATCTTGGTGCCGACCTTCTGCGGGAACTCAGGTACGGTACCGAAGGATATTTCTGGGCCGATACGACGGAAGGAGTCAATGTGGTCCTGTATGGCCGAAAGGATGTAGAAGGAAGAAACCGGCTTGAGGACAAAGACGAACATGGCAGATTCTATATAAAAGAATTCATGGCAAAGAGCAAAACCGGTGGCGGATATGCCGAGTACTGGTTTCCTAAAAAGGGACATACTAAAGCTCAACCCAAGAGATCATACGTACTTCTTTTCAAGCCATTCGGATGGGTTGTTGGTAGCGGATACTACCGTTGAAATGACTGATGAAATGCAATGCTGTTTTAAATAAAATATCTTCTGAGGAAAGAATATAGTAACAGGAGGATAGCTACCTTCGTCTTTTCTCAAAGCCGTTGTCATATCTAACTGCAGATGATGTTTTTATGCTGAATCAGGACAACTGAATAGCTCCTGACTATCCTCCGCGGGATGGAGTGGGCACGACTTCAAGCAAGATTATCAAATCTACTCTTGACTTTCCTGTATCCCTGGTGCTGATTTTCATTTTTATTTAAAAGGAGAAGTTTAATGAACATTCAGTCAGTTTCATGCGTCTATTTTTCTCCAACCGGAACAACAAAAACTGTCCTGGAGAACATTGCACGTGGTATAGAGTGCCCGAATATTGAAATGATAGACTGTACAAAAAGATCATTAAGAAAAGAGCTTCACTTTAACAGCGAACTTGTTATTCTTGGAGTTCCAGTTTATTATGGCCGTGTTCCAGAGGAAGTAGCAGCTTATTTTGCAACTTTCACTGCCCATAAGACACCTGTCGTGCCTGTTGTTGTTTATGGGAACCGAGAGTATGAAGATGCACTCAAAGAACTATATGATATTACAACGAAACAAAATTTTTTACCTGTCGCAGCAGCTGCCTTTATAGGAGAACATTCATATTCCTCTTCACTCTGTCCGATTGCGCAAGGTCGACCTGATAATGATGATATTCAGAAAGCACTGTCATTTGGTAATCAAATTAAGAAAAAAGTAAATGCACTTGAGTCATTAGATGCTATGCAAGCGATCTTAGTTCCCGGGAATGTTCCATATGTAGAGCCAAAGTATTTATTGCTAATAAAACAGGCTAGAAATTCCATATCCTTTACACCGGAGACAGATACTGCTTTGTGTACAGAATGCGGAAAGTGTGCACAAGTCTGTCCAATAGAAGCAATCTCATTAGATGATTTGACAAAGACAGATAAATGGCAATGTATAATTTGCTTTGCCTGTATTAAAAACTGTCCTTCAGGTGCAAGGCAGATGAAGGATCAAAATTTTGGAATACAAATTCGTAAGTTAAATAAAGTCTGTCAAAGACGAAAAGAGCCGGAATTGTATATTTAGGTTTACCGGCTAAATATATTCAATAGATTATATTCCATAAAGACTGTCGAAAAGAATATCTTTACTTTGAATAGTTTTGTTTTTCTAATACTATTTCTTCAATCCTTTGGTTCAGTTGACGTCCTTCAGCCGTATCGTTGGAAGTAATTGGATGATAGTAACCATATCCTACAGCAGACAGGCGTTCCGGGGCAATTCCGAGGGTTTTATGAATAAATCATGATTGGAATTTTCAGATAGTCTCATTAACCTTAAATAAAGAGCATTTATGAGGATGATATGAAATGATCGTTCTACCGGAGAATGGAAACGGAGGGATAATCAACGGGGTCTATCAGACACCCAAAAAGCTACACCATATCCTGACGTTTCCGTCTCATCATCCAAAACGAGGCTCCCAAAAGCATTACTGCAATGATTATCATGCCCCATTTGTTCAGGATCGGAATTGATAAGGCCCTTAAAATCACGTCATTACCATAAGAAATTCCTTTGCTGTTAATGGCATAGGCCCGTACATAATATGTGGTATCCGGAGACAGGCCTGTGAGGGTACTTGTATAAGCTCCTGTTCCTGCACCGTCAATGGTCCTGCTGTCAGTGATCAGGGGATGGTCGGACGTACTCCAGCATACCCCTCGCTCCGTAACCGCATTATTGCCGTCACTGATGACATTGCCGCCACAGGATGCTGTGGTTGTATCGACAGAGGTAATATTCGCTGTAATGACTGCGGGAGCTGTAACTGCAGGCCCGTTCTGTATAATAAAATAGCGTGACCCGATGCCATCAGTGTTCCCGGCATTATCGCGTGCTGTCCAAAAAACGGTGTGGACACCATCTGCGTAAGCAGTGGTATCTAAAATAGAAAATCCACCTGCACCGTTGCTGTTGTTATAGGCCGGGAATGCTGCAGCAATATCCGACCTGTACATATTATAAAGGGGGTGTCCGACCATAACACCATCAATATAAACGCTAATGGTGGAGCCATCAGTAGGAATCGTGTTCGGCTGAGGCGTCAGCGCCCAACCTGAGACGGTATAGGCAGAACCTGAAACTGTCTCTCCGCGTATTGGGGCATCAAGATCACCAAAAGGTTTCACGGCATTGGCATTATCGCAAATGATGTTTTTGGTACCAAGTGTAACATTGTTCCCATCACTGTCCGTAGCTGTGACAATAAGGGTAAAGGTACCGTTCCCGCCATTGGGGAGAAGATTAGTGACCAGTGAATACCCCCAGCCTGCTTTCCAGTTGTAGGGATACTCAGGGTAGGCGGCTGCTATATCCGGCCGCGCTCCTTCTATCAGGTTCGCGTCACCCATATAGACTGAATTTGAGCCGTCCATACGGTAAACTCTGACGCTTGCAATCTGCACATCATCCAGTGCCCAGCCGGTTACCTGAACGACGCCCCTTACTGTGGAACCGGACAAAGGGGTTTGAAAGGTACCGAAGGGACCTGCTCCCAGTGCATTCTGTGTTAAAAATGCCAGAAAAAAGACTCCCAGGATCGTTAACATCATTACTCTTTTTTTAGAAAACATAATCAGTTCTCCTTTTGATGCGGAATAAACAGGGCAATGCTTTGGATGATTCATATATTTATGTGCAGGCAGTTTAAAAACTGGAAAAAATAATAATGCTAAAGGCTGTAACTGGTCAAGGATCATGTTCTATTGTATGTGTTTACAGGACGTTTTTTTGCAGTATTTCTTTATTATGGAGATAATTCACAATCAGGATTGATTAATTCGTATAAACTCATCATCGCATAAGAGTATTGATTCTTTTGTTATTCATTCTGATTTTTTTCTTTTAGTTTATTTATCAAGCGTGTAAGATTACTCAACTGAACAGATCCGGAGTTCTTCATAATTAAATTGCACTAATATAACCGGTTTTCAAATCATGATTGCTCCAGAGAGAATCAAGGAATTAGTCAGGACTTTCGATTATAATCTGGAAGCGTACAAAAGAGGGTCATATAATGAAACTCAGGTGCGCCGCGAATTTATAGACCCATTTTTTGAAGAACTGGGCTGGGACATTGCCAATAAAAAGGGCTATGCCGCGGCTTATAAGGATGTTATCCATGAAGACGCCATAAAAGTCGGTGGCGTCACAAAGGCGCCGGACTACTGTTTTCGGATCGGCGGGGCCCGCAAATTTTTTCTGGAAGCTAAAAAACCCTCGGTCAATATCCAGGAAGATGTCCATCCGGCATATCAGCTGCGCCGCTATGGATGGAGCGCCAAACTGCCCCTCAGCATTCTGACTGACTTTGAAGAGTTTGCCGTCTACAACTGCCGCATGAAGCCTGCAAGAACCGATAAGGTTTCCCATTCCCGCATCCTTTATCTTAGATACATGGATTATGTAGATCGATGGGAAGAAATTGCAGGCATCTTTTCAAGAGATGCAATCCTGAAAGGCTCCTTCGACAAATACATAGAATCCAGCAAAATCAAAAAAGGCACAACCGAGGTGGACGCCTCGTTCCTGCAGGAAATAGAACGCTGGAGAGAACTGCTTGCACGCAACATTGCCCTTCGCAATCCCAACCTCACTCAAAGAGAATTGAATTACTCTGTTCAGCAAACCATAGACCGAATTGTTTTTCTCCGTATCTGTGAGGATCGGGGAATGGAAGACTACGGAGGACTGATGGCGCTGCAGAACGGGGACAATATTTACAAACGTCTATTCCAACTATTTAATAAAGCGGATGAGAAATACAATTCCGGACTGTTCCATTTCAAAAAAGAAAAAGATCGCGAGAATTATGACAACCTGACTCCCTCACTGCAGATAGATGACAAGCCTTTGAAGGATATCTTTAAAAATCTTTATTACCCGGAAAGCCCATACGAGTTTTCCGTACTGTCTGCCGACATACTCGGACAGGTTTATGAAAAATTCCTGGGAAAGGTTATCCGCCTCACAGCCGGGCATCAGGCAAGAATCGAGGAAAAACCGGAAGTCCGCAAGGCAGGAGGGGTTTACTATACACCTGACTACATCGTGGACTACATAGTAAAGAATACGGTGGGCAAACTGGTTGAAGGAAAAAAGCCCGGGCCAAGGGGCGGCGTGAGCAACCTGAAAATACTAGACCCGGCATGCGGTTCAGGTTCTTTTCTGATCGGAGCGTATCAGTTTCTTCTTGACTGGCACCGTAATGAATACATCAAAGACGGGCCTGATAACTGGTCCAAAGGCAAGACGCCGCGCATTTATCAGTCCGGCAGAGGCGAGTGGCGGTTAACCATAGACGAACGCAAACGAATTCTGCTGAACAATATTTACGGTGTGGATATAGATCATCAGGCTGTGGAGGTGACAAAGCTGTCACTCCTTCTCAAGGCGCTTGAAGGAGAGGATGAACAGAGCATCGGAAAGCAGATGGCCCTGTTTCAGAAACGTGTACTGCCTGACCTCTCGAATAACATCAAATGTGGGAACTCCCTGATCGGGCCTGATTTCTATGAGCATCAGCAGATGAGCTTCCTTGATGAAGAGGAAATATTTCGGGTAAATGCCTTTTACTGGAATACTGAATTCGCGGAAATCATGAATAATGGAGGATTTGACGCGGTAATCGGCAACCCTCCGTATGTTCGTCAGGAAGGTTTGGGCTATCTTAAAAACTATTTTGAAAAGCATTACTCTGTTTATCACGGTGTAGCCGATCTATATGTCTATTTTATCGAAAAAGGTGTTTCGCTTTTAAAGCAGGGAGGTTTCTTTTCCTATATTGTCGCCAATAAGTGGTTCAGGGCTAATTACGGAAAATCTCTGAGGCAATGGATGAAACGGCAAAACATTTTTGAGATTATCGACTTCGGAGACCTGCCGGTGTTCAAGCAGGCAAGCACTTATCCCTGTATTGTCGTCATTCAGAAAAAAGCCCCTGTACAGGTCTTTCGGGCAGTCACTATGAAAACCCTGGAATTCGGCGATTTGAAAGACTATATCAAGCAGCACAGCCATGAAGTCCGGCAGGATAATCTCGATGAATCCGGCTGGTCTCTGGCGAATCAAGGCACAAGCGATTTACTGGACAAACTCCGAAAAAGAGGCATACCTCTGGGCGAGTATGTCGGTGGAAAAATCTTCTATGGGATAAAAACCGGCTTAAACGATGCATTCGTCATTGATGACGCTACCAGGGAACAACTGATTGCCGAGGATCCAAAAAGCGGGGAAGTTATAAAACCGTTTCTTGCGGGGAGGAATATAAAGCGTTATCAGCCGCTATCCAGCGAAAAATATGTTCTTTTCACAAGGCGAGGCATCGACATTGATAAATATCCAGCTATCAAAAATTATCTGACGAAATTCAAGGAAAACCTTTTACCACGTCCGAAAGACTGGAAAGGAGAAAAATGGCTTGGTAGAAAGCCTGGCTCTTATCAATGGTATGAAATTCAAGATACCATAGATTATTACCAAGAATTTGAGAAACCGAAGATAATTGTTCCTGCAATTGTTAAATCAGCATCATATGCTTATGATGCGAAAGGTTTTTATTCCAATGACAAAACTACAATCATACCTACAAAGGACAAGTATCTGCTCGGTTTAATAGGATCAACAACACTTGATTTTTACATTCATTCTATCTCAGCCACCAAGCAAGGTGGATATTTCGAATACAAGCCGATGTATATTTCAAAACTCCCCATCCGCACAATCAACTTCAATGATCCAACTGAAGTCGCCCTGCATGACCAGATGGTAAGCCTTGTTGATAAGATGCTGGACTTGCACAAAAGACTGACCAAGTCAAGGGTTCCCCATACAACAGAAACGCTGAAACGCCAGCTCGAATTAACAGACAGGCAGATCGATCAGCTTGTATATCGTTTGTATGATTTAACAGATGAGGAGATCAAAATAGTGGAATCAGGAAGCTAAGATTGCACAATTGCCACGGGGGATGGTGCCGGGATTGTTCTAAGGCCTGGAAAATATAACCTTGTTACCGATGCTGATGTGTTAGTAGAGGGCCTGCTACAGGCGTTGAAATAACTTCAATCTGGTAAGAAGCTGGAAAAAAGGGGATCTTGCCAGGGTATATGACATACGCAGGAGATTTATGATACATGTCGTTTGAAATTATTGCCATGGTCATTCTCGCTGCAGTACTTCATGCCGGCTGGAATACACTTATAAAAATCCAGGGCAATCGACTCGTAACTATGGCGGTCTTTACGCTTGCGGGAAGCATGGTCTCTCTTTTAGTGGTACCGTGGATAGCTTTTCCGGATCGCGCCAGCTGGCCCCTTCTGGGACTGACGATTCTGCTGCATACCGGATACCATATATTTCTCCCCATCGCTTACGACCATGGTGACCTGGGGCAGGTATATCCCATCGCCAGAGGATCAGCACCCCTGCTTGTTGCAGTTGGTGCACTTGTGGTCGCCGGCGAAACTCTGGCGCCTTTGTCCTTAGTCGGTGTTTTATGCCTCGCGTCGGGAGTCATGGCCCTGGTTTTTGATAAGGGACAGGGACTGTGGATAAATTCCAAAGCAGTCTTTTATGCTATACTGACAGGAGGATTTATTGCGTGTTACACGGTAGCAGACGGTCTGGGAGCCAGAAAGGCCGGGTCAGTCCTGGGATTTGCCATGTGGCTGACAATTGGTGACGGTCTCCTTACCTTCCTCGTAGTATTCTGCTGGAAAGGGCGAAAGATGCTATCGATGGTTAGAGATAATTTCCGAATCGGAATTCTGGGAGGAGCTATGCAGACTGGGACATACTGGATCATAGTTTGGGCATTGGCCCTGGCCCCAATGGCTATGGTTTCTGCGCTGAGAGAAACCAGCGTTCTAATAGCTGCGGTCATCTCTACATTCGTTCTGAAGGAAGGTTTCGGGATCTGGCGTTTTATATCAGCCGGTCTAGTGACATTTGGGCTTATAGCAAGCCGAACCGGAAGGTAAGAACCTTATCAGTTAAATCGACAGGAATCAGATATTTAAAAAGCAGGATTTTTTCCCACAAGGACAAGAGGTGATTAAATATGACGAAACGAGTATTAATTGTCGATGATAACAGCACCAACCTGTACATGTTCGAAACCATACTTAAAGGATATGGTTTTGAGGTAATTTCTGCTAATAACGGCAAAGAGGCACTGGACAAGGCTCTTGAAAATCCTCCTGATCTGATTGTAACAGATATTCTTATGCCGGTAATGGACGGCTACACCTTATGCCGACAGGTGAAATCAGACGATACACTTAAAAACATACCTGTGGTGTTTTACACCGCCACATATACTGAATCTAAAAACAAGGACTTTGCACTGAGCCTTGGGGCTGATAGATTTATTCTTAAACCACAGGAACCGGATATTCTGATAAATATATTAAATGAGGTGCTGGAAAAAAAACATACTGACAGTAAGGCAGAGATTAAACCTCTCGGCGATGAAATGGAGTTTTTCAGGCAATACAATGAAATCCTTTTCAGCAAACTTGAAAAAAAGATATCCGATCTGGAAACTGCAAATCAGAATCTCAGCATACTCGAGGAGCGTTACCGACTGAGTTTTGAAAATGTTACGGATGTTATATGCACGCTCGGAGCCGATCTTGTAATCACCAACATGTCTCCGAGCATCGAGAGACTCACAGGGATCAAACCGCACTATTTCATCGGAAGGCCTGTTAAAATCCTTGAAAAGTTTTTCAAGCCGGAATCTTTCGAACGACTTATGGCTAACATCCATCAGGTCTTACAAAAAGGGAAAACCATCCCCTCAGCAACCTATGAGTTTATCGCGCAAAATGAATCAAAGCTATACATCGAAATCAGTGGAGCCCCAGTTATCCGGGATGAAGAGATTGTCGGACTGATCTCTGTCGCACGCGACGTGACTGCCCGCACAATAGCGGAAGAAGGAATCCGCCATCACGAACGATTGCTGGGGGCCATTAATCGCGTTTTATCAGAAGCCCTGGCAGCAACCACTCCCGAGTCCGTAGCAGAGGTGTGTCTGAATGTCGGGCAAGAACTCACAGGAAGCACATTCGGCTTTATCGGTAAGATTACTTCGGATAGGCGCTTTACGACGATCGCTTTGGGTAATCCGGAGTGGAATGAATGTCGGATTGCTGAAGATCAGGCCGTTTCCCAAATCAAGGACATGGACATACGGGGTATGTGGGGAGAGGTTATACTGCATGAGCACACTCTCATCATTAATGATCCGGAATCCTTTCCTGAGCGTGTTGGTGTTCCGGATGGTCACCCCCCAATCAATGCATTCCTGGGCGTGCCCCTGAAAGAACAGGATACGGTGATTGGTATGATCGCCATGGCCAACAACGAATCAGGCTACACGATGGAACATGCGGAAGACCTGCAGACCCTTGCCACCTTTTTTGTGGAGGCGATACGCCGCAAGGAGGCTGAAGAGTCCCTCAAGGTCAGCGAGAGGAAATACCGCTCCATCTTCGAAGAATCAAATGATGCCATCCTGCTGACGGCCCCTGACGGATCCATCCTTGACGCCAATCCGGCAGCATGTAATATGCTCGGCCGATCAGTGGACGACATCAGGGAAGCTGGGCGTAACGGGCTGGTTGATCAATCCGATCCGCGATTGAAGACAGCGCTGGAGGAAAGGGCAAGAACGGGAAAAAGCCTGAATGCAGAGTTCACCATGCTTCGATCCAATGGAGAAGGCTTTCCCGTTGAAGTCACATCAACCATCTTCACAGACGCCTATGGCCAGCAGAGAACAAGCATGATCATCCGAGACATCACCGAGCGGAAACAGGCGGAAGAGGCATTGCGGGAACGGGATGAACGGTTTCGGAAGCTGTCTTCCCAGGTTCCTGGAATGATCTATCAGTTCATACGGAAACCTGACGGAACCTATTGCGTACCCTTCACCACGGAAGCGATCAGGGATCTCTTCGGGTGTTCGCCTGAAGATGTACGCGAGGACTTCTCTACCATACGGAAGGTAGTCCTGCCCGAGGATCTGGATAGATTTATTGCTTCCATCGAATCGTCTGCCGAACAAATGACCACCTGGGAATGTGAATACCGGGTGCAGGTTCCCGGTCAACCCCTCAAATGGCTGTTCGGCAGATCAACGCCGGAAAAACATGAGGACGGGAGCATTATCTGGCATGGATTCAACGCGGACATCACGGATCTAAAGAACATTGAGTTTCAGCGCGAGGCTGCAATTAGGGAACTCCGGCATGAGAAAGAGTTTAATGAATCACTCATCCAGAACTCCCCCGCATTCTTCTTCGCCATCAGTGCGCACGGAAAGACGATCATGATGAATGAGGCTCTCCTCCAGGCACTTGGTTATACGGAAGATGAGGTTCAGGGCACTGACTATCTGACCACCTTTGTCCCGGAATCAGAACGGCAATCCGTCTCGAAAGTTTTCAAGCAACTCACCACCACCAATTACTCTACATATACTAATAATACCGTCTTGACCAAAAACGGAAAGAGGCTACTGGTGGAATGGCATGGCAGGTCTGTCTTCAAAGAAGCGGGAGTGTTCGACTACTTTTTCGGCGTCGGTATCGATATCACCGAGCGTACAAAATTGGCAGAAGATCTCAAACAGAGCTTTCAACAGATACGTAAGGGATTAAGTGCCACCGTTCGGGCGATGGCCGAAACAGTTGAATCGAGAGATCCATATACCGCTGGCCATCAGCTGAACGTATCCGATCTGGCCCGAGCCATCGCCACCGAAATGAAAATGTCCAAAGACAAGATCGAAGGCCTCCGCACGGCAGCCACTATTCATGATCTGGGTAAAATTTCCATTCCTGCCGAGATTCTCAGCAAGCCAGCCAGATTGACAGATATAGAGTTCGCCCTAATAAAAGATCACCCCCAGGCAGGGTTCAATATTTTAAAGAACATCGATTTTCCATGGCCGGTTGCGAGAATGATCCTTGAGCACCATGAAAGGATGGACGGGTCCGGTTATCCGAACTGTCTCAAGGGAGATGAAATACTTCTTGAGTCAAGAATTCTGGCCGTTGCCGACGTGGTTGAGGCAATATGCTCGCATCGACCTTACCGTCCTGCCCTTGGAGTAGATGCAGCATTGGATGAAATTGCCAGGAACAGAGGCACCCTGTACGATCCCGAAGTTGTAGATGCCTGTTTACGGCTTTTTCATGACAAAAATTATACATTTGATTGATAATTTCATACATCATTACCTGTAATTTTCTTTTATATAGGAGATAGCACCTGGGCAGATAACCCTTTTTGATTCAATTACCATTTTTGACTTGGAAAAATGATTTTTTCAATCGCCCCCTCATAATCAGAATTTGGCATTCTGATCCTGTAACGATTCATTATCGCATGAGTGGATTGATTCCATTGTTATTCATTTTTGATTTTTTCTTTTAGTTTTTATATTAAGCGTATAAGATTTCGCAGGGGAAATGATTTCACCTAAAACAGATCCTCAGCTCCGCAAGTGGATACTCTCGGATATCTCAGCCGCACCATCTGCGGTAGCCTTAAGTGCGATGAACGAGATGATGACACAGTATATCACAGGAGAAGCAGCCAGGATATTCGATAAGCTCCGCATCCCCGTTATAACGGTGAACGGAGATATGTGGCCTGTTAACTATGAGGCAAACCGGCGGCACATGTTTTCCTTTGATGCCATTGTTCTGAAAGATGCGGATCACTTCCTGATGATGAACCGGCTGGAAGAATTCAATCGTGCATTGGAAAAGGCAATAAATATGCTTTCAGTAAACTGCCAGACAATGCCCCATTGACATAATAGCAAGCTGATAAAAAATATATAGAGAAGCATTATAATTAAGCTTGAGAGGCATATCATGGCAATCCGAATTGTGCGTCTGGGAACAGAAAGATCAGCAAAAGAAGGAACGCGCATAGGAACAGTGAGGCGTCCGCCACGCGGTGTACCCAGGACCGAGTATGCATCACGGAACTGGTATGATGTGTGGCTTCCTAACATAGCTCCTTCTGCTGAGCTCATGAAACTTGGAAAAACTGCTGAATCCGATAAGGACTGGGCGGTATTTGTCAGGAAATACAGGGCCGAGATGGCAGATCCTGACAAGAGCAGAATTCTTGACCTGCTTGCCGCACTGTCTCACCAGGCAGATTTCTCTGTGGGATGTTACTGCGAGAATGAGGAACGGTGTCACAGGTCCATACTGAGGGAGCTGTTGGCCGAAAGAGGGGCTAAGATTGAAAGAGTATTATAATCATCATGCCTCATGTCGTTCATTCTGTTTTTTCTTTTAGTTTATTAATAAAGAGCGTAATATTTCTGCAGCAGAGCGATAATGCCTGCATTCATTAAGAGGAGGCAGCGTATGAGCCGGATACTTGTCGGAAAAGGCGAGATGCCTGTTAATCTGCTCGCCAAATATGGGAACCGCCATGGTTTGATTGCCGGGGCCACCGGTACTGGTAAAACAATTTCACTCCTGGTGCTGGCAGAAGGCTTCTCCCGTCTTGGCGTTCCGGTATTTATGGCTGACGTAAAGGGCGATGTCGCCGGACTCGCAATGGCTGGTATTTCCAATGAAAAAATCCAGCAGCGTGTTGCAAAAATAGGCATTGGTGGTTATACGAATGAAGCCAATCCTGTCCTGTTCTGGGATATGTTCGGAAATTCCGGACATCCTGTACGCACTACAGTAAGTGAAATAGGTCCAAACCTGCTGGGCAGGATCCTTGAAATAAATGATACCCAGATCGGACTCCTTGAAATCGCCTTCAAACTGGCAGACGATGAGGGTCTTCTGCTGCTTGATCTTGATGACCTTCGTGCTCTTCTTAGCTTCGTCGCTGAAAACCGCAAAAAAATCTCGGCTGAATATGGCCTGGTAAGTACACAGTCCATCGCTGCAATTCAGCGTGCACTTTTATCACTTGAACGTGAAGGCGGAGAAGCCTTTTTCGGTGAGCCGGCACTGGATCTTAATGATTTGATGCGGACCGACCTCAGCGGGCGCGGAATAATTAACATTCTTGCTGCAGACCAGCTCATCCTGAAGCCGCGATTATACTCAAGTTTCCTTCTGTGGCTGCTGTCAGAGCTGTTCGAAAATCTCCCTGAAGTTGGCGACCTTGACAGACCCAGACTCGTATTTTTCTTTGATGAAGCCCACCTGCTGTTTGAAGATGCTCCTGCAATTCTTCGCCAGAGAGTAGAGCAGGTCGTTCGTATTATCCGCTCAAAGGGAGTTGGGATATACTTCTGTTCTCAATTCCCGGATGATATCCCCAATGAAATCCTGGGTCAGCTCGGCAACCGGATACAGCACGCACTGAGGGCCTATACCCCTCGCGATCAGAAGGCGGTTAAAACTGCTGCTGAAACATTTGTTTCAAACCCGAAATTCAGTGTTGCCGAAGCAATATCACAGCTCGGCGTCGGAGAGGCGCTGGTTTCAACACTTCAGGAAAAAGGCATCCCCATGCCGGTAGAACGAACCATGATCTGCCCGCCGCGCTGCCGTATGGGAGCAATCACGCCTGAAGAACGAACAACCGTTCGTATGCGGAGCCCCATAAGCGGCAAGTATGACTTTCCTGTAAACCGTGAATCAGCCTATGAGATACTTGGTCGGCGGACCACGGAGAAACAGGAAGCCGAGTCGGAAGCAAATCAGGCTGAGGAGAGAAAACCGTCTGAAAGCAGAGGCAAATTCAGTGAGTGGATGTGGGGTACAAAACGCAGGCAGGGTATGGCTGAAACACTTGCCAAGCAGGCAGCCAGAACAGTCGGCAATCAGATCGGCAGGCAGATATTCCGAGGACTGCTCGGAGGCATTTTAGGAGGATCCCGGCGCCGATAGTGTCCCTGTAATTTATTAACGTCTCTATTATAATGACACAACTATTTAAAATACCAGGAAATATCTTTTGCTTAAATCCAATCAGATTATTCTGTTGAGAAAATATCCTTGTTTTTATATAGTCTATTTTGAAGAAAAAATCCGTTTTGAAAGAAGGTATTTCCAGATTTCAGTTAAAATAAGAAACCATGGGTGAAAATATACAAACACCCCATATTGTTAGGAGGAAGGCCACTATGAAAAGACTCTTAATCCTCTTTCTTGCAATGGTGATTCTGCCTCCGTTCCTTTCAGCAGCCGAAGAACCATCAATAGGAAAAATTAAGACATCCAGCGGCGATATTGCTGTAATGCGAAACGGCAAAGAAATCAGCCTGAATACCGGTGACAGCCTTTTTCAGAAAGATATCATACGGACCGGTACGGACAGCTCGGTTGGAATTATTTTCGAAGATAATACGATCCTGTCAATGGGTCCTGAAAGCGAAATAGCAATTGAAGAATATGTTTTTGCCCCTGAAAAAGGCATACTGTCTATGATTACGCGTATGCTTAAGGGAACAGCCTCATACCTGTCAGGCATCATAGGCCGGCAGTCGCCCGAATCGGTTAAATTTCATACTCCTGATGCAACAATAGCTTTGCGCGGCACACAGTTTCTTGTCAAGGTTGAAGGCTACTGACCCACAATCATCCAGCCTGCAATCTGCGGCGGCAATTACCGGTTTATTTTTCAGCTAATCCAGGCTCAACGAGGCAAATATGAAAAATATTACCTACATAATAATCGGTTTATTTTTTATACTGTTTCAGGCAGGATGCGGAACCAGAAGCATGGTAGTATTGATACCCGACCCTGACGGTCATGTCGGGCAGCTTGTAGTGGAGAACGAAGGCGGGATGCAGGTCCTGAATAAACCTAATCAGTCGGTACAGGTAACGGACAGAATGGCACCTCCGGGTGAAGTTAAAATTCTCACTGAAGAAGAAATCCGCAGGGCCTTTTCCAATGCATTGTCCGCTCAGCCTTTGCCGCCGGCAAAATTTATTCTCTATTTTCTCCAGGATTCAAACGAACTGACAAATGAATCCAGGGCCCTTCTCCCTCAAATTATTCAGACAATCCAGGACAGGAGCTCCAGCGATATTGTGATCTCCGGCCATACTGACACGGTCGGCTCGAACGATTATAATTACAGGCTGTCGCTTGAAAGGGCAAAAGTTCTGTACGGGATCCTTCTTGAAAACGGGGCAGATTCTTCCAGCATCACAGTCACTTCTCACGGTGAAGGGAATCCTCTTATAAAAACAGATGATAATGTTGCGGAACCAAGAAACAGAAGAGTTGAGGTGGTTATAAAGTAACTGCCCGGCAGTCACAGCAAAGTTTTCATGAAAACAGAGTCGATAAGAATTCCAGCGTTTGATTCCAGCAATTCTATCTCAGCAGGCAGGACTGAAAAGCTCCGAATAATTCTCTTCGGGCTTATTTTCACCCTGTTTTTTGCAGCTTTCTTTGCAGTTAAGCCATCCCTGCTGCAGAGGATTGACTTTATAAACTACGACCTGCTTCTGAAAAATTTTCCCGACAATTACGCAAGTACAAGATTTTTAATCATTGATATAGATGAAAAAAGCCTGAATCGTTACGGCCAGTGGCCCTGGCCCAGGTACCGAGTAGCCGAATTATTTAATAAAATTGCCCTCATGGAGCCGGCTGTCATTGGTCTTGACATGATTTTCTCAGAACCCGACCGGACATCTGCGGGACGGCTTCTGAAAGATCTTAAAGATGCATATGAACTTGATATAAAATTTGACCGGCTTCCCGATGAATTAAGAGACAACGACCTGATCCTTGCTGAATCACTCTCAAAGGGGCCCTTTGTCCTGGGCAATCAGTTCCATTTCAACAGTCTTCAAAAAAGCTCGGATCAATGCGCTCTTCATCCGGTCAAAACATCCCTTTTGCAGGATTCAACAGTTCAGGGAGACAGCACCGGGATTCCTGAAGGAAGTTCTGTCCTGTGCAATCTAAAAGTACTTTCAGAAAGGGTTGACGCCTCAGGTTTCTGTAATTTCAGCCCGGACCCCGACGGCATGCTCAGAAGGCTGCCCCTTCTCATCGGGTACGGCGGCGAGTTCTATGCCAGCCTCGCTCTTGCCACCGTTCTAAAATTACAGGGAAATGACAACCTCCTCCTTAAAAAAACAGGGAAATCACTTCAGTCAATCAGCTACAGTGGGACTACCATCCCTGTTGATGCGCATAGCCGGTTGCTTATCAAATTCAGGGGGCCCAAGAGAAGCTATGAATACATATCGGCAGCAGATATTATGGCCAACAGGGTTTCGTCTGAACAACTGGAGGGAAGAATAGCTTTTGTAGGCTCTTCAGCAGCAGGATTAAGAGAATTACATACAACCCCTTTTGACCCCACGTACCCCGGTATTGAGGCACACGTCACCGTTGCCGATAACCTGTTGAGTGGTGAATTCATCAGCCTGCCTCCCTACAGCAACGGCCTTGTACTGCTGCTGTTTATTCTCTTGCCCGGGGTGTTACTAAGCCTGCTTATCGGCTTCAGAAGCGGTCCATTCAGCCTGATTTTAACTTTTTTCCTCATCACCGGGCTTTGGCTGGCTACTCAACAGGTTTTTTTCCGCACCGGTCTGTTTATCGGGACCTCCTTTCCAATTGCATCTGTTATCTGCAATTACATATTCCTGACCATCCTGAAATACCGTTCCGAATACAAAAAGGAGAAAAGGGCATTAAAAGAGAGTGAAAAACGTTTCCGCATACTCTTTAAAAAAGCCCCGATTCCAATGTGTCATATTTCCATGGATGGAAAAATACTCGATGTAAATGACCGCCTGACACAATCCATGGGATATACAACCCACGATCTGCCCGCCCTTGAGCATGCATGGCACCTTTCCTTCCCGGACCCTTATTCCAGAAAACAGAAGACATCAGAATGGAGGCCAGGTACGGAAAGCCCTGTAAAAGATGATTCCAATCTGGAATCATCAGAATCCCGTGTACTCTGCAAGGATGGCACCTATCGTGCCATGATTATCAGCAGCAGGTTGATCGGGAAAGGCATCATCGTAAGTTTTTTTGATATTACTGAACGCAAAGAGGCTGAAAAAGAAAAGGAAAAACTGCAATGGCAGCTTCACCAGTCACAGAAGCTCGAGGCAGTAGGTATACTTGCAGGAGGTGTCGCCCACGATTTCAATAACATGCTCGGTGCAATCATGGGATACGCAGAGCTTGAAATGCAGGAAATGAGTTCTGAAGATCCGCGACGCAATAATCTTGACAGGATTATGGAAGCAGCACAGCTTTCGAGTAAACTAACACGTCAATTACTGGCCTTTGCCAGCAAACAGAAAATTGAACCCATTGTATTTGATTTAAATGAGGCCGTTGAAAACATTCTGAAAATGATACGGAAGCTGATTCAAAAAAATATTGAATTGAAATGGTTTCCAGGCGAAAAACCATGCACAGTAATGATGGACCCCAGTCAATTCGACCAGATTCTGGTCAATCTGTGTATCAATGCCAGAGATGCCATTTCAGATTTCGGAAGAATTACTATTGAAACTGATGCAGTTTATCTGGATGAATCTTATTGTAGCTCCAAAGCTGAAGTTATGCCCGGGAATTATGTACTCCTTTCCGTAAGCGATAATGGCTGCGGTATGGACAAACAGACTCTGGACCATATCTTTGAACCATTTTTCACAACCAAAGATGTTGGGAAGGGAACCGGCATGGGGCTGGCAACTGTTTATGGCATTGTGAAGCAGAACAAAGGATTCATAAATGTTAACAGCGAATCGGGAAAGGGAACCACCTTTAAGATCTTCATTCCAATGAATGAAGTTAAACCTGAAAGTTTAAGATCAGAATTCAATGATGAAATTCTTCGAAGCCGTGGTGAAACATTACTGATAGTTGATGATGATCCGACCGCTCTTGAAATGAGTGTCATTATGCTACAGAAGCTCGGCTATTCGGTTTTGGCGGCAGGCACACCGGAAGATGCTGTCCGCATAGCAGAAGGAAACAAATCCGAAATTCATCTGCTTATCACAGATGTAGTAATGCCCAGAATGAACGGACGGGCATTGTCCAACAGGATTAAGGAGCTTCGGCCCAAAATGAAATACCTTTTCATGTCGGGCTACTCTGAAGAGCTTATCTCGCACCAGGGCATATCGGACCAGGACATAAAATTCATTCAAAAACCATTCCTGTTAAAAGATATAGCTGTTAAAGTTCGTGAGATTCTGGATTGATACTGGAAACAAACATATAAAAAATAAATTATTGTAATGAAGCATGTATTAAGATGTCAGATATCAAAATAGTCAGGGGTTATATACCCGGATCATTAGGACGTGTTGCTGAACTCCATGGCGATTATTACTATAACCACTGGGGATTCGGGCTCTTTTTTGAAGCCAAGGTCGCTAATGAACTCTCTGATTTTCTTAGGCGTTTTGATGAAAACCGGGATGGGTTCTGGACTGTTTCGGCAAACGGCCGCATAGAAGGATCTATTTGTATTGACGGCATTCATGCGGAAAATGACGGTGCACATCTACGCTGGTTTATAATCTCTGAGGCGCTGCAGGGAAAGGGAGCAGGTAACCTTCTCATAAAAACCGCCATGAATTTTTGCAGGGATAAAGGGTATAAAAAGGCTTATTTATGGACATTTGAGGGGCTCGGCGCAGCAAGGCATCTGTATGAGAAGGCCGGTTTCAATCTTGTTGAGGAACATAAAGGAAGCCAGTGGGGAACTCAAGTAAAGGAACAACGATTTGAATGTTATTTTCCCTAATCAGAAAAATCCCGCTACTGTATTCAATATTTTTTCCTAACCGAACCTAACCAGGAGTTTTTCAGCTATGGAAATTGACTTGAAAGATTTTAAACCAAGAGACGCTCATGATTTCATTACAAGTTCGATAATACCCAGACCTATAGCGTGGGTATCCACCATTAATACGGACGGCCAGACAAATCTGGCCCCATTCAGTTTTTTCACAGGAGTATCGTGGTCGCCTCCTGTCCTTGCCTTCTCACTGGTCAACCGTTCAGATGGATCAATGAAAGATACAGCGATAAACATCCGAAAGGTTCCTGAGTTTGTCATAAACATTGTTTCGGTAGATCTCCTTTCCGTCATGGAGTTCTCAGCCAGGCCATTGCCTTATGGAAGCGATAAGGATTCAATAAAGGGTATCCACTGGATTCCCTCAAAAAAGATAAAACCTTTCAGAGTCCAGGAGGCCAGGATTTCATTTGAATGTACCCTTGAACAAATTGTCACTGTGAGTGAAGGTCCTGATGCAGGTAATTTGATTCTTGGACGGGTACAGCTTGTTCATGTGCAGGATAATTTATTGAAGAACCAGAAAGAAATTGACTGGTTCGGCCTGGATGTCCTCGGCAGGCTCAGCGCCAACAGGTATTGCAGTATTCGTTCTGTCATTGAAAGCGAAACAAATTGAGGAATACGAGGGCCTTAAATATGAATTTTAACCTGGAGTTATATCAGGAAAAAGCATGAGGCTCTGGTCAATTCATCCGTGCAATTTAGATTCCAGGGGACTGGTCGCACTCTGGAGGGAGGGTCTTTTGGCACAGAAAGTCCTGCAGGGAAATACCAGAGGATACAGAAATCATCCCCAGTTAATACGTTTTAAAGCTGCAATAAATCCGGTCGGAGCTATCGCCGCATACTTAAAACATATAGCTGATGAAGCTGACAAACGAGGCTATCACTTTGACAGAAGTAAAATTACTAATTCAGCATTTGATGACAGAATTCCTGTAACAACCGGACAATTGGAATATGAATTCCTACACCTGCTCGGCAAGCTTAAACAAAGAAACACTGAATTATATATAAAGCTGAATAAAACCAAAACCATCAAACCCCATCCAATATTCAATGCAGTCATCGGAGATATAGAGGATTGGGAAGTTTTCTGATATTATTCCTGAAAATGGGCTTTCACTGTTTTTAAAAATCTGTTATTTGAAAATTATTGTTTGTATATCAATATCCCGATCTTGATCTACTCCAGACAGCAGGAAACAATGGGAGATAATTATGATAGATTTTGATAAAGGCCTTGCGCTCCATGACCATCCAGAGATCCTCTACAGAATTTTTTTCCCTCGAAGGGAAATTTCCAGAGAATCGGAAAGTCCGAAAGCTGTGAATCGTTTTGTCACTGTAGATAATGGAGTATCTGTCTGCTGCCGTTTCTATCCGTCCAGCAGCGATGCACCCAATATAATCTTTTTTCACGGCAATGGTGAAACAGCTCCTGATTATGACTACGTAGCACCTGTGTATAGCCAATGTGGCCTCAATCTCTATGTGACCGACTACCGCGGATATGGAATGAGCGATGGAAGCCCTACCTGTACAGCCATGATTAAGGACACCCACCCCATATTCCATGACTTTAAGGAATTTTTAAAGGAACAGGGGTTCAACGGCGGAATTTTTGTTATGGGCAGATCTCTGGGAAGTGCACCTGCTATAGAAATCGCATACAATTATCAGAAAGAACTTAATGGACTTATTATTGAAAGCGGTTTTGCAAGTGCCAGAAACCAGCTTGAGAGAATAGGAGTTCTGCACCTCTTTAAGGATATTGAAAACCCCATCGGATTCGGCAATGACCTGAAGATTAAAGATGTGACAATCCCCACTCTCATCATCCATGGCCAATGGGATGAGATCATTCCTGCAACCGAGGGAAAAGCACTTTACGAACTTTCAGGAGCCGCCAGAAAATATTCCCTTTTTATACCCGAAGCCGGCCATAACGATATAATGATGATCGGCCTGAACGAATATATGGAAGCGATTGAAAGCCTGATTCAAAATGCCTGAGTGGATTTCTGACAATTCGAAATGATCCACCCTGCCCCCCTGCTCTTTTAACCTTATATTTCATAATGCCCTGCCAACTTGCAAAATATAGTATTTTCAATATTGACATTAAATTTTTATTCCTCTGTAATCTTTTAAAAGGAGGAATTACTATGTACCACCCAAGATTAAAAGGCGGCCATTATGAAATCGGTTTACATTTCGGTAAAATGTTAAAAAAGCAACATGTCGATTTTTATAAACTGATAGATCTCAACAGGTTTCAGAAAGATTTTGGTGCGAAATCCCAAAAAATATTATCAGAGGTCTTTCCCGAAGTTTGTGATGAAATCCGCGGAATTACAGATGGATTGAATTTTTCCTATGAAGAGTTTGCTTCATGGCTGTTATGCATGGGGTGCTGTCACGATCTCCATGGCTGTACCACCTTTTGTTTTACTAAAAATGGTAACGTCATTTACGGCAGGAATAATGACCTGCCTCCGTTCCTTAAAAAAGCAAGTAAAAGTGTATTATATAAACTTGACAGCGGATACTCATTCATTGGCAACACCTCCTCCATGATTAATTTTGAAGAGGGATTGAATGAATATGGTTTAGCCGTTGCCATGGAATTTATTGTACCCACCTTTATTGTGCCGGGTATTAATTCCGTATTCCTGGTCCGCTATCTGCTTGAAAAATGTGCAACCACAAAGGAAGCAATAAACGCCTTAAAAAGCCTGCCAATAGCTTCAGCCTGCAGCATAATACTGGCAGATAAAGTGGGTGATATGGCAGTTGCAGAGTGTACGCCAAAAAACATATTTTTTAGAGAACCAGCATCAGATGATAACTTTATCGTAGCAGCCAACCATTTTATTTCAAGGGAAATGACCTGTTATAATGCATGTCTTATTTTTTCATCTGACATTAGATATCAAACGGCGTACGATGCCTTAAAAAATGTTGACTATATTAACGGCATTGAACATGCTGAAAATATACTCAGCGGAAAACATGGATTTATGTGTCAGTACCATAGGGTATTAAATTTCGATACTATATGGTCTTCGGTTTTTAATATATCAAATGGTAAAATTTACAGGGCAGAAGGCAATCCTTCAAGAATTGAATTCAAAGAGGATAATAGAACTAATAAAATTACTTTCAAGCGCAATTACAGATCACTTCGGGAGACATAAGTTTTTCACTGTGATATACTGATCCCGTATTATGATCAAAACGCAAATACAGAATGAGGGAAATCAGTTATGTCGAAAAAACCAGAATCTATTTACAGTATCAGGAACCTGGGAATTGACGACCTGGCTCCTGTATTTCACCTCGGTGAAAAACTCTATACATTGCAGGAAAACCCAAATCTGTATCGAATCTGGGATGAAACCCAGGTTACTGATTATTTCACTTCGGATCCGGAAGGGTGTTTTGTCGCAGACTTAAAAGGAGAGATTGTTGGATTTCTCTTATCATATGTTGTGGATAAATATAAATCTTCCAGGTTTTATGGTTACCTGGAATGGCTTGGCATACACCCGGATCACCAGAGAGAAGGATTGGCATCGCTCCTGTTTGATAAATTCCTGGCATACATGCAGGAAAAAAAGGTTCCCATGCTGCTGGTGGATGTAGAAGCCAGAAATGACAAAGCCCTGGAATTCTTCACCAGCAAAGGTTTTTCCCGACCAACCAGCCAGATATATCTCACCATGAACCTGGAGCCCAAACATGCCAGTTAAAATAAACAGAGATCGGCTTCAAAACCTGCTGACTGACCTCGTGGACATTTACAGTCCTTCCGGTAAAGAGGAAGAAATTATTGAATATCTTCGGAATTACCTTGAACTCAGTGGAATAGTGGTACAAAAGCAGGTAGTTTCAGAAGACAGGTATAATCTTATACTCCTGTCAGGAAAAGAGCCTCCACCAGTCGTGATGGTTGGTCATGTGGATACCGTTCCAGCGTTTGATTATGACAACTACCGTTCTGATCTTGATGAAAACATTCTGTATGGCCTGGGATCTGCAGATATGAAAGGCGGCTGCGCCGCAATGGTTGAGGCCTTTCTTTCATTCCGACAATCATATCCCGACCATGATTTTCCTGCCGCGCTGGCCCTGGTGGTGGGAGAAGAAGAAACCGGTGACGGAGCAATAGCCCTGTGCAGGGATTTTCGTTTCAACTGGGCAGTTATCGGCGAACCAACTGATCTGAAGGCATGCTTTGCTCATTTCAGCTATGTGGAAATTGCCTTGACTACACGGGGAAAACGTTCTCACGCATCAGTATCCCGTCCTGGACAAAATGCCGTCAAGAACATGCTGGATCTGCTGAATATATTAATAGAACATGTTGAACAGCACAAAAGTGACATACTCTATAACGTAAGAGACATGCAGAGTTCCCAGGCGGGATTCGCTGCACCGGATTTCTGCACAGCCTATCTGGATCTCCATATGCCTACCCAGTATTCGATTGGCGAGCTGACAGCCGAACTGGAAGAAATGGTGGAAAGCCGCATGGAAGGGGACAGAAAGCAATTCTCTCTGTCAACCATCCATAACGGATACCGTCTACCATTACGCGGCGAAATGGCAAGAGTCATTGAATCTGCGTTTCACAATGCTGAACTTGATTTCAATGCCGATACGTTTCGAAGCGATTCTGACGCCCCGCTTCTATGGCAGTCCGGCATCAAGCCGGTTGTTCTTGGACCCGGCCATCTTTCTGTGGCCCATACCAATGAGGAGTCGATTTCCGTTCCGCAGGTGATAGACGCAGCGCGGTTATACCTTGGTTTGCTGGAAGAACTGGCGGGCGTCAACGCCTGATATCGTAGGGATTTGGTCAACAGGAAACAGATCTGATCATTGCTTTGAACAAACATTTTCTCTGCGGATTCTAATAACTCTTTCCTTGGATAAGAGAGCGGTATCTTCGACTTGTCTTTGGCACCTACTTCTGTTAATTTGTTCAAAAAGAATATTCAGCAATATGGAAGGAACATGCTAAATTGGAAACCATCTTCAATATCAATAAATGGCTTGAACAATACCCGGTATTGATTGAAAACATAAAATTTCTGGGTATCCTCTTTCTTGCGTTTATTTCTTATGTAATTACAAAAAAAATTATTCTGAAATACATATCAAAAGTCGTCAGCAAAACAAGCATTGAATGGGATGACATAGTATTAAATGAGAAGCTGCTCAGGAGGATATCATATATTCCGCCCGTTCTTGTTCTGCAGCAGTTTGTTTATCTTCTCCCGGACGCAGGGAGCCTTATCGGAAAGATTCTTAATGCCCTGATGGTTCTGATATTCCTGCTCATATTCGGCTCATTAACAAACTCCCTGAATAATATTTATGAAAGGATACCCAGATTCCGTGACCGTCCGATAAAAGGTTATGTTCAACTCATTAAGATATTCATTTATATATTTGGTGTAATAATAGTCGTCGGAATTTTAACAGCTCAGAAGCCATGGACCCTTATCACCGGGCTTGGCGCTCTGACTGCTGTTATTATTCTTGTATTTCGAGATACAATACTCTCATTTGTTGCAAGCATTCAGATATCTTCCTATGATCTGATAAAAAAAGGCGACTGGATTGAGGTTCAGAAATACGGTGCTGACGGTGATGTTATAGATATCGCGCTTCATACTGTCAAAATCCAGAACTGGGACAAGACTATTACTGTCATTCCTACCTATAAACTGATTGAAGAATCCTTCAAAAACTGGCGCGGCATGAAAGAAACAGGCGGAAGGAGGATTAAGCGTTCTATTTATATCGACCTTTCAAGCGTTAAGTTTCTGGATGATGATCTTTATGAAAGGCTTTCAAAGATACAATCACTTTCAGAATATCTTAAGACCAGAAAAAGTGAAATTGAAGAATACAACAAAAAATACAATATAGATGTCACTGTCCCGGTAAACGGTAGAAGGCTTACTAACATAGGTACGTTCAGGGCCTATTTAAAGGAATACCTCAAACGGAGAGAGGATATAAATACCAACCTGACTTTTTTAGTGCGCCAGCTCGATCCCGGACCAACCGGCCTTCCGATAGAAATATATGTGTTTGCCAATACAACTGAATGGGCCAAATATGAAGATATTCAGTCGGACATATTCGACCATATATTTGCTGTTGTACCTCATTTTGAATTAAAGATTTTTCAGAATCCAGCAGGAAGCGATTTTAAGGGATTTAGAACCGGCTAATTCATATCCCAGCTCTGTGATTTCGATATGCCGGGCCTGCATCTGCCGGCTGATCAGAGCGAAACTACGCTTGCCTTTTCATTGAAATATCTGCACCTCCCCTAACCAAGGTTTCATCATGATCTGCCTGCGGATACTACCCATGTCATGGTTCCAACTTTATTATGGACTACTGATTTATGAGGGTTTAATATAATATAGTTTTCTTGCGGTTGCTCGACTGTTGATTGATTGTCAATTCAGTCAAAGTTTATTCTTTTTTTAACATGAGCATTATTTAACAGTACTATTATTTTAAAGATAAATTACAAATTCAGTAAGAATATAAAACAATGGATATTACTACAATAGAATTCTGGATAAAAATCGTTCTATCCATTTTATGCGGGGGTATTATAGGCCTTGAAAGGCAATTAAAAGGAAAGCCATCAGGGATCCGGACAAGCATCTTTATCTGTCTTGGCACAAATATCTTTATCAGCTTGGGAGCAGCAAACTCAGGCGCAAATGTGGATGTAACACGTGTCCTGGGCCAGGTTGTTACAGGCATTGGATTTCTCGGAGCAGGCGTCATCATTGCCCGCGAAGGATTGGTAGTAGGAATTACATCCGCGTCCGTAATCTGGGTACTGGCCGGAATAGGTTCAATGATAGGATTCAATCATTTCCTGGAAGCAATTGTTATTGCAGTAATTACATTATTATTTCTGTTTGGCATCGGGGTAATCGAAAACAGGTTTTCAAGCCTGCGAGCCGGGGCACATTCAAGAAATGGAGACTCCATAAAAAATAGAGAAGAAAATATCTAATTAATTCATATTTTGTCATTCAAGGCAGTATTTGCAGTAATTCTCGTCAACAGGAACCGGATATTCGCCGTTAAAACAGGCAAGGCAGAGTTCGTCTTCAGAAATAGATGCAGATTTAACCAGATTTTCCATGCTTAAATATCCAAGGCTGTCCAGGCCTATAAAATCCCGTATCTCTTCAACTGATTTCCTGGATGCAATCAATTCACCCTTTGTTGAAAAATCTATTCCATAGAAACAGGGGAACCTGTGCGGTGGGCAACTGACAAGCATATGGATTTCCCGTGTACCCATCTTCCTCAAAGTCTTAATTCTGCTTCGAGCAGTGGTCCCACGAATAATCGAGTCCTCTATGATCAGGACCCGCTTATTTTTCAATAATTCCTTTACAGGGTTAAGTTTGACCTTTACCCCGAAGTCTCTCATGCTCTGAGACGGCTGGATAAAAGTTCTGCCAATATAATGGTTTCTTATCATGCCCATCTCCATAGGGACACCGGATGCCTTCGCATAGCCGATAGCAGCGTAGTTGCCGGAATCCGGGAAAGGCATGACAAGATCAACTTCCAGTGGAAATTGTTCCGCAAGCAGTTCACCCTGTTTTTTGCGAAACATGTATACATTTCGTCCGAACACCGTACTGTCCGGCCTTGCAAAATAGATCAGCTCAAATATGCAGTGGCTCTTTCTAGTTTTTACAACAGAAGGAATACTTAAAAGGCCATCCTTATTGATTATCAGGATCTCTCCCGGCTCAACATCTCTTATATATTCGGCTTCCACCAGATCAAATGCGCAGGTTTCCGAGGCTATGACATAACCCCCGTTAATCTTTCCAAGGCAAAGCGGCCTGAAGCCGTTTGGATCCCTGGCCGCGATTATAGTATCTTCAGTCATAATAAGCATTGAATAGGCCCCTCTGATCCGGCCCATGGTTTCAACCATTGCCTGTTCCAGTCCCATTCTGAGATGTTTTGCAATCAGATGCAGCACAACTTCACTGTCCATGGTTGTCTGGAATATAGATCCATTATCTTCCAGCTCAGATCTAATATTTTGGGCATTTACAAGGTTGCCGTTATGTGCGATTGCAAGGGACTTTCCGGAAAATTTAATCCTGAACGGCTGAGCGTTTACAAGAAGGGATGAACCTGTTGTGGAATACCTCACATGCCCGATACCTATATGCCCTTTGAGTCTGTTCAGGGTATCTTCGTCAAACACATCAGGAACAAGGCCCATGTCCTTATGTTCAGAAACGATCTTTTCATTGGATATGACAATGCCGGCACTTTCCTGACCCCTGTGCTGCAAGGCATAGAGCCCGAAATAGGTGAGTTTGGCAGCATCCTCATGGCCATATACTGCAAAAATCCCGCATTCCTCTCTTGGCCTGCGGGAAAGCAAATTCCCTGGATTGGTTATTTGTTTGTCGTTTCTGTTCATTTCTATCTCTTTCCACTTATGTAGTAACTATCAACAGTTGACTATTAACTGATAAAAATTAACTACTAAGCAGGGTATGATATTCCTGTATCGTCTTTACCTCAAGACTGCCTTCTTTCAGAGATTTGATAGCCCTTGCCGTTGCGAGTGCGCCTGCGGTTGTAGTTGTATAGGGTATATTAAACATCAGTGCCGTACGCCTGATCGAGTAGGATTCGGATACCGCTTTCTTATTTCCTGTTGTGTTTATTACAAGGTCAATATTGCCGTTCTTTATCATGTCTACAGTATGAGGTCTTCCTTCCCTGACCTTTTTGACCGCTTCATTTAATATTCCATAAGATGAAAGAAATGTAGATGTCCCTCGAGTTGCAACGATCTTAAAACCAAGATCATAAAGGATTTTTGCAGTTTCAGGTATTTTAATCTTGTCTTCATCCCTTACGCTTATAAAAACCGTTCCGGAAAGCGGAAGTCTCTGGCCTGCAGCTATTTGTGACTTGGCAAAAGCAAGTCCAAAAGACCTGTCAACACCCATCACCTCTCCTGTGGATCTCATTTCAGGCCCCAGAACCGTATCAACTCCTGAAAATCTGGCAAAAGGAAAAACAGCTTCCTTGCAGGAAATATATGGCGGATCAACTTCATCAGTAATACCCAGATCCCTCAGAAGGCTCCCCATTATTACCTTGGTGGCAAGCTTTGCTAAAGGAACACCGGTAGCCTTGCTCACAAATGGTATGGTTCTTGACGCCCTGGGATTAACTTCAAGCACATAGACATCATTATCTTTTATGGCATACTGTATATTCATCAGGCCTATCACTTTGAGCTCTCTGGCAATAGCTCTTGTATGATCCTTGATTTTTTCAAGCGTTTCGGCTTTAATGGAAATAGGTGGAAGGACACAGGCGCTGTCTCCGCTGTGTATGCCTGCCTCTTCAATATGTTCCATAATCCCGCCTATTATGGTATCGGTTCCATCCGAGATGGCATCAACATCCACCTCTATGGCGTTGTCAAGGAATCTGTCAATCAATATGGGTTTGCCGGGAGTTACAAGAACAGCCGTTTCAATATAACGCATCAGGTCTTCCTTATCATAAACAATTTCCATTCCTCGACCGCCCAGCACAAATGACGGTCTTACTATCACAGGGTAACCCACCTCTTCCGCTATACCGGCTGCTTCCTCCTCGGTAAATGCGATCCCGTTTTTCGGCTGTAATATGTTTAATTTAATGAGCAGGTCCTGAAAACGTTCCCTGTCTTCTGCCATGTCTATGCTGTCAGGGCTTGTTCCAAGAATCGTTGCTCCGGCCTCAGCCAGTTGAACAGAAATATTGAGAGGGGTCTGTCCTCCGAACTGTACGATTATGCCTTCTGCCTTTTCCTGCTCGTATATATTCAGCACATCCTCCCTGGTCAATGGTTCGAAATAAAGTTTGTCAGAGGTATCATAATCCGTACTTACCGTCTCCGGATTACTGTTGACCATTATGCTCTCTACCCCTATCTCTTTTAAAGCGAATGATGCCTGCACACAGCAGTAGTCAAATTCAATGCCCTGCCCTATCCTGTTAGGGCCTCCTCCAAGAATCATTACCTTCCTTTTTTCCGACCTGCGAATCTCATTCTCCTGATCATAGCTTGAATAATAATATGGGGTGTAGGCTTCAAACTCTGCTGCACATGTGTCAACTAATTTAAAGACCGGAGCTACTGCCTTTTCCCTTCTAATTTCCCGCACGTTCTGTTCACTGGCATTAAAGGTCTTTGCTATCTGGATATCGGAAAAGCCATATTCTTTTACCTTTTTCAGGAATTCATGCTCCACAGATTCAAGCTGAATTCCATTCCGTGCCGTATCATTCAACTTCTCTTCTAACTCATATATCTGTTTAATATTATATAGAAACCATATATCGATTGAGGTCAGTTCATTAATTCTTTCCAGGCTGATCCCTGATCCAATGGCATTATAAATATTGAATAATCGATTTGAGTTTGGATATATAAGCCCCTTTTCAATTGCGTTCAGATCAGGGCTGGAATTTTTTCCTGAGGACATGATTGCGGAACCAAGGCCGAATCGCCCCACCTCCAGGGATCTGACAGCCTTTTGCAGGGCTTCCTTGAAGGTCCTGCCTATAGCCATGGTTTCACCGACCGACTTCATCGAGGTAGTCAATATGTCTTCAGATCCGTGGAATTTTTCAAACGTCCACCGGGGTATCTTGACAACGCAGTAATCAATTGCCGGTTCAAAGGAAGCAAATGTTTCGCGTGTGATATCATTCGGGATCTCGTTAAGGGAATATCCTACGGCAAGCTTGGCTGCAATCTTTGCAATGGGGAATCCTGTAGCCTTTGAAGCCAGTGCCGAGCTTCTGGATACCCTGGGATTCATCTCTATAACTACCATCTCTCCATTTTGAGGATGAACAGCAAACTGGATATTGGAACCGCCTGTTTCAACGCCTATCTCTCTTATGATTGATATGGCTGCATTACGCATGGCCTGGTATTCTTTGTCTGAAAGGGTCTGAGCCGGAGCGACGGTAATGCTGTCTCCCGTATGGATTCCCATTGGATCAAAATTTTCGATGGAACAAATAATAACCACATTGTCCATGCGGTCTCTCATTACTTCCAGTTCAAATTCCTTCCAGCCAATAAGGGACTCTTCAATTATGATTTCGGAAATCATACTTGCATCAAGGCCTGAGCTTGCAAGTGTTTCAAACTCCTCACGATTATAGGCAACGCCGCTGCCTATCCCTCCCAGGGTAAAGCTTGCCCTGACAATCAGCGGATAACCTATTTCTTCAGCCACCTGCCTGGCCTGATCCATGTCTCTTGCGATGCCGTTTTTAGGCACACGCAGACCTATACGATTCATAGCATTTCGGAACTGCTCACGATCTTCCGCCTTTAGTATTACGGGAATTGAGGCCCCGATAACCTCCACACCCAGCTCATCCAGGAGCCCGGACTGTGCAACTTGCACCACAACGTTCAAACCGGTCTGACCACCAAGGGTGGGCAAAACAGCATCAGGACGTTCTCGCTCTATAACCTTTGCCACAATCTCAGGAGTGATCGGTTCAATATAAGTGCGATGTGCGGTTCCGGGATCAGTCATTATGGTTGCGGGATTGCTGTTTACCAGCACTACCTCAAACCCTTCTTCCATCAAAGCCTTGCATGCCTGGGTTCCCGAATAGTCGAACTCACATGCCTGCCCTATTACTATCGGACCTGAGCCGATTATAAGAATCTTTTTTATATCGGAGCGTTTAGGCATAATTATTTAAAGTCCTGTCTATGGACAATTATCTGATATTAGAGTTATTAGAGGTTCATAAAGTATGTTCCATCATCCCTATGAACCTGTCAAAGAGATATGTAGCATCATTAGGTCCGGGGGAGGCCTCAGGGTGATACTGGACTGAAAACAATGGGAATTTCTTATGTACAAGCCCTTCAACTGTCCTGTCATTGAGGTTAATATGGCTTACTTCGATATCAGGATCATTTAGTGACTCTATGTCCACACAGAAGCCATGATTCTGAGAGGTTATCTCAACCCGGCCTGTTGCAAGATTAAGGACAGGCTGGTTTGCTCCGCGATGACCGAATTTCAGTTTAAATGTCTTACCTCCAAGGGCCAGTCCAATCAGCTGATGTCCGAGGCATATCCCGAATATAGGAATACTGCCTATCAGGTCTCTGATAGTCTTTACTGCATAGGTCACTGCGGCAGGGTCTCCGGGCCCGTTACTCAGAAAAAGCCCATGCGGTTTTAGCCTTTTAACAGCCTCACTATCCGCATATGCCGGCAGGAGAATGACGGAACACCCTCTCTTATCCAACTCCCTGAGTATATTAAGTTTAACTCCAAAGTCTATGGCCACTACACGCCATGTATTTTTACCTTCAGGCCATTTAAATCCTTCAAGCCCTCCAGGAATCCTTACCAACCGATTGTTCATCCAGGCCATGGGCTCCCTGCATGTAACTTCACAGGCCAGGTCACGGCCGGCCATAGCTGGTGACCGCCTTGCCTTTTCCACCATTGAGACAGGATTCAGGTCCAATGTTGAAATCGCAGCCTTCATTGCCCCCTGTACTCTTATATGTCTTGTGAGGGCTCTTGTATCAATTCCTTCAATTCCAAGCACATGTCCTGACTGAAGATAATACGAGAGATCTCCCTGCGATCTGAAGTTGCTGGGATATCTCTGGTATTCTTTTACCAGCATTGCCTTGACCTGTATCCTTTCAGATTCGACATCATTTTCATTGACGCCATAGTTGCCGATCAAAGGATATGTCATATTAACCATCTGGCCGCAGTATGAAGGATCAGTCAATATCTCCTGATAACCGCACATGCTCGTATTGAAAACGACCTCTCCTGCTGTCTCTCCGTGACCGGTAAAGGATCTGCCGGTAAAAACCTTCCCATCTTCCAATGCCAGTAATGCTTTCATATTATTTTTCTGATTCTTACCATACCCTGCGTACCTTAACCCCGCGGGAATTCAGTTCCTCTTTGATATTTCTGATTGAAAAGGTTTCATAGTGTACAACAGAAGCTATCAGGGCCGCATCCGCTCTCGCATTTACCAGCGCTTCATAAATATGTTCTATGCTACCCGCACCTCCTGATGCTATTACCGGGATATTTACATTATCAGAGATAAGTGAGGTCAGTATCAACTCATATCCTTCTTTAGTGCCGTCCGCATCAATGGAATTCAGGCATATTTCTCCTGCGCCCAATTCTTCAGCCTTTTTGGCCCAATAAAGTGCATCAATGCCTGTATTTTTTCTTCCGCCATGAATTACTATCTCATAACCTGAAGGGATTTCTTTTGATTTTTTGACCTTTTTTACATCCATTCCGAGCACAATGCACTGGCTTCCAAAGGCAAGAGCCCCTTGTGATATGATCCCTGGATTTTCAACAGCCCCGCTGTTGACGCTTACCTTCTCGGCACCTGCCAGAAGAACACTGCGCATATCCTGAATTGTCCTGATCCCCCCTCCAACAGAAAAGGGTATAAAAATAGTTTCAGCTACGCGACGAACTACGTCAATCATAATATCACGGCGATCACTCGACGCTGTAATATCATAAAAGACAATCTCATCAGCCCCCTCTTCATAATAGAATCTGGCCATCTCCACAGGATCACCAATATCTATATTTTCTTTAAATTTTATTCCCTTGGTGGTCTTACCATCCCTTACATCCAGGCAGGGTATGATCCTTTTGCTAAGCATTATAGGTTCCATCCCATTTGCAGAAATTTTTCAGTATTCTCAGACCGGGGGAGCCGCTCTTTTCCAGATGAAATTGTACGGCAATCAAATTTCTGTATCCTATTATGGAACAAAACTCTATCCCGTATTCGGTAACTCCGATTAAATATTCGTCTGAAGCGGGTTTAACATAATATGAATGAACAAAATAGAATTCATCATCCGGCCCGACTCCATTTAAAACCGGATGCCTTTTTATTATCTCTATGCCGTTCCAGCCCATGTGGGGAATTTTGAGACGCTCTTTATCAGATGAGAATAGAGGACGGGGAAATAATCTTACCTCTCCTGGAATCAATCCAAGGCATTTAGTGAGATTTTCTTCGCTCTTTTCAAGTATTATCTGGGCACCCAGACAAATCCCGAGAATGGGCTTACCCTCCTCAAATGCTTTTATCAGAACATTATCAAGACCAAGCCTTCTTAAATCAGCAATTGCCTTCCCTGCTGCCCCTACCCCGGGGAATATGATCCTTTCGGATCTGTTAATTTCTTCCTTATTCTGAGTTATAATGCAGGCAAATCCAAGTTTTTTCAGGGCACGCTCAACGCTTTTCAGGTTTCCGGCTTCATAATCAATAATTGAAATCACTTTTTTCCTGCCCTTTTTGCCAAATATGCCATAATTCCCTGAGCCGCCCTTCTGCCATCCGCTATCGCACTGACAACCAGTGACTGCCCCATATTCATGTCTCCCGCAATAAACAACCCGCTTACCTTTGTCATATTACGCTCATCAGCCCTGATGTTTCCCCTGCTGTCCAGTTCAATTCCAAATCTTTCAACAATACCGGTCTTTTTCCGGCCCACAAAACCCATTGCAAGGATAACAAGATCGGCTTTTACATCAAATTCCGTTCCGGGTATTTCTTCAGGCACATGAACCCTTCCTTCTTCGGTTGTCTTCCACTCCACTTCAGCACATCGCAGCCCTTTCAGGATTCCGTTTTCACCCATGAATTCCTTGGTCATAACAGACCAGCGTCTTTCCCCTCCCTCCTTGTGTGCATGAGTTTCGCGCAGTATTGCAGGCCATTCTGGCCACGGAGTTGATTCAGGCCTTTCAGTCGGAGGTTCAGGCATGATCTCAAACTGATATACCTTTTCTGCACCCTGACGCAGGGCTGTTCCAAGGCAGTCTGAGCCGGTATCTCCGCCGCCTATAACTACAACTGTCTTTCCTGAGGCAGTAATTTCCTGTGACGGGTCTGCTTTCTCGCCTGAAATCCTCCTGTTCTGCTGAACCAGATAGTCCATTGCAAAATAGATACCTTTTAAACTTCGTCCCTGAACAGGCAAATCCCGAGGCTCACCGGGCCCGCATGCAAGGCATATTGCATCAAAATGCCCTGATAGATAACCGTATGAAATATCCTTCCCGACTTTCACACCGGTTTCAAAAACAATCCCCTGTTTTTTCATCAGGTCTATGCGACGTTCAACTACCCACTTTTCAAGCTTGAAATCAGGCACCCCATATCTGAGAAGGCCTCCCGGCTTCTTACTGCTTTCAAAGACAGTCACATCATACCCTGATCTGTTCAGCATATCGGCTGCAGCAAGCCCGGCCGGGCCCGAACCAACAATGGCCACTTTCTCCTTGAATCTGATAGAAGGCAATTCCGCATGTATATAGCCATTCTCAAAACCCTTTTCAATAATTGCCAGTTCGATCTGCCTTATATTCACAGGATCTCGATTGATTCCTGCAACGCACGAGGCTTCACAGGGTGCAGGACAGATACGGCCTGTAAATTCCGGAAAGTTGTTGGTTGACAGTAAAAGATCAAGAGCCTTCTTCCAGTTTGCCATTCGTGCAGCATTATTGAATTCAGGAACAATATTTCCCAGAGGACACCCGTAGGCATGGCAGAAAGGCGTGCCGCACTCCATGCACCGTTCAGCCTGCATAAGGGTATCTTCAAAGGTCAGGGACAACTCTACGGCGTTGTAATCCCTCAGACGTTCATATACTGGACGATATGAAGCGTCTCTCCGTGGATACCTGATAAATGACGCCTTCTCATCCATGCTGTATCTCCTGTCGCTCAATGGCAACGTCTTCCCTGCTCATCTTTCCGAGTACTCTCCGGTACTCCATGGGAAAGACCTTAACAAAAAACGGGAGGCATGCTTCCCAGTTGTCCAGGATTGACTGTGCCTTTGCGCTGTATGTATATATAAGGTGCCAGCTGATCATCTCCTTTAATTCCTGGATATCATTTTCATCCGCTACCAGTTCCAGGTCCACCATGTCCAGATTGCAGCGGTTGTCAAAGAGCCGCTCGGGATCATAGACGTAAGCAATCCCCCCGCTCATCCCGGCGGCAAAATTTATACCGGTTTCCCCTAAAACAACGACCCTTCCGCCTGTCATATATTCACAGCCATGATCCCCTACACCCTCCACCACGGCATATACACCGCTGTTTCTGACTCCAAACCTCTCTCCGGCCTTTCCATGTATATACACCTGGCCGGCAGTTGCACCGTAGAGGATTATGTTGCCTGCAATTATGTTCTCTGATGGATTATAATCTGAACCTGGATATGGTTTAACAACTATCTTTCCGCCTGACAGTCCCTTACCCAGATAATCATTTGCTTCCCCTTCAAGTATGAAAGTCAAACCCTTTGCCAGAAAAGCCCCAAAACTCTGACCCGCAGCACCAGCAAATTTGCAGGTAATCGTGTCATCCGGCAGGCCCTCATTTCCAAACCGTTTAGCAACCTCGCCTGATATCATTGCCCCTACAGCCCTGTCGGTGTTGTGTACAGGGAGCTGAATAGCAGTCTTTTTCTTTGTTTCGAGAGATTCCCATGAGAGTGAAATAAGTTCTCTGTCCAGAACTTTTTCAATATCGTGTCTCTGCATCTCAACACATCTGCAGGGCATGTCACCTTTAACCTCCGGTCGGTAAAATATACCTGAGAAATCAAGCCCCTTTGCCTTCCAGAAATCCAGGGCACTGTTCATTTCAAGCAGATCAGACCTGCCGATGAGATCATCCATTCTCCTGAATCCCAGCAATGCCATAAGTTCACGTACTTCCTCAGCGATCATGTTGAAATAATTGACTACGTATTCCGGTTTCCCTTTGAAATATTTTCTAAGATCAGGATCCTGAGTAGCAATACCCACAGGACATGCATTGCTGTTGCACTTTCTTAGCATTACACAACCAAGGACGATTAACACAGCGGTGGCAAAACCATATTCTTCCGCCCCCAGCAGCGCTGCAATAATTACATCCCTGCCTGTCTTCATCTGACCGTCAACCTGGACCCTGATCCGGCTTCGAAGATTATTTAATACAAGTGTCTGATGTGTGTCTGCAAGTCCCAGTTCCCAGGGCATTCCTGCATGTCTGATGGATGAAAGAGGCGATGCGCCCGTACCGCCGTCATATCCGCTTATCAGAACCATGTCGGCATGCGCCTTTGATACACCTGCGGCAATCGTACCAACCCCGACTTCTGATACAAGCTTGACCGAAATACGAGCTTCCGGATTCACATTTTTCAGGTCAAAGATAAGCTCAGACAGGTCTTCAATTGAGTAAATATCATGGTGAGGGGGAGGCGAAATAAGTGTCACTCCAGGTGTAGAATGACGCACCTTCGCAATTTCCTCGTTTACTTTGTGTCCGGGCAGTTGACCTCCTTCTCCTGGCTTGGCTCCCTGTGCGATCTTTATCTGAAGTTCCCTGGCATTAACCAGGTATTCTGTGGTAACACCGAATCTGCCGCTCGCAACCTGTTTAACTGCACTTGACCGTCTGTCGCCGTTCGGCAGGGGTTTGTAACGGGCTGAATCCTCCCCGCCCTCGCCGCTGTTGCTCTTAGCTCCTATGCGGTTCATGGCGATAGCAATAGTCTCATGAGCCTCCCTGCTTATGGAGCCAAATGACATGGCGCCTGTTACAAATCTCTTTACTATCTCCGATGCTGGTTCAACTTCGTCAACAGGGACAGGCTTTGTATTCCTGAACCTGAACATGCCGCGAAGGGTATAAAGGGCTTTAGCCTGGTTGTTGATCAGCCCGGCATACTCACTATACAGGCTGTAATCATTATTCCTTGTCGCCTTCTGAAGCAGGGTGATTGATCCCGGAGACCACAGATGCCTTTCTCCATCCCTCCGATATCTGTAATGACCCCCGCTCGGCAGGATTTCATGTGTGCCGTGAATTTTATTGTGTGCACTCTCATGCCTTGCATTCGCCTCCGCTGCGATTTCATTAAGGCCTATCCCTCCTATGCGTGAGGATGTCCCCGGGAAGTACTTGTCAACCAAATCCCTGCCAAGCCCCACCGCCTCAAAAACCTGCGCACTCCTGTAGCTCCGTAGGGTAGATATCCCCATTTTGGACATGATTTTTAAAAGCCCCTTGCAAAGGGCTCTGATATAATTCTCAAGGGCTTCAGCAATACCTATGCCTTGTTTGAGTTCATCTTTTAAAACCATCTCTGCTATAGTTTCGAATGCAAGGTAAGGATTTACCGCAGTAGCACCGAAACCAAGAAGCATTGCCATATGCATAACTTCTCTGGCCTCACCGGTTTCAATTATAAGTCCGGCCTTTGTTCTCATGCCTTTTTTAAGCAGGTGCTGGTTGATTGCAGATACGGCAAGCAGGGCAGGAATAGGCGTAAGGCTGCCAGCAAGACCGCGGTCGCTCAGAATAAGTATCCTGCAACCCTTTCTTAGGTTTTCTTCGCTCGTCCTGCAAAGCTGATCAATAGCTGAGGCCAGATATCTGCCGGAACCTCCGGCAGGAAAACCGAGGGCCATGGTCGCGGATCGGAATTCATGCACATTCATGTCCCTTAGGCGAACCAGGTCTTCGTTTGCAAGTATCGGGTGCCTCAGTTTTATCAGGCGGCTGTTCCGCGGTACCTCGGAAAGTATATTACCTGGATTGCCGATAAAGGTCATTAATGACATGACAAGCTCCTCACGCACCGGGTCAATAGGAGGATTGGTAACCTGTGCGAAAAGCTGCTTGAAGTAGGAATATAACAGTTGATTTCTTTCAGACAAAACAGCCAGAGGCGTATCAGCGCCCATTGAACCGACCGGTTCATATCCGTTTAAGGCCATCGGGCCAAGGATCATCTCAAGGTCTTCCCTGGTATATCCGAACATCTTCTGCATGAATAAAATTCTATCAAGATCAGGTTTAATAGAGGCCACATCACCGTAAAATCCCCTCAGTGTAATTCTATTTTCCTCGACCCATCTGCGATAAGGCTGTTGTCTGGCACATATTGTCTTTATTTCAGAGTTTTTAATCACGCGTTTCTTGTCAAGATCAACCAGAATCAACTGACCCGGCCGCAAAGCACCCTTTTCGACCACATCGGAAGGAGGAATATCCAGCACACCAGCTTCAGAGGCAAAAACCATAAAGCCTGATTTTGTCATTGTATAACGGGCAGGCCTCAAGCCGTTTCTGTCAAGCATTGCGCCTACCTGATCTCCATTGGAAAAGGCTATCGCCGCCGGTCCGTCCCAGGGCTCCATAAGCCCTGCATGGTACTCAAAGAACCCGCGCTGATCATGCCCCATCGGGTATTTATCTCCCCATGCCTCGGGTACAAGCATCAGCATCGAGTGGGGGAGAGACCGCCCTGCGTTTACAAGTAATTCCAGGACATTATCCAGACATGAAGAATCGCTTCCTGTTTCATTTATAACAGGGAGGACTTTTCCTATTTCATCTCCAAACAGATCCGATTTAAGGCATGACTCACGCGATCTTATCAGGTTTAGATTGCCCCGCAGGGTGTTTATTTCCCCGTTATGAGCAAGATACCTGAAAGGCTGGGCAAGTTCCCACGAAGGAAAAGTATTTGTGCTGTATCTTTGGTGGACAACGGCAAGTGAACTTGTAACATCAGGGTCATTCAGGTCCCTGTAAAAAAGCGGCAACTGTGTAGCAGTGAAGAGCCCCTTATAGACAATAGTTCTGCAGGACATGCTTGGGATATAGAAAGGGATCTCATTTCCTGTTGTACTTGATACCAGCCTTTCAATCTCTCTGCGGACAATAAAAAGCCTGCGTTCAAGACCTGCCCATTTCAGGCCCTTTCCGTCAATAAGGCATTGAAGAATGATCGGCTGCCTGTCTTTTGCCTGACCGGCAATCGCTCCTTCGTCAACAGGGACATTTCGCCAGCCAATAAACCCGAGGCCCTCCTCATTTATAGTCTTTTCTATGATGGCACGGCATTTTTCAGCCAGATTCGATGAACGGTGCATAAAAATCATACCGATTCCGTAGCATCCAGTCTCCGGCAAATGATAGCCCAGCATCTCGCCTTCGCGCCTGAAAAAAGCATCAGGGATCTGAAACAGGATACCGGCACCGTCACCTGTATTCATATCAGCGCCTATAGCACCGCGGTGTTCCAGGTTCTTAAGGACTTCAATCCCCTTTTCCACAATGGCATGGCTTTTGGTGCCTTCAATATTGACTACAAATCCGACCCCGCAAGCATCATGCTCAAATTTTTTGTCATATAGGCCCTTCACAGGTCTTAACCTTTCTGGTCTATTTTTTCTATATTTCTCGTTTAAAACAGGTATAGCTGATGGCTATCGGGATTTTTACCGAAACAGGTGATATTATCGATTTTATCAAGTACCGGTCCGCGGAGGATAGCATAAAGAGTTCTCTCAACACCTACTCCTCCACCATAAGTTTCAGGAAACAGAGACCTTGCCTGAGCATCTCTTTTTGCGGTCATCATCAGAAAAGGACCGTAGCCTCCGAGTTCATCAATGTTTGTGATATTTCCATCACTGAAAACAGGGCTGCAAGGAATTATCCCATTGTCAAGCAGCCTCTCCACTATTGCCTCATGAAGCCATTCCCTGACAGCGCCAGACAAAATCTCCAGTGTAGAGGTCTGCTTCCCTGTATCCCTGATAATGCTCTTTGCACAAAGGTCATAGTTGTATATCATATCAGAGGTTATCTCAGACGGAGAGACCTTTCCATCCGACTTCAGATATGGGTATATAAGATCATAATTCTCCCTCAATATCCCGGTAATCCAGAAAAACTGTTTGTCTGTCTCTTCTCCTGCCTTTACTTCATAATCCCGGCCATACTTCTCCTTTGCCCTGTCACACAAAAAACGAGGGAAAGGTTGTTCAGGCACTTCAATGGTTACACCAAGGGCCTTTAATTCGTCCTTATTCTTCTCCAAAATCCTTGTCATGGAATTGATGATTAAACGCTCAAACAGATCCAGCCCCTTTTCCATATCCTCTCTCAGAATGGCCTTTACTCTGTCCGGTTTACTCAAATAGGTTTCCAGATCTATGCCTCTGTTTCTTCTTACTTCCACATCCATCTGGCTGAAATCCACAAGGTACTTTCCCCTCTGAATCCTGTCAGGGCTTTCGATTTCGAGCCTTATGTTGGGTGAATCAACAAAAACTCCCTTTATCCTGGGATTAAAACATGCAAGGAACTTTGAATAAATCATGCTGTGAGTCGTAACATAAAGCTGGCCTTTGTAATGAATATTCGGTACATGCTCCACATCATGGGCCAATGGGTCGGTCATAGGGCTCATCTGTACCCGTTCAAGGTTGAACAACCCTTCATCCGCCAGAAACTGCTGCATGGCATTGACAAAGGTTGTCCTTATTGCCATGGCTGCATACAGTGTTTCCCCCATCCAGTTGTTGAGATAATATTTATCAAGATATTCCTCCAGACTTGAGCCGGCCTCCTGCAAGGCCGCCTGGAAGCCAAAGAGGTTCTGGCCTACAATGGTTGTTGCCTCGTCTTTCATTTTTCTCTTTTTCTCCCTGTTGTTGAGTTGTTAAATGTTCAAGTTATAATTGATGTTATTAATCAGCCTGCTAAATAGCTGACCGGCATATACCGGTCAGCTATTCAAATACTAAAATACCTGTGCCTATAAAACGGGTAAATATTTATCAAGTTCGAACCGGCTTACATGAACCCTGTACGTATCCCACTCGATCTTTTTGTTTTCAATGAATTTATTGAAGACATGATCTCCTAAGACCTTTTTGACCAGTTCACTTTTCTCTGTTTCAAGGATTGCGGCATAGAGATTGCCCGGCAAATCCTTAATTCCATGTGCCTTTCTCTCTGAAGGCTTCATTTCATAGATGTCTTCTTCAATAGGGTCTGTCAAATCGTATTTTTTTTCTATACCCTCAAGTCCTGCACCCAGCATTACAGCAAATGCAAGATACGGATTGCAGGAAGGATCAGGAGAACGAAATTCAACCCTGGTCGCCTTTTCTTTTCCTGGCTTATACATAGGCACTCTGATCATGGCAGAGCGGTTTCTCCTTGCCCATGACACATATACAGGGGCCTCATAGCCAGGTACCAAACGTTTGTAGGAGTTCACCCACTGATTTGTCACAGCTGTAATCTCCGGAGCATGGCGCATCAAGCCGGCTATGTAATACCTGGCTATTTCTGACAGCTGATATTTATCACCAGGATCATAGAATGCGTTTCTATCTCCCTTGAATAATGACTGATGGACATGCATTCCACTGCCGTTCTGGCCGAAAATAGGCTTAGGCATAAAGGTGGCATACACACCGTTCTGCCTTGCTATTTCCTTTACAACCACACGATATGTCATTGTTTTATCAGCCATCCTGAGTCCCTCATCATAGCGAAGGTCAATCTCATGCTGACTTGGGGCAACTTCGTGATGGCTGTACTCGACCTGAATACCCATGTCCTGCAATGCGAATATTGTCTCTCTCCGCAGGTTTCCGCCCATATCTATGGGGCGTGAATCAAAATAGCCTGCCATATCAAGGACCTCAGTGCATTTTGAATCTTTGAAATAGAAATATTCAAGCTCCGGCCCCAAATAAAAAGTGTATCCTTTTTCAGCTACCTGCTTCAGAAGCCGCTTGAACACATAGCGCGGGTCTCCCTCATAAGGACTGCCGTCCGGATTAAGAATATCGCAGAACATTCTTCCTACAGGGCGCTCATTATTTCTCCAGGGTACCATCTCAAATGTGGTTGGATCAGGCTTTGCGATCATATCGCTTTCATGGATCCTCGCAAATCCTTCAATGGATGAACCATCAAAACCCATTCCTTCTGTCAAACCCTCCTCCAGTTCCGATGGCGTGACAGCGAAACTTTTCAGATAGCCCAGTACATCAGTAAACCAGAACTGTATAAAGCTGATTTTTTTATCATTAACGACTTTTTTAACATCCTCAATAGTTCGACATATCATTTGTCTTCCTCCAAAAGAAAATATTTTTATTAAATGAACTCGATAATCTCTACAAAAGCAATTATGATGCCAGATTATCAAAAAGCCTTATTATAGCCTTTTATCAATAGGTTGCTTTTTTTATACCTGGCGGAGTAAAAATTTAATTTACAATATTGTAGTAATGTATATATATTAATGACAAAAATGTAAATATCAGAAAGGCTTTTAGCATTTTGCATATCTTCTATGCTGAAAACAACAATATCTCCGTTGTTCATAAGCTAAGCTATTCAGCCTTTAACCATGGGCAAAATAGGTATACAGACATATAAGAGGCACTATAACTCCTAATGGGTAAAAAGGATATGAAAAATCAAAGAAAAATTACGACTGGAAAAAGTAATAAATCCGGACCGGATAGAATTGCATGCCTTTACGAAATAACAAAGGCTATTCATGCCACCCTTGACATGAGAAAATCCCTTTATAAAATCCTCGACATGTTATCAGAACTTCTCGGCATGAAACGTGGATCCATTACCCTATTAAACCGTGATGCATCCGAGACCCATATTGAGCTCGCTCATGGTATTTCACAAAAAGAGAAAACAAGGGGCAGATACAAATTAGGTGAAGGCATTACAGGACGAGTTATTGAATCGGGAAGATCAATGGTTGTTCCACATATTGATGCTGAACCGCTTTTTCTTGATAAGACAGGGGCCAGGAGCCAGATAGATAAATCAAAAATTTCATTTATATGTGTGCCCATAAAGGAAGGCCGAAGAGTAATCGGTACTCTCAGTGTTGACCGTGTCTTTGACAGTGACAGCCCTTTGGATGAAGATGTTAGACTGTTAACAGTAATCAGCGGCCTGATTGCTCAGAAGGTATCCCTGCTGGAGAAGTTGAACAGAGAAACGGAACAACTAAGGCAGGAAAATATGCGGCTAAAAAAAACACTCGATAAAAAATACAGCTTCACTAATATTATTGGCAACAGCCGAAAGATGCAGGAGGTGTTCTACCTGATAACACAGGTGGCCAAAAGCAATGCCAATGTCCTCCTTCTTGGAGAAAGCGGAACAGGCAAGGAACTCGTTGCCAATGCTATTCACTTTAACAGCCTGCGCTCAGACAAGCCATTGATAAAAATTAACTGTGCAGCATTACCGGCTAATCTGGTCGAAGCGGAACTGTTCGGTTATGAAAAGGGGGCATTTACAGGTGCCAGCCGTCAAAAGGCAGGCAAGTTTGAACTGGCCAATGGAGGTTCTATCTTTTTAGATGAAATCGGTTCGCTTGCCCTTGAAAGCCAGGGAAAGCTGCTCAGGATACTTCAGGAAAGAGAACTTGAGAGATTAGGCGGGACCACAACCATGCAAGTCAATATCCGCCTTATTGCAGCTTCAAATCAGGACCTGGCTAAGGCGGTTGATTCCGGACTTTTTCGAGAGGACCTTTTTTATCGTCTGAACGTATACCCAATATACCTTCCTCCTTTAAGGGAAAGAGAGGCTGACCTTCTTTTGCTGGCAGACTATTTCCTGGAAAAATATTCACGCGAGTACAACAAAGATATTAAAAGGATTTCAACGCCCGCAATTGACGCATTAACTCAGTACCACTGGCCGGGTAATGTCAGGGAACTTGAAAACTGTATGGAAAGGGCAGTCTTGCTTTGTGATGATCAGGTAATTCACAGCTACCATTTACCTCCCACACTTCAAACGGCTCAGGATACAGGCACTCAACAGACCCAGTCATTTGTCGATGCCGTTGATAGATTCGAAAAAGATTTGCTCATTGACGCCCTGAAAAGCAGCAGGGGTAATATAAGACAGGCTGCTATAGCCCTTAAGACGACTGAACGTATTTTTGGATACAAGGTCAAAAAACATGACGTAAATCCAAAACATTACAAGTAGGTATCAATCCTTATGTTCCATATGTATTTTTTAAAGATGATTTATTATAAGTTTTTTTCTATTATTCACTACAAAATGAGGTCAGTTCAGCTTCCCTATAAATAAAGCATAACTGATAGAAGAATAATCTTACAAAAATGCCCTTTATAAAGAACTAATATTTTCAGGAGGAATTTACATATGCCAGGCTTTGAAATATTTGGTGAGGAGGAAAGAAAGGAAGTTCAAGATGTCCTTGATACAGGAGTCCTGTTCCGCTATGGTTTTGATCAGGTACGAAAGGGAAACTGGAAGGCGAAAACCTTTGAAAAAGAATTAGCTGAGCGTATCGGAGCAGGATACTGCCACCTTTGTTCCAGCGGTACCACTGCCCTTTATACTGCCCTTGCTTCATGCGGGATTGGAGCCGGAGATGAGGTTATTGTTCCTCCCTTTACTTTTGTAGCAACGGTCGAAGCCGTCTTACATACCGGCGCAATACCTGTATTTGCCGAAATCGATGAAACATTGTGCCTTGACCCTCAAGGTATTGAGACAGCAATTACTCCCCGGACAAAGGCCGTATTGCCTGTTCATATGTGCGGAGCAATGGCTCGCATAAAAGAGATACGTGACCTTTGTGAAAAAAGGGGGCTTGTTCTTATAGAAGATGCATGCCAGGCAATCGGTGCCACATTCGAAGGTAAATTTTTAGGTACCTTCGGCCAGATGGGTTGTTTTTCTTTTGATCCAGTAAAAACTATCACCTGTGGAGAGGGCGGTGCGATAGTAACCAAGTCACAGGAACTTTATAAAACAGCCGATGCCTATGCCGATCATGGGCATGATCATGTGGGTAATGACAGGGGTCTTGAGGGCCATGCCATTATCGGTTCAAATTTCAGAATCAGCGAGTTAAATGCGGCAGTGGGTCTGGCTCAGCTGAGAAAGCTTGATTTTATTTTAACAAAACAGCGTAAAAACAAATCAATCATTAAAAGGGCCCTTGAAAAATCACCGGAAATCACCTTCCGAACAATTCCCGATGAAGGAGGAGACTCTGCAACTTTCCTTTCATTCCTTTTACCCGATGAAAAAAGGGCCAGAGAGGTTGCCGGTTCTCTAACAAATGCAGGTGTTGACTCATGCTTTTATTGGTATGACAATAACTGGCATTATATAAAAAAATGGGATCATATCAGGAATCTAAAATCCGCTTCTAAGATTTCTGTCAGCCTGCTTAAAGAATTGCCGGACTATGTAAATATATCGCTTCCACAGTCAGATGGTATTATAAGCAGAGCTATTTCAATGCAGATAAAACTTTCATGGACAGACGAAGCAATCCATGAGCGTATTGAAAAAATGTTATCTATATTGGCGGGTTGAAGTTATTCATGAAACCACCCCCATTCGTGACTCTATTATGTTTAAAGAAATAATATAGATGGAAGGCTAAAATAATGCTTAAAAATTTTAAAACGGTTTCCCATATTTCATTTGGGAGAGGAAGTTTCGACCGGCTTGACGAAATTATTTTAGATAAAAGGAAAAATAATAATTCCTTTATTGTCTTCTTGCTGGATGACGTATTTTCGGATGCAAAGCTGAGTGAAAGGGTTCCGGTAAAAAACCGTGACCTGCTTTTATATGTTAATGTTGATGATGAACCGAAAACAACATACGTTGATGCCCTGACTGACAAAATAAAGGCCTTCTCCGATAAACAGCCGGAAGGAATCATTGGCATAGGAGGAGGCAGTACTATGGATCTTGCTAAAGCCGTCTCCCTAATGCTCACTAATCCCGGATCATCAAAAGATTATCAGGGATGGGACCTGATAAAAAATCCTGCAGTTTATCACGTTGGCATCCCGACCCTTTCAGGGACAGGGGCTGAAGCATCACGCACCGCAATTCTTATAGGCCCTGAAAAAAAACTTGGAATCAATTCCGATTTCACGGTATTTGACCAGATTATTCTCGATCCTGAACTGCTATCAGGGGCTCCTTCTGATCAGAGATTCTATACTGGAATGGACTGCTATATTCATTGTATAGAATCTTTGTCAGGAACATATCTGAATACATTTAGTAAAGTCTACGGAGAAAAAGCTCTCGAACTTTGCCGTGAGGTTTTTCTGGAGAATAGTCAGAATAAAGATGAAAAACTGATGATGGCATCTTATTTTGGAGGCATGAGTATCGCCTATTCCCAGGTGGGAATATGTCATGCCCTTTCCTATGGACTTTCTTATGCCCTTGGAATTCATCACGGAATCGGCAATTGCATAGTCTTCAATCAGCTTGAAGAATATTATCCCGAAGGAGTCAGGGAATTCCGCCTTATGATGAAAAAACAAGGCATTAATCTTCCGGGAGATATAGTAAGAAACATTGATGATGATAAGATGGGAAAAATGATCAATGTTGCCCTTATGCTTGAACCCCTTTGGGAAAACGCCCTGGGAGCTGATTGGCAAAACATAATAACCAGAGACAGGATAAGGGAACTCTATGTGATGATGTAAACAGCCCAAGTTTCAGCAGGATCAAATTCACAATCTAACATTGATGAAATTGTAAAAAGCCTTACGGGCTTGCAGAATGTTTCGAAATTATAAAAAATGTCATTCCGAATCACGCTATGGCGTGATGAGGAATCTTAACGCTATAAAATTACTGAAACAAAGATTTCTCGCTTCGCATCGAAATTTTACCAGCCTCTGGCTGGGACAAAAAAATGAATTATGACACAGTCTCTTTACCCGGAATCCGGAAGCACAATATCTTTTTTGTATTTCCTTTTAGATCTTCCACAGTACGGAGTAGCAGTATTGATCTGTGCCATTCCAATTCTTGCAGTCCTCATCTGATTTTCTTCTTCACCTGTTCTGATTGGGCTCTCTTAAAACAATTATTATTTTTATTGCTTTTAAACGCTTAAATCAATATTATTCTTTATTATCCATAGTTACAGGGTCAAGGGTACAAAAACACAAAGCCACAGAATCTGTTTTCTGTTAAATTTCCTGATAGACTGTCCAGGATTTTTTCTTTTTCTCGGCTTAACAGATAAAGCCCATAAATATATCCTAATTCTTACTTTTTACCTATGCACCTTTGACTTATGTGCACCAGAATATTTTTTATTATTCTTTATATTATTACAAAAGAATCTGAGGTTGCCTCTTTTATGGAAAAAGCTATTCCCGAAACCTATGATAAGTATATTAAGGCTATAACCGATATAGGCCGCGCTATCACTTCTGACCTTTATCTGGAAGATATCCTGAAGCTTATTGTAATGGTGACTGCCAAAGTAACAGGTGTTGAAATCTGTTCCCTGTGGCTTGTAGATGAAAGTCAAAAGCCTCCCGTAATCAGGCTTAAAGCTACCCAGGCAATTGACCAGGCCTATGTTAAAGACCGTTCCTTGAATATGAATGAAGGAATAGTCGGATTTGTGGCCTCCAATAACAAGCCGCTTATCGTTAAGGAAGTTCTGAAAGAGGCACTGTTCAAAGAGAAGGAAATGGCCCGGAAACTGGGCCTCGTATCAATGGTAAGTGTTCCTCTTCAGGTAAAGGATGAAAAAGTAATCGGAGTATTAAACTGTTTCACAGCCGTTCCTCATGATTTTTCTGAAACAGAAGTCAACTTGATAACAGCTGTTGCTAACCAGGCGGCAATTGCAATACTCAATACGGAACTCATGGTTAAAACAAAAGTTATCCAGGAAGAGCTGGAGACCCGAAAGGTAGTTGAGCGGGCTAAAGAGATCCTTATGCACCAAAGAAATATGAAGGCTGACGAGGCTTACCGGTGGCTCCAGAAAAGAAGCATGGATTCCAGAAAATCCATGCGCGACGTTGCCGAAGCGATACTTCTTTCTGAAGAACTGGGGTATTACTCCAGCATACCTCACGCCATAAAATAATTCTCCAAACCCTATTTCTGCCTTTCCGAATTCTTTTTTTCTTGACAAGCAATTATTCCTTATTTATTCTGATTTTTTACTGAAAAAGCGCACAATGGCGTGCGGTCTTATATATGTGAATAGACAAGGGTGTCTTTTTCCTGATGGGGATTGGTGCCCTTTTTTATTTTACGGCGTTTTTCCTCATCTCATGTCCTTTAATCTGTTGCTCGCTGTTAATCTTAGTGAGACAAAATGAGGCATGCAATTTGGACATTTAATAACAGTTTTTTATCAATCAGGAGGAATTATGAACTTACAAAGACCAAACGCCAATGAAGCACTTGAAACCAAAAATCGTTCACGCGATATAGCACCTCAATCTGGAATATGCAGCAGGTGTGTTGACGGATGCAAGGGAAACTGTGACATGTTCAGAGCCACATTCCGTGGCAGGGAACTGCTTTATCCAGAGCCCTTTGGAAGCGTTACTGCCGGAGCTGATAAAGATTATCCGGTAGATTATTCTCATTTGAATATAATGGGTTATGCCATGGGAGCAAAAGGGGTGGAAGCAGACCCGGATAAAGCAACTTTTCCAAACGTCAGCACAGAAACATCCTATGGCGTTAATGAAAAAGTCAGGATGAAGGTGCCAATATTTACCGGCGCACTCGGCAGCACTGATATTGCACGAAAAAACTGGAGCCATTTTGCAATAGGAGCGGCAATAAGCGGTATCAGCCTGGTTTGTGGTGAAAATGTCTGTGGAATAGATCCTGAACTGGAATATAACAGCAATGGATTAATAAAAAAATCACCTGAAATGGACCGTCGTGTAAAAGAATATCGTCGCTATCATGAAGGTTACGGGGATATACTTGTTCAAATGAATGTTGAGGATACACGAAACGGTGTTGCTGAATACGTAATAGAAAAATTAGGGGTTGAGACTATCGAACTAAAATGGGGTCAGGGTGCAAAGTGTATTGGAGGAGAAATCAAGGTTGATTCTATTGAAAGGGCGATTGAACTCAAAAGACGCGGCTACATCGTGACTCCCGACCCTGAAGACCCGGCATTTCAGGCATCTTTCAAGGCCGGCCCTCTTAAGCATTTTGAACGTCACTCCCGCCTCGGATTCGTTGACCAGGAAGGCTTTATGAATGAAGTTGAAAGGATTCGAAAGCTGGGGGCAAAGAGAGTAACTCTCAAAACGGGCGCTTACCCGATGAGGGAGCTGGCCATGGCCATACGCTGGTCAAGTGATGCAGGCATAGACCTTTTAACCGTAGATGGAGCTCCCGGCGGCACAGGAATGAGCCCCTGGCGAATGATGAACGAATGGGGCATTCCTTCCATCTATTTGCATTCAATGACTTATGAGTTATGTGAACGTTTAGCAAAAAGAGGCAAATTTGTGCCTGATATAGCTTTTGCAGGAGGATTTTCCTCTGAAGACCATGTATTTAAGGCATTGGCCCTTGGCGCACCTTACTGCAAAGCCGTATGCATGGGCCGTGCATTGATGATCCCCGGCATGGTTGGCAAAAACACTGAAAAATGGTTGAGAGGAGAAAATGGCGGACTTCCTGCAACAGTCTCAAGATTCGGATCTACAAAGGCTGAAATCTTTATGAACTATGAAGTTCTTAAGGAAAAATACGGATCTGAAGCGGATGATCTTCCATTAGGCGCTATAGGAATCTTCAGCGCAACAGACAAGATAAAGGTGGGTCTCCAGCAGATAATGGCCGGATCAAGAAACTGGGAAATAAAATATATCAGCAGGCAGGACATCTTTTCCCTTACCGAAGAATGTGCAAAAATAACAGGGATTCCCTATGTTATGGATGCCTACAGGGAAGAAGCACTTAATATAATTGATTCATAAAAATATAAACCTGAAAACGTATTCCCTGATTCATCAGCAATTAAGGCGCCAGAAAAAGTCAGACCTGCAGTTTTAGAGCAGAGATTTTCTGTCGATAAATGATGCCTTGTTGATGAACCAGGGATATCAAAAGCGGTGGTTATGGAAAACAGCAGTCTTCCCGGTGAGTTTTATTCTCACTTCAAGACATTTCATGAACTCATGAAAATCAAGGTGAGGGAAATACTCCTTGTCTCCAGTCCCTACGATGCCTTCATCCTGGAGGAAGATGGAAGCCTTGCATCCAGAATTGTCAACGAATACAGTGGATTAAACCTGAGCCTGCCACCCAGAGTAACAAGAACGTCTTCGGCCTATGATGCACTGAAACTTTTGGCCGAAAAAGAATTTGACATGGTTATTACCATGCCTCACCTGGATAATATGGATGGTTTTTCTCTGGGCCTGGAAATAAAAAATATGAGGCCGGAATTACCCGTATTTCTCCTGACCCACAGCATCAGAGGAATCTATCCCCTTCCCGAAAACAAAGACTGCAGCGGAATTGACAAAATCTTTGTATGGTCCGGGAACTCCGATCTGCTCCTTGCTCTTGTCAAGAATGCTGAAGACCATCTTAATGTTGAACCTGACACAAAACAGGCTCAGGTACGCGTATTGATTCTGGTGGAGGACTCACCTGTCTATTATTCATATTTTCTGCCTCTTATCTACAGGGAAATCGTCAAGCAGACACAGGCCGTGCTGCAAGTCGGCCTAAATGAAGAACACCGTCTTCTAAAAATGCGCGCAAGACCCAAGATTCTCCTGGCTGAAACCTATGAACAGGGTCTACATTTGTACGATAGATTTCGGGATTTTCTAATCGGCATCATATCCGACACCAGAATCCCAAAGAATGGTAAAATTGATAACACTGGAGGGGTTAAGCTCCTTAAAAAAATAAGGAATGAATTGCCTTATCTGCCCCTTCTTCTCTTTAGTGCTGAGTCAAAAAACAGGAATAAGGCAGAGAATATTCAGGCGGTTTTTCTTGATAAGAATTCCCCGGATTTACTCACTGAGCTTCATGATTTCTTTCTGACCCATCTTGGGTTCGGAGATTTCATTTTTCGGATGCCGGATGGTTCTGAAATTGCCCGTGCATCCGACCTTCGATCCCTTGAAAAAAAGGTTTCAGGGATACCTGATGAATCCCTTCTATATCATGCAAAAAGAGACCAGTTTTCCAACTGGATTATGGCGCGTTCAGAGATTGCTCTTGCATCCAAATTTAGAATTTTGCGTTCCGGAGAATTAAAAAGCCCTGAAGATATGAGGTTCTATATTGTATCAAATATACGTGAACTTCGGAGGTGGCGGCAAAAAGGAATAGTTGCAAAATTCAACTCCTCCACTTTTGATCCATACATCATGGATTTCCTTAAAATCGGAGAAGGCTCCCTCGGAGGTAAAGCAAGGGGACTGGCCTTCATGTCTGCACAGCTCCAGCAGACTCCTGCAATCTACAGCAATTATCCTGAAACAAATATAATAATTCCAAAGACTCTTGTTATTACTACCGATGGCTTTGAATCATTCGTAACACAAAACCGCCTTCAGCGATTTGCCAGAGAGGATTTTTCCGACAAAGAAGTGGCGGCTGCCTTCCTGAAAGCCAACATGCCTGAATGGCTTATTAAAGATCTGGAAGCTTTTGTGTCCAGCGTAAAAATACCACTTTCAGTACGATCCTCAAGCCTGCTTGAAGATGCGCAGTTCCAGCCTTATGCAGGGCTTTATGAAACATATATGGTACCCAATAATAATCCCGATCCATACAGAAGGCTTCAGCAGCTTATTGCGGCCATCAAACTGGTCTATGCCTCTACATATTATGAAGGTCCCAAGGCGTTTGCAAGAAGCACTTCAAATCAGCCCCAAAATGAGGCCATGGCTGTTATTATCCAGCAGTTGGCAGGACAGGAATACGGCAGATACTTCTATCCCTCCATTTCGGGTGTAGCTCAATCCCACAATTTCTATCCTATCTCCCCGATGAAATCTGAAGAGGGAATTGCACATATTGCCCTTGGTTTCGGCAAAATAGTTGTGGAAGGAGAAAAGACGCTCCGCTTTTCGCCCAAATATCCTAATTTAATGCCGCAGTTTTCAACGGTTGATGATATGCTGGCTAATGCACAGCGTTTTTTCTATGCCTTAAAAATAAAGAACTATCCTGACGAGCTTAATTTCGAAGTATATTCAAATCTCGAAAGAAGAGATCTGGATGAAGCAGAAAATGAACACCCTGTCAGAACACTTGCGAGCACATATGTGTCTGAGGAACACCGCATCAGAGATACGGGATATATCCCTGGACCTAAAATTTTAACATTTGCACAGGTTTTGAAATACAATAGCTTTCCGCTGCCTCATTTGCTTACTGACTTGCTTGAACTCGGACAAAAAGGCATGGGGTGCCCAATTGAAATAGAATTTACAGTCAATCTCAGCAATAACAAACAACATAAAAGTAATTTCTATTTCCTTCAAATGAGACCTATGGTTGCTGATGAGGAATTATTTGATGTACAAATAACTCCGCGCGATATTGAAAAGGCTTTCTGCCGATCCCGCCAGGCCCTTGGAAATGGTAAGAATGAGAATATCTCGGATATTGTATATGTAAATCCCGATACATTTAAAACTGAATCAACCGTTATCATTGCTGAAGAAATAAGCAGGATAAATTCAATCCTGCTTGCTGAAAAAAGACCATATCTCCTGATCGGCCCCGGGAGATGGGGTTCTGCTGACAGATGGCTTGGCATACCTGTTCAATGGAGACACATTTCAGGAGTAGGGGCAATTGTTGAGCTAAGAACCGAAAAACTCAAGGCCGATCCTTCTCAGGGATCCCATTTTTTTCAAAATATAACTTCATTAGGCATACAATATATAACCATTACCGAAAATTCAGAGGATTTTTTAGACTGGGAATGGTTAACGTCTTTGCCAACTTCAAACGAGACTGACTATTTAAGGCATGTAAGATTAAAAAAGCCTTTGACTGTTAAAATCGATGGCAGAAAATCACAGTGCGTGATCGTGGCGACTTAGGACATCTTAACTGACATTCTAAAGCTGAAAACATATTTGATTGTATAGATTTTAACTTATTAAAAACAGGGAGGTAATAATGTCTGAATTTTTAAAAACAATAATTTCAAGAGATCCTTATGAAAAGGAATTTCACCAGGCAGTACAAGAGGTACTCGAAACCGTCCAGCCTGTCCTTGACCGAAACCCGGAATATCGCCAGGCTGCAATTCTGGAAAGAATTACGGAACCTGAACGCGTTATAATGTTCAGAGTTCCCTGGATGGATGACCAGGGACAGGTACAGGTTAACCGTGGATTCAGGATCCAGATGAATAGTGCTATAGGACCTTATAAAGGGGGTATACGGTTTCACCCGTCCGTTAACTTAAGCATCCTTAAATTCCTTGCATTTGAACAGGTATTTAAAAACGCCCTTACTACTCTTTCAATGGGAGGTGGAAAAGGCGGATCGGATTTTGACCCCAAGGGAAAATCAGATAATGAGGTTATGCATTTCTGTCAGAGTTTCATGGCTGAACTCTATCGTCATATTGGTCCGGACACCGATGTGCCTGCAGGAGATATAGGCGTTGGAGCCAGAGAAATTGGTTATCTTTTCGGTATGTATAAAAGACTCCGAAATGAGTTTACCGGTGTTCTTACCGGCAAGAGCCTTGGCTGGGGCGGCAGCCTTATTCGTCCCGAAGCAACGGGTTATGGTTGTGTATATTTTGCTGCAGAGATGCTGTCCACTCAGAATGACAGTATGGAAGAGAAAGTATGTCTGGTTTCCGGATCTGGAAATGTAGCGCAACATACTGCTGAGAAAATCATTGAACTGGGTGGCAAGGTTGTCACGCTTTCCGATTCATCGGGCTATATTTATGATGAAGAAGGAATAGACAGTGATAAGCTTGCGTTTGTAAAAAGGCTGAAAAATATCAGGCGCGGCAGGATCAGTGAGTATGTTGACAAATACTCGGAAGCAGTTTTCACGGAGGTGGACACATCACTTGACTATAATCCCCTATGGAACCACAATGCCTATTGCGCCTTTCCCTGTGCAACCCAGAATGAAATAAACGGAAAAGATGCACAAAATCTAGTCAATAACGGCGTCAGACTTGTTAGTGAAGGATCAAATATGCCGTCAACGCCAGAGGCTATTAACATCTTCCTTGATAATAAACTCTTTTATGCCCCGGGCAAGGCAGCCAATGCCGGCGGTGTGGCAGTATCAGGTCTTGAGATGGCACAGAACAGTATGCGTTTAAACTGGCCAAGGGAAGAAGTAGATAGTCGTCTTAAGATGATAATGAGAAGTATTCATCAAACTTGTCTGGATGCGTCTGCGGAATATGGAATGCAGGGCAATTACATGGCAGGTGCTAATATTGCCGGTTTTGTCAAGGTTGTAAATGCTATGCTGGATCAAGGTCTGGTATAGAACTGCGTTTATATTCTCTGGAATCTATTATCCCATTAAAAAGGCCTTCAGTAGAAAAATCTTCTGAAGGCCTTTTTTTAAGTTCCAATCAGGATATGAAAAATTTAATCAAAAGAGCTTGCAAACGCAGTTGCTGACATGTTAACCAAATATTATGAACTCGTAAAAAGTCGAAAAGCACCACTTTTCGTCATTCCGACGAAAGTCGGAATCCAGTGTTTTTAGGTAGTTAAGTGGTATCTGGACTCCGGTTGGAATTTATCCCGAACTTGACGCGGGGCCGGTGTGACGACTTTTTACGATGGCTTTAAATATGGTCTACACATTTTTTTGCATTTTAAGTTTTTTTTGTACTTAAATGAACTACCCCGCAGCAAGCTAGGGGTATCAACCGTCTAGAAACATGCTTGGCTGGGTCCCCCCGAAACGAGGTCCGGGGCAGGCTTATCAAGTCCGGGATGACAAGGCGAAGCAAGCTTCGGGGAATTTAACCCGAAGAGATTGAATCAATAAGATCTCATGAGCTCAAACAAAGATCCAAAAAAAATAAACTACAGCTTTGCTAAAACAGTAGCTTCGGAAAGCGGGCTGGATCTCTTTTCCTGTTATCAGTGCCGGAAATGTACCAATGGCTGCCCTGTTACCTTTGCCATGGATTATTATCCACATCAGATCATCAGGATGGTTCAACTCGGTTTTATTGATGAGATTAATTCTTCAAAAAGCATCTGGCTGTGTTCAGCGTGTGAGACATGCTTCACCAGATGTCCGAATCAGATAGATATTCCGAAGCTGATGGATTACCTTAAACACCGATGTCTGGCTCATGGGAAAAAGCCGGCAGAAATTCCAACCGCTTCTTTTCACGAGGCTTTCCTGAGCAACATCAAAAGATTTGGCAGAGCAAATGAAACTATCCTTATGATAGATTATCATTTAAAAACAGCAAGAAGGGAAAAAAGGATACAGTTTCAGAATATTCTCAACATCTTTCGGTTAGGATTAAAATTACTTAAAAAAGGCCGCCTCTCCTTACTGCCTTTAAACTTTAAACGAAACAGAAATCGCGCAATAAACAGACTTTTCGGTTCTTGATAGCAAGCAAATGGATTTAACATATTACCCAGGGTGCTCCTTAAAATCATCTGCAAGGCACTATGACCAATCAATCAGGTCAGTGTGTAAAGCAATAGGCATAGACCTGCATGAACTACCTGACTGGATCTGTTGTGGGTCCACATCAGCACATACTCTCGATGAAAAACTTGCTCTTTCCCTATCTGCATATAATGTTAAACAGGCTGAAAAACTATCTAACGATATGTTAGTTCCGTGTCCTCTTTGCTACAACCGTCTTGCAAGGGCACATCGAGCTTCTTTGTCAGATATTGTGATATATAACATCTCATCATTTATGGGAAAAAATGAATGGCTCAAAAAGATACAATCCCGTGTTATCAAGCCTCTCAGTTCCTTAAAAGCTGTCTGCTATTATGGATGTATGGCAAATCGTCCACCAGCAATTACCCGGAGTAAAGAATATGAAAATCCCTGCGATATGGATAGAATTGCAAAAGCCTTGGGAATTAACGTAATTGAATGGTCTTATAAAACAGACTGCTGCGGAGCAAGCCTTTCCATCTCGCGCCAGGATATAGTGAATAAACTTGTTAAAAAGCTCTACGATAAAGCCATCGAAGCGGGAGCTGAATGTATTATTGTATCCTGTCAGATGTGCCATAATAACCTTGATCTATACCAGCATGATATCTCAGAGCAATTCGGACAGAAATATTATATTCCGATCTTTTATTTTACTGAACTAATCGGACTTGCACTCGGGCTCAAAGGAACTTTTAAATGGCTGAGGAGCCATATTGTTGATCCTGTTCCCCTTTTGAAAACAAAGCTTTATTGAATTCAGGTGCTATCCCATGAATAGCAGAATACCTAAGGCATAAAGGCATATTGAAAGGCCGGCTTTTCCACAATACATTAGATAATCAGCCACAACGGAAAGCGATAAACGAATAAATGACAAAAATATCGTCAACAGAGCAAATTGGCAGCGTTTTGATACTAGGTGCGGGAATTGCGGGCATTCAGGCCTCCCTTGACTTAGCCGAATCGGGCTTTAAGGTATATATTGTGGAACGAAAAGGTTCCATCGGAGGCAGCATGAGCAAACTGGATAAGACATTTCCAACCAATGACTGCTCAATGTGCATGCTCTCTCCCAAGCTGATAGCATGTGAAAGCCATCCTGATATTGATATAATTACTATGGCCGAATTGATCGATCTTGATGGATCGGTCGGGAATTTTACTGCAAGGATTAAAAAACATCCTCGTTTTGTTGATGAAGATAAATGCACTGGCTGCGGTTTATGCGCCCAGAAATGCCCTGTAACAGTGAAAGACAACTACAATGAAGGATTAATGAATCGTAAGGCCATATATATTGATTATCCTCAGGCCTCCCCTTTAGTATATGCAATCGATCCAGAGTACTGTATCTACTTCAAAAACGGTAAGTGCAGGGCATGTGAAAAATTTTGTAAAAGCAATGCAATTAGCTTTGATCAGCAGGAAGAAGATATTTCAATAAAAGTGGGTACAGTCATTCTTGCTCCCGGGTTTGAATTGTTCAACCCCGAAAATACTCCCGAGTATGGTTATGGACGATATCAGAATGTAATTACAAATATGGAGTTCGAGAGGATCCTTTCAGCAACAGGCCCATATAACGGGAAGGTACTCCGCCCTTCTGATAAGGAAGTTCCCGAAAAAGTTGCGTGGATACAGTGCGTCGGATCCAGAGAATCCATAAGAAATGGAAGGGAGTTCTGCTCTTCAATATGCTGCATGTCAGCTACAAAAGAAGCCCTTTTAGCGACGGAGCATCATGATGGCCTTAGTTCCACAATTTTCTACCTGGATCTGAGAGCACAGGGCAAGGGATTTGACGCATACTGCCAGCGTGCCGAGCAACAGGGCAATGTCCGCTATATCAGGTCAATGATCTCTCGTGTAGCCGAGAATCCGGCAACAAAAGAGCTTGTACTTACGTACGTTGATCCTGACACAAATGAAATGAATGAAGAGGTATTTGGTATGGTCGTCCTGTCTGTTGGAATTTCTCCTTCCGTTGACAGCAGCCTTATGGCAGAACGTCTTCATATAGATCTTAATAGATTCGGGTTTGCCAAAACGCAGTCCGATAGTATTTTATGTACATCGCGTGAAGGAATTTATGTTTGTGGAATGTTTGAAGGACCAAAGGACATACCCGAAACTGTTGCGCAGGCCAGCGGAGCAGCAGCTCTGGCGTCTCTTCCTATAAAAAATGCTAGAGGGAAAACATCTACCAAGCCTTCTTATCCCGCCGAGCGTTATGATATTTATTGTGAACCTCGAATTGGTGTTTTTGTCTGTTGCTGCGGAACCAATATTTCCGGAGTTGTAGATGTCGAGGAAACAGCTGATTATTCAAAAGGACTTCCAGGCGTTGTTGCTTCCCACGTCTTTCTTTTTGCCTGCTCCACCGATTCAAAGGAAAAAATAAAGGAATTAATTTTAAAAAAAGACCTTAACCGCATTGTTATTGCATCATGTTCCCCCAGGACACATGAACAGCTTTTCAGAAATACTCTTAAAGAGGCCGGAATCAATCCCTACCTGCTTGAAATGGCAAATATCAGGAACCAATGTTCATGGGTTCACGCAGATCAGCCTTTAACTGCCACGCAAAAGGCTAAAGACCTAATCCGAATGTCAGTTGGACGCGTCGCGGTGCAGCAACCCATTTTAAGCAGGGAAATAAAGGTTGAGCGTAAATGTCTTATTGTAGGAGGCGGCATTGCCGGTTTGACAGCATCATTTGTATTGGCTGAAAATGATATTGAGACTCATCTTGTGGAACAGTCTGAGACCCTTGGAGGACGTCATGCCAGCCTTTTGTACAACCCTGAAGGCAATTCTCCAAATATAAACGTCGAAGAACTAATTAAAAAGGTTAAGAAACATCCAAATATTACACTTCACACCAGATCAACTGTAAAATATTTTACAGGTCGTTCCGGAGATTTCTGTTCTGAAATCGGACATGAAAAAGGAATGCTTGAGACAGTTCGGCATGGAACAGTTATCATCGCAACCGGTGCTGAGGAATACCATCCAACTGAATATCTCTATGGAATAAATCCTAATGTTATTACTCAAAGTGAACTGATACGGGAATTTCACGAAAACCTGAATAGCATAAAATCAATCCGTTCTGTTGCGATGATCCAGTGCGTTGGATCAAGGACTGAAAAAAATCCCTATTGCAGTCGCATTTGCTGTAAGCAGGCCGTAACCAATTCACTTAAACTCAAAAAAATAAACCCGGATGCACAGGTATTTGTCTTATACAGAGATATTAGAACATTCGGATTCAATGAGCTTATATATAATGATGCACGAAAAAATGGTGTTATTTTCATAAGATACTCACCTGAAACTCCACCTGAGGTATTTGAGGAAAACGGAGTTTTACATATGTCTTTTACAGATCTTTCAATAGGTCGCCGAGTGACTCTTTTACCTGAAAGGATTGTATTAAGTGCAGGGTTAAGGCCTCACAAAATGTCATCACAGGTAGCAGATATTTTCAAGCTCCCCAGAGATAATCAGGGGTTTTTTCTTGAAGCTCATATTAAGCTTAGGCCCCTTGACTTCGCAGCAGACGGTATGTTCCTGTGCGGAGATGCACACAGTCCCAAGCTTATGGAAGAGGCTGTCGCGCAGGCTGCAGGTGCGGCCGGAAGGGCCATGTCTATACTATGCAGAGACACTATAACATGCAGTGGTCCCTATTCACAGGTCAACCCTGAACTCTGCTCAGCCTGCATGACCTGTGTGCTCATATGTCCTTATCATGTGCCCTTTATCAATACAGACGGAATCTCAGAGATTGATCCTGCTCAATGCAAAGGATGTGGAATCTGTGCTGCCGAATGTCCTGCGCAGGCTATAACACTGCACCATTACACCAATAATCAGGTCTTGGGTATGATAGAAGCACTTTTTAATCCTGAGCCTTCTGCTCCGACTTGTTAAACATGGATAATTATAGTGAACACTAAATTTGAACCTGAAATTATCTTTTTTTGCTGCAATTACTGTTCCTATGCAGCGGCAGATCTGGCGGGCAGTCTCAGGATGAACTACCCTCCAAATATTAAAATTATTATTGTTCCCTGCTCCGGACGAGTTGATATCATCCATTTGCTTCACGCATTCGAACAAGGGGCTGATGGTGTATTTGTTACCGGTTGCATGGAGGGGGACTGCCATTTCATTAACGGGAATATAAGAGCAAAAAAAAGGGTCAACTATGCAAAAAAGATATTGGGTGAAATCGGAATCGAACAGGACCGAGTTGGGATGTATAATATCTCGGCATCCGATGCTCCTGAATTTGTAAAGGTTGCAAAATTGATTACAGAAAAAATAACTGCATTAGGGCCGAGCCCTTTAAAAAAACAGGGGGATCATTGAATATGATTGTTGGAGAACTCAAACCAATAGATGAATTGCTTAAGATGATTGATGGGTACAATACCATACTGATTGCAGGCTGCAGGGGATGCGTAACTGTGTGTAATACAGGTGGAGAAAAAGAGGTTTCCATACTTGCATCGGCTTTACGGATGGCAGGCCGGAAAGAAGGAAAACCAGTAATGATTGATGAAATTACCCTTGAGAGACAGTGTGATCACTATTTTGTATCATCACTTAGGGATTTATTCGAAAAGAAAACTTATGACGCTGTTGTTTCACTTGCCTGCAGTATTGGGCCCCAGTACATTGCAGAGGAATTTGATAATATTATTGTCCTGCCGGGATTAAACACGGTTTTCATGGGAGGCCCTGTTGAGCAGGGCATTTGGGCTGAATATTGTTCAGCCTGCGGAGAATGTCAAATACATAATTTTGGAGGGATGTGCCCTGTTACACGCTGTGCAAAAGGTCTTCTCAACGGTCCCTGTGGAGGCTCCTTTAATGGAAAATGCGAAATTGATAATACAACTGACTGCGTATGGGAACTTATCTACAAAAGGCTTAAAAAACTGGGCCAGCTTGATCTTTTATCAGAGCTTATCAGACCTAAAGACTGGTCAAAAAGTCTTTCAGGAGGTCCCCGTAAAATGATTAGAGAGGATTTGATGCTATGAAAAGCCAGACAAATCTCCAAACTATACTCGGCAGAGGACATTTTGCTGTAACATGTGAGGTCACACCTCCTCTCGGAGCGAATCTGGATTCAATAAGTCTTATTGCCTCCGAACTGTTGGGGAATGTGGACGCTGTAAATGTAAACGACAACCCCAGCGCAAACGTAAGAATGTCAAGTTGGGCTATTTGCAAGATCCTGCTTGATTCAGGAATTGAGCCAGTAATGCAAATGACAACACGCGACCGGAATCGGATTGCCCTTCAAAGCGACCTCCTGGGGGCTTCTGCATTGGATATTAAAAACGTTGTTTGCATGACAGGAGACCACCCTGTAAAAGGAGATCATCCACAGGCAAAAAAAGTATTTGATCTTGATTCTATCCAGTGGATTGAAGCGGTAAAACGTATAAGGGATGAAGGACGGTTGATTAATGGTAATAAAGTAGAAGGAATCCCAGGATTTTTTATAGGTTGCGTTGCGAATCCATTTGTCGAATCACAAGAATTACACATCATAAAACTTAAAAAGAAAGTCAGGGCAGGCGCTGAATTTATTCAAACTCAACCTGTATTTGATACCAAGCGGTTTGGAATCTGGCTGAACATGGCAAAAGACCATGGCATAACTGAAAAGTGCTATATTATTCCAGGCATTATTGCGATAAAATCCATTGGAATGGCGCAGTATATGAGCAACAATCTCCCCGGAATAATCATCCCGGACTTTGTCATTGACCGTCTAAATGGAGTACCCAAAGATAAACAGCGTGAAGAAGGCATCAAAATCTGTATAGATCAGATAAAAGAACTCGGGGATATGAAAGAGGTTAAAGGAATTCACATTATGGCTCCAGGGCCAAAGGCAAATACTGCCGAGATAATCGAACGAGCCGGGTTGCTGCCTCGTCCGCAAATAAGTAAGCAAAGTGTAGAATAAATTATTTGAAAGATAACTAATGAACTTGAGGCTAAGGCAGATTCTGAAAAAATAATTATTTATGAATTGATATTACTTAACTATCAACACAGGACATTTAGCTGTATGCAAAACCCTGTGCGTTACGCTTCCCAAAAACAAACCTTCAAGATCTGTGCAGCCGCGTGAGCCCATAACAATTATGTCAAACTTCTCAATTTCGGCGACTTCCGGAATAATTTCATGAGGTGATCCTGAAAGTATTCTATCTCCAAATTTAACCCCTCCTTTCTTAAAAAGATCCCTGTACGGATCAAGCAGGGCGTTTGATTCTTCCATAAGATCATCTACTGCCTTCTGATAATAAGGTTCACCAAGGACAACAGGAAATGGTCTATGGCAGTATAGTATCACAACATCAGCATCTACCATCCCGGCCAATTCCATAGCATACATGGCTGAACGCATGGAATGCTCTGATCCGTCGACAGGAACAAGTATCTTTTTTATCTGCACAGAAAAGCTACCTCCATTTATTTTGTTTTCGGCAACAGTTATTACATGTCAAGATATTAACAGGACAAAATACAGTTTCAGCTCAGTGGTTGATCGTCATTTGTCTTGTATAATTAACATAAAAAAGAACAGCACACTGCCTGCCTGTTATAATTTGTGAAAAGGCTACAGGCCAAGATAGGCCTTCTTTACCTTTTCATTTGAAAGGAGATTTTGAGCTGAATCCATAAGAGTTATACGTCCGTTTTCCATAACGTACCCCCTGTTCGCAACCTTAAGCGCCAGGTTGGCATTCTGCTCTACAAGGAAAATGGTGGTTTTATTTTCTTTATTTATCTTTTGTATTATATCGAAAATCTGCCTTATAATTATCGGAGCAAGGCCCAATGATGGCTCATCAAGTAAAAGCAGCCGAGGCCTGGCCATAATTGCCCTTGATATAGCCAGCATTTGTTGCTCTCCTCCGCTTAAAGTTCCGCCAGGTTGGCGACGTCTTTCAGCTAAAAGAGGAAAAAGCTCAAAAATGTATTCTATATCCCTTTTGATATCCTCAGTATCATTTCTCAGGAACGCTCCCATATCCAGATTTTCCAGGACAGTAAGATATGGAAATATACGGCGACCTTCAGGAACCTGAGAAATTCCACGAGACACTATTTTATCAGGATTCATATTATGAATAGGTTCACCCAGAAAATAAATCTCTCCGGATTTGGGTGGCACTATGCCGGAAATTGACATCAGGGTTGTTGTCTTTCCTGCACCGTTAGCTCCGATAAGAGTAATAATCTCTCCTTCAGATATCTGTATACTGATATCTTTTAAGGCCTGTATGCCTCCGTAAAAGGTCTTTATATTCCTGACCTCAAGCATCGAAATCCTCTCCGAGATATGCCTTTATCACAACAGGATTCTTTTGAATTTCTTCCGGTGTTCCCTGCGCAATCTTCTTCCCGTAATCTACAACAAAAATACGGTCGGACAGGCTCATTACCAGCTTCATATCATGCTCAATAAGCAGTATTGATATACCTTCAGTATTTCTTATCTTTACAATCAATTCATCAAGTTCCTTTGTCTCACGGAGATTCATTCCCGCAGCCGGTTCATCTAATAAAAGGAGAAAAGGTTCAGTAGCCATAGCCCTGGCAATTTCCAGGCGCCTTTGAGCGCCATATGGCAGATTTTTCGCGAATTCATTTACATATTCTGAAAGCCCTATCTTTTGAAGAATAATATAACTTTCCTCTACAATCGCATTTTCTTCTCTGACTGTTGCCTTATTTCTAAAAACAGCACCTGCAATACCTGAAGACATACGGCAATGACGTCCAATCATTACATTTTCAAGCACTGTCATGTTGGGAAAAAGACGAATATTCTGGAAAGTGCGCGCCAATCCTTTTTCCGTTACCTGATTAGGCTTTAAACCCTTTATGCTTTTTCGAGCTTTCCCCGGAGGGAATATAAACATCTTGCCTTCTGTTGGAGGGTAAATTCCTGTTATGCAGTTGAAAAAAGTAGTCTTGCCTGCACCATTAGGGCCTATAAGGGCAACAATTTCTCCTTCAGAGATATCCAGATCAATTCTGTCAAGGGCACATAGCCCTCCAAAGTTCATGGTTAGATTCTTAACTTCAAGTATCTTTTTCATCTGCCTATTTTTCACTCTTTTGGGTCAAGCCCTCGAAACGGTATGTCCTGCGTACTGAGCTTATTACACCTCCAGGGCGAAAGACCATCATAATTATCAGTACAGCCCCAAAAAGCAGCATCCGAAATTCTGAAAAGGCCCTCAAATATTCCGGAAGGAGAATAAGGATAAGGGCTCCAAAAATAACGCCGACTATGGAACCCATTCCTCCAAGCACAACAATACAAAGTATAATAATTGACTCCCATACAGTAAAACTTGCAGGATTGATGAAGGTGGTTTTTGCTGCAAATACGACACCTACCATGCCTGCCCAGGTGGCGCCAAGGGCAAATGCGGTGAGCTTAGTCTTTGTTTTATCAATACCCATGGCCTGGCAGGCGACCTCATCTTCCCTGAGGGCAATCCATGCCCTCCCAATCCTGGAATTCTGAAGTCGGTTTACTACAAATATCGTAAACAGGGTAAGTGCTATCATAAGAAAATACATAAACATGGTAGCACCCTCAATGGAAAACTCAATTCCGAAAAAGCCAGGTCTTGGTATATTTGCAATTCCGCTTGGCCCAAAAGAGAATTCATTCCAGTTTTCAAGTATGATCCTTATTATTTCTCCAAAGCCAAGAGTAACAATTGCCAGATAATCCCCCCGCAGTCGAAGTACGGGAAACCCTAAAAGTATTCCGAATAATGCACCGAGGCCTGCACCGACAGGAAGTGCCAGCCAGAAGCTAAGACCAAAGTGATAGTTAAGGAGCGCATAACTGTAGGCACCAACTGCATAAAACGCTACATATCCCAGATCAAGCAAACCAGCGAGTCCTACAACAATGTTAAGACCCAAGCCCAGCATTACATAGATAAGTGCGGTTGTCATAATATTGGTTTGATATATGGAAAATACAAATGGAAACGCAAATACCACAACGGCAACCACAATTAAGCCCGGTATATAGATCTTCGGCTCTTCAAATATCTTTTGATAAAAAGATATTTTAACAGTATCGTCTCCTGCTTCGGCCTTTTTCATTCCAGCTTCTTTTCTCTTGAAAAGATAACGCCATACAAAGGAAAGCAGAAAGCTTCCAATTCCAATAAAAAATAGATTTTTCCAACGCCATTCGACTATTTTCTCTATCGGGTTTACACGTATTACCATGATAGGAAAGGTTAAAAACATGAACCACAATGATACAAAAAATGACTTTTTTATTTCTGATAGTTTAATCATTTTAATCGTTAATTCTAATCATGTTTAGTGCTTTAGTATTCATCAGACCTTATCAGTCGTAGACCTTCCCAGAATACCTGCAGGCCTGAATATCAGGATAAGCACAAGGAAAATAAACGCAAAAACATCTTCGTAATCACTTGAGACGTACCCTGTGGCGAAGCTCTCAGTCCAGCCAAGAACAAAACTGCCTAAAACAGCGCCGGGAATACTGCCAATTCCCCCAAGCACCGCTGCCACAAAGGCCTTTATCCCTGCTATAAAACCAATAAAATAATTTATCTGGCCGATATGTGAGGCAATAAGTACGCCGCCTAATGCAGCCGTAGCAGATCCAATAATAAATGTTACAGATATTACACGGTTAACATCAATGCCAACAAGCATGGCCATATCCCTGTCCTGGGCTGTAGCCCGCATAGCCTTTCCAATCCTTGTAAACTTGATCAGTAATCCCAGCAATATCATAACTATCGTGGTTGTTAAAAGGATAACAAGTTCCGTTGAGCTGAAGATATGCGAATATGGCTCCATAAATTCAAATTCAGGAATATTGTTGGGAAATGGAAGGAAATCTGATGTCTGGGCCAGCAGTACATAGTTATAAAGGAACATGGACATCCCTATGGCGCTTATAAGGGCCGAGAGTCTCGGGGCATGGCGCAGCGGCTTATATGCAATTTTCTCAACAGTGAAGCCATATGCAGATGAATAGATTACAGCTATAAAAGAAGCAATCACAAGTATAGCTATAGTGTTCAGTCCCAGCATGCTCAACACACTCGAAACAATCAGAGCAGTAAATGCCCCGATCATATATATTTCACCATGAGCAAAATTTATAAGCTGAATTATGCCATAGACCATTGTATAGCCAAGGGCTATAAGCGCATAGATACTGCCGCGCGTAAGCCCTCCTAAAAAAAGCTCTAAGAAATATTCCATATTTAGCTACTTTCTCAGTCTTGGAATATGAATTAGTTAATAATATACAAAAATGTTCAGTTGAATCTTTTGCATAACAGGTATTAAAAAAAGGGGCAGGTTAATTTGCCTGCCCCTTATTAATCCTCATCTACTTTAATTCTACATAAACGCCATTTTGCACCTGATAAATTGAAAAACCAATGCCTGTTGCATCGCCACGTTCATCAAAACGGATTTTTCCAAGAGGCGTCTCAACGTATTCTGTCTTAAGAGCCTTTGAAACGGCATCATAATCAGTTGAACCTGCCTTTTCGATGGCATTGAGCAACGCCAGCGCACCAGCATATGCATTGAGGTAAAAGGCGCCAGGATCCGAACCGTATGCCTTCCTATGAGCCTCATTTGCAGCAATAGTCATAGGATTTGTTGATGTATCCATAGGGCCGGTTGCGTAAACGCCTTCAGCATTTTTTCCGGCAACCTTGATAAAGGTATCATCCTTCACTCCATCATCAGAAATAAAGACAGTATCCATCTTTTTCCTTCGCATCTGGCCAACTATCTTTGATGCCTCTGGATGGTAGCCGCCGAATATTACAGCTTCAGCCTTTGAGCGTTTTATCTTCTGAACTACAGCTGAATAATCTACAGCACCAGGCGTAATACCTTCGTACAATACTACTTCAGCTTTGCCGGAATCTTCCAGGAATTTCTTGGCAAATTCAGCGAGGCCTTTACCATAGTCTCCCTTGTCATGAAGGACAGCGACTTTTTTGACCTTCAAAACATTCAGGGCATAATCAACCTCAAGTCTTGCCTGGGCATCGTCTGAGGCAATCGTCCTGTAAAAATTAGGATAATCTCCGCTCTGTGTCAGAGCTGGATTTGTAGCAGAAGGAGACATGGCAATTATATTTGAATCCTTATAAAGACCCATAGCAGCCTTTGTCGCTCCGCTACAGACATGACCCAAAACCACATGGACACCCTGAGATATCAGCTTGGTGGCAGTATTGGTGGCAATTTCCGGCTTGCATACGTCATCTTCAACAAGGAGTTCGACCTGCTTTCCAAGAACACCGCCTTTCGCATTTATCTCTTTTACAACAAGCTCTGCAGCCTTTACGGATGGGATACCATAAGATGCGAGGTCACCGCTATGAGGACCGGCTACGCCAAGTTTAATGGTGTCCGCAGAAAAAGCTAAGCCTGGTATGGCAATTGCTAAAACCATCACGATACATATTTTTGCAAACAGCTTTCCAAAATGATTCATAATCTAAGTCTCCTTCTTTAAAATTGATATTCTATCACCTTTAAACTTTTAATTAACATACACTAAATATTAAATAGTTGCCGGCCAAGTCAAGATAAAATCTGAGGGATTAATATTTCTAATTATGGAAACGAGTGTAAAACACAACTTAAATGTATATTGTATTAACCTCTAATCCAGCCAGGCTTCATAAAATTTTACAGCCTTTCAAAATTTAAACATAATAATTAAACATAGTAATTATTGACAAACTTCAACCATTAAAATATCATTTTTTATAGAATATATTTACCTTCAATCTTGATGAACTCGTAAAAAGTCAAAAATGCTCTCTTCTTCTAATTCCGGCAAAAGCCGTAACCAGGTCTTTTCAAACACTCATGGGAACCTTGGACTCCGGTTTTCAAAGCGCTTCCCACTTTACACAAAACCATCAACTTTAATCTTTTTAACTTAGTAAAGCTTGATTATAAGTTTATAGTTTTATCTCTGCAGATGTTATTGTAAAAAGAGCTCCACATCAACAGGCCAAGTCTTTAAAGACAGAATTTCTCTCATAAAACCTTTTGCAAAGTTTTTTGTTGCGAGGAATAAAATTGAAAATTCAGGTACTGAAAAAAAATGAATTCCCGGCAAATGCCTTTTTCGATCACCTGTTTAAAGGTACTGAATTTTATCAGAACCACAATTTTGGCCGTGCTATTGAAGAATGGGGAGCTGCAAGCAGGATGAATTTCTCAGATCCGATTTATCTGAAGATTATTGATGGACGTATATTCTTTGGCAGCATGATTGAGGAAGTTCCTCTTATATTTTTTTTATATGCTATTTATATAAACCAGACTACCGGTGTTGGCCTTATAAAATCAGACGAAGTGTCCAAAAAATTTGTCTTCAGGAAAGGGAATATTGTTTTTGCAGCAAGCAGCAGTAAGAAAAACAGGATAGGGAATTATATTTTGAAGAGAAAACTGCTCACGGCCGAAGAACTTGACCGGCAAGCTGTTGAGGCAAAAAACAAGAAAAAGAAACTGGGAATTCAACTTGTAGAGAAAGGATATCTTTCATCGAAGGCCCTTAAAGAGATTCTAACTCTCCAGATTCAAGAAATTATTGCTAACAGCCTTTTCTGGAAAAAAGGGCTCTTTTATTATGTGGAAAAACCTGTAAACGAAGAAATAATTGTAAAATATACTCCTTTAAAGGGCGCATTAATTGCAGCACAAAGAGGTTTTAACTTCACCCATTTTAAAAAAGAAGTTTTGGATAATAGAACTATTTTCCGTCATTCCCCTTATTTTCTTGAATCTAAGGAAAAAATCATCCCAAGACTGAATGCCAATGAAGAATTTATACTTTCCCTTATTGATGGAGTTAGAAATATTGACCAGATTATTAAATTTATCGGTGCCGATGAAGTTTCCCTGATTAATATCCTATATCGGCTCAGCATCATGGGATTAATAAGAAAAACAAAAGAAATTGGAGAATATGAAGACATAGAATTTAAAGAATTATCCAGGATTTTAAAAGTCCTGCTTGAAATACATGAATTGATTACCAAAGAAATGCAATCCGAACTGGGAGCAAAAGCCAGGGATATAATTCAGAAAGCAAAAGGTAAACTAACTGCAGCCAATCAGATGCTTTTCGAAAATATCCCTTTAGATGATCCGGAAAGGGTTGATGCTAACATGATTCTTCGAAACATAGCCTCCCATTTTCCTTCTCCTGAAAACAGGTTCACCTTTGTAGATGCCTTTTACGAAATTTACAAAAACATCATGGATGAAGCAAAATTATTCCTGGGCATAGGACTTGTCAAAGAAATGATTAAAAAGATAAAAACAATAAAAGCTGATATGGAGACATTTTCAGAAGACACTCCTTCGAAAAAACGAGCACTGAAAATACTGACTGAATTAATTGAAAGGTATTGAAAAAGCTGGAGGTATAAGCCATGCAATTCACCATCGATATCATGGGACCATGCATATTAATTCTGCTAACAGTGGCAATCTATCTAATAATCCTTTTCGTTTTTATAAATGCAAGGCATAAATACAGAGGAGGCATAATAGGAGAGGTAATAAACCTGATTATAACAACAATAGGGTTTCTTCTTGTTGCTGATATCGCGCTTTTTCTTGTGCCAAACTACGGGTTCCTAACGGCATATACAATTAATGTAATATTTAAAATTATAGCAATGGTAAGTTTAGCCATAGGTGGTTTAAAACTTTTTTCTAAATAGACAATGAACTACCCCGCAGCAAGCTAAGGGGTATCAGCCTTCATTCCGGCGAAAGCCGGAATCCAGAAACATGCTTGACTGGATCCCGGATCAAGTCCGGGATGACAAGACGAAACAAGCTTTGGGGAATTTAACCCGAAGACATTAAATTTACCTAATTTGGCCAATTTATGTGACTTATCACATAACTAAAATTTCTTCGCAACTCAGAAAGAAACATACAAATTCATAAATCTATATCAGCCTGACGATTAATAATTCTCAAAATATAAACATGTTAAATACAAAATAGATCTTTTAATCGCGGGCAAATATATCAAAAAGGGCTCCAGTTCTTTCAACTTCTTCGATAGTTTTTGAAGTTAGTAGCCTTAAATCAATTTCTGTTTCTTCATTTAATCCTACCTGAATTTCATCAGTAAAAACCGCCTTCGTTCTTCCTTCTTCCAGAAATAATATTGCTTCCTTTTTATCTCTCTGGAAGTGTATATCGATGAAACCTGTGAATCTATCTTTCTCCAGCTTTAACATTACCTTTTTCAGGCTGGAAAAATCAGTAGAAAGGTCCTTGTAAAGGTTATGGCAGCCAAAACCGAAAGCTAACGCCATCATAGCTACTTTTTTCATTGGTAATTCAACAACATTAATCCTTTCATTATTCTCACGACGTGCCTGGCCCAAAATTTCTTTTACGGCCTCAGGTCCGAATTTTTTTTCTTCCTTTATCTCCTTTATACCGGCAACCGCGTCTCCTTCCTGTAGAAAAATAGTACTTTGAGACCCTGTAGCCACAAAATTAATATAACCAATAAATTCTTCACGTTTGAGAAATAATAAAAGCCTATCAATATCAATAAAAAAGCTATTTAGATTTTTCCAAATGCTACGGCCTTTAGGTAAAAACATAATTCACCCTCACATTTTTTAATCGAATTATAAAACCCACTATAACTTACCAGAATTTATTAAAAAAGCAAAAAGGAACTGATCATATCCAGAATTTCGTTAACTTTATTCAAATCATAGATATTCAGCACAAAAATCGGAAATCATTAATTTGGAGATCGGATTTTTATGCTTTTTATATTGCATTATTGTATGATATATATCAAACAATATTTAATTCTTTCAATATATGATGAACCATCAAGCATAACATCTTTAATTATCCCATTGTTTTTATTAATATTATGGTAACAGGATGGAAATCGATAGAAAGATTCTGACTATGTGCAAGACAACAATTGCGCAAAAGCTTGGAGGTATTGATGATTTATCTGACGAATTGGCAAATACTTTGGTTAATATCCTTTACAGGTCATTTGAATTGTCTTTTAAATGGTCCAAATCCATGGCAAAAAACGCTAATCAAAATCCTCAGCAAAAAACACAGGATTCCCTGGATCTAAAATCCGGGCATATAAGCTCTATAGCAAAGATAACATCATATTATGATGAAACTTTGCAAAATAAAAAACTTGTCGATGATATGTCTAATTCTATACGGGCTGTCGACAAAACACTGAGGCTAATTTTTGAATTACGTAAAATTGACAAGAAAGCTTATCCTGATTTATATAATAAGAAAGTTAATTATATTTTAGATGTCATGAAATATAAAATGACGGATGAAAAACACAAAAATCCTATTGCAAGGGCAATACAAAGAAATCTCAGTAAAAAACAAATTAACGAAATTCCTTATCTTTATAAATTAATCTGAAATAATGTTCCGTCAAAATGATATTATACTTCTTGCGGTTATTTTTTTGTCAATGTTGGCAGGCATCCTGTTTCCTGACTTCAGTTCCGTTTTCCAGCCTTACCTTTTGTATCTTATGATGTTCCTGCTCTTTCTCAGCTTCCTTCCTATTAAAATAGGCTCTATATGGCATTCTGTCAGGCATGACAGTCGAACTGTATTATGGATTTTATTTATCAAATTGATAATCCTGCCTGTTGTTATCTATTATATTTTTATTATATTCTATCCATCTTATGCCCTGGCTGCCCTTCTTTTGACCGGCATTTCAACCGGTGTTGTTGCACCTTTTATTTCAGGACTTCTTAATGCCAACAGCATCCTTGTCCTTGTCATAGTCGTCATATCTTCTTTAATTGTCCCTTTTAGCCTTCCTATCCTGGTGCATATACTTGCAGGTCACAAAATTGAGATATCTTTCCTGGGCATGATGCAAATGTTATGCATAGTAATCTTTGTTCCTATTATAACAGTAAACCTTTTAAGATATATGGCACCAGTTCTGCTGGACAGGATTATGAAAAAGCGCTTCCCCATTTCACTTATTATCTTTGCCATCATAAATCTGGGCGTATTTTCCAAATATTCCGGTTTCTTTTTTAATAACCCTGAAATTATTATTGAAGCTACTGTTATTGCCTTATTGCTTGGCTCAATCTATGTCATTGCAGGTATTATTGTTCAGTGGAATTCAACAGCCGCAAACCAGATAGCCGCTTCCATAGCCTTCGGTAATATGAATAACGTACTTGTTATTGTATTTTCATCCCAGTTTTTCGGACCTATAGAACCTACCCTTGCTGCAATGTATATGATTCCATTCTTTGGATTAATCTTCCCGTTAAGGGCCTATCAGCGCTACAGGGAACAAGAATCTGACATATAAAAACTGCTTGGATATCAATTCAATTACTGGTAGTATTTTCTGATGCCACTTCAGTACTCTGCAGGTACAGCTCCTGAACCAGAATTCACCGATCTATAAGAGGAACTTTATACAGCACGGTCAGGAAGTCAACTGCCGGTAAATGCGCATATTTATAAGGTTAAGGAAAATTAAGACAATCAAATGCCAGTCGATCACATTAAAATAAGAGGAGCAAGACAGCACAATTTAAAGAACATTTCTTTGGATATCCCAAGAAATCAACTTGTTGTTATTACCGGTCTATCAGGTTCAGGTAAATCATCCCTTGCATTTGATACTATCTATGCCGAGGGACAGAGAAGATATGTTGAGTCTCTTTCTGCTTATGCACGACAGTTTTTGGAGCAGATGGACAAACCTGATATTGACTCCATCGAAGGATTATCGCCGGCCATTTCAATTGAGCAGCGAACCTCAAGTAAAAATCCACGTTCTACAGTGGGAACCGTTACGGAAATATACGATTACCTGAGGGTCCTCTTTGCCAGAATCGGACAGCCTCATTGTCCGAAATGTGGCCTTAAGATCAGCCCTCAGACAACACAGCAGATTGTTGACCAAATCATGAAGTTTTCAGAGGGATGCAGAATACAGGTCCTTTCACCCTTGGTTGAAGCAAGAAAAGGTGAATATGCAAAGCTCCTTCAGCGTCTGCAAAAAGATGGGTTTACGAGGGTTAAAATGGATGGCGAAATAAGGCTGCTGGATGATGAAATAACCCTTGATAAAAACAAAAAACATACTATCAGCGTGGTCGTGGACAGGCTTGTAATAAACAAACAAATCCATAGGCGACTTACCGATTCTGTTGAACTCGGCCTGTCCATCTCAGATGGCAGGCTGTTAATTGACGACGTAGATTCCGGCGAAATCTTTTTCAGCCAGAAAGCAGCATGCGTTAATTGCGGAATCAGCATTCCCGAACTGACCCCCCAAATGTTCTCCTTCAATAATCCTCAGGGAGCATGTGATGATTGTGGTGGACTTGGAACAAAAAGATACTTTGACCCTGACCTTATTGTGCCCAACCCTGATCTCTCCTTAAGAGATGGTGCCATAGCGCCCTGGGCCAATCGTCATTCCGTATATTTCCAGCAGATGCTGGATTCCATTTGTCAGCATTATGGGATAAATATCTATATTCCATTCCACGAAATCCCAAACGAAGTTCAAAAAAAGCTCCTTTATGGTTCCGGGGTGGAAAATATTAAGTTTTATTTTGAAAGAGATGACCGAAGATATTCATATAATCGTCCTTTGGAGGGAATTATACCTAACCTGGAAAGACGTTACCATGAATCAAACTCATATCCTGTTCGCGAAGAAATAGAAAAATATATGAGTGCAAGACCATGTCCGTCCTGCGAAGGGGCCAGACTTAAACCTATAAGTTTAGCGGTAAAAGTCGGGGGAAAGAATATATACAAAATAACCTCTCTTTCTATTGAAAAGGCATATGATTTTTTTCGTAATTTGAAACTGGACTCGAAAGAAGAAATAATTGCGGAAAGACTCCTCAGGGAAATCAGAAATCGTCTCGGATTTCTTATGAGTGTAGGGCTTGATTATCTAACAATTGATCGTTCTTCTGCAACACTTTCAGGTGGAGAAGATCAACGCATCAGGCTTGCCACTCAAATCAGTTCGGGTTTGGCAGGTGTCTTATATGTTCTGGACGAACCAAGTATCGGCCTCCATCAACGTGACAACCTGAGACTTCTTGATAATCTTAAACATCTGAGAGATTTGGGCAATACTGTCCTGGTAGTTGAACATGACGCAGAGACTATTCTTTCCGCTGACCATATCATTGATATGGGACCCGGTGCAGGATTGAATGGAGGCCATGTTGTATTCCAGGGAACAGCTGAAGAACTGCTCCAGGAAGAAAAATCGCTTACAGGCAATTTCCTGTCCGGTCACATGGAGATTCCAGTACCCGATACAAGAAGGCCGGGGAATGGAAAAGCCATTGTGATTGAAGGCGCTCAGGAAAATAATCTTAAGGAAATAATGGTGAGAATTCCCTTAGGCACCTTTACATGCATTACGGGTGTCTCCGGTTCAGGTAAAAGCAGCCTGATCAACGGTATTCTTTATCCGGCTCTTTGTCAGAAGCTGTATCACTCCAAAATAAAGGTTGGCAAAATGAAAGCCGTTAAAGAAATCTACCATATTGACAAGGTTATAAGTATTGATCAAAGTCCCATAGGCAGAACCCCCCGATCTAACCCTGCAACCTATACCGGTGTTTTTACTCATATCCGCGAATTGTTTTCCCTTCTGCCGGAATCAAAGGCAAGGGGCTACAAACCTGGAAGATTCAGTTTTAATGTAAGGGGAGGAAGATGTGAGACATGCGGGGGCGACGGAATTATTAAAATTGAAATGCATTTTCTTCCGGATATCTATGTTATGTGCGAGACATGCAAGGGGCTCCGCTACAATCGCGATACTCTGGAGATAAGATACAAAGGATACAATATCGCCGATATCCTTGATATGACAGTAAACGTGGCTTATTCCTTTTTTGAAGCCATACCGGCCATTAAAAATAAACTGAAAACTCTGAAGGATGTGGGCCTCGGGTATATTAAATTAGGACAGCAGGCAACAACCCTTTCTGGCGGCGAAGCTCAAAGGATAAAGCTATCAAAGGAGCTCAGCAAAAAAAATACCGGAAAAACACTTTATCTGCTTGACGAGCCTACAACAGGGCTTCACTTTGCGGACATACATAAGCTGCTGGAGGTCCTGAATTTTCTGGTGGAACGAAAAAACACCGTTGTAGTAATCGAACATAATTTGGACGTTATAAAAACAGCAGATTATATTATTGATCTCGGTCCGGAAGGAGGAGAAAAAGGAGGCTATGTTCTGGGAACAGGGACACCAGAAAAGATCGCGGGAATTGAAAATTCATATACAGGGCAATTTCTAAAAAAAATACTATTCAGAAAAATTTAAGATAAAAAATATGAAAGTATTTAGAATCTAAAAATAATATCACTGCCATGCCAGTATCAGGTAAAAACACAAATAACAATACAGACATAATCTCATAAAATTTAAGAAGCCTGTAATCCCCTTTCCTTTTGATCCGACAATATAAGGAAAATCAGCTATTTTAAATAATTATTTAATGTGATCCGATCGCTAACCCCGCCGCAAGCAGCGGGGAATGCGTTCGTTATTAAATTCTAAACTTTCAAGGTCCAAATATATTGAGCTCGCAAAAAGTCAAAAATGCTCTTTTTCCTTCATTCCGGTCCCTTATCAAATACGGGATAAACCCGCCACAATGATTGCCGGATAAACTCCAGGCTGTCCCGGACTCCTGTTCGGGGTCGGAATACAGGGTTTTCGAGTAGTTAAGCAGCGTCTGGACTCCCTTTTTCAACGGAGTGACGACTTCCAACGAAGTCGTTTTAAATTACATGAAGCGATGGCATTATAACTATATGAAATATTTAACGCTTCACTTGTTTTTTGACATGCTTCGTTGTTCATAGGCTGCCTCAAAGAGGCATAACTTAGCTTTTTACGATTCAATCGAATAAAAAAATAGAATTAGCATAAAGCCATAAAATTATGCACCTTTAAAACTTTTCTCACTACCCGGAAATACCCTTGAGAACAGCATCAAACAATGGTGCAAGGTCAGGAATCTTAAATAACAATATAAAGCAGATCAGAAGAGTATAGATACAAAGTGACTCAATAAGAGCAAGACCGATAATCATTGTTGTCATGATTTTTCCGCTTGCATTCGGGTTTCTCGCTATGCCATTAAGGGCTCCATTTATGGCATTACCCATACCAATACCGGTTCCATGGGCAGCAATTCCAATACCCAGTCCACTGGCAATGGCTATTCCAAAAAATATCCACAGACCAGCTGCCTGGGCAGCTCCATCACCTGCCGCCATTGCCATTGATGCAGTACCAAATACCATAGCCGATGCAAGGCACCCAATTAACGCTTTTTTAGACATATAAACCTCCTTATTTTTCCATTATGGCTTATGGCCACAAAATCTGTTTGAACATCAAATTAATGAGCTTCTTCCATCGCACCTGCAAAATAGATGATGGAAAGAATCATGAAAACAAGGGCCTGAATAAGGCTCACCAAAACACCCATAAATAAAATTGGCAAAGGGGCCAGATAAAGACCAGCCAATAAAAATAGAATCCCAAGAATCGTTTCTTTTGCAAAGATATTCCCAAATAGTCGAAGGCTCAAAGACAGGACCCTGGCAATGTGACTCATAATTTCAATAGGAATCATTAGGGGTGTCAGCCACCAGACAGGTCCCATAAAGTGTTTAATATATTTTATGCCATGATACCTTATTCCAATAACATGCGTATATACAAAAGTACACAAGGCCAGAGCCAATGTTGTATTTATATCGGCAGTTGGAGAATAAAATCCTGGAATTAACCCGATAAGATTACATAACAGTATGTAAAAGAAAATTGTAGCAATAAAAGGAAAAAACATCCTGGATTCCGGCCCCCCAACATCCACCAGGAAGTTTTCAAGTCCGTCAATAATTATTTCGATAGCATTCTGCGCCTTTGTAGGCATCAGCTTGATACCTCTGGTAAATATAATTGCAGATAAAACCATAATAATGATGACCAGCCACGAATGTATTATTTGCAGATGCAAATGGGCAAAATGACCAAGGCCGACCATTTCAAAAGCCTTTGGTAAAAAAAAGATAGGATGTTCCATAATTATTTACCGAACCCGCCTACTGGCGGTTTATTATATAATTTAACTTAACTCAAAAAACTGCTCTCCAACGTCTCTATTGCCAATATAAACTCATATTGTGCTAGGACATCAGCACCATCTGTAACAAAAGTCAGTCACGAACCAAACTGATACTCATAACCCTTCCCGACAGGATGATACAGAATTAACGCTGAAAAATCTCAATTTCACATCCTTCACCACAAATTCTGTTTTCTATACTGCCGCCTTTAGGATTTTAGCGTTTAATATAACTTACTTTGTACTGTCTGCGGATGTTCTCCAGAAAGCCAGTATTCCAAAACCAATTATACTTAATAGAGTTATTGAAAGACCTATTGCCAAACCCAACAGATCTACAAAGCCGATGGTGATAACGATATAAATAATAATGCTTAGAATGGCAAGTCTAAAATAAAATTTTATCATCACAATTTTCTTTTTATTTCTCGAAACAGGCTCTGAAGAAAAAATGCGGGCAATTGTCCCCTGAAATAAATGAAAATTTGCAATAGAAAGAATGCCCCCAAGAATAATGCCAAGAGTAAATCTTGAATTCATAAAGAAAAAGCTGGCAGATCCAAGGATTAACAGAATAATAAAATTCTGAGTTGATAGTTCATCATATACTTTTTTCCAGATCATTACAGTTTCTTGGCCTTATTATAGAGAATCTGGAGATTTCTGAATGCAGCAATAATACCCATAAACAGGAAGATAAAAAATAACCATGGTTTTGTTCCGAACTTATTGTCAAGATAGTATCCTACAGCTACCCCCAAAGCAATTGATAACGCCATTGCAATACCAATGCTGCTGAAAAATCCAAGGGTCCTTATTGTTTTTTTTAATTCTTCGTCCATTTTCCCTTTAACGGCCTTTCCGCGAGCCCTGCAGTGATATAAAAGCCGCTTTTGCACAGTCAATAGTCTTCTCAATCATTTCCCTGCTATGAGCCAGTGAAATAAAGGATGCCTCAAAAGGGGATGGCGCTAAATATATTCCCTGATCAAGCATACTAATGTAGTACAACTTGAAAAGTTCTTGTGCGCTGGCCTTAGCAGCAACAAAATCATTAACCTTATCCGGTCCGAAAAACAAAGATCCCATTGATCCGATTCGATTGACGGTAATTTCTACACCAGAATTTTTTGCGGCATTCTCAATACCTGAAAACAACAATGAACTTTTCTTTTCAAGTTCCTGATATACTCCCTTATTTTTTAAAAGTTCCAAAGTTGCAAGCCCGGCAGCCATGGCCAAAGGGTTACCTGACAGTGTGCCTGCCTGGTATATTCCACCCTCAGGAGCCATTCTGCTCATTATCTGCTTTTTCCCGCCATATGCACCAACAGGCAAACCTCCGCCTATAATTTTACCAAGGCAGGTAAGGTCAGGCAAAATCCCGTACAGTTCCTGTGCTCCTCCTGGAGCCACTCTAAAACCGCTTATCACCTCATCAAATATCAGCAGCGAACCGTTCTCAACTGTTATTTTTCGTATCCCTTTTAAAAATTCCATATCCGGTATAATAACGCCCATATTTCCCGGAACAGGTTCAACAATGACCGCTGCGATTTCAGATCCGAATTTTTTAAAAGCCTCCTCTAACCTCCCCATATTGTTGAATGGAAGTGAAATGGTTTGTTTTGCAAGATCCTGTGGAACTCCAGGGCTGTCAGGGATGCCAAAAGTTGCTATTCCAGAACCTGCAGAAACAAGCAGGCTGTCAGCATGGCCATGATAACACCCGTCAAATTTTATTATTTTTTCTTTACCTGTATATCCCCTGGCGAGACGTATTGCGCTCATGGTGGCCTCAGTTCCTGAATTCACCATTCTCACCATCTCAATTGAAGGCACCATTTCCACGATAGTCTCTGCCATATCAACTTCAATCCCTGTCGGAGCACCGTAGCTGATACCATTTCTACATGCCTTTTCAAGGACGGATACGATCTTTGGATGAGAATGGCCCAGGATCATCGGCCCCCAGGAACATACGTAGTCTATGTATTCATTTCCATCCACATCCCAGATAAGCCCCCCATTTGCCCTCTCAATAAAAGGCGGATCTATCCCGACAGACTTTCCTGCTCTTACCGGGCTGTTTACACCTCCCGGAATAAATTTTTTCGCCTTTTCAAAAATAGATTTTGATTTATTTCTCATTTATTGTTTGGTCTTCCAAGCAAATGGCATACTGAATTAAAGGCAATTTCTCTTATATCATAATATCAACGCATCTATCTTGGTTGTGAATTAAGCATATGATTTTTCAAACGAGTTAATTCATTTTTAAAAGTATTTCATACTTGTTTTTTTAAACTCCTTCTCACTAAAGAGCAATATATATTCTCTGATACATGCAGAATCAGCCATTTTGGCTGTTATATGATGACATTGATCGCGACTGATGCCATGCACCATGGTAAAAATATTATAAGGCCAGTCTTTCTGAGGGTTTCTATGATAGCAGTGAGTAACCTCATTAAACCCGCTGAAAAGCCTGCCAACTTCTTCTATACGCTCATCAGGCACAAGCCAGGCAACCATGGCATTTGCCCTGAAACCTGATTTTTGATGGCGCAGGGTAGCCCCAAACCTCCTTAGGACACCCCTGTTCCTTAAATCTTCTATACGGCTTATAAATTGATCTTCTGTCAATCCAGCTTTATCAGCTAATGCAGCAAATGGTCTCCTCTCAAGAGGCAGATCTCCCTGAATTTGAATTATAATATTTTTGTCCAGATCATCCATCATTATTGAAAAAAAATGAACTGCCCCACTGCAAGCAGCGGCGTATCTTGAAATGCATTGAACGCCCCAATGGACAGAAAATTATACCCTCGTCCGCCCTTTATCAGCCCTTTACCAGCCTTTTACCAGCCTTTGGCTGGTTGGCTGGTTGGCTGGTTGGCTGGT
>DAINAR010000002.1:0-128109 GCA_036733345.1 Deltaproteobacteria bacterium | reverse complement strand
ATTCGCAGACTTTTGGATGAATATACAGCCCATCAGTAACAGCGGATAAAAAATATAGATACTTTGAAGGAGGTGGGCTTACAATTCAATATTAAGAAAAGCAGCTCCGTCAGCAGCATAGTTGAAAGAATGAAATCAGGGCTGAAGGCTGACAGGGGTTTATGAAATAAAGCGGGACGATGTTTAATAGTTCAATTGACATAGCTCCCGAAATTGATTATTTCCATTGAATGCCAGAGACAGCCAGACTGGATGCTCCCGGAGTATTACATCATGTAATGATCCGCGGAATAGAAGGTAAAAAGATATTCCGGAACAATAAAGACCGTGATGACTTTATTGAAAGGCTGGAAACACTATGCCCTGAGATGCAGGTATCCTGCTATGCCTGGGCATTTATGTCTAATCATGCCCACTTCCTTTTCCGAACCGGACAAAAACCGCTGTCCACATTAATGAGAAGACTTCTTACCGGATATGTTATTTCATTTAACAAGAGACACAGGCGACAGGGACAGTTGTTTCAGAATCGTTATAAATCAATAGTATGTCAGGAAGACACCTACCTTCTTGAACTGGTGCGGTATATACATCTTAATCCGATTCGTGCCGGAATTGTTCACGCCTTTGATGCTTCTGGGCGTCGAGGGAGTCACGCATCCCCCATACAGTGTTGGCAAAAAAACTGGAATTAAGAAAGGGGAATATAAGTATTTCCGTTGAACGGGACGAAATGATCGCGAAAGCTGGTAATTATTCACTTGAACAATGATTAATTGAATTATGAAACATCGTCCCACCTTACACCTTATTCATGTTTATATATATAGCCTGGTTGCACTTCAAAGGGAGAAGGTTCCTGTATAGAAAGGTATGGTTGGCAGGCCTGCACGGTTGACAAAAAAGCAGACTGCATTTCAGAAATTTAAACCTGATTATAATTTATTCCAAAATTTTCATGATTGTTGAGGTCATGGAAAATCAATGTTAAATTTTTTCGCAGATCTGAGGAATCAGGGCAGATCCTCTTCTGCTTTTTTTATTCTTCTTTTAAGGCTCGCATCACCATCGGCCAGCTTGTCTGCCTTTTGAAAATGAAATCTTGATTTTTCTGTTTCTCCGGACTTCCAAAAATAAAGCCCGAAATTGTAATGGGCGAGCGCCAGGTTGTTAAGCTTTCCATAGCAAACCCCTAAATGGTAATAAACATTATCCTTACCGGGTTGCATAGAAGATAATCTTTCATAAAAGTTTATGGCCTCTTGGTATTGTTTAAGGTTTTCATATGAAAGCCCTGATAAAAAAAGAGCCGCTTTATCGTCTTTATCCAGTTTCAGGGCATCCTCCAGCACAGAGATTGCCTGCTTATTTTTTCCGCTCATGATATAGGCCTCTGCAAGCCTGGTAAGCAACGGAGCGGATTTATGACCTTTTTCCAATGCGTTATTTAGATGCTGAATAGCCGCTGCATACTCTGAAGTTTCAATGCATACTATTCCCATTCCGTAATGGGCCAGATAGGAAGAAGGATTCTTTTCAAATTCACGCTCAAAACGCTTTTTTGAATCACGCGGTTCAAGTGATCTGGCCATAACGATGGTCTTAAAAAAGGGGAAAAGCTTCCTGTAACGTTCTGCTTCGTTATTTTCACGTTCAGGGATATAGCTACTAAGCATGGAATCGAGATTAGCCATCCTTTCAGGGCCTGTGGGATGGGTAAGAAGATAAGCCGGCCTTCTACCTGCTCCAAGCCAGTCTTCCTTTTCAATTCTTTTCAGGACCGTGATCATGCCTTCCGGGTCAAAGCCTGCTGCTTTCATGTATTTAAATCCTAACTGATCGGCCTGATATTCATCTTCCCTGCTGAAATGGAGTTGAGCCTGCAATCCGGCAGCAACAGAACCTGTCATCAAAGCCCCGGCAGCCTCACCCCCAATGAGAACCCCTGCCAGGATTCCTGCTATTGTTGCTATGCTTATCATTTTGTTCTGTTCAATTCGCTCGGAAATGTGTCTGGCAGAGATATGACCAATTTCGTGACATATGACAGAGGCCAGTTCATCAATGCTTTCCAGGGTATCTATTAATCCTGAATATAAAAAGATATGCCCCCCGGGCGAAGCAAAGGCATTCAGGGTATTGTCCTTGATAATATAAAAATGATATTCGAAATTCTTTGTTTCAACAGGCTTCACAAGATACTGGCCAAGATCGTTTAAAATTTGCTCTGCATTATAATCATCCAGCATTTCATAATATTTTTTCATCTGGGCCAGAAATTCCTGTCCCATAGTCTTTTCTTCCTCTATTGAAAGGGCCAGAGCTTTCGGCGAAAATAAAGATTCCTGCGAAAACAGCAAACAGAGCACAGTTGCAAAAATGATCAGTTTTGTATTTTTGAATCTTCCTGATTTCATTCTTTGGCGTCCTGAAGGTCTCCGTCCTCAAAATTGATCCGTGGCGCTTCAATCCACAGACTTTCCAGGTCATAGAATTCTCGGACAGGTTTATAAAATAGCTGGATAACTACATCCCCGTAATCCATCAAAACCCAGTGCCCTTCCCTTTCTCCCTCGATACCAAGAGGCCTGAATCCCTCTTCACGCATCCTTTTTTGAAGATGTCGTGTAATGGCCTGTACCTGTCTGCTGGAGTTGCCGCTGGCTATAAGAAAATAGTCGGTAATAGTGGTCAGTTCACTCACATTGAACAATACCGGATCAATAGCTTTCCGTTCCCTGATGATTCTGGCACACAATTTTGCTTTGTCAACAGATTGCATTTTCTCCATATAATCCTTTTTCATTGATATAGATCCTGACTGATTCCGGAACCAGGAAACGTATGGATTCACCATTAGCGATCATTTTTCTTATGCCTGTAGAGGAAATATCCAGGAGAGTGGGCGTCATAAATATCAGGCTTCTACCCGATGGCATTTTATAAATATGTGATTCATGAGTCTTCTCAATTCCATGAATAAGATCACATAGCTGACTGAAGGCCAGATCGCTTGAATATCCCGGACGCTCAATAACAACAAAATGAGCATAGTCAAAAAGCCTCTTATACTCTTTCCATGTCTTGATATCGAGGAATGCATCTATACCCAGGATAAAAAAAAGATCAGGGTCTGGACTGAAGAGATTATGAAATTCTCTGAGAGTTTCAATTGAATAAGAAAACCCCGGACGTTTTGCTTCCAGATCAAGGGCATCAAGAAGACTGGAATCATCAATAGCCAGACGCACCATGTTAAATCGATGATCAAATGAAGTGAAATTTTTTATTTTTTTGTGGGGAGGGAATGACGAAGGTATTAAATATACCTTATCCAGTTGCAGCTTTTGGCCTATTTCCTCAGCGGAGCGCAAATGGCCCAGATGAACAGGATCAAAAGTCCCCCCCAGAATTCCTAACTTCAAGAGATTTCTCCCCTCCCGATAGTTGAGCTCCTCCGGAAGTAGCCGGAGGCTCCATTCTAAAACGCAACATCCCGCGACTGGCAGAAAGCCCCCAGCAGGAGCTGGGGGCTTTCTGCAGCGGGGTAAATTAATCAATTATATCGAAGCCATAAGCCATTGGCTATTCTCTAATCTGTCCCTGACCGTAAACGATAAATTTCGTAGTTGTAAGCTCTTCAAGTCCCATTGGACCAAAGGCATGGAGCTTTGAAGTATTAATGCCGATCTCCGCACCAAGACCTAATTGATTCCCGTCATTAAAGCGTGTTGATGCATTGATCAATACTACTGAAGAATCCGCTTCTGTCAGAAATTGTTGAGAGCGATTATAATCATTGGTGACAATGGCTTCAGTATGATTGCTCCCATACTTTTCAATATGATCAAGGGCTTCGTCTATTCCTGAAACAATCTTGACAGCAAGAATCAGATCAAGAAACTCGGCGGGCCAATCAGTTTCAACAGCCGGTTTTATATCCGGAAACAATGCTGTGGTCGTGGCACAGCCTCGAATTTCTACGCCGGCCTTTTGAAATCGTTCAAGCATCGAAGGGAGGAACGTTCCTGAAATATTTTTATGGACTAACATGGTTTCCATTGCGTTGCAGACTCCGGGTCTTTGGACTTTGGCATTAAAGCATATTTTCTCAGCGAGCTTCAGGTCCGAATCCTCATCTACATAGACATGACAAACACCTTTATAATGTTTCAGTACCGGCACCCGGGAATTTTCAACTACGAATCGAATAAGGCCCTCACCTCCCCTTGGAATCACTACATCCAGACAATCATCAAGGGCCAGGAGAACACCGACTGCCTCTCTTTCGGTCGTTGGTACCACCTGGATGGCCTTTTCAGGTATCCCGGTCTCTTTTAAGGCCTCGTTCAATAAACCAGCAAGGCAAAGGTTTGAATTAATAGCCTCAGAACCGCCCTTAAGGATTACAGCGTTGCCGGATTTCAGACACAGGGCTGCAGCATCTACAGTTACATTGGGTCGAGATTCATATATGAATCCGATCACGCCAAGAGGTATTCTCATGCGCCCGACAAGCAGGCCATTTGGCCTTTTCACCATCCCTGTCACTTCACCTACGGGGTCAGGCAGGGATGCAACTTCCCTGAGTCCTTCAGCCATTTCACTTATGACCTTTTCATTCAAAGTCAGGCGATCTATCATCGAAGAAGACATGCCTGAACCTATTGCTTTTTCCAGGTCCTTTTTATTTTCCTGAATAATAATCGACTGTCTTTCAATTAATTTGGATGACATAAGTTCAAGAGCAGCATCTTTTTGCTCTCTTCCCAATTTTCTTAACTGCCTGGAAGCAGCCCTGGCATCTATACCCATTTCTTTTATCATGGCTGAAATCATCTCTAGTCTCCTTGATCCAATTTTTCAATGAGCACAAGGTTATCTCTATGAATCACTTCATCATCATGTTTAAAACCCAGGATTGATTCTATCTCAGAGGATTTTGCGCCCATAATATTTATAATATCGCTTGAATGATAATTGACCATCCCTACTGCGATTTCCTTTCCATCTTCATTAAGCAATAATACAGAATTCCCAAGGCTGAATCTACCTTTTACTTCCTTAATGCCGGAGGGCAAAAGACTCTTTCCCTGTTCTACAAGGGCCTTTTCAGCCCCGTGATCAATTACAATCTGTCCCTTAGGAGACTTTGTAAAAGCAATCCAGTGTTTTTTACTGCGAAGCGGAACTTCTTTAGGAAGGAACAGTGTCCCCTCCTCTCTGCCTTGAAAAAGGTCATTTAAGATATGGGGCTTCAGGCCATTGGCAATAATTGCAGGAACTCCGCGTAATGCTACCTTTTGTGCCGCCCTGACCTTGCTTCCCATACCTCCTTTCCCGAGAAATCCGGGGATTTCACTGGCATACTCGGTCACCTTTCTGGTAGTTTTTTCAACAACAGGTATAAGTCTGGCATCCCTGTTTGTTCGGGGATCCTTGTCGAAAAGTCCGTCAATATTCGTCAGGTTAACAAGGAGGTGAGCCTCGCTCAGATTAGTTATCATTGCGCTGAGATTGTCGTTGTCGCCAAATTTGATTTCATCAACTACAACGGTATCATTTTCATTAATAATGGGAATTACGTCCCACGAAAGCAAAGTGAAAAGTGTATTGCGGGTATTAAGATAGCGACGCCTGTTGGTAAGATCATCACGTGTTGCAAGGATCTGGGCAACTTTATATCCGAGCTTTCCAAAAGCTTCTTCATACGCAATCATCAATGTGCTTTGACCTATAGCCGCCATAGCCTGCTGCTGGGAAACGGACTTGGGCCTTTTAGAGAATCCCATCTTTTTCAAACCACCTGCTATAGCCCCGGAGGAAACCAGAACGATCTCCTTTCCTCTTTTTTTCAAAACACATATATCCGAAGCCAGGTCAGAGATGATGGACATATTCAAGCCATTCGTTTCGGTAAGAACGCCACTGCCTACCTTAACTACAACCCTTTTTACCGGCCTTAATATATTCAGTCTGGAAACAGCTTCCATATCTATCCATTATCATCAATTCTATTCAGGATGTTTCTTTTCAATTCTTCAATCCCGTCACCATTCAGTGCTGAAACAGGGTAGGAATCTATACCAATCCCCTTGAGGGCATCCTGCAATTCCCCAAGATTTCGACCCTCTTTACCATATAAATCCATTTTATTGATGATTACTATTTGAGGTTTAACAGCCAGTTCAGGATTATATGCATCCATTTCGCTTTTGACAGTGAGGAAATCTTCAAGGATGTCATGATCCGGTTTGTATGTAATACTCAGGAGATGGAGCAGGAGGTTTGTACGTTCAATATGTTTTAGAAAACGATGGCCGAGTCCTCGTCCCTGACTTGCTCCCTCAATCAGCCCTGGTATATCCGCAATAACTAAAGATCTTCCATCCTCAAGGATCATAACTCCCAGATTTGGAACGACGGTTGTGAAAGGATAAGGACCCACTTTTGGATGTGCGGTGCTTAGACGGGAAAGAAGTGTCGATTTACCTGCATTAGGTAATCCAATAAGTCCAATATCAGCCAGGAGCTTTAAAGAGAGCCTTATCTTTTTTTCCTGACCCGGAAGCCCGGGCTGAGCAAATCTTGGAACTCTATTTGTCGAAGTTGCGAAGTGCTGGTTTCCCTTGCCGCCTCTCCCGCCGGGAATGATAAGCACTTCCTGATCATCATTTATAACATCTGCAAGGATTTCGTTTGTATCTATTTCCTGGACAATAGTGCCTAAGGGGACTTTTAGGATCAAGTCGGCACCAAATTTGCCTGACTGATTTTTTCCTTTCCCAGGATGGCCGTCCCCGGCCTTGAAATGTTTTCGTGAATTATAATCAGTTAATAAAAAAAGAGCCTTGGTTCCTCTTATAATTACGTTTCCGCCATTACCCCCATCACCCCCGTCGGGGCCGCCTTTAGGGATGTATTTCTCTCTTCTGAAACTGACACATCCTTTTCCCCCATCTCCAGATTTAACCGTAATGATGGCTTCATCCAAAAAATTCATTTCATGTCTCAAGAGATTAGGGTTTGCGCCTTATGTCTACTCGGCGTATACACTGACCTTTTTTCGATCTTTCCCCCAGCGTTCAAAGGTGACGATTCCATCAATCTTTGCGAAAACAGTATAATCCCTGCCTAAACCTACATTTTCACCCGGGTGTATCCTGGTGCCTTTCTGTCTTATCAGAATACTGCCCGCACGAACCGTCTGCCCCCCGAATCTTTTGATTCCATACCTTTGTCCAGCGCTGTCCCTTCCGTTTCGAGAACTGCCGCCTGCCTTTTTATGTGCCATTATGATTACCTCTTATATCAAACAAGTCTTGTAAGATCAGGCCTCGATATTCTCAATCCTGACAAGAGAAAATTGCTGCCTATGCCCTTTTGTCCTTCGATATCCTTTTCTTCTCTTGTATTTAAAGACTTTAATCTTCCTGTCTTTTGCCTGCCGGGTGATTTTCCCCGTAACCTTGCAACTTTCAAGGAATGGCTGCCCTATCTTTATTGTTTCGCCGTCCGAACTGAATAAAACCCGTTCAAACGTTATAGAGTCTCCAACGTTTCCCCTCAGTTTTTCGATCTTGACTTCATCGCCGGGGACCACCCGGTACTGCTTTCCGCCAGTCTCAATGACCGCATCCATAATCTGTCTCCCATTACAAAATTATAAATTTTTAAATCTAATGAAATCATTAAAGCAAGTCAAGATAAAAGATCAGATAAGTAATCGAAATTTGCAGCCGGCAATTTGTCAGCAATAAATATCTTTATTGGCAGTGTCCATTTCATTTCTATTCTATTTCCCCAACAGATTTGACATGCTTCCAAACCGGCGCTTTTAAGCTTCAAAAACCTCTTTGACCTTTTTACAGAGTGATTCCGGTGGCCTTACACAAAAGGGCTCATTATGGACTGCCTGAAGATAGGCCTGATCGCTATTGCCTATGGGTCTTGGATATAGACGCGGGCATATCTTCGCATTGACCCGGAAATGATCCTCATCTTTTACTGAAAAGACTGCCATATTAAAGCTGAGAATATTCTGCCGGTTGAAATAATTAAATACTTTGGAAAGGCCTTTCAGAAAAGAATTAAGGCCATTCCTGTCGAGATCAATTATAGAGCAGTGCTCTGAAAATATGCACCAGATATCCGGCAAAAACCCTTGAGGGACATAACTCATCATCCAGAATGTAGAGTCAATCTTTCCAATATATCTTTCATCGTTTTCCTTTTCCACTTTAATAAAATCATTCCAAAAACTGCTCCCGTTTTCCCTGAAATATTTTCCGGATGATTCCACCTGCATGCGGAGCTCATTTGTTGGCAAATCGCCACAATTTACTTGAATATGTGGATGAACAATGCTTGATCCGGCTGGGGGCATATAATTCCAGTTGATACTTATGAAGTTCACATCTGAATCTATCTCAACGATTCTTTTAGCGAATATCTGTGCAGCCTCAAAAGATTCTTCCATTGTCTCAGGAATCAAATCTTCAATTGGAACAAAATGCCGATGTGAAAGGATTGAAACTCCAGCATATTTATCAAAAGGAACCAGATTGGGAATAAGTGAAGCCTGTCCAACCTTTATCCTGCCTTCAGGAATTATTTCCTTTGGAAACATGGGAGTGGATTTTTCCAGTGCATCAGGACAAAATGGACAAAACATTTCTTCAGAACGTTTAACCGTCTCTGAAGGATCAATACGTTCTGGTTTGAAAAAAAGATCAAAAACGCGACCTGTTTGACCGGTTAAAGGATCAAAACGAATTTCAAGGGGTATTTCATCCAGGGAAAAATCTTTAAAAGGATTAATAAGTCTGTTTGCAGCATTGATCTTCTTGAAAACTATATTCATGATTTCACCTCATAAAAAAACCAGCAGTCATAACCCTATTAACAATTAAACAGAAATTCTCAGAGGATTCTTGTTTATTTTCTCCTTCCAACTCAAATAGCCTGAACTATATACAGATATCCCGGAGCTTATTATTCTGTATATATGATAAATATCCTATGCCAACAGTATGATCGTCCTGCCGGAAAGGCTGGACCTTACAGAATCTAAATCGGAATGAACATCATTTGGAATTGGAAGAATACGCTTTACGGTAAAGACCTCTTTGTTCTCTAAAAAGTCATGCAAAGAAATTTCATCTTCTGACCCGGAGAATTCTACAAAATTATTATCAAAGATATCATCGAGATACTCCATCAAATGCCTGTCAAGTGTTAACAATACCCCGTTCTGCGGAATATAGCCGCCAAACAGTCCAAACCAGGCTTCAATGATTTGCCTGAATTGGGATTTGTTCTCAAGATTAAGGCTTTCAGTTGACAAATCATCAAAAACACCCTTCAAAGGGGTTTCATCTGCCAGGGCGTCCTTAAGTGGTGGCTGATGAAAATTAACCTTATGCAGCATGTCTTCTGCCTCTTCCCGGTTGTCCTCAAATTCCCTTTCAAGATGTAATATAAGATGCCATTTAAGGGTTTGAGCATTTATGGCAACAGAAGGCTCCTGTTTTAATCTTCGATGAATCATTTGTCTGATTTTCCATGGTTTTTCTTCTATCAAACCCGTTTCCAGAGCAGTGCTGAAAAATGCCGAATACCCCTTATCATAATCATTCTTGATCCACTGCCTGTATTCGGAAAGCAGGGCCATGAAATTCTCTCGGGGCTTTAAATCTTCTGGAGGGTCCAGTACTTTAATAAATGAATCCTTATCTGATTCCGATAAACCGGTTGATGTCTTGAGAAACCAGGGTTGACAGATCGTCAGGTTATTAAGATACATTCGGAGCGTTTTAATATCTTTCTCTCCAATACTGGAATGTGGAAACAGAAAAACCGGAACATGAATCAAACCCAACTTTATACCTCCTGCAATTTTATAAACTTCCTAAAGCGCTATTAACAGTGCCAAGCATTATTCCAGACTGATTATGGGGCCAGGCATATCCTGCCTGCTTATGACTATGTTTATTCCTCCAAAACCGCACCTGTCAAGGGCGTTTGCTGCTTCCCTGTAAGCCTTTTCCGGCTGATTGTTGATTTCGCTCAAATGGGCCAGCACAACATGTTCCAGATTCTCATGAGAGAGGGTTTCAAGAAGACAGGCTGCCTGCTTATTTGAAAGATGTCCGTCCTGTCCATTTATCCTTCTTTTAATAAATAAAGGGTAAGGTCCCTGATCCAGCATTTCCTGATCATAATTGAATTCCATAATCAGAGCATGACAGCCATTTAAACGGTCTTCAACCAGTCCGGTGCTTCGCCCGAGATCCGTAATAATACCGAGCTTCTTTCCATTAGAAGATGTTCCATTAAAATGAGAAAGCACCAGGCCTACAGGGTCAGCCGCGTCGTGGCACTTGGTAAATGTTTCAATACAAAGTTCCTTAATGGTTATAGTATCTCCTGTTTTGACAATTACCGGCTCAGGCAGACCGCCTAAAGTTTTTTGGGCAATCCTGAGAGTTTTATGGTTAATGTAAACCGGCAGCTTGAATCGTCGAGAAAAAGGACCAACACCTTTTATATGATCAGAATGTTCATGTGTAATAATAAGGGCATCCAGACTTTTCGGATCTACTCCAATATATCCAAGGCGCCTTTCTATTTCACGACTGCTGAGGCCGGCATCAATTATGACCCTTGTGTTGCCTTTTTCAATGTAACAGGCGTTCCCACTGCTGCCGGAAGCCAGGACAGAAAATTTCATTGTCTATCTCACAAAACTCCAGTATGCCCGAATCCCCCTTCACCCCTGGGCGTTTTATCAAGATCCTCAACTTCAACAATATTGGCCCTGATAACCCTTGTAAAAACAATTTGAGCTATCCTGTCGCCATTATTAATTGTAAACGGCTTAGTTCCCCAGTTTATCATTACTATACCTATCTCACCTCTGTAATCAGAATCAATAGTACCAGGAGAATTTACCATCCCAATTCCATGTTTAAGCGCAAGGCCGCTTCTCGGACGAACTTGAGCCTCATATCCATTCGGTATAGATAATGCCAATCCTGTTGGAATTAGTTTTATTTCTCCTGGATTTAGAAAAACAGGCCCTTCGAGATCAGCTCTAATATCCATACCGGAAGAACCTTCCGATTCATAGTGTGGCAGAGGCAGACCCGTTCCCTTCTTCAGACGAGTAATATTGACTTCTATCATATCCTCTGTGGAACTCCTTAAAAAAGCAACACATTTATCTCAAATTCGAAATCTGATTAATGTATTAAGAATGGAATAATGTCTTCGCTAATCTCAGGGAGCAGGCTCTAAAGCTGCAGATGATGCCCTGCTGTTTAGCAGGGAATTTTTTGCTCTCTTCTACATAAAAAGTATCTTCGAAATAAATTTTATCGTAAATCGAAATCAAGTCTGCTTCTACTGATATCTTCATCCTTGATTGGGCCAAGTGCGGCAAGAGAGGCTTTATCCTTCCGGAATATTTCCTTCGATGCATCGACTACTTCATCAAATGTAACGGCTTCCAGATTAGAAACAAGCTCATCGTAGCCGATGTATCTACCAAAAATAAATTCATTTTTGGCCAAACGCATCATGCGGCTTTCAGTATTTTCAGATGACAGATAAATACTTCCGGTCAGGTAATCTTTGGCTGCTTCCAGATCCGATCTGGAAAATTCTCCTCTGCTCATTTTTTTAATCTCGTTTTGAATGGTATCAAAAACAGGGTTTACATTCTGGGGATCAGTAGCCACATAAACGCATAAATAACCTGTGTCGATATATGAGGAAACAAAAGAATATATTGAATAGGCAAGGCCCCTGTTTTCTCTCACTTCCTGAAACAGTTTTGAACTCATGTTTCCGCCAAGAATCGTATTAAGGATAGCACATGCAAAACGCTTTTTATTTGTTTGAGACGGTGCTTCCGCCCCTATGCAGATATGTACTTGCTCCAGATCTTTAGAATGCACTGAAATCCCTGCGTTACAGCCTGGAACAACTCTTTCAATACTCGACTCTGATCTATCTGATACTGATTCAAAATATGGTTCAAAGGATGAAACAAGCGATTTATGATCCAAGTCTCCGGCCGAGGCGATCAGAACTCTATCAGGGACATAAAATCTGCTGATATGCTTAATGATATTTTCTTTTTTCAGACCTGATACTGTCTTATCCGTTCCCAGGATAGACATTCCGATCGGATGGTCACTCCAAAACAGTCGATTGAACAGGATATGAATATTGTCTTCAGGCGTATCTTCAACCATACTGATTTCCTGGAGAACCACCTGTTTTTCACGTTCCATATCATGGTGATCGAATTTTGAATTCAATAAAATATCAGAAAGGATATCCGACAAAGCTGTAAAGTGCTTACCAAGAACCCTGGCATAATAGCATGTGTTTTCCTTGGCCGTAAAAGCATTAGAGTGCCCTCCAATGCTATCCAGTTCCTTTGCGATTTGGAAGCTGCTTCTTTTATGAGTTCCCTTGAAAAGCATGTGCTCGATAAAATGAGAAACTCCATTATCTGAAACATCCTCATCTCGAGAGCCCACATTAACCCATATGCCGACCGCAACTGAATGCAGATTTTTAATCTGTTCGGATATTATCCTTATGCCGTTTTTTAAAACAGTCTTATTATACATTGAAATTTCATCTGTCACGCATGATATTGATGCAGCAGACAATCAACTGCTTTTCATATAACACTGATGCCATTATCCCTTATAAAAGGCAGGTTAATTGATTCTCCTCTATTTCCCGCTATCAGCTTCAGCTAAAACGGCCTTTCGTGAAAGCCGAATCTTCCCATCATCATTTACCTCCATTACTTTCACAAGAATTTCATCTCCCTGCTTTATCACATCTGTAACCTCATTTACTCTTTTATTATCCAGTTGTGAGATATGCAGAAAACCGTCCGTGCCGGGGAATAGCTCCACAAATGCCCCAAAATCCATAATCTTAACTACTTTTCCTGAATAAACCTTTCCGACTACAGCTTCCTGAATGATTTCATTGATCATACTTAAAGCAGCTTCTGTGCATTCCCTGTCCGGGGATGAAATTGTAACTATCCCTTCATCATCAACATCGATTCTGGCGCCGGAGACATTTGTTATTTCCCTTATGGTTTTTCCTCCCGGGCCTATGAGGATTCTTATTTTTTCCTGCCTGATCTGCAAGGTGGTTATAATAGGAGCATACTCAGAGATTTGATTTCTTGGTTTGGAAATGACTTTGATCATCTCATCCAAAATATGAAGCCTGCCTTCTTTTGCCTGTTCGAGGGCACTCTGCATTATCTCCTTTGTTATGCCGTCAATCTTAATATCCATCTGCAATGCGGTAATTCCCTCTCGCGTCCCTGTCACCTTAAAATCCATATCTCCATAATGGTCTTCGTCACCGATAATATCAGTCAGTATTGCCACATTACTGCCGTCTGAGACCAGGCCCATTGCTATACCGGCTACAGGCGCTTTTATCGGAACACCTGCATCCATGAGTGAAAGGCAGCCTCCGCAAACCGATGCCATAGAGGAAGAACCGTTGGATTCAAGTATCTCGGACACAACTCGTATAGAGTATTGAAAATTTTCTTTTTCAGGCATTACAGGTACAAGGGCTCGTCTTGCGAGTGCTCCGTGACCGATTTCTCTGCGGCCGGGTCCTGACAGTCTCTTAACTTCGCCTACGCTGTATGGAGGAAAATTATAATGAAGAATAAAAGACCTGAAATGCTCACCGTAAATAGACTCCATCCTTTGTTCGTCACGCTCTGTTCCAAGGGTCGTAAAAACCATTGCCTGAGTCTCTCCGCGAGTAAACAGGGCTGATCCATGAACACGAGGCAGTATGCCAACCACGCATTCGATCGGTCTTACTTTATCAAATGGCCGTCCATCAATCCTTTTCCCTTCCTGCAGCATCATCTGGCGGATCATTTTCTTCTCCAGATCATCAAATGCTTCCTTGATCTCAGAAACCTTTCCGCTTAATCCGGACTTATCTTCGCCATTGAGATCAGACGACATGGCTTCCATAACAGAATCCAGCGCAGCTTTTCCTTTCCGCTGTCTCATCTTTTTATCGGCTGTCGTAATCACATCACTGATAAGAGGTGTCCCTAATTCGATAACCTTTGACTGGATATCTTTATCAACAGTTTTTTCAGGAATAATTCTTTTCACCTTGCCGGCTTCTCTTTTAAGCTCTTCCTGGAGATCGAGCATGGGCTGCAAGGCCTCAAGCCCATAAAAAACAGCATCTAGCATCTCTGATTCTGAAACAATAAGTGCTCCCCCCTCTACCATCACCACACTGGAGCGATTTCCTGCTACTATCAAATTGATATCGCTGTTTGCCTGCTGACTGACGGTGGGATTGGCAATAAATTTTCCATCTATTCTTCCCACCCTGACTCCGGCAATAGGACCTGAAAAAGGGATATCCGATACTTCAAGTGCAGCAGATGCGCCAAGGAGTGCCAACATATCCGCCTCATTTTCCTTATCTGTTGAGAGAACTGTCGCAATAATCTGGGTCTCATAATTATAATTCCCGGGAAAAAGCGGTCGCAACGGCCTGTCGATCAGGCGGGAAATTAGAGTTTCCCTTTCTCCCGGTCTTCCCATATCCCTGCGAAAGAAATTACCCGGGAACCTCCCTCCCGCATAAGACATCTCCTGATACTCCACTGTTAGCGGAAGAAAGTCTATGCCCTCACGGACATCTTCTGTGGCCACGGCGGTTACTAATACAACTGTCTCGCCAGACGTTACAACAACAGAACCACTCGCTTGTTTTGCCACACGACCAGTCTCAATATGCAGTGCCTGACCATTAATCTCTATTTTACATTCCTTGACCATTTCCAATTTAATCCTTTCATTTTTTGCGATTTTCAATTGAGTAACTTCGGGCTGAGAAAATTATCGCATATAACTCCTGCCCGTGGCAGCTGCAATAAGCAGCCTTTATTTCTAATTTATTACCTTCTGATTCCAAGATCTTTAATTACACTCATATATTTCTCTGCATCTTTTTTCTTCAAATAGTTGAGTAATCTCCTCCTCTGGCCTACCAGCTTCAATAAACCGCGCCGTGAATGATGATCCTTTTTGTGTACCTTAAAATGATCAGTAAGGTACTGAATTCGATTGCTGAGAAGGGCAATCTGGACCTCTGATGAGCCCGTATCCTTTTCATTAATCTTGAACCTGTTAATGATTTCTTTTTTAACCTCAGGTGTTAAAACCACTTTCGTCTACCTCCTAGTTTTTTATATAGTCAACCTACATTTGTAATTATTTATACCAGACCTGCCAAGCACCAAATTCATAATAAAATTATCAATTAAATATAAATAAAATAAATATTCATCCTAATAAACTATCATTTACCATTGGAACTGCTCCGGCAGGAACCGGAGGCTCCATTCCAAAATGCGACATCCCGCAATCGGCAGAAAGCATGCATCCCCCCAGCGGAAGCCGGGGGCTTTCTGCAACGGGGCAACTATCAGCTAAATTCAATAAAACACTTTTTTTATAATTATCTTTCCCCTGCCTTTCAATTTATCTTTATTTAATTCCGCAACGGCTAAAAGCCTTTCATTGTCAATAAGCTTAACATAGGTATTTTCATATCCCCGCCCTTCCGAATCTTCGCAAAGATCTTTAAGAGCCGGTTGATATCCATGCCTCACCTTATCTGCAAGGATGGAATCTACTTCAATCTCTCGCATTCCGGGAATTGCATCTCTCAGATTGATAATGCGGTCCAGTAAAACAGACAGCGCATCTTCAGCAAGGAGCTCATTTGAATTAATTGCATTCTCTACATCAAAAGAACCGCATGCCAGTCTTCTCAAATGCTTAATATGGGCGCCAGGTCCCAATTCCCTGCCAAAATCAGCTCCAAGACTTCTGATATAAGTCCCGCTGGAGCACTTAACCTCCATTGTAATCTCAGGGAGGTCAACAGAAATGATCTGCAGAGAGTCTATTGTCACAGTCCTCATTTGCAGGTCGACTTCAATACCTTTCCTGGCAAGCCTGTAAGCCCGTGTACCCTTATATTTGACAGCCGAATACATCGGCGGTGACTGTTTAATATCTCCAATAAAATACCTGGCCTTTTCCTCAATCAGATCAGGTTTCAAATCACAAACTGCGCTGGTTCTAATAACCCTGCCCGTCGGGTCTAATGTGTCTGTTTCGACTCCCAGGTACATAGTTGCAAGGTAGACCTTTTTTTCAGACATAACAAAAGGAGAAAGTCCGGTGCCTTGTCCAAGAAGGATAATCAGCAGACCTGATGCAAACGGATCAAGAGTACCTGCATGTCCTACCTTTACCCTGTTTCCTTTGTTAAGGACGGACTTTATCTTCTTAACTACGTCATATGAAGTCTCACCTTCATTTTTGTCTATCAGAAGTAATCCTTCAACCACCTGTTTCATCCAAAAACCCAACGGCTTCCTTTAAAAAACTATCTTTCAGACAGGCCAAAGAGCCATGACACTCAAATCCTGCTGCTCTAATATGGCCACCTCCTCCGAATCGGGCACTCAACCTTGCAACATTGACCCTGTCATTTGAACGGAGGCTGAACTTGTAATCATTCTCACCGGTCTGACGAATCAATACGGCAATCTCCACCCCCTGAACGAATCTGGGATAGTCTATGAATCTATTGCTTTCCAGCACCCGGTTCCGCTCAAAATTCATCATGTCAAGAGAAAGCGTCATTAGGCCGATTTCACCATTATGATAAAATTCAAGGCTGCCAAGGGCACTTTGCAGCAATTTCAGCTGGGAGACGCTGCATTCCTGCATCATTGTCCTGGATATCTGCCAGGGGTTTGCACCAAGCTCTATCATATCCGCTGCTATTCTAAGAGACGATGCCGTAGCATTGTTGTATTTAAAAGAACCCGTATCCGCCTGGATACCTGCAAATATATCTTCAGCTGCATCAGAATTTATATTCAATCCTGCAGCCTTTATTACATAAAAAACCAGTTCAGCAGTTGAAGAACTGCTTGAATCAACCAGATTTATCTCTCCAAAGAGTTTGTTTGATTCGTGATGGTCAATATTTATAACAGGCAAATCACCTTCAAGATAGCTGCGTGGACCCCCTACCCTTTCTACTTCACCTGAATCCATCACTATGACACAATCAAAGTATCGGTCAGATTCAATATCTTGAATAATCCTTTCGGCACCATTTAACCGACTGATTGGAGGAAACAAGGGTTCTTCAGTAACAAGAAAGGCCTCTTTTCCATCATTATTGAGTGCTTTGCCAAGGGCAAGCATAGACCCTATGCCATCCGGGTCCGGATCCCTGTGAGTCATAATAAGAAAAGTGTTGCCCTTTTGTAATACTGAAGCTATCCTCTCCAGATTCTTTTTGAAATTTATCGGTTTAGAATCTATAAACACAATTAAAAAATCCGATCTGCCTAATGCCTGTCTCTTCCTTCGGACTTTCGTAACTCTTCAAAAAGGGCGTCCATATGACTGCCTCTTTCTAAGGAATTATCATGGAGGAAGGCTATTTCCGGCAAATATCTTAAAGACATGCGTTGCCCGATTTCCTTTTTTATATAGCTTTTAGCGCTGTCCAAGCCGGCCTGAGCCTTATCAACCCTTTCCTTATCTCCAATCACGCTGAAGAAGACCTTCGCCTGTCTCAGGTTATTGCTCAGCCGTATTCCCGTCATCGTAACACCCTTTACTCTGGGGTCTTCGATCTTTTCCACAAGCAGGCCTGCAATTTCTTTTAGAATTTGATCACCGACCCTTACAGCTCTTTTTCCAATAATCATATATACTACCGTTTCCGCTTTTTGTTCTGGAGAGATTATGAGAATACTCTTCATGCATATTCATATATTCAATATTTCCATCTCGATGTTGATGATTTCCGCAAGGTAAAGTGACTCTATAAATACAAGAATATGATTTAAAGATGAATCAATATGTCTTCTGTCGTTTCCGACCACACTGATTCCCAGTTCTATCTTTTGCCACTTATCATTAGACCCGACCTCTGCAATGGAAGCATTATATCTGGATCTCACTTTATCCAGAATACTCTTAATGATCTTTCGTTTCCCTTTGAGAGATCTATTGTCAGACAAGCGAAAGTCGATTTTCAAGGTTCCAACTACCATAACAGCCGAAATGCCATATTCATAGACACAGAAACTCTATCTTTGAGCCTTTTCTGGGATTACAATTCAGCCTCAATTTTCTCAAGTTCATAAACCTCAAAGATGTCGCCAGGCTTAATATCGTTAAAATTCTCCAGGCCGATACCACATTCATATCCTGACTGAACCTCTTTAACGTCTTCTTTGAAACGCTTAAGGGAGGACACTTTACCATCGAATACGATGACGCTGTCCCTCAGAAGTCTCACGTTGGAATTCCTGTCAATATGACCATCTGAAACCTGGCATCCCGCAACAACACCTACTTTAGGAACACGAAACACTTCCTTGATGTCAACATGTCCAATAATTTGCTCTTTAAATACAGGTTCTAAAAGCCCGGTCATTGCCAGACGTATATCCTTAACAGCGCTGTAAATGACGTCATAATACCGGATATCAACCTTTTCCCTTTCTGCGAGATCGGATACCCGCGGATTAGCCCTGACGTTAAAGCCGATTACAATTGCACCGGAGGCTGAAGCAAGCATAATGTCTGACTCGGTAATTGACCCTGTAGCCGAATGAATAATCCTTAGTTTAACTTCTTCCGTGCTCTGCTTGACTAACGAGTCAGCAAGGGCTTCAAGAGAACCCTGAACATCAGTTTTTAAAATGATATTGAGTTCTTTTACCTCTCCCTCTTTCATTTTCTTATAAAGGTCTTCAAGGCTTACTGCGCCTTTCTTGCCCGTTTCCTGCCTTGCAATCTTCATCTTGCGGTATTCAATAATCTGTTTCGCGGTTTTTTCATCCTGAACTACAATAAATTCATCCCCGGCCATGGGAACACCCGATATCCCATGAATCTCAACAGGTATGGAAGGGCCCGCAGAAGTCATTTTATTGCCGAAACAGTCCAGCATCGACCTTACCCTTCCGAAGCATTCTCCGCAGACGAAGAAATCGCCCTGCTTCAGTGTCCCGTTCCTTATAAGGACTGTGGCCAAAGGCCCCTTACTTTTATCCAGCTTTGCCTCTATTATCGCACCGGCTGCTTTTCTATCCGGATTTCCAAGCAATTCAAGCATTTCAGCCTGCAATAAAACCAGGTTTAACAATTCATCCACGCCTTCACCGGTCTTGGCGGAAACATTTCCATAAATAGTCTCTCCACCCCACTCTTCAGGGGAAAGTTCCAGTTTGGCTAATTCCCTTTTAACCATATCAGGATCAGCACCTGCTTTATCAATTTTATTAACGGCGACAACTATTGGAATATCAGCTGCCCTCGCATGGTTAATAGCCTCTTTGGTCTGAGGCATCACACCATCGTCTGCGGCAACAACCAGTACAATAAGATCTGTAACTTTCGCCCCCCTTGCGCGCATGGCAGTGAAGGCTTCATGCCCCGGGGTGTCAAGGAATACGATATCCCCTCCCTCGGTCTCGACATAATAGGCGCCGATATGCTGGGTTATGCCGCCTGATTCTCCACCGATAATGTTTGATTTCCTTATATAGTCGAGCAGGGATGTCTTGCCATGATCCACATGGCCCATGATGGTCACTACCGGCGGTCTTGGCTTCAAATCCTCAGGCTTATCCTCTTTTGGGGCAATGAAACGGGCTTCTTCATAGTTTTCCAGTTCCAGTTCGTAGCCAAATTCGACTGCAACGACTGAAGCAGTGTCAAAATCTATTGAATCGTTTAGATTGACTAAACAACCAAGTCCAAGCAGACTCTTTATCAATTCAGTTGATTTGATCCCCATGGCCTTGGCAAGTTCAGCAACTGTAACTAACTCCTGCACCTTAATCCTTCTCTTAATGGCCTTGGGTACTGTAATTTCTGTATGTTTGGGCTTTTTAACAGCCTGTTTTCCTTTTTGGCCGCCCTTTCTTCCCTTGGGTTTTGCTTCACGGCCTTCATACAGATCAGCCCTTTCATATATTTCTCTTCTCCGGTGACGAACAGTAACATCTTCTGCTAAACGCTTTTCATCCTGAATTCTTTTCTTTTTGTCCTTCTTTTTCTTGGATGGTGCTTCCTTTTCTGCCCCTTCTTCAGTTACGGCTTTCACTAGCGTCGAAGGTTCAGGCTGCTCAACATAAGGCTCTGAAACTTCCTTTTCCTTTTCAGCCTGTTTTTGCAGGGTTTCAGATAAAGGCCCTTCCTCAGGACGCTTAATAATCCTGGCAGGCTGGTCAATTTTCTTCTTTTTTGCCTTTTTGCGTTTAGGCTTGTCTTCAACCGGCTTTACAGCCTCTTTTTTCACAGGTTCTTCATCGGCAGATGGGGCTTCCTGCACAGCTTCATCAGGAGGGGTTTTCTCTTCAACCGCCAGTTCGGGCTCTTCGGCCCTTGTTTCAACAGGTTCTTTTATCTCAGCTTCTTTTTCAGGTTCCTCTACAGCTTCCTCTAATGGTAGCTCATGCTGCTGAACCTCAGTTTTTTCTGGCACTTCACTGTCTTCTGGGGGTGGTTCCGGCTCAACATGGGCCTTTTTCCGCCGTCGGATGATACTGGGTTTTACCCGTTTTTCCTCGATAACCGGAGATACTGAACCGGACAATAAATCCTTTGCTTTGGCAATCTCTCTTTCATCCAAAGTACACATAATATTGGCGATGTTCATGCCACCGGCTGTAAGTTTCTCTAAAAGCGTTTTGCTTTCCATATCAAGTTCTTTAGCCAGTTCATAAACTCTGACCTTCTTCATATTCTGCCCTCTTATTTAACAATTTTGATTTTCGACCAACTGAAGGATAAAAGCATTATTTTTTACAAGGCGATCAATAATGATGAACTCGCAAAAAGTCTCCTCAACTTGTCATTTCGAATGAAACGAGAAACCTGTAAAACTTGCATGATGAAAAGACAAGAATTCTATCTCGCCTGTGGTCTGATCGAAAGGACATTTTTGTCGAATTTCACTTTCTATAAAGCCTTCAAGCAAACATTGATCAAAAATCATTAGCCATAAACACTTCTGTATTAAAAGCCCTGCTAAGGCGTTTGCTGTTTTTTAAAACTTCCAGACAGGATGCGTTCGGACAAACATAGGCCCCCCTGCCCTTTGTTTTACTATTAATATCGTAAACAGCGACTCCCCTGGAGTTCAATGCAATCCTTATCAATTCTCCTTTGCTTCTTTTTGCTCCGCAGGATATACATGTCCTTATCGGAATATGTACCCTTTTATTCCTCATCAAGGGTTTCTTCACTGCTATCAGCATCATCTTTCCGGGCAGGGGTCTCCTCCGGTTCCAATTCTGCCTGCTTTTTTATCTCACTCGTTTTGGCATATTCGACAGCACTCTCAATCAGTTTCTCTGCCTGCTTATCAGTCATACCCTTAACGCTGCGAAGATCATCCACTGTAGCGTTTGCAAGATCCCTGGCAGAGGTGAATCCCCCTTCATAAAGATCATAGGCCTTTTTATCTCCTATCCCCTGCAGATCTAACAGTGATTTATATCCTTCCTTAAGCGTCTGATTATAATTACTCTCCCCTGTCACATCCAGTTTCCAGCCGGTCAACCTGGATGCCAGCCGTACATTCTGCCCTCTCTTCCCTATGGCAAGCGATAACTGATCATCAGGTACCACAACTTCCATGGAATGTTCGCTCTCATCAACGAGGACTCTAATGATTTCAGCCGGCGAAAGTGCATTGCAGATAAATTTTGCAGAATCAGAGTCCCAGGTAATAATATCTATTTTCTCACCCCGCAGTTCCTGAACCACGGCCTGAACCCTTGAACCTTTCATGCCCACACATGCGCCTACCGGATCCACATCAGGATCTTTTGAAGTTACTGCAATCTTCGACCTTGCACCAGGTTCTCTTGCGACTTGAACAATCTGTACAATGCCCTCGGCAATCTCGGGGACTTCACTCTCAAAAAGACTTGCCAGAAAATTCGGATGAGTTCGGGAAAGAATAATCTGAGGGCCTCGACTGAACTGTCTTACTTCAAGTATATATGCCCTTACGCGATCGCCCTGCTTGTATGTTTCCTTGGGAATCTGTTCCTTGAGAGGCAGTTCTGCCTCTGTCCTCCCAAGATTGACAATTATGGACCCTCTGTCGAATCTCTGGGCAATTCCATTGATGATCTCTCCCTGTCTGTCTTTGAAGTCATCAAAAACGATATCTCTTTCAGCCTCTTTTAAACGCTGCATTACCACCTGTTTTGCTGACTGAGCGGCTATTCTTCCAAAGGCATCGGTGTCCATCTTCATGCCAAGACTGTCTCCAAGTTCAGCCTCAGGATCCAATTCATGGGCCTCAGACAGGGATACCTGAATGTGTTTATCGGTAACCTGTTCCACAACTTCCTTAAACTCAAATACTTCAATTTCTCCCAGTTCTTCATTGAAATTGACTTCCAAGTCGTAGTCCGGGCCGAATTTTTTCCGGGCTGCAGCCTTTACTGCCTCCTCAAGTGCCTTAATCAAAACATTTCTTTCCAGGCCTTTCTCACGGCTTACCTGTTCAATAATCCTTGTCAAATCAGATACCATATCTTTCGTGCTCCAAAATAAGTTGGGACTTCTAATGCCCGAATTCATAAACTATATTAGCCCGTTCTATATCCTTCAAGGGCAACAAAACCAGAGTTGCAGCTGTTTCAAGATTCAGCATCCCCTCCTTGAAATCCCGCAGAGATCCGGTAAAATTTCTACGCCCTTCCACCGGGACTGCCATCTTTACCCTGATTTTTTGCCCAATGGCCTGCAAAAAATCCTTATCCCTTTTTAAACGCCTGTTCAGACCGGGAGATGAAACTTCAAGGACATATTCGTGGCTGATAACATCCTTTATATCTATCAAGTCACCTATTTCTCTGCTTGCCTTTGCACAGTCATCAAGAGTGATGCCCCCTTCTTTATCCAGGAAAAGCCTTAGAACCCACCTGCCGTGTTCTGAAAGATACTCAATATCAATCAGCTCAAAGCCCATCTCTTCAAGAATCGGTTCAATTATCCGTGTTACTTCCTGAATAACCATATTCTGTAATACCTGACTGCTCTAAATATATTCCTGACAGAAAAAGCAGTCCTGATTTCACGCAAGAATCAAAATTCTTTCATTGAAATTCTGCAACGAGGAAATTCGTGGCTGTTTATCAAAGCACAGGCGCAGATTCAACTTTTAAAAAAGCGCCCCGGTTGTCTAATATCTGTTCCCGCTTTATGAAGGCACGCTTTTTATGTGTGATGTCCGGACTCGAAGATAATTCTACTAATCTCATAACAAAAAAGCGGGCTTTGAGGCCCGCTCCACAATGCAGACTGTAAATTTAAGCGCCTTTCTGCATTAAATCCTAAATAAGGATATAGAAAGCCAACGCTGAGTCCGCAATTTGAAGTAAATTCAGCTTGTCTCTCATCGAGAACAGCTGCTAACCTCAAAAAGGGTGTCAGGCCTCACCTGACCTGAAACCAGAGAATGGAGCGGGCAACGGGGTTCGAACCCGCGACACCAAGCTTGGGAAGCTTGTACTCTACCAGCTGAGATATGCCCGCTCAAGCACCCTGGTTTTTTATTCAAAGTAATTAATTTATTTTACTTAACAATAATAGTCAAGAGGTAAAATATTTTAAAAACGGCAATATTCCATACTCAGGACCCAAAAACTCATATTTTTTATTATTACTCCGGCATGACTATTGATGTTTTTAATCGCCGGAGTAATAATATGAATTCAAGCAGTCAGGAATTCAAGTTAAATCATTAGAAAAAAACTTGACTTCTTGTTAATACTAAATTTATTTTCATTTAATATAAAAAACACTAATTGAGACCTTTAATAAATCAATTATCTTCCAAGATCAAGTCGAAGATCCCGTATTATGAGCGGGGGAAGGCGAATATTTTAACCGGCGGGTTAAAACTTGAGCCTGTTTACAAATCCCGCTTATCAGGGAATTGGTTTCTCTGATAAGCAAAAAGGTATTGAAAACAATTGCTTACGGCTCTTTGGGGGGTGTAATCAAAGGGGCGGAGCAATGCGTAAGTATAGACAGGGACAGGTGCTTAAGGAAAAAATAAAGATTAGCTGAAAGCCTATAGCCTTAGACCAGACAGACGAGATAGACTGAATGGAAGCTCAAAGCTGAAAGGCGGTTATCAGTTAATAGTTATCAGTTACTTGTTATCAGTTACTTGTTATCAGTTACTTGTTATTTGTTAAGTCCACCAGACAGACAAAATCGACAAAAAAAACGAGACAGACCAGACAGACCAGATCGACGAGACAAACCAAAAGGGAGAAACCATGAATCAGGAAGAACAACGCCCTGAACATTTTCAGGGTCACAATGAGTGGGATGAAGATGAAATTCAGCTTATAGATCTACTCCGCGTGATATGGAAATGGAAATGGATGATTGCGGGGGGCACTGTGATTTGCTGTATTTTAGCGATTGTTTTTACCCTTTTAATGCCGAAAAAATATGAAGTTGTTATGGCTATAGAGCCTGGTATCGTAGGTTTCAATGACAGGCTGGGGTATATTTATATGGATTCTGATGAAAATATCCGGAAAAGAATCAATGAACAGTCCTATAACCGCAGAATCCAAAAAAAGCTTGATCTGGGCACTGCTGTCATAAAGTTTAAATTTACTACTGATGAAAACACCAAAGCGAAAAACAAAGCCAATCTGGTAAAGGTTAAATCACTGTGGAAGGAAGGTAATACCGAAACGGGAATGAAGGTATCTAATCAACTCGTGGAATTTTTACGCGAGGATTATAATGAAATTATTGTGGAAAGAAAAAGTGAATATGACAAGCAGATTGCCAATAAAGAAAACGCAATCGAAAAAATAGAAATAGAAAAAAAGGATATTGACAGGCTGATTGAGCAAAAGCGAAACGAGATAAAAAAGGTTGAAACTCAAGGTAAGATTTTGGCGCAGAATATTGCCAGCAAGCAGAATGAAATTGACAAGGTCGAGATACGGAGAAAAGGTATAGGAAATGAAATTATAAAAAAACAAAATGAAATAGGTAAAATTGAGACAAGAAGGAAGGATATAGATAAAGAAATAGCCCTCAAGGTGAGCAGTATTGAAAAGCTGAAGGGTCAGACTAATCTGCAGCGCGAAACATTAAAGGAGACATTGGAAAGGATAAAGACTCTAACAGCGGAAGCGGGAGATGTCAAAGAAAATACACGAAAAATAATTGAGCAAAGGAACAATTACCTGAAGGATAATAAAAACGGGGAAGGGATCTCTCTCCTTCTATATTCGACCACGATTCAGCAGGATGTGGCCTATTTCAACCAGTTAAACAACCAGATACATGACCTCAGAAAGGATCAGATGAAGTTGGAAGCGGAGATTGAGAATCTTTCCAAAGACATAGACGATGTTAGGACTGAGATCGAAAGACTCGAATTGCTCAAGACGGAGGGTTTGCAGACACAGATTGATGATATTACCGCGGAAATTAATGGATTGAAATTAAAAAGATCAGAGGGTATGGATGCTGAAATAAATGATATTAAAAATGCTATCGATAATTTGGAATTACAGAAGACAGAAGTAATTCAGGCGAATATAAATGATATTGAAAATGAAATAGACAAATTGAAACTGGAAAGAAATGAAGAGATGAAGGTCGAAGAAGACAATATCAGATCGGAAATAAAAATGCTGAAATTAAAAATGCAACTTATTGATAACATAAAAATTGTACAGCCCCCGGAGGTTTCTCAAAGGCCCGTAGAGCCAAGAAAGAGAATTATAGTTGCATTATCGGCATTTGCCGGATTTTTCTTCCTTCTGTTCCTGGCATTCTTTATTGAATATATAAGGAATACATCAAAAGCAGGTGATAGGTAATGGGAGCTGAAAGTTACTCGCCTCTGGAGAGCTCAAAGGTGAAAGGTGAAAGGCGGGGATCAGGTATGAGTTATCAGTTAATAGTTATTAGTTATCAGTTACTTGTTATTTGTTAAGTCCACCAGATAGACGAAACAGACGAGATAGACGAAACAAACCAGACAAACCAAAGAGACAAGATCGACGAGACCGACCAAAATAGATGACACAACGGTAAAACTGTGGTAAATTATTTCATGTTATAAGAAGTATCTGCCAGGTTTTTTTGCTTTGCCTTGGGAGCATATTCCTTAACGTTTTAGCTTTTATAAGGAGAGATAAAAATGGAAAGAAATAGAAAGATTCGTTTATCAGCCTTATTTAGGGCCTTTGTTTTCTGTCTTTTTGGGCTGGCTCTTACCGGCGGAGCACATGTTAATGCATCCGGCACAAATACTGTCGCTGATATAGCCCTGTTTCCGGACGGGATTGAGTGGACACCAAAGGTTGAGTATTCCAGCATGGTCCTCAGGGTTTCATGTCCGGACGGAGCTGTCCTGGAAAAAACTTTTATGGCTGGCGTCTATCCATTTCTCGATTTTTCTAGGGATAGTGATATCCAGATTACAGACGGCGGGTATAATTATGAATTGCAGGCCGTCCCGAAGATTGATCCGGATACTCGCGCCTCTTTAGTTCAGGCAAGGGCAGATGGGAATACATCTTTGGTTGAAAGTCTTAAGCAAGAATCAGGCTTACCAGTAAAGCCCCTGGTTCAATCAGGGAATTTTCTTGTACAGAACGGCCTTATTGTCACCGGTGATGGAGATGAAAGCGGCGGGGACACTAAAAGCGATGTCCTCCATTATGACGATGTGATTATCACGGGGAGCCAGTGTATAGGTTTTGACTGTCAGGATGGAGAAAGTTTCGGCTTTGATACGATTATACTGAAGGAGCACAATCTGCGGATCTATTTTAATGATACGAGTTACACCGCATCCTATCCTACAAATAACTGGCGGATTACTGTCAATGACAGCACAAACGGCGGGGCAAGTTATTTCTCTATTGACGATGTTGATGATGGAGCATCGATTTTCAAGATAGAGGCCGGAGCTCCCAGCAACTCTCTTTATGTAGAGGATTACGGAAGAGTCGGACTCGGGACATCCACACCGGTAGTTGAACTGCACATAAAAGACAGCGATACTCCTACGCTTCGTCTTGAGCAGGACAGCTCTGGAGGATGGACACCCCAGACATTTGATGTGGCAGGCAATGAGTCAAACTTTTTTATCCGTGATGCCACCCACGGATCCAAACTGCCTTTCAGAATTCAGCCGGATACTCCAAGCAGCACACTGTGCCTGAAATCAGACGGCAGGGTGGGGATAGGGACATGGTCGCCTGCATATCCTCTGGAATTGGAGACCACTGGTGAAAATGCAATGCTTTACCTTGACCGTACTGACGGAGCGCAATTCAAACTTAATGTGACAACTAACAAGGGACAGATTGGGACCCATTCTGCTCATAAATTGGTTTTTACAACTTGTAACACTGGCAGAATGACTATCGATACAAACGGATATGTGGGGATAAGTACCAATACCCCTGCTTACCCTTTGGATATGGGGACACTTGCAAATGGTGCCTATTGTACAACAGGGGGTGTATGGCATGATGCATCGAGCAGAGAATACAAGGAAAACATAGAGGCCATTACTGGTGAAGAGGCCAGTCTGGTGGTGGCACAGCTTAACCCGGTAAAATACAATTATAAAGTGGACAAAGATGAGAAGCATGTGGGATTTATTGCTGAAGATGTTCCTGATCTTGTAGCGAGCAAAGACAGAAAGGCAATGAGTTCTATGGATATAGTGGCTGTCTTGACCAAGGTTGTGCAGGAGCAGCAGAAACTGGTGGATAAACAACAGAAGATGCTCTTGGAATTATCCGGGCGTGTTCAGGACCTTGAAAATCAACTCAAGCTGAAGCAAAACATGAATCTTGCAGGCATTGAGTCCCAATAATACATAATTGCGGTGCTAAGGAAGATCTATTTGCTGAGATTGAGTTTCATTTATGTAACCAGTCACAGCTTCAGGCCTGCTCTTGGATTACTTGATATGTATTCCCTTAATGGGTTCTTGAATCCCTGAGTCCTTGGGCCCTTGAATCCTTAAACTGTTACTCGTTTATAAATCCATAGTAAAGAGGATAGATTATGAAAAACCTAAAAAATTTTCTGTATCTTGCGGTTATCACAATTGCATTGTTAGGCTTGTTTGGCGGAGCAAATGCTTCAGGTGTAAATCCTGTGGCAGAGGTAACCCTGTTTCCGGATGGTGTTGAGTGGACGCCCAGGGTGGAGTATGCAAGCCTTGTTCTCAGGGTATCCTGTCCGGATGGGAATGTATGGGAAAAGACTTTTAAAGCCGGTGTTTATCCCTATCTCGATTTTTCAAGTAGGAAAAATTTTGAGCTTATTGACGGCGGGTACAATTATGAATTACAGGTTGTCCCGAATATTGATCAGGATGTCAGGGCCGCTATGATAAAAGCGAGGTCTGATGGTAATGAATCCCTGATTGAGAGTATGATGAAGGAATCCGGAATCCTTGCAGAGTCCCTCGTACAATCAGGACATTTTCTTGTGCAGAACGGCCTTATTGTTACAGGTGATGATAATGAAAACGGAGACGTTAAAGGAGATCAGGTTTTAATAGATGATATGATTATAAGTGGAAGCCTGTGTGTAGGTCAGGACTGCTTCAACAATGAAAACTTCGGTTTTGACACGATCAGGCTCAAGGAAAACAATCTGCGAATCAAATTTCAGGATACAAGCAATTCAGGATCTTTTCCCTCCAACGACTGGCAGATAACAGCAAACGACAGCTTCAACGGCGGTGCCAATAAATTTTCAATCGATGATATTAATTCCGGGAGAACGCCTTTCACCATAGAAGCCGGAGCAAGGGCCAATTCTCTTTATGTGGATGATAGTGGCAGGGTCGGTTTTGGAACTTCCACCCCTGTATTTTATATGCACCAAAAAATGTGTAACACTCCTACATTGCGTCTGGAGCAGGACAACTCATGCGGATGGACAGCCCAGACCTGGGACGTGTCGGGCAATGAGGCAAATTTCTTTATCCGTGATGCTACAAACGGGTCCAAACTGCCTTTCAGGATAAAGCCCGGTGCACCAACCAATACACTGTTTCTGAACTCGGACGGTAATGTGGGGATAGGGACGCAGTCGCCGGCTTATCCATTGGAATTGGAGACCACTGGTGAAAATGCAATGCTTTACCTTGACCGTACTGACGGAGCGCAATTCAAACTTAATGTGACAACTAACAAGGGACAGATTGGGACCCATTCTGCTCATAAATTGGTTTTTACAACTTGTAACACTGGCAGAATGACTATCGATACAAACGGATATGTGGGGATAAGTACCAATACCCCTGCTTACCCTCTAGATATGGGGACACTTGCAAATGGTGCCTATTGTACAACAGGCGGCGTGTGGCACGATGCCTCGAGCAGGGAATATAAGGAGAATATAGAGGCTCTTACAGGCGATGAGGCCAGTCTTGTGGTGGCACAGCTTAACCCTGTGAAATACAATTATAAAATAGACAAAGACGAAAAATACGTGGGTTTTATTGCTGAAGAAGTTCCTGAACTCGTAGCTAGCAAAGACAGAAAGGCTATGAGTCCTATGAATGTTGTAGCTGTCCTGACCAGGGTAGTGCAGGAACAGCAGAAGACTATATCCGAACTGAACGAGAGAATGGCGAAACTTGAAAGAGAGTTGAGAGAAAAACAACACCCGGAACTGGCAAATCTTGTTTTATCCGGAGAGTAAGATAATTGCATTTACTGTATTCTGCCCTTTTGTTATGTGATGAAAGGGGCAGGATACAGATCGTTCATTCAGGCATATCAATCCTGTCCGCCTGAACTTTTCACCAAATCAATTCAGTTTTCTATTTGTTGCTTTTCCAGGATTTATAAATGAAGACCGACATATCCGCTTACCGTCAGATCTGGGGCCAATTGAACCAGCATAAGGTTCTGTTTGGTGTTCTCTGTCTAGTATCTTTATCAGGAGTTGTCAGCGAAAGTCTTGGGCTTGGGGTCATTCTTCCGTTCCTGAGCACTTCGGGCAGCAAAATGGGATCTTTGAGCAAAATTCCATTTGCAGCTTCTTTTGTGCATTATACTGATGCCCTGTCAATGACTAAAAAAATTTTATTTGCTGCCTCTGCTCTGGCCTTTATTTTTTTTATTCGTGGTTTTTTCCTTTATGAAGCTCAAAGGATTTCGGCTTTATTAAAGAACAGGATTGAAAGGAATCTATCGTCCGGGATGTTCAGGCAGATCCATGAAGTTGAGCTGCAGTATATTCATAGCAAGCATTCAGGCGAATTTCATACGCTTCTGGGGCCTTATGCCTTCCAGACCGGCATGCTTATCTATAATGTGTGTGGGAGTATTACCAACATTTTTACTGTAATTGTTTATGCAGTTTTAATGTTGATTGTTTCCTGGCAACTGGCACTTCTGGCAATAGTCCTTCAGCTTGCAGTAAGCATTTTTATTAGAAAAAGGCTCTCAACTCATATCAGGCAGGCGGGGAATGATATCAAGGAGAGCACACGGGAATTGAGGTCTTTCATTGTCGAAAGCCTTTCAGGACTTAAGCTGATTCATTTGTTATCAAGAGAATCCGGAACCATCGAGAAATTTGATGAAGTCCAAAAGGTCTATTTTGAAAATTCATTCAGGGCCAAGAATCTGGTGGGGATATCAAGGCCCCTGTATAATTTTTTAAATGTCCTGGTATTAAGCCTACTGCTTATTGCCAGCACTGTTTTCCTAAAAGGACCTCCGAGCGCATGGTTGCCTCAGATGTCCCTATTTCTTCTTATTGCATTCAGGCTGATGACGCCGCTGGGTGCTCTCTCCCAGACACAGGCGATGATTATTCAGCAGTATCCCATACTGCATTCCATTCTTGACTTTATTCGTACAGGTGATAAGCCGTATTTACAAAATGGACATATAAGTTTCGAAAAATTAAGAGACAGGATTTCGCTGCAAGACATTTCTTTTCGATACAGAATTAATGAAACCAGGGCATTGGAAAATATTTCATTTGATATTCCAAAAGGTAAAATGACTGCCGTTGTCGGTGAATCCGGTTCAGGCAAATCAACACTGGTCAATTTGATTGCCCGGCTTTATGATTGCGAAAATGGCCGAATCATGGTGGATGATACTGATCTGCGTGACCTGGACGTCGCAAGCTGGCGTTCTCGCATTGCAGTTGTTTCTCAGGACACATTCATTTTTAATGATACTGTCTGGGCCAATCTTAGAATGGCAAGACTGCATGCTACTGAAGAAGAGATTTACAGGGCTGCTCAATTAGCTGAAGCGCATGGTTTTTTAAAGGCATTGCCCCAGGGATATAATACCCTTCTGGGAGATAGAGGTGTACGGCTGTCAGGCGGGCAGCAACAGCGAATTGCCATAGCACGGGCAATACTGGCAGATCCTCAGATTCTCATACTTGATGAGGCTACAAGCGAACTCGACTCGGAAACAGAACAGGAAATACATTCATCTTTGGCTCGATTCGGGCAGGGACGAACAATGATGGCTATTGCTCATCGTCTGTCAACAGTTCGAAATGCGGATAATATTATAGTACTTAATGCAGGCAAGTTGGTGGAGCAGGGAACGCATGAGGAATTGATGCATGAGCATGGACGTTATTGCCAAATGGTTCAGGTACAAAGCTCGAAATCTGTGTCTAGCTAACAATATTAATATTTGGCGGGTTGGATACAGGATTTCAAAAATGATTAGTAAAGGGTTAAGCGCTTTATACTCTCTTGTATGAATTTATTAAAAAAAGGTTTTTTAGAAAGTGTTTCTTAAATTTTTTGGAAATTTTTTGATTCTTGTTTGCCTTATAATTGTGCAATCAGATGCTAAAATTGAAGGTGAGTCGCATGAAGAACAATTGTATATATGAGGAGGCTACCAGAGCGTAGAATAAAATCATTTTGGGAAAGAGAGAAGTTATACAAGAGAGTCAATATGTCTTTCCTTATCACTATATTCCATCGTTTGAGAATGGACACTTTTGCCAACATCTTTACTGGCCGTGGGGTTTTCGCTACATTGGAGGGATAAAACTTGTCCTTTCGATCCTTGAGGGCATAAATTTTGAGAGTTTGGTTGATATAGGATGTGGAGATGGTCGTTTCCTACGAGAAGTTAACAAACGATATCGAGGTAAGGTTCTCTTGGGAATAGATTATTCCCTCCGTGCGATTCATTTAGCTAGGGCTATGAATCCAGATCTTAACTATGAATGTATGGATATCTGTAAAGAAAAAAGCGTTAAACAGATTTTTGATGTTGTAACGTTGGTCGAGGTACTGGAACATATCCCTATTGATTTGATAAATGATTTTACACATAACCTCGCTGGCTTTCAGAAAACAGGTGGGAAATTGATTATCACGGTTCCTCACAAAAATAAATCAGTTCAGGCTAAACATTATCAAAATTTTGACACCGTCACTTTGAGAAAGCTTACTGAAACTTATTACGAAGTTGAGAACATAATTTTTTTTGATAAAATATCACCGATTTTCAGGAGGCTTATGAAAGGTTTTCTTCATAATTCAATTTTTATTTTAAACAACCATTTTTTGCTTGACACACTTTTTAAAATTTATCTCAGGCATTTCTATATTTGCGATGAGGTGCACTGCGGTAGAATTTGTTTTGTTGGGAAAAGAAGGTGAACCGACCGGCAGTATCAGTGGTAATCACAACAATGAATCGATCAAAGTTAGTTCTTAAAGCCATTCGTTCGGTTTTTTCACAGACCTTTACGGGATTCGATTTACATGTGGTTGATGATGGGTCAGATGATGACACACCTCAAGCTGTTATGCAGGTATTGGGTGGACGAAAGGACTGTTTCTATTGGCGTCATGATCAACGCAGAGGGCTTTGCGCAGCGCGAAACACTGGCATTAAGAAATCAAGTGGAGATTATATTGCATTTCTTGACGATGACGATGAATGGAAACCAGATTCTCTTGAAAAGCGTATGGCGGCAGTTCAAAAACTGACTTCGTCGGAGCGCGAAAAGCTTGGTGTCGTTTATTCCGGTTGTGAAAATCATAATATTAATAAAAGAAAAATATATTATAGTATGCCTAGAGTCGAAGGTAATATAGCAACTAATGCCATACGAGCAAAATGGATGTTTACTATACCTTCTACAGGGTTATATCCTCGAAAGGCATTGAAAGAGATTGGAGGATTTGATGAAAGTATTAAATCTTCGGTTGATCATGATTTATGGATGGCATTGGCATCTCATGGATTTAACGCAGTTCCAGTGTACGAGGCACTCACGGTTCGATATTCCTTTAAAAGGCGGAAAAGTATGGTAAATGATACTATACCACGTATTCAAGGAGTTGAAAAATTTTTGTATAAATGGAGGCCTTTATACGAAAATTGGTTTGGGAAAAACGGATCACTTAAATATATTAAGTATTATCGTACAAAGGTATTAGGTAGATTGGCTGCTAGGAAAATGTCCGAGGGAGAAATTCGTGATGCCTGGCGACTGCTTATACATATTACACGTCGAAACGGAATAGCACTCATTGAACATTTTCGTTTATTGCTCTTGGTTATGCGAATGTGTGTTAGAGAATTCCTTCCGCTTTGGGTAATTGATCTGGCCAAGGGACGTAAAGATTAATTTAAATAAAAGAGTCACGCGACAAAAGGTTAAAATAAAGTTTACACCTGAAAAGGTGGCACAGCAGTATATAAATCTATACAGCGATATCTTATCAAACTGATAAATGAGAACCTTCGCACATATCATCAACCCCGTCATAGTTCCCAGGGAATCAAGCCTTTTCATTGCTCAACCTATAACATTTGAAACAGTACGAACTGCTCAAGAATATTCTCGTTGTCTTGTTCAGGTTGACCTTTTCTCTGCTCAATATCCTGAAGATAAGTCTTTTGTACCTGAAGGTTTCCACTTGACAAAGAATCTAACCCAGTCAGTCTTTGAATTTGGAAATTTTCAAGAGAAGCGCAGGCTGCCTTTGATAAAGGATATTCTGGATCGCCTGTACGAAGCAACTGATGCTGATTATATGATCTACACTAATGTGGATATTGCCCTCATGCCTTTTTTTTACATCGTTGTAAACCGTATTATAGAGTCTGGATATGATGCCTTTGTGATAAACAGGAGAACAATTTCAAAAACATTTGAAAGACCTGAAGATATCCCATTAATGTATTCTCAGGTTGGTGAGAAACATAGGGGTTACGATTGCTTTGTATTTAAGAGAAGCGCTTATCCAGAATACCAATTAGGCAATACATGTATCGGAACTGGAAGGATTGGAGCTGTGCTGGCGGTGAACCTTATCTACAATGCGAAGCAGTTCAAGGAATTTACTGATCTTCACGTTACGTTTCATATTGGCAATGATAAGGTCTGGAAATCCAGGAAGTTAAATGAATATCTTCTTTACAACGAAAATGAGCTCAAGAAAGTCCTGCAATACTATGATGTCCTTCAAAACCCGCTTGATTATGAGTTTATTAAAAAGATGGTAGTGCAGTTTGGGAAGTATTCTATAAAAGAAAAAGTTCTAAGAAAATTCTTGCGCTGGAGAAAAAAGCAGGGCTAATAGCCTCAATCCTCAATTCAAAGAATATCTAAGAGTCAAATATCGAAAGAATGTACATGGATGTACTTTCAGAACCGTTTATATGCAAAATTCAAATTTGTGTGCGTTGGCTTCAGGCTGTAAATGGCTCCTGTTAACCCATCAAATAACAGGCCTGTTTTTATTATCGGCTGCCCCCGCTCAGGAACCACGCTACTGCGGCTAATGCTGGATTCCCATCCCAACATTAGTTGCGGGCCTGAGACCAGTTTTCTTATTGATATGAAGCCTATTGTGGTGCATCACTGGCCCCACATAAAACTTTATGGCTTTTCTAAAGAATACTGGCATCAAAAGATTGCAGAATTTTTTTCTTCCTTTCAAATAGAATATGCTCAGAAAAGAGGAAAGAAACGCTGGGCTGAAAAGACACCTCATTATACTCCTCACCTGAAATTCATTCTTGATTTGTTCCCGGACAGCCAGCTTGTTCATATTATCCGGGACGGACGGGATGTGGTTGCCTCCCACCGGAATCGGTACGGATATGTCCAGGCGCTTAAAAGCATAATCCGCTGGCGGGAATATGTTACTATTGGCCATAAGTTCGGCCAAAGGGCCTCCAAAGGGCAATATTTCGAACTGCGATATGAAGATCTGGTGAACAATACCGAGGCAACTCTGAGGAATTTACTTGGCTTTTTAAATGAGCCCTGGGATGAATCGGTTTTGAAATACATGGATGCCTCTCACGATATTCAACCTCGCTATTTTGAATTTACAAAGAACCGACGGGAAGACATTGAAGGTGATGAAATGATTTATAATTCTCGTATTGGTTCATGGCAGCGTGAGTTGGATCCATTTCTGGAGTTCAGCTTTAATATCTGGGCTGGCAGGCTGGCAAGGGAACTTGGTTATTTATAAGTATCCTCAAGAGAAACTTACCATATATTGAAATGAAGCCACCCAATTTTCTGAAATGGGCGCCTCGAACTCTTAGAACCGACCTTCGTCTATATGAATCAAAAGGAGTTCCACTTTCAATAGAGAGTATCCGATATTCTTTTTTAGTGGATTTGAAGCGCCCAATTTTCGTGATTGGAGCTCCCCGCTCCGGCACAAGCTTTCTTGGCAAATCCTTGGGCGCTCTTCCCGAGATTTCCTATCACCATGAACCTATTGCAACAAAGACTGCATCACGCTATGTCTTTGAGGGACTGTGGCCTTTTGAAGAGGCTCAGGCCTTCTACAGGCAGGTATACAGATGGCTTATGCGCATACATCTTGACGGTCATTTGCGCTTTGCAGAAAAGACACCCCGAAACTGCTTTATTGTTCCTTTTTTGCTCCATGCATTTCCCGATGCGCAATTTATCCATATAATACGCGACGGCCGAGATGCGGCGCTCTCCTTAAGCAAACAGCCCTGGCTGCAGTCCTCCCTGGCCGGGTCAGACAAGTGGGAGCCGGGAGGCTATCCCTATGGCCCTTATCCCCGTTTCTGGGTTGAAGTGGAGCGCAGGAAGGAATTTGAGACTACCAGTGATATTCATCGGTGTATCTGGTCCTGGAAACGGCATGTGGAAAGCGCTCTTGATGCAGCTATGCTTCTAGCCGATGATCAGTATATTGAATTGCGTTATGAGGACGTGGCTGCAAATCCTGAAAAAGAAGCGAAGCGTTTGATAGCACACCTTGGTATTTCAAAAGACGATTCAATCAGGAAATTTTTACAGGCAATTTATTCTGCGGATTCAAACCTGATTGGCAGATGGAAAAAAGAGCTTTCAAAGCAGCAGATTTCTGAAATCAAATCAGAAGCAGGTTCATTGCTTAATAAATTAGGGTATTCTTAAAATGGAAGTATCTGGCAAATTAATCAAGCATAAAAAAAATGGGATTGATCGGGAGTTAGTTCTGAGCGGTGGAATGCCGAAATCCGGCAGCGCATATGTGTACAATCTGATTAATGACCTCATGATAGCAGCAGGCCATATGGATGCCCGTGAGATAAAAAGAAAATACGGCTTACACAGCTTCATCATGGGGATAAATAACAGGATTGGTCGTTTATATATATGGCGTATTTTAAGACTCGTATGTTTTGTACGAAAGGAGGGATCATTTGTAGTTAAAACCCATAGTTGTCCCGGCCCCACAGTCATGTTGCTCAATCATTTAGGCCTGATCAGAATTATTTATATTTATAGAGATCCAAGGGATGTTTTGATATCAGCCGTTGACCACGGAAAAAAACTTTTAAGCCGAGGCAAAAACTATAGCTTTGCAAAGATGGTTGAATTTGATGATTCTCTTAAAAATGTGATGAAATGGCTGAGAATCTGGAAAGTCTATAGCATAATTCCGGGTATTCTTATGATCAGGTATGAAGATCTTATGAATAATCCGGTTGAAACAGTGGAAGGTGTAAGCAGATTTCTTGGCTTTGACCTGGATCACAATACATTAGAAAGCATAGTCTGGAAATACTCACGGGATAATCCTGAATGGAACCGGAAGGGGATGCATTTTAACAAGGCGATTGCTTTCAGATACAAAACTGAGATGCCGGCTGAACAACAGAAGATATGCAGTGATAAGATGGGCGGTTATCTGGAAAAGATGGGGTATGAAAAATAAAAACCTCCTGTGTAATAAATGATAGAGTCGTAAAATATTTACCAAGAATGAAGGGGTTCGGGGAGAGAGCCGTTTATTGATTGATAAGGGGCGTTACCTAATGGCAATGCATCTGTCCAGCGGTCAAAGGAGGTGTAAGCTTAAAGGATATAAACTCTGAATTCTGCCTCAAGGGTTTCCGGTGAATACCGTGAAGGAGGATAGCAATGATTGACAATAAGCTGGCCGTTTTTGAAGACTATAAAATCCGTCGTCATTACGATGAGCATACAAAAACCTGGTATTTCTCAGTGGTTGATATTTTGCAGGTCCTGATACAGCAGCCGAATTATCAGGCGGCTCGAAACTACTGGAAAGTTTTAAAAAATCGTTTAAAAAAAGAAGGCAGTGAGTCGGTTACAAAATGTAACCGACTGAAAATGAAAGCCGCAGATGGAAAAAAATACCTAACCGATGTTGCTGATCCCGAAACATTGTTGCGGCTTATTCAGTCTGTGCCCAGTCCCAAGGCAGAGCCGATAAAATTATGGTTGGCAAAGGTGGGATACGAACGCATACAGGATATGAACGATCCAGCGCGCTCACTCTACCGCGCCCGTGAATACTGGCAACAGCAGGGTAGAAGCGAAAAGTGGGTCCAGCAGCGGATGATGGGGCAGGAAACTCGTAATAAACTCACCGACTACTGGAAAGAGCACGAAATAACCAAAGAAAACGAATATGCGATTCTCACCAATATCATTCATCAGGAATGGAGCGGGGTGTCTATCAAAAAGCATAAAGATATCAAAGGACTTAAAACGCAGAATCTGCGCGACCATATGAGCGAAGCAGAATTGATTTTTACGGCACTTGCAGAACTCTCAACCAGGCAGATTGCCGAAAGCGTACAAGCTATCGGAATGATTGAAAATGCGGATGCGGGAAAAAAGGGTGGCAAAATAGCAAAAAGGGCCCGAGAGGAGCTTGAGGAAAAAACAGGCAAAAGAGTCATAACATCCGAAAACTATCTTCCGCCCGCGAAGAGTCAAAGACAGATAAAATAACAACCGGACAATAAATAGAACGAGAGTGAATGTTTCATTATGACAAGAGGGGCTTAAGGGATAAGCGTAAATCCTGCCGTCAGGAAATGGTGATCAAATGAAAAGGCCTGAGTTATTCCTTGCTGGTTCATGACTGCAAAACTGACAGCATCGGTATAGCTGAAATCCTGGTCCTTATATTGCCGTAAGATATCTTCCGCTGATTTTTCTAATAAGCTGTCTGAATAAATTTTTGAAACTCTTGGACTCGCTGCGATATTATTCAAAAATGTGATAGCTGCTTCATGCCCCAAATTGCGGCGAATCAGAATATATGTTTCAGCAATAACATGGTTTGTGGTCAACAGCCGGTTATTGCGAAGCAGGTCCGGAAAGATATTGATGGCATGATCGTGGTATTTATCGGACGTATCTGCCAGGGCAAACCATGCACCCGTATCAACAAAAAGGGTATTCATCTTCTTTCTGCTTTCCTATCTCTCAGTTGATATCAAGTAGTCATCATGTTTTTCTGCGATGTTATTTTTCCCTGATGTTCCGAGATTCATGATCCCAAGCGCAGGATCTTTTTGCGGCGGCAGGCTGTCGATAAAACTCGAGATGCATGAACGTATTATAGCTGCCTTTGATTTGCCGCTGGTTTTTGATAAAAAGGCGATAATCCTGTTCTGTTCTGGTTCCAAATAAATCTGGATTGGGATTTTATTTAGGTTGCTCATTGCAAATATTTCCATGTTATATATTTATAATGTATAAAAGATGACATATAAAAATGTGATTGTCAATTGAAAATACAGTATATGAAAGTACAGTATATGGTTTGAAAACGTCCCCCTGCCATTATTCAATCGGGAGATATGTATTGAATATGACAGGATATCAGGATGAAAAAGGATCATGTATATCCGGTTAATCCTGTCAGGGGTAAGTGATAATAGCTATTTATACTCCCCCCTTTCTTTGATAGAAATGGATCTTCCTGTTCAGGAACGAATTCTCAACTGGCTTAGTGAGAGGATCGATGGTTGTAAAAATCCCCGGCATTTTGGAGAATCCTTGAAGGGTGATCATGCCGGTTTCTGGCGATACCGGATTAGTGATTACAGGGTGTTGTGCGAAATACAGGACGAAAAAGTGGTTATCCTGGTTTTGACAATCGGGCATCGTCGTGAGTTTTACAGGTGAGTGAATGATGTCTTGCCACTGTACATTAAATAGATTCCTGTTGATACGATGTTAAATGAAATGTGCATTAACATGCATATTTAATGTGGGGAGTTTTATAATATGGAAAAATTAACCATAACTGAGGCGAGGAGCAGGTTTACAAAGCTACCTGATGAAACAGCTGATAATCGTATTTTTGCCGTTACCAGAAGAAATAGGGAAGTCATGGCAGTTATGAGCTGGGATCTGTATGAAGGCCTTTTGGAAACGATGGAGATATTGGCAGATAAAGATCTTATGGAGAATCTGAGAAGGGGTTTGGATGATATCAAATCCGGCAGAACATATAGTCTTGAGGAGTCTCTTAAAAGGTTAGGACTTTGACATATAAAATAAAGATTACAGAAACATGCCTGTCTCTTATTGAAAAAATATCGGATAAATGGACTCAGTCTTCAATCCTGGATCGTATTGCAGGTCTTGCTGTTGATCCTGAAAAGCAAGGCAAAGCCCTGGTGAAGAAATTGGCTGGTTTTCTCTCAATATACGCTTCAGGAAGATACCGTGTTATTTTTAAAATAGAAAACGACCCTGATCTTGTGTGGATTTTATCAGCAGCCATAAGAGAAGGTGATCAGAAGGATATCTACAAGATTGCTAAAAAGCTCCTGAAATTAGGGATAATAGATCATTGACATCCTTAGTGTATTTTTCTTTATTATCTTCTGTATTGGCTATTAAAAAGGATTTTAATGACAGGAAATATAAAAGGGAGGGTTTTTCTGGTCGGCTGCCCTCGTTCAGGCACGACTCTGCTGCAGAGCCTGCTTGCAGCCCATCCGCAGATTGCATCATTCCCTGAAACGCATTTGCTCGTATCCACCGGCCGAACATGGCGCGGCAGAATACTGACGAAATTGAGTATTGTTTCTCCTGAAATGTGCCGCCAATTTGAGTCATTTCTGGATAAAACCGGTAACAGCAGGATGAAAAATGATTTGCCCAGACGGCCCTTCTTTATAAGACAATATGTGACAGCAGCTATAAATACTTTAGATACCATTGCTCTTGAGCATGACAGTAGTTATTGGCTTGAAAAAACACCGGGGCACCTTCATTATCTATCCTTTATAGAAAGTTGTGTCCCAGGAGCAAGATTCATCCATTTGTTGCGTAACGGAGAAGATGTAGTTGCGTCTTTATATGCCGTAACCCATGAATTCCCTGAGCTATGGGGAGGGATTTATGATATTAATCGCTGTATTCAACGCTGGAATAAAGATGTTCAGATTTCTTTTAAATACAAAGATAAAAACAATCATCTCCTTGTGAAGTATGAGTCTATGGTCAGGGACACCTCGACTGTTATTGAAAAAATTTGCAGGTTCCTGGGAATTGAAGTGCAGGAAGAAATGCTCTGGAAATACAGTGAAGTAGCAGAAAAGTTGATAAATGAGGATGAAGTCTGGAAAAGGAATGTAATGGAACCGATAAGCTCCGATTTATCGGGCAGTTATAAAGAAGTTTTAAGTGAATCTCAGAGGGAATACGTCGAAAATAACCTGGTTAAATTGATTTTTGATATTTAATACTGCTTATGGTTAAGATCCTGTTCGTAACTGATGTACCCTTATGGCCGTTAAATGGAGGAGAACGAATACGCTGTTACAATATTGTCAGAAGCCTTTCCGAAAATTTTCAGGTTGCTCTTCTCTCTCCAAGGTTGGTGAAGGTAGAAGCTCAATTAGAAACGGTATCGGAAATATATGAATTGCTCATTCCACCAGTATCCAATCTTAATAAGGCGCTGAAGATTTGGCATACTTTTTTTCCAAGAAGAGACTGGAATAATATCCTGTATAGAATTTGCGACGAATTCAGGCCCGATGTGGTGTGGTTCGATTACGGTCACTGGGGGCAGTATGTTCCTCTTGTAAGATCATCCGGTGCAAAGACCATCATGGGAACTCATAACATACAGTCACAGCTTCCGAAACATCAGGCCAAAATTCTTCCTCTAAACTGGCGAAATTTTGTAGCCCTTGCAAACTTTATTTTTCAGTATTGCCATGAGAGATTTCTGTTTCAGCGTTTTGATCGTCTAATAAGTGTAAGCAAAAGTGATAGTCGCTATCATGGACATTTGGTTGGAGAAGGCAGAAGTTTAGTCATTCCAAATTACCTGAATGAAAATTTGTATGTTGATGACAGGCATATTAAACGAGAAGAAAATCTTTTAGTAATGACAGGGAACTTCGATTCATTTCAGAATAAATATGGAGCGATCTGGTTTATAAGAGATGTATGGCCTTTAATACAGAAGCAATTGCCAGAAGCACGACTTGAGCTTATTGGGCGAGGAAGCAGAATCTTTGGTAAGAAATTTGGAGCGTTGCCGAATGTTTGGTTTCTGGGAGAGGTTTCGGATATAATTCCTCACCTGCGTCAGGCTGCACTGTCTGTTGTACCTCTTTTTCATGGGAGTGGCACAAGGTTTAAGATACTTGAAGCCCTTGCCTGTGCAACACCTGTTGTAAGCACATCCTTAGGGGCTGAGGGATTGGGTTTGATCCCTGACAAAGAGATAACTATAGCTGATAACGCTTATGATTTTTCTAAAGAGATTATCGGGTTGCTTAAGTCGCCATCTAAACGCAGAATGCTTGCTCAAAACGGCAGAAAAATAATATCGGAGAGATATGGGTTTCAAGTAAATACAGAACGTATTAAAAACGCTATCCTCGATTTCCTGGAAGTCTTGTGAATTTTATATTTTCCCCGGGCTTTTTTCTTCCAATGCCTCATCTATGAGAAAATCTAATTTGCCTGATATTGAATCTTTTGCTATATCCTCATCCCAATTTTCAAAATCATAAGAATAGAACCATTTTCTAAAATCAGAATATTTATTTTTTGGTAAAGAAAGGACTTCTTTTTCAATGTCTTTTAATGTCAGCATAATTATCTCCTTTTTGATTCTATCTCCTTAGACTTTCATTATTCAATCGGGAGGTATGTATTGAATATGACAGGATATCAGGATGAAAAAGGATCATGTATATCCGGTTAATCCTGTCAAGGGTAATTGATAATAGCTATATATGCTCCCCTTTCCTTTGAAAGAAACGGATCGTCCTTTTCAGTAAAGGATCCTCAACTGGGTTAGTAAGATGATAGAGGGTTGAAAAAATCTCCGGCATTTTGGAGAATCTGATAAGTTGTTTGGATGATATCAGATCCGGCAAAACATATAGTCTTGAGGAGTCTCTTAAAAGGTTAGGGCTTTGACCTTACCTTTCAGCACCGAGATAGTAATGACTGATACTTTGGTATGAGTAGATTTTTTCAAAAGATAAGCTCTGCAGTTGACATTTAACAGGTATAGTGTATATACATAATATATATACATTGCATGGAGAGGGGATATGAATACTGCAAAGATTTTTAAAAGTGGAAATTCACAGGCAGTGCGTCTTCCCAAAGAATTTCAGTTTGATGTGCCTGAAGTAGAAATTTTCCGCAGGGGAGATGAGGTTGTCTTAAAGAAAAAAACAAAGAATATGGCACGCGTGTTTGAACTATTAACCGGTATTTCCGATGATTTTATGGAAAATGGTCGCCAGCAGCCTCCGGTTCAGGAGAGAGAATCGTTATGATATACATGCTTGATACGGACATCTGTATCTTCATTATAAAACGTAAACCACTGAATGTTTTGAGACGGCTCGAGCTGATGCCTCCGAACAGTCTTGGCATGTCCGTTATTACTTTTGCGGAGTTGATGAATGGGGCTAAAAAAAGTCAGCATGTTAAGGCCAATGTCGAGAGGTTGAATGCATTGGGAGAATTGCTCGATATCCGAGCTTTTGATAAAAAGGCGGCCATTGTCTATGGAGATATAAGATCCAGCCTTGAAAAACGGGGCGAAGTGATTGGCGGCAATGATTTGCTGATTGCAGCTCATGCGTTGAGTCTTGGTTGGGCACTGGTAACAAACAATGAAAAGGAGTTCAGGCGGGTTGAAGGATTGAAGGTGGAAAACTGGGTTACGGCATGAAATTCAGCATCATTACTATTTGCAGGAATGACTTGCCAAATCTGAAGGCGACTTTTAAAAGTATCCTTTTTCAGACCTGCCAGAACTATGAATGGATTGTTGTAGATGGCAATTCCTATGACGGTACCAAAGTCTGGCTTAGGGAGATTAAGAATGCAGGATTCAGATTTATTTCCGAACCTGATAACGGGATATATGATGCAATGAATAAGGGGCTTGACAGTGCCATTGGTGATTACGTCATTTTTATGAACAGTGGCGACAGGTTATTTGATGAGAATACATTGCAGAAGCTCTCATATGTTATTGACAATAATTCCGGACCGGCGTTGATATATGGTGACACAATTGATGTGACGCCTTCCAATAATCAGTATTACAGAAGGGCCAGGCCGCATAAACTTAACTCATTTACTGGATTTGCTCGCCACCAGGCAATGGTTTTTCAAAAAGACTCCATAAAGGGTCTGAGGTATAATGAGAATTATAAGATCGGAGCGGATTATGCGTTTATATCCAAGCTTCTTAAAAGGCATGAATTTAATGACATAAAAAAAATCGTAAAGGTCGATTTTCCTGTCTGCTGTTTTTTACTTGGCGGGAGACATGAAAAACATCCTTTTATTACGGCGTTTGAACATTATAGGATTCGTGCGTATGTGATTGGGCAGTCATTTGCTTTAAGATATACTCTCCTTGTCCTTCATCTTATTCATGAGATTTTGAAACTGATAATTCCTCGGGTATGCTGCCGCATACGCTCTGAGCATATTAAAGAGGAAGATAGATAACAGTTTCTTTTTTCTCAAATCTTTATTCATAATCCAATGACCCATCTCCATCATAAGAATACTGTAACTATCTTTGGTTTTAATTTTCTGTCTGGAAGTATTCAGACAGCCGTTGAATTAATTTGCGGGTTTGAATATTCTCATGAAAGCGGCCTTGAACCCCTTGTTTTTACTCCCAATACCCACATAATTGTCCAGTGCGAAAAAATGAGACATTCTAATCCTGGAATTGTTAATCGTCTTGCCCGGTCAGCAATTATTTTTCCTGATGGGTTCCCGATTTTATGGAGTTCCAGGATTCTCAGAGTCCCTCTTAATGGAACTGTCGCCGGAGCTGATGTATTGCCGGAACTTCTCGAAAAAGTGAGCAAAAAGCGATTACTGTTTATAGGTCCGGATGAGCATACTCTTGCAATTGCAAAGACTATGGCTGAGAAGAACTTTGGCCATCAGGTAGAGTATATTTCTCCTCCTAAGATGAAGTTGTATTCGGATGAATTTGAATCTGTAGCATGGAAAAGTTCAGATGTTATCCAGGGATTTAATCCTCATTTTGTCATTGTTGGGCTTGGGTTTCCCAAACAGGAGATGTTGAGCTTCCGCATCATTGATATCCTGCGGGAGAATAATCAGTCCCATATTCCTTTGTTCATGGCATTCGGCGCCAGCACGGAGTTCTATGCAGGGATCAAAAGACGAGCCCCGAAATTTATCAGGATTATGTGCATGGAATGGCTTTATCGTTTCCTGAAGGAACCAAGGCGTCTTTTTAAAAGGTATTTCCTGAATTCATTCTGGTTCTTCGTAATACTTGCACGTGAATTCAAGACCAGGCCTGGAAGGAATGGAAAGGGCCTGTACAATCACCATTGACAGAAGAGGCATCATGCTGGCATAATGTAGTCACATTGAGGGATTGCAGGGGGTGAACCTATGGAAACTATAGGTATAAGGGAATTAAAAGAAAATATGAGCCGTTATATGAAGAAAGTGAGAGCTGGAGAGAGAATTATTGTTACGGATCGGAAAAAGAAGATGGCTGTAATAATACCTATTGAAAAAGAAGAAATAGAAGAAAAGGTTTTTCAACTGGTTCAGCGTGACATAGCCTGCTGGTCAGGTGGAAAGCCGAATGGAATGCGGTTACGAATTAAATCAAGGGGAAAGAGTGTATCTGACGCTGTTATTGAGGACAGGCGATAAGAATGATAGTATATCTTGATACCAGCAGTCTGGTGAAGTTATATATTGAAGAAGATGGCTCATCGCAAATTGATCTCCTGGTTCAATCTTCTAAATTTACGGCCACTTCACTTATTGCATATGCCGAGGCAAGGGCTGCTTTTTCCCGTAGATTTCGCGAGGGAGCGTTCGTGTTAGACGAGTACAATTACTTGAAAGAGGTTTTTGATAATGACTGGAGCCACTATCTCGTCCTTAATGTGACAGAAGCCGTGATTCGCCTGGCAGGTAATCTCGCAGAAAAACATGCATTAAGAGGTTTTGATTCCATTCATTTAGCCTCGGCCCTGATATTGCGTAGAGAATTATCCACCCCTACAATCTTTTCATGCTTTGACGATAAGCTCAAAAAGGCATCAGAATTTGAAGGCCTGAAATGAACTAATAGCTCTGTTCAACATGCCTCGGGGGACATGACTACAATTAGCCCTATTAAATTGAGATCGTGTTACAAAAAAAACGAGGAGCGTTTAAACAGGAGAACTCTTAATCTTTGGTCTTAATGATGAGTGGAGGGACAAAATGAAAAAAACTTCTATTCTATTTTCCCTTTTTTTGCTTTTAACGGTATATCTGTTTCAGCCGGTGGCAGCCCGCAGCGCAACATTGGGCGACTATGTCTGGCGGGACACGAACCAGGACGGCATCCAGGATGCTGGCGAATATGGCATGCCGGGCATCATTGTTACCCTGTCAGTATGGGAAAGCGGGATCTGGGCCCTGGTCGGAACAACTCAAACCAGTCCCACGGGCAATTACACATTTATAGAGCTTGCGGCCGGCACCTACCGCCTGCAATTTTCCAACATACCTGCCGATATGGCCGTAAGCCCGGCTAATCAGGGGGCGGACGATACTTTGGACTCGGACGCTGATCCTGCAGGTTTGATCGATTCCATTGTTGTCCCCAGTGAATCCACTTACTATACAAATATGGATATGGGCCTGTATCCTGTTTATTGTGCGGCCAGTGGTGATGAGACGTATGGCGATCTCGGCATTACCGGTGTTGCTCTCAACACCGGAATGAATATGTCGCAAGTAGCCGATTATACAGACAATACGGAGTATGTTTTTACAACCCTGAATCCAGGGTCCCCCTATCCCTATACAATAACCTATACCAGCACCAAGGCAGGCCCAAGGAATTGCCTGGTGGCTACTTTTATCGATTATAATAGAAATGGGTCATTTGATGATGGATGTTCATTGCATTGCGGTAGTTGTATTATTGATCCGCAACGCCCGAATATTTTTTCCGGTACCTGGACGGTTCCCCTTAACGCCCTTCCGGGGCTGACCCGGATGAGAGTTGTCGTTTTTTATGATGAAAGCGGAACCTATCCCCGGACGCCTTCCTGCGTGCAGGGTCTCGATGGAGAAGTGGAGGATTATACGGTGGAGATCGGCTTTCCAGTCCTGCCTCCTCCCACCCTCGGAGACCGTGTCTGGCTCGACCTCAATCAGGATGGTATTCAAAATGAGGGAGAGCCAGGTATCCCCGGCATCGGTGTCAATATATATTACGAGACCTGCACCGGGGAGCCCTTCGATTCAGATATCACCGACGCCTTTGGGAATTATGGCTTTAGTAATCTCGACAACGGCACCTACTGTATACAGTTTACAAATCTCACGGGCTGGACGGTAAGCCCGGCAGATCAGGGCGGGGACGATGCACTTGATTCGGACGCCACCCCTGGTGGCCAGATCCAGGGCATCTACTTTGGGGCCGAGGTCTCTGATCTCAACAATGATATGGGCCTGTACTCCGGGGATTTCCCAGGTGCCATCGGCGGAGTGGTGTATTGCGACGCCAACGGAGACCGGGCATTTAACTTTGGTGAAGGGGTTAACCTGGTGGCCGTATCACTTTACTCCGATACTGATTGCGACGGCAACAGCGATGGATCAGCCATCGCCACTATGCATACTGTAGGCGACGGCCATTTTATTTTCATCAATCTGGAGGTTGGTACGACCGCCAATCCCGTATGTTATGTGGTTGAGGTTGATCCGGGTGGCATGGGCCTTTGCAATGTCCCCTTCACTCCAACAACATATGCGGTTTCGCTCGATCAGACGAACAGCGTGGATATTGAAAGCAGCTTCGGTTTCTTTCAGGAAGGGTCTTTCATATTAGGCGATCGCGTCTGGCACGACGCCAATGAAAATGGCATGCAGGACCCGGGCGAGCAAGGGATCTCGGGCATTACGGCAACCCTGTACAGCAATGCAGATTGCATGGGCGTGGTTATCGATACGACCGAAACTGATAACTCGGGCGCGTACCAGTTTGCAGGCCTCGGCCCGGGAGTTTACTGCATACAGTTCTCCGGCATCCCCGAGGACTGGACGATTTGCCCGCTAAATCGCCTTGCGGATGACGCTTTGAATTCGGATGCTAATCCTCTCACAGGTCAAATCAACAACATCATCCTCACCAATGATGACCCGAATAAGGATATGGGCCTCATTTGTAAATGCGTTATACCGGTAATATCAGGGCCTGGAATTATTATCCTCTCTTGTTTACTTGCCGGATCTGCCCTCCGTGTCATAAGACGGAGAAGGATGAGCAAATAAACAGGGATGGCGACTAAAACTATATATGCTCATTAACCGGATGAACCGCAATATTAGGTTAATTTATTTGTTGTAAGGCATGTGTTGTGGAAGATAAGTACATAATAGAGCTTCTTCGAAATGAGAAAGCAAATATGCGAGAGAAATTTGGTGTCATTTCGATAGGGCTTTTTGGATCCCATGCAAAAGGAACTGAAGATCCTGGAAGTGATGTTGATCTATTAGTTGAACTCACTGAGGCTCGATTTGATTTTCTTGCAGGGCTTCAGATCTATTTGGAGAGCAGGTTGCGTAAACCTGTCGATCTTATTAGAAAACGCAAGGGACTGAGTGATCGATTTTTAAGACGAATTGAGAGGGATATCAAATATGTCTGAAGAAGAAATTGTTGATATCCTGGATTTGATGCTGGCCTCCATTAGCCTTGTTAAGGACTGATTTTTAAGGATCGGAAATTCTGAGGATTTTGTGTCAAGCTCGGATGGAGTTACGCTTCTGGACTCAATTTCCATGCGGCTCCAGGTCATTGGTGAGTCGGTAAAACTAATCCAAAAAAAGAATCCTGCAATCAGCGCAATCCCCAATCCACTTCTTCCTCAAAGTAAGGAATTATGGTTGACATATTCTTACCTTTCCTGTAAACTAAAAGTTGTCGTAGATTTCAATTATTGAGGTAAAATAAATGAAAGCCATGTCATCCAAGGTCACATCAAAAGGACAGGTTGTAATTCCCAAAAGGCTGAGAGTAAAATATGGGATACGCTCGGCGACAGCGATTCGCTGGGTTGAAAAAGATAAAGGCATTTTGATGGTACCGGAGTCCGAGGATCCTATTGTTGAGGCACGAGGAATGTTAAAGGGTTCTGGGATATTGAAAGCCTATTTAAAAGAAAAAGAACTTGAAAAAGAAAGGGAAGATAAAAGATTTGCAAAGCACAAATAGTTTCGTCCTCGATAGTTATGCCGTAATTGGATATCTCGAAAATGAATCGTTTTCTGACAAGATTCAGCATACTCTCACTCAGGCGAAGAATGGCTTTATTCGCCTATATATCCACGCAATTCACATAGGCGAGATTTATTATATCACCTTGAGGGAACAAGGCCAGAGTTTGGCCGACTTAGCCTATGCCAGAATTAAAGCCTTGCCGATGAAGATGATTGATCGCATCGATGAAGAGCTTCTTCTGACAGCTGCCGGCCTAAAAGCAAAGCATCCTATTTCGTATGCGGATTCCTTTGCTGGGGCTTTGGCGATGATCAAAAACTGCCCGCTTTTAACGGGGGATCCTGAATTCAGATCGCTTGAAAAACAAGGTATAATAAGCATCGAGTGGTTAAGCCCTTAAGAATGTCCTCCTTCCCAATGTTTAAATCGTTTTGGAACCAACGTTATCCCACGCACCACAAGCATGCTGGAAATGAAGTATTTGAATCAACAGAAACATCTGTTGGTGATGTTTTTAATAGGATCAGCGAGAAATTCGAAGATAAACCGAAAGGCTGAGGCAAGGAATACAGGCTAATAATGTCAATTTCCTGTCTTCCCTGAGAGACTAAAATAAAAGGAGGATGTAACAGACAAGACAGACGAGACAGACCAAAATAGATGACACAACGGCAAAACTGTGGTAAATTATTTAAAGATGTCCGTTCGCAGTACATCTCAGTCCAATTGACTCTGTGCATATTTTAAATTAATATAGAAGTATGAATCTGAGGGAGGAATCCATGCAAAGGTTAATTATTAAAGTAAAAGATGACGCAAAAATAAATGCGCTAATTACCTTATTAAATGAAATTAAATTCATTGAAGTTGAAAAAGAAGAAAAAGGAGTTTCCAGACAGTCAAAAAAGGGCGACCTGAGAAAATTGTTTGGTATATGGAAAAATAGAGATATCTCTCTTGCGGATATCAGACGACAGGCATGGCGGTAATTAGCATATGATTCTGTGTGACACGAACGTCATTATTGAAGCTCTGAAAAAGAATTCTATTGTCATTGAAGAGCTTGAGAAAATAGGGTTGGAGCAGATTGCGATCAGTGTCATTACGGTAATGGAGCTTTATTACGGTGCTTTGAACAAGGCTGAGCTAAATAAAATAAAACTTCATGTTTCATCTATTCGGGTATTACAAATAGACAATGCAATCTCCTTTAAAGCTACAGAACTTATTGAACTATATGCAAAAAGTCATGGGTTACAGATACCGGACGCCTTAATCGCCGCAACTGCAATAAACTATGATTTTCAGCTTTTTACCGGGAATAAAAAAGATTTCATTTATATCAAAAATATCAAGTTATGGTCTGCCTAATAAATCTTCCCTTTTTATATGCCGCAATGTAATTAAAAATTTTAATCTTTAAATTTAAAATCCATTGATTTATAGCCAAAAACAATATTTTAAGACCAAATCTAGGCCTGATTTTGGCACTAATTAATATAATATCAAAAGCTTAACGAGGTTCGACCGCGAAACACGACATAATCACCCGCCGTCATTTGTTGATGTACAGATTGCGGCAATATCTGTGGTGAATGGTCTGATTTTGGTAACACGGAATATTAACGATTTTAAGCAGTTTTTAAGATTGAAGATTGAAAACTGGCATAATGGATGAACATAAGAAACTAAAGGGGTAAACAATTTTAAGGCCCAAAAAAAAGAGCCAGAATGAAACAAAGTAATTCATCAAAATCAACAACGTCCCCCATTGTTCCATAGAGTCTAAAAACACGTATTTTTGGAACGATTAATTCTAATTTCTAATAACTTAGGATGACCCGACCCTGATCCAGCTTGTCCCCCATTGGGGTCTCTCACACAAAAAGGAGATAAACCATGAAAACTATTCAGATGGAAGTGCCGGAAAATCTGTACAAACATGCGCTTGTTTTAGTAAAAGACGGCTGGTTTCGTGATGAAAAAGAGGTTTTTTCCGAAGCTATTCGCCGATTTCTTGATTCACATCGACCAGAGCTAATGGAAAAATTCATCCTGGACGATGTGGAATGGGGCCTTCACGGCCATGAATAAACCGAACATTAGTGTAATATGTGATGCAGGCCCTGTTATACATCTTGATGAGTTGAACTGCCTTGAACTGCTTTGCGATTTTCAGGAAATAATATTGGCTGATGCCGTTTGGGAAGAAGTAAAACATCATAGACCAGAAGCTCTGAAAAAGCCGAACATTCATTTTATGCGAGTGTCGCAGGAATATCCTGAAGGCGAGTTGCTTCGTACAATGTGCAGAATCTTTTCGCTCGATGCCGGCGAAATAGAAGCTCTTGCTATTATCGAAAAGAATCCGGACGCGCTGTTTTTTACTGATGATGCTTGTGCGCGTCTTGTTGCTGATCGGATGGGATTTAAAGTTCATGGGACGGTTGGCATTATTGTCAGAACAATACGACGAGAGCTTATGCGGCCAGAACAAGTTTTACGGATACTCGCGGAGATACCTTCAAAAAGCAGTTTGCATATAAGACCGTCTTTGTTAGAAAAAATTGTTGGGAATATAAAGAAAGAATTTGAGCTTTGAGTTCTTCCGGCTCGTCCGGGTCAGGGGCACGGCATATAGGGTTGTCACCCCTTTCATTAGGATTCTTGAGATGCGGGAAAATGGGCTTTAATTTCCACGTATAAATTCGAAAAGCGTTAGCAACAAGAAATCGTAGCTTTCAGGATGCAATTGTAACGCATTGGCAACGGGACCAGTTTCATAAAACCTGTTTAAAATGTCGGAAACTTATTCTTAAACACGCTGTTTTGACCACAAAAATATGTGTTTAAGACCAAATCAAGACCTGATTTTGGCACTAATTAATATAATATCAAAAGCTTAACGAGGTCCGACCCTGACACAGGATCATTGAAAGCAGGCACCGATAATATTACTTTCAATCTTCGACTGACCTACAAAAAAATCATTAACATGTCACATATCGATTCAAGAGAATTGGATTTAGTTGATGCTTGGATTGAGGACTTGGAACAAATCTGGAAACTGCATGAACCTTAACATGACGACTTTGCCGCACCAAAAGACACTGAGCGTTATTCTTTTCTTAATAGTTGTTATTTTTTTATTTCTGCGTTTTGTAAGCTTGAATGCCGATTTTCCGCTTGGAATCACTTGGTCCGGGGTGCTCTTTACTGACGAAGGCTGGTATGCAAATGCAGCATTAAGACATTATATCTCTGGAGAATGGTATCTATCTGGAGACTGGAATCCAGCAATACCCATGCCACTTGGGCAGGTCTTACACAGATTCACCTTCTCTATCTTCGGTATTGGTTTGTCGTCTGTACGAATTACAACTGTCGTTTTATTTAATGTCTTGGTTGTAGCAACTGCTTTGCTGGTGCGTCGGCATTTTGGTATATTTGCTGCACTATTAACAGCTTTGCTTCTAGTCACAAATTATGTGGTATTTGCATTTAGCCGGTTGGCAGTGATGGAACTTATAGGAACGTCCTTCGTTGTTTGTGGCTTACTTGCCGCCGGAGGATATAGGAATAATGGGGCGAGACTGCCAAATTTGCTGTTGGCTTCAGTTTTGATTGCGGCAGGAGCGCTAACGAAAAGCACAATGGTATTCGCCGTGCCTCTGCTAGGTTACCTCGCTTGGCGACAAGGAAGAAGTAATCAAGAAAGTTTAATATTCCTGTTTTCCTCTATCATTTTAGTGCTATCCTTGATTGGAGTTTATCAAATTGTTGCAAGAACACTATTTCCTGAAGACACTGCCTTTTTCGCACAATTAAACCTTTATTCACAAATGCATCATAGCTTTGTGGATTGGTTATTTTATATTCCAAGGTTGATATACAAAATTAAGATACTGGGAATCGACTTAATAGCGCTTACTGTGCTGTCAACCGCCATTGCGCTAATCATCTCTGATAGATACAGAAGAAATATTTTGATCCATATTTTAATCGGTTACATTGCTTTCTACCTTGCTTTGCTCTCAATTAAGCCTTATTCACCACCACGTTATCACCTGCCGCTAATTGTACCTTTTGCCGCTCTGTGCGCCATGTCTTGCTTGGAATTAAGAGAATGGCTTTTCAAATCGCGTTTGAGGAGTTTCTCTATCGTACCTATTTTGTCTCTGATAATAGTGTTTGGAGTATCGCTTCACGGAAGCGGAAAAATCGCATCATATTTATCTGCCCCAAGATATTCTTTCTACCAAATGGCGCAGGAGGTTGGTGGCATCATTAAAAAACGGGAAGGTATTGTGTCAAAAGTTGTGCTTCTCGGAAAGATGGCAGATTCTGTATCGCTCGAAATAGCGACTTTACCGATTAACCCAAGTTGGGGAAAAGATACTCTCGATTTGAAATTAAAAAAATACCGTCCGCAATATTTGATTGGTCACAGGGATAAGGTAGTCTTGGAGGCTGTAAAATCCAATGGTGGCCATGTGGCGGAGCTTGCCTCTTGGGATGTCTATAGCAACTACTACGGTGGCAAGCGAGTACAACTCATGCACGTTAGTTGGAATTAAGAAAGTGAAAAAAATTCAAACACTCATATGCACTCGGGCAGCAAAAGCGCCGCTCGTTCCTCGCTCTGCTTTTTGCTGCCGGTGATACGTAACGTTGGACATACTATATTTTTGCTATTTGCCTTCATACAAACCAGAGACTGCCAGGCGAACATCGTCTATCCAGGCCTTTAATAAAGACATCTCTTCAGCCTTGATAAGGCCTAAATCAATAAGCTGGCCATAACAAGAGAACAGATTATCAGCGACATTCTGCGGACCACTTTTCAAATCAAGCGCGCTAAGCGCCTCCATAATCTTATGATTATCAAGATAACCAACTACCTCGTCGCTAAAATCCTTAAGAAGGTCATGCTCGTTACGCTCCTGCCTGACCGTGCTTTCGTGGAAAAGTATGCCCCAGCCGCAAGTCCAGGCAATTCTCTGGGCGACAAACGAACGCCAAATATCAGTCATCCGAAAACTGCAATAAGAAGGAAGATACATCGGCATGAATGCCTCCCTGAACCAAGTGGTGTTTTGACTATTAAACGGACAGATTGAGCCATCTCCTAGCCCTAAAGGTTTCCTTTTATCAAAAACGACCGGCGCTTTGGTGGTCAATCGGAAAATAGCATCGACATCAGGATTATCATCGGCCAATCCTTGTTGGATCGGAAATTTTCCTGGGCATCTAATCTCCTCGGCCTTTTTCTCAAAATCCAATTCCGATAAAGAAAAGCCTCGGGGCCAAATTTTTTCCCCAGAAAAATACTGATAGACATTGGTCCAGCCCTTTCTATCGACCATGGGGAAATCGCCATCAAGCTTGCTGTCCGACCAATGAATTTGCCTCTCTTGCCAAACAAATTATCACTTTTAATACAATGAATGTACTGTTTTTCACTCCTTGGTACCCCACAAAAGAGCACAGATATGGCGGCGTATTCGTTCGCGAGTATGCCAAGGCTGTTCAGAAATATTGTAACGTAACGGTTTTACATTGTGGCATTGGTGACCGGACTATTGCCAACTGGTGGGCATTCGTTCAAGAAAACGACAAAGAATTGAACGACGGCATTCCCAGTTATCGAGTGCTGTATCGGCGTTCCCGGATTAAAGGCGTCTCATTTCTGCGCTACATTGGAAGCGTTTATCGTGCCATTTCAGAACTATCGAAGGAGCGAGGACGGCCGGATCTGATTCACGCCCATGTGTATAGCAGCGGATGGGCAGCCTTACTTACTGGGAAAATACTCGGCATTCCAGTTGTTATCAGCGAACACTTTTCCGGATTTGCACGAGGAGTTCTTTCACGTCGTCAGATTTACGAGGTCCGATTGATTTTCCGCATGGCCGACACCGTGCTGCCGGTCAGCCAGGCACTTCAGAAAACGCTTCAGGAACATAAAGTGAAGGCGGCATTCCAGGTGGTGCCAAATGTGATAAATACCGATCTGTTTTATTATCTTCCGTCCCAATCCCCATCGAATAATACCGTACGTTTATTGGCAGTCAGTTCCTTGGTGGCGCATAAAGGCTTGACGTATCTCTTTCAAGGATTGAAGAGGGTTTCTTGGAAAAACCGAGTTTGGCATCTCGATGTGGTCGGAGATGGGCCAGAGGCGGAACAACATTTCCAGATGGTCAAGGAACTCGATCTGTCGTGTAATGTCACTTTTCATGGACAAATGCTCAAGCATGAAGTGGCACAAATGATGCGAACGGCGGACATCTTTGTGCTGCCAAGTCTCTTCGAGACTTTCAGTGTTGTTACTGCTGAAGCACTCGCATCAGGCCTCCCGGTTTTAGTGACGCGATGCGGTGGACCGGAAGGATTTGTAACCGCGCGGGCAGGCGTGGTCGTTGCGCCCGGCGATGCAGGGGCAATCGCCGACGCATTGACCAAAATGGTTGAACGGTTACCATCCTATGACCGTGCTGCGATCGCCAGAGGCGCAAAAGAGCGTTTTGGCTCTGAAAGCGTAGGGGCTTTGCTGTACGGGCTTTATACGAAACTGGAGAAATAATGACTGACGATTTCAATCACCAGACAAACATAACTAGGCAAGCCAACGAACATCCGCTGGTCGTAGACAGTGTTTTCAAAACAATCGAGGAGTATGTGCTACATCTGATGCATTTGAAGTCTTACGAAACAGCCAGTGAAATTTGCATGGGTAAAGATGTGCTAGATTGGGGCTGTAACGTGGGATATGGGATGGAAATCCTGGCAAAGAATGCCGCTTCTGTATCCGGCCTGGACCTTTCGGAACGGGCTGTTATTGCTGCACGGAAAAGACTAGGGGACAAAGCAACTCAAATTCATTGTTATGATGGCATAAGGTGCGCCTTCGCTAATCAATCATTTGATGTAGTTACAAGTTTTCAAGTTCTCGAACACATCTCTGACTATGACACCTACTTCAATGAGATACGACGAGTGTTGAAACCGGGTGGACTTGCAGTATTTGCTACGCCTAATGCTCTCCTGCGTCTGGAACCTGGGATGAAACCATGGAATGAGTTCCACATCCACGAATTCGCGCCTTCTGAGTTGCGGGAATTCCTGATGACCAGATTTCCGTCCGTAACAATTCGCGGTTTATTTGCCATCGATCAGTTCTATTGGATTGAGCGGAACCGCGTGGAGCGCGCGAAACAGGGAGTGATTGCAGCGCAGAAGGCAAGAAGCATCAGTATAATGATAAAAACCTTTGTAAAGAAACATTACCCTTTCACTCTTCGCATAAGGGATGCAATGACTCGCAAGAATCATACTCGGCCAAAGACCCTGTCATCTTCTGAAATTAAACAATTTACTATAGCGGATCTTTTTTATCGGGACGAAAATCTTGATAACGCCTTGGATCTGATGGCAGTGTGTAAAAAATCATATTGAAAGGATTAGTTATGCTGAAACGCCTTCTTGGGCAATTACCGGCAGTGCAGTGGGTGCACACCCGCATGAACGTGAGCGACGGTTTACTGAATATGTGAAAGAAAAATTTAAAAATGTGGAGCTTATCGACAAGATAGAAAATCGGTATCCAATGTCAAAGTATCCAGCCCTGATGGGCTCACTTTCAGATTTCTACATTTATGAGTATCGAGATTGTGTTGAAGAAGCGGAGTAACAGGCTATGCTTGCAGACTCATGAGTGGGCAAATCGTCTCACACAGAGCGTGTTTGCGCGGCAGGTGGGAACAACCGTACTCGCGCGGGGGGCATTTCTGGCTCTGTCGTTAGCCACAGCGGCGATCATCGCGCGGTGGCTTGGGCCGGCCGGCAAAGGGCAATTGGCCATGATCTTTATGGTCCCCTCCATGTTTGGTATGTTTCTTAGTTTTGGTTTGGGGCCTGCAAATGTTTATTATGTCGGTTCTAGTCGCCTTCCTGTTTATCAATTAAGCGCTAATGCGGTTGCATTTTCCATACTGGGAACCGCCATCGGGTTCTTGGCGGGGCTGGTCATACTGCTAAGTGACATTCTGCCTATGCTCCTCCCGGGAGTTTCGTCAACCTATCTCATACTAGGCATGGTGGCATTACCGCTGGGCCTTCTAAGTGGTAATTTGAATACCATCCTTCAAGGTCTCAGGCGTATTTATACGTTGAACATTCTCAGTATCTTGGGATCGCTATTGTCCGTTGCGTTCATGGCGGCATTTTTGATTTGGCTGCAATTTGGCATTCTGGGTGCAATTGTTGCGACACTCTCTGTTCAGGCTGTCATGCTGCTCGTAGCTGGCTTGTGCGTTAAACGTGAAGGTGCACGCTTTTCGCCGAAATGGAATCCGCAAATCGTTAGGCCAACGATCAAATACGGTCTGAAAAGTTACGTTGGCAACCTGCTGCAGTTTTTCAACTATCGTGTAGATTTGTTCATTGTCAACTTCTTCTTGGGTCCGGCCAGCGTCGGCATCTATGGCGTCGCCGTTGCGCTTGCAGAACTATTGTGGCAAGTGCCTAACGCCGCCAGTTTCGTCATCTTCCCGAAGTCTGCAAATTCAACTCAAGAAACCATGAACCGTTTTACGCCCCGTGTGTTCTGGCTTATCTTGGCCATAACGATTGCCGGGGCCGTTGTGCTGGCCCTCTTCGGCAAGTTGGTCATTCGCATCGTATTTTCGAGTGCCTTTCTTGATGCTTATGTCCCATTGCTAATCTTACTGCCCGGCGCTACTCTTTTGGGTGCAGGTAAAGTGTTGACCAACGATATCGCCGGACGAGGATATCCGCATTACAACTCTATTACAGCAGGGGTTTCACTAGTGGCAACTGTGGCACTTGATTTATTGCTGATCCCAGATATGGGGATTGTTGGTGCAGCACTTGCGTCAACTGCTTCGTATGCCTTGAGTTTTTTTGCATCAGTCCTTTTCTATTTAACTGTTTCTAGACGCGCGACGTTATCTGTCACTTGATGGATGAGCATTATTTCGCTGAGGGGTTTTGTCCAGTATGTGAAGCAGATCGCAGGGGAGGAGGCGCGTGTAGGCGGCGTCCTGACCCTGCTGTAGCATCCCAATGCGGTGGTGAGTCCACCCTGGTGGTCCCTCTATCTGCGGACCCTCGAATATCTGCGCCAAAAGGGCACCTGTTTCGTCTCGGTCCGGGAGATTGTAGAGACTTGGAAGGCACAGAAGCGATGATGGCATTTTGAATGAACCCCGTAATCAGTTTTTTGAAAAATTCAAAGCTCCCGAAGTACCCCTAATCATACAGGAAGGTGCAATGCTTAACCCCAAAAAGGGTATGCGATTAGACGAAGAGACCGCATTTAAGTATGTTGTGCAGATAACAGAAGCAATTGAACGGGTCGGTGGAATCCTTTCATTGCTATGGCACCCCAACGCCATTATCAAACAGTCAGAGTGGAACATCTATCTGCGCACCCTTGAATATCTGAAACAGAAAAATGCCTGGTTCGGCGGTGTGCGGGATGTCGCGGAACGGTGGTGCGTGATGTCGCAAGAAAAGGCGGAAGCACGGGAAAACCTATCATGAAAATCCTCACCGTCATAGGCGCACGTCCCCAGTTCATTAAATCCGCCCCGGTAAGTAAAGCGCTTCATGCCACAGGCCATGAAGAGTTTCTTGTTCATACGGGCCAGCACTATGACCATGCCCTGTCCCAAATATTCTTCGATGAAATGGGTATCCCTGAGCCGAATGTAAATCTGAATGTAGGATCCGGATCGCACGGCAGGCAGACAGGTGAAATGTTGATACTTCTCGAGAAAGTCATGCAGGAACACAACCCGGACCGGGTTCTGGTATACGGCGATACCAATTCCACCCTCGCGGGGGCTTTTGCCGCCTGCAAACTGCACATACCCGTCGCCCACGTCGAGGCGGGGCTCCGATCATTTAACCGCTCGATGCCGGAAGAATACAACCGTGTACTCACCGACCACTGCGCAGACCTGCTCCTGTGTCCCAGCCAAACCGCCGTGAACCAGTTGAAAAAGGAAGGAATAGAACAGGGTGTTCATTTGGTGGGAGACACCATGTACGATGCGGTGCTTCAGTTCGCAGACATAGCTCGCAGACGATCCACAATTCTGCGGGATCTAGGTCTGACACCGAAAAGGTATCTGCTGGCCACAGTTCACCGACCTTATAATACGGACAATAAGGAAACGATTCGTGGCATTCTGACCGCTTTTGGCAAAATCGGTGAACCCGTGGCCTTCCTCGTCCATCCCCGCACACGCAACAAGATAGTCGACTTCGGCTTGCAAAATGTGCAATCCACAATCCCGGATCTGAAGTGTACCGACCCGGTTGGGTATCTCGACATGCTGATACTTGAACAAAACGCCCGAATGATATTGACCGACTCGGGCGGGATACAGAAGGAAGCCTACTTTTTTAAAATACCGTGCGTTACCCTGCGCCCCGAAACGGAATGGGTAGAAACAGTGGACGCGGGATGGAACGTTCTGACAGGGTCTAACCCGCAACATATTGTAGAAGTCGTGCATACCTTCCGCCCCCCAGCGGAACACCCACCGCTGTATGGGGAGGGGGATAGTGCTAAGAAATGCGTGGCCGGTATTATCGGCCGTGCATAATGAAAATATCGGTCGCCGACCAGAATCGGGCTTGTAGGTATTGAACTTTAATATAGGATAATCAATCAATTGAAACCTCAAAATATCTTGATCATTTCGTGTTATTTCCCCCCCCAGCCCTCAGTTGCTTCTTTGAGGCCATACTTTTTTGCAAAATATTGGAAAAAGATGGGTAATAATATCACCATTCTTACCGCAGAAAAGAGAAGTAGCGGGGTAGATTTGGATTTTCCAATACACAACTTCGAAGTAATCACAGCGCCATTTATTAATATAATTCATGAAGGAGGTGAAATATTAAAGAAATTATTCAAATATACCGATCATGTCCGTTCCCAAGTGTCTGAAATATCACCCGAAGAGCAGGTTAATAGCAATAATTCCTTTTCATATGTCAATATTAAAAAGGCGTGGCTCAGATTTGCGCGTAAAAGAGGATTATTTGTTACCGCAAGAATCCCTGACATCTATGATTTATGGGCATATTCGGCGGTAAAAAAGGGGCATGAACTGCTGAAAACAAAAAGTTATGATTGGATAGTCAGCAGTTATGGCCCACCAGCGTCACATATTGCGGCCGGGATCCTTTCAAAAACATATCAGTGTCGCTGGGTGGCTGATTATCGTGATTTATGGATTGAAAACCACATATACCGAGGCATGTGGCCATTTACGATATTTGAGAAATATATGGAAAAAAAATATGTTGGGCACCATGCGAATGTGATAACAACTGTATCTGAGCCGCTTGCAAACATCTTACGAAGAAAGTTTAATAATCCAGTTTTCGTTATAGAAAATGGATATGACGACGAAGAATATGATGTTGAATCCCCCCCCTATTTTAGTGATCAAAAAATAAGAATAATTTATACTGGGAACATTTATCCTGAAAAAAGAAATCCTTCGCCACTCTTTGCCGCAATTGCAGACTTAGCAACCAAAGATACAAATATGCGGCAAAGAATGTCGGATCAATTTGAGGTTTTGTTTTTTGGAAATGAAAACGATTGGCTCAATCAATTAATTATAAAATATGGGGTTCAATCGTGGGTGAAGTATATGGGTAAAGTTAACAGGATAGACGCTCTTCGAATACAGAAACAAGCTGACCTCCTTTTATTCCTTGAATGGGGAGATGAGTCCGTTGATGGAATATTGACTGGTAAGCTTTTTGAGTATTTAGCAGCGCGAAAACCCATTATTGGTATTGGTATTTCGCCCAGTTCCGCTGCTGGCATCTTAATGTGCCAGGCGGGTGTTGGTCAGGCAGTTGGCGAAGATCTTGACAAGGTAACTTCTATATTAAGAAAATTGATAACGGAAAACAAGCCATTTGTTATCCAGCCTAGGGAAGAGGTTATAAACAAATATACACGGAGAAAACAGGCTGAATTTCTTTTACACATAATGAATAAATATTCGGTAATTTCCGGTTAGGAAATTGCGTATAGGATTGTCTTGAAACTCACCATAAAAATTGGCTTTTTCGGGATCGATTAGCGTTGACCAGAAATATAAAAAATATAGCATATTATCATATATGATCAGACGTTTATGTTAGATTTTGTTGAACTGAATCCAACCTCGCGTAAACAACCTTATGAAAGATTTGTGCAAAGACTTTCCAAATTCAAGCATTTAGCATCGATATATATACTAATCATTTTTTTTATTCCCAACGCGGTGTCTGTTCTCAATGTGCCTGGGATCCCGCTTATTTCGATTAAGCGTGTATATATTGTTTTGTGGTTCTTGATATTTTTGCTCCTGTTGTTGGGCAGCAAAAAGATGGTGAAAGAGATTCTGGCATACCCCTTTCTCGGTCCAATTGCGGTGGTTCTGGCTGCATCCCTTCTCGTTACATTTTTTGCGGATAATTTCATGACCAGCTTACAGCGCAGCATTGCTTTGACTGCGGACACTTTTTTGCCCGCAATCATCATCTGGGCTTCATACAAAAAGCATCAAGATATAGCGAATATTCTGAATTTATTGATCACCATCTTTGTTGTTATCTCGCTGTATGGCATTTTTGCGTATACAGTTTCTCACAATCCTGTCCTTGATTTTGTCAACACTCATTTTTTATCTGAGAGCGATAGAACATTAATTTACACTTATGAAGGAAAAGAGCGCTTTGGCATGGTGGGTCGCGCACAGTCGATATTCGCACATCCTATACAGTATGGGTGTTTTCTCGTTGTGATGATGTTCGTCACCCTTATTTCATACTCAAAACAAACCCTGGCAAATAAATCATTAAAAGTTCTCGGATTAGCTGTAATGACTGTCGCGTTATTTCAGACTAATTCAAGGTCACCCTTAGCATTTGCCTTCGCCGGCCTTGGCGTGTTCTGGTTTTTTAAAGGAGCGGGGAAGAAAGCAATTTTGATCTGTTTAGGGGGTTTGGCGGCAATATTCATATTAGCCTATACGACGGCGACTAACAATAATGCCCCTGTTTCGCTGTTAGTAAGTCTTTTTCAAGAACTGTCAGGCTCGCCTACGGAAGCTGGGGGGAGTTCACTGGCGATGAGACTTAATCAGTTTAGAATTTCTGCGCTGCTGTTTAGCGAACATCCTGTTGTAGGTCACGGTTTGGCAACAGTAAGAGAGATGATACAAAGTAAAAGTATACCTCATGGTTTAGCTGCCGCAGAAAGCTTTCTCTTTATTCTTATGATTGAAGCAGGGTTGGTCGGCATATTGGCGTATATCTTCTTTTTTTACAAACAGGTGCTTTTTTTCTTAAAGACAAAGCACAAGTCTAAGAATATTTATCTGAAGAATATATCTATAATATGCCTGTCTGTTATTTATGGATACCTTGCTTTTATACTGATGACTGGAATAGTAGGTACATTGGAACTTTTTATTATTATTACAACCTTGTTTGCAAGATATATTTATCTAAAATCAAAAGAAGTTACAGTATTTCGGGAAAGAGAACTGGCAGGCAAAGTTGAAAACAGTTGCGGGAAATAGATACCCCAATGAATGAGAATGCCATTAGGATATTAACATGGTGGAGAACATTAATAGAGACAGATTAGTATCTATTGCCCTTGCAACCTACAATGGAGAGAAATTCTTACGTGAACAATTGGACTCCATTGTAAATCAGTCTTATACAAACATGGAGCTCGTTGTCGTAGATGACTGTTCAACTGATGGAACAATTGATATTCTTGAACAATATTTTTCAAAGATTAACATAAAATTGTATCGGCATAAAAAGAATTCTGGTTTTGTAAAAGCCTTTGAAAAGGCTCTGGGAATGTGTTCGGGGTTATATATCGCCTTGTGTGACCAAGACGATATATGGGAAAAAAATAAAATTGAACAATTAGTTAATGTTATTAATGGGTACTCTCTGGTGTATTCAGATGCTTCATTAATAGATTCTTATGGAACCATATTTATTGAATCAATGCATAAATATTATGAGATATCAAAGAGATCCGATATAGGATTTAAGGATTTAGTATTTAATAACTATATCGTTGGGTGTTGTTCGCTTTTTAAAAGAGATTTGTTAAACGATGCACTTCCCTTTCCACCTGATTTAATGGTTCATGATTGGTGGATTGCTTTGATAGCATCAAAAAAAGGGAGGATAAAATATTACGATAAGCCGTTATTAAGATATAGACAGCATGCAAATAATTTAATTGGAATAGGTAAGAGCAATGGAATATTGAAAAATATAGTTTGGTTTCTTAAAAAAGACAAAGTTAAATGCAACAAATATAAAGTAAGACATATACTTCTTAAATGTATTATAAATCATAAAATAATACAACAAGATGATCAACATTTTATCAAAAGCGCCATGGAATATTATGAAAGCTATTACGTTTCTAAAAAATTAGTTAGGCATTTTATTTTGACTTTAAAGCATTTTAAACATCTTTATATTAAACGAAGGATTTATTTTTATACCAAGGAACGTCTCCATATATTGTTCCATAAGCTCGGCAATTCCATCCGCCTAGAATGATAAAAAACATGATTCAAAATCAAGACGAAATATTACGTAAACTCCATAACCTTCAGTTGAAAATCGCTATTGAGATCAAGAGAATTTGTGATAAAAATGGGATAAAGTACTTTATAATTGCTGGAACATTACTTGGCGCTGTAAGGCATGGTGGTTTTATACCATGGGATGATGATTTTGATATTGGAATTCTTAGACGAGATTATAATAAATTTCTTGAGGCGTGCAAATCAGAATTGAGTGATTATTTCTATCTTCAAACATGGGATACGGATCCAGAATATCCGTTTTCTTATGGTAAAATCCGATTAAAAGGAACTCGTATAATTGAAAGTTTTTCCGAAAAAGCAAATATACACAATGGAATATTTGTTGATATTTTTCCTTTTGATAATGTTCCAAACAAAAGAGTACAAAAACTTATTCAGGGGCTAGCATATTTTAGCTGTAAAAGGTTGCTGTGGATTAAAAAAGGCATGGGTCAGAACATGAAGAAAAACAGAATAAATGCTTGCAGGTATTATCTGTTTAAAATTCTATCACAATTTTTTAATTATAACAGTATTAAGAAATTCTATGAAACAACCCAGATAAGATATAATGATAAAGAGAGTAATGAAGTCGTTACAGATGGTTCGTATAATTACAGGCAAGAATCGCTCCCAAAAAAATGGCTGGATAATTTAGAAATGATACCTTTTGAAACAGAAGAATTTTATGCATTTAAAGATAGAATAGATTATTTAACTTATTTTTATGGTGATTTTTTAAAACTTCCCCCAACAGAAAAACGAAACAGACATTTGGTTCAAGATGTAGATTTTGGAAATTATTAAGGAAAAATGATTATGAAACGTGTAATTACTTACGGAACTTTCGATTTATTACACTTTGGTCATATTAATCTGCTTCGTAGAGCAAAAGCACTCGGTGATTATTTGATTGTTGCACTTTCCACAGATGATTTTAATCGGGATCAAAAACAGAAAAAATGCTACTTTACATATGAAGAAAGGAAGCAGCTTATTGAAGCTATTAGATTTGTTGATTTGGTTATACCTGAGACCTGTTGGGAACAGAAAAGAAATGATGTGCACAAATATCACGTGGACATTTTTGTAATAGGCGATGATTGGAAAGGGAAATTTGACTTTCTCAAAGAAGAGCGTTGTGATGTGGTATACCTTCCAAGAACTCCAGAAATTTCAACGACTCAAATTAAAAAGATACTATAAGCTACCAAGGATTCCCCGCGATTGTTAGATGAAGTAGCCAATAAGTTACAAACAAAAAAGGCACTGTGAAGGTATTAACTTCCAAAATTTTATAAATTTTTTAAACAGACACAAAAATGAAAATTCTTCTAATCAATAAATTTTTGTATCCCAAAGGTGGTGATGCTATCAGTACACTGACTACCGGGAAGATCCTTGAAATGCAAGGCCATGAAGTGGTTTACTGGGGTATGGAGCATCCTGACAATCCTGCGTATCAATTTGCCGACCTTTTTGTTTCCAATTTTGATTATGATTCAGAAAATAGCCTGATTTCCAAAGCAAGGGCAGCTATGAACATCCTCTACTCATTTGAAGCAAAAAAAAGGATAGCAACCCTGCTTGAAAAAAAAACACCTGATATTGTCCATTTGAACAATTTCGCCCACCAGATCAGCCCCTCTATTTTAGACGTAATTAAAGAGCATCGAATCCCGGCAGTTATGACCATGCATGACTACAAGATGGTTTGCCCGGCTTACAGCATGCTTTCCAATGGTCAAGTTTGTGAAAGATGTAAATTTTGCAGATTTTACCATTGCGGGATACACCGCTGCACCAAGGGTTCGTTGTTTAAAAGCATGGTAAATGTCGCCGAAATGTACCTGCACCACCGGATGCTTCATATCTACGATAAGATAGATCTTTACATTTCGCCCAGCCGTTTTTTGAAAAACAAAGTGAAAGAGATGGGATTGAATGGTGAGGTTGTTTATCTCCCCAATTGTGTGGATGTGGAAGGAATCGAGCCAAATTATGAATGGCAAGAAAAAAGTATTGTATATGTAGGTCGCCTGTCTCATGAAAAGGGCGTGGAGACACTGATCGATGCTATCAAAAATATTAGGGATGTTCGGCTAAAAGTCATTGGTGATGGACCATTGAAAGGATACCTAGAGGAAAAGGTGACATCCGAACACATCGCTAATGTAGTCTTCCTGGGTTATCGAACAGGCAAAGATCTTAATAATGAAATCCAAAAGTCGATGTTTTTAATAATTCCTTCGGAATGGTATGAAAACAATCCGCTGACAGTGATTGAGGCTTTTGCAATGGGCAAGCCGGTAGTGGGTGCACGGATCGGAGGAATTCCTGAACTGGTAAGGGATTGGGATACCGGATTAACCTTTGTATCCGGAGATATGGCTGATTTAGAGGGGAAGATCAAACTAATGCTGGACAACAGCGACAGGATCGCCGAAATGGGCAAAAAGGCCCGCGCTTACGTGGAGAAGGAACTGAATACGGCGGTTTATTACGAGCGATTGATTGAAATCTATCAGATGGCAATTAATAAACATGAATCGTGAGGATAATGGAAGCCTGTCTTATAGTTACATATAGATGCAATGCCAGATGTTACATGTGTAATACCTGGCAGCATCCCAGCAGGAAAGAAGATGAGTTTTCTCCTGACCTTGTCCGGAAACTTCCGGATAACCTTCAGTTTATCAATATTACCGGCGGGGAACCTTTTCTGCGTGATGATCTGGATGAAATCATCGCTCTGGCCTTGACGAAGACACGGCGTCTGGTGATCAGCACCAACGGGTATTTTACTGAAAAGATTGTTCGACTTGCTGATAAATATGGGAACAAGATCGGTATCCGGATTTCCATAGAGGGTCTTCCCGCGGCCAATGACGAACTGCGTGGGATTAAAGACGGATTTGACCATGGGTTGAGGACGCTTTTGAAACTTCACGCCATGGATATCAAGGATATCGGTTTCGGGATAACGGTCTCGGATCGAAATGCGAAAGACATGATCGAATTGTACCGCCTTGCTGACGCTATGGGAGTTGAATTCGCGACGGCCGTAACGCACAATTCCTATTATTTTCATAAGCATGACAATGCATTTGAGGATTCTGAGATGATCGCAGGGGAATTTGAAAGACTCGCGGGTCATCTACTCAGGACTAACCATCCCAAAAACTGGTTCAGGGCCTATTTTAACATGGGGCTTGCCAATAAGGTGCAAGGGGGCGTTCGGCCGCTCCCCTGTGAAGTGGCAACGGATGTCTTTTTTATGGACCCTTATGGAAACGTGATGCCCTGTAATGGTTCGGATGAACCCATGATTATGGGGAACCTGAATGATCAGAGTTTCTCGGATATTTGGAACGGCGAGAGGGCTGAGGCGATTAGGATGCAGGTGAAGAAGTGCACAAAGCAGTGCTGGATGATCGGTTCTGCATCACCAGCCATGAAAAAGAGGGTGTGGATGCCGGCGCTGTGGGTTGTCAAGAACAAGCTCAAGATTTTGATGCATAGAAAGGGAAAGATTTACCTTGAGCCCGTTGGCAAGAGTGTTTAATTATGAATATCTTTACAAACTGCCTTTAGTATGTATATGCCGGTGCTGCTAAAATATTTAAGAATAGGCAAGAGTAAGAATTAGTTCTGGGACAGCCGTTTCTGCGAAATGAGTTGATGAGCTTGCTTTGAGATTAAATCGATTTTGCTCAGCTTTGTTACTGAGAGATGGCCGAAGAAAGGAAAGTATAACACCATATAGCAGGATAGTAAAATTACATTGAATAAAAAAGAATGGATCTATATAGCAAAAGGAATCGGCATTTTGCTTGTCGTGATGAACCATTTCAGCCCGACGTTTGCTCCTGATTATTGGTTTATTTTATGCAAAATATCCCGTTTGTTTGGTATGCCCTTATTTTTTTTATTATCAGGTTATTTATGTAATCCAAGGAAAGATAGTCTATTTGATTTTACAATAAACAAAATACAACGGCTCGTCTTTCCATTCTTTACTATTGCCGCTTTATTTTTAGGTATCAAATTAATCACGAGCGGTTTTGTTCATTTGCGATATCCGGTTACCTTACAAAGTATCGTCAATCTCTGGGTTGACCCCATGTATTCGTATATGCCATTACTCTGGTTTATCCATACTCTGTTTTTTATTTTTATCATCTATAAGATTATAGATCTGTTTAAAATCAACGATTATGTTTTACTTGCATCAATCGTGCTTTTAAATGTTTTTATTGAAATGAAAATGCCCCATTTTACAGGTATGTTTCCATCGCTTGTCAGGATCCTTTATAACTCGTTTTTTTTCGTTCTCGGTCATTTATTACAAGGTCGAGAGCTTTTCAACAGAAACAGTGCGCTTATTTCTCTCATACCGCTCCTGTTTTTATTTTCTCTCTCAGCTCACATTCTTTTTGTTCATTCATATGGTGGTATATTACTCCGCTATATGGCAGCAGTTCTGGGGATCTTTATTGTCATCATGCTTAGTATCTTGATTGAACAAACGGGTCAGAGTTTGTGTAAAAAGATTTTTTCAAATCTAGGTTTTTATCTAATGACGATTTATTTATTTCATACGTTATTTGTCAGTTCCTTTAGAATTTTTTTCGAGCAGGTTTTTCCGCCATTTTTACCTTTTCTTGTCATCGCTTTTTTCGCTGTCGGAGCAGGGCTTTTCTTTCCTTTGCTATTAGAGAAATTTATTTTAAGAAAATACCAGATAACAAAAAAATATATTTTAGGTTTGACCTAAGTCCCTCGAAGCTTTGTGAATGAGTAAAAAAGGGATTGGGCATTAATACATTCGAAAAGATAGCATGAAGATCTTCGTAACAGGCACAAGGGGCATACCGGATATCCCGGGAGGAGTTGAAAAGCATTGCCAGGAGATTTTTCCGCGTATTGCTGCTCAAGGGCATGAGGTCCTGCTTTGCACCAGAAGTCCCTATGTTGCCAGGCGAATCGGGGAGTGGAGGAACATTCGTCTGATAAACTGCTATGCTCCAAGGATAAAGAGCCTTGAAGCGATAGTCCACACCCTTGTTTCTCTTGTTAAGGCCCGCCTTCATTCACCGGACATTGTTCATATCCATGCCATAGGCCCATCAATTTTAACGCCTTTGGCAAGAATAATGGGTTTGAAGGTGGTGGTAACCAACCACGGCCCCGACTATGACCGCGAGAAATGGGGAAAACTTGCAAAATGGGTTTTGCGATCTGCAGAAAAAATTGGCGGGATTTATGCCAATGAAGTAATAGCAATTTCTACCGTAATCTCCGATATAATAAAGAGGAGATGCCACAGAGATGCACATCTGATTCATAATGGCGTTGATCTTCCAAACAAAAGCAAGGGTTTTGAGTTTTTGGATCAGATTGGAGTGAAACCGGGAGGATATGCCCTGGGTGTTGCCCGTTTTGTTCCGGAAAAGGGATTGCACGACCTGATAAATGCCTTTAAGAGGATAAAGGGGGATTACCAACTGGTAATCGCCGGTGATGCCGACCATGAGACGGATTACAGCAGAAACCTGCGTCAGATAGCCGCACAGGACGATCGTATAGTACTGACAGGATATGTAACAGGCGAACCTTTAAACCAGATTTACTCCCATGCGAGTCTCTTTGTACTTCCATCCTACCATGAGGGTTTGCCTATTGCCCTTCTCGAAGCAATGAGTTATGGCCTTCCGGTCCTGGTATCTGACATACCCGCAAACAAAGAGGTAGATTTGCCCGCTGAACGGTATTTCCGATGCGGTGATGTCGATGATTTGAAAGATAAGATAAAGATACTTCTTGAACAGAAATTGACAAAAGAAGAACAGCAATATATCCGCGATGAAATAGAAGATAAATACAACTGGGACAGGATCGCAGAGCAGACGATTGAAGTATATCGCAAGGCGCATAAAGGCTGAAAGAAGTAAGATCAAGGCTCAGGAGTGGAGATGTTTTTTTGTGCAGAGCAGGTATGTCCGGCGAAAGCGATGCTTGCAGGATTTAGGCATCATCCCTTGTCGTTAAAAACCTTCTTAAGCCAGTCCAACAAACTGTAAGGTGTAATAAATTTGATTCTTTTATTCCCAATTATACTATCCTGTTCCAGTGCCGTGTTTAGAATTGCAAATTCTTCAGGATCATAAGCATCCATGAAACTCCAGGCCGATTTGCTGACCTTTGTTTTTTTTAAAGGCGTTGATTTTATTTCCAGGCCATAGATTTTACCCGCATGTTCTATTACAAAATCCACTTCAGCCCCGGATTTGCTGCGCCAGAATTTTAATGAATCCTGGAAAGGTAAAGACTTGTATATCTCTGTAAATGCCCAATTTTCAAACAATTGTCCCTTGTCCACCCTTAAATCCAATGAAGTTGAAAAATTATTTAACAATTGATTGCGGATACCGTTATCAATAAATAAAATCTTAGGTGATGCCTTAATCTCACGGCGTTTCCCTCCGGCATAAGGTATGATTCTTTTAATGATATGGCTTTCCTCCAGGATCTCAATATAGGAATTAATGGTCCCTACGTCGACATTGCATATAGAGGCCAGTTCTGAGAGATTTAAAAGGCTTCCGATCTGCCCTGCCAGAAGTGTTAATAATTTCCTGAAGGCATCGACACGCTTGATTTTGAATAGATCAGACGCGTCTCGCAGAATAAGCGCTTCTACAAGGTCATTTAAACGCGTGATTTTTTCCTCATATTCTTCAGAGAGATATATTGAGGGGTAACTGCCAAAAATGAGCTGATGAGAAATAATTCTGTCAAGAGTATGTTTTTCAGCAATTGGATTGGGGGCATCGGCATGATGTTTCAGTTCCATCAAGGAAAAAGGCAACAGACGCTTTCTTGCGGCCCTTCCTGCCAGTGATTCTCTTGTCTTGCTTCTAAGGTCAAAGGACGATGAACCGGTAACCCAGATATATAAATTAAGCTTTGCATCAACAAGACCCTTGATAAAGAGTCCTGCCTCTTCCATATGTTGTATCTCATCAATAAAAACAGCCTCGATAAAGGGGTAATTTTGTTGCAGATGCTCCACAATATCTGCTGAGTATCTGCACCCCATGCGTAGCAGTGGGTCTTCCATATTGAGGAAAAGCACGTTTGGGGCCATTTTATGTATTTCATGCCACACCATTGTTGATTTCCCGGACTGCCTTGGTCCAACCACTAAAAATGCCCTGTCAGGTTGCATAAATGTCTTTTCTGCCGATCGATGTATATACTCTATTGGAAGAAAACGTCCGATTGTATCCTTAATTTTATCAGGATAAATAATCCATGGATTCATCTGCTTTATCCTGTTTTCTACCTCTATGCTCAGCATAACCCCTCCTTTGGTGGCTGAATATGATTTAAGTTCAATATTATCCCGTCTTATTTTGATTGTCAATCTAATTTAGCCGCCAATGTAATATATTGAACTACCATGAAGGGTTGCCTATTGCCCTTCTTGAAGCAATGAGTTGCGGGGTTCCAGTCCTTGTATCCGACATCCCTGCCAATAAGGAAGTCGATCTGCCATGGAAAAGATATTTCAGATGCGGGGATGTAGATGATCTGAAAAACAGGATACTGGCATTGCTGGACAGGAAAATCACAAAGGAATAATGGAAGGACATGCGAGGCCTTATAGAGAATGAGTATAGCCGGGACAGGATCGCAGAGCAGACGATTGAGGTATATTGCAGGGCGGCGAGAAATGATTGAGGATGAAGGACAGGGCCCTGGATATCGGCTTGACGGTGGCGGCCTGTGTCGGGGCCTTTTATATCAGGAAGGACCTCCTCCCCTCCCCTCCCCTTTCGGCGGACGGTATCTCTTCCTTAACTGGGATTCGGCTCACCATTTTCCGTGAGAATTTATTTTTTTTCTTGCTTATTTACACCAGCAGGTATAGCGTGTGTGTACTTGCTGGAGGATATATGCAAAATAATGCCACTGAATTACCGGTTGCTCTGCCGGATGCCTTGTGGTTGCAGGATCATTTTTCAAATTACGCGAATCCCAAGACAAAGATCGGCCGTCTGGTCCGTCAGGGCGTTTTGTATCGTCTCAAAAGAGGCCTGTACATCAAAGCGGCGGACGCGCAAAGCCCTTATATTTTAGGGAAGGCCGCCAATCGGATTTATGGTCCATCATATGTGTCGTTCGTGTATGCTCTGCGGTGGCATGGGCTTATCCCGGAGCATGTTGTTCATATAACGTCGGCGACTTATAAGAAGGGACGATCCAAGCGGTATCATACGCCAGTGGGCTCTTTTTTGTATCAGGATGTTCCTGCCGGCGTGTATCCCCATGGGGTCATGTTTACCGGTGAAGGTGCGCATCGTTTTCTTATTGCTTCTGCTGAAAAGGCGCTTTGCGATGAGCTGTATCGAACCTCGGGGGTCCGGTCCATGGGACGGCTTGAGCATCTGCTGTTTGAGGACCTGCGGCTGGACCCGTCGGCGTTCAACCAACTGGATCATGGGGCATTGCTATTACTGGCGGTTCATTATAAGACCGCAAGCCTGGGCACACTGGTGAAGTTCGTGAGGAAACGATTCAATGCGTGAGGCAAGTGTACAATTATTTGAATCCTATCTTGAAAAATATAATGGAGCGATGGAGCGGGCGCTTGCGGAGACGGTCCAGTCGATTGCCCTGCTGGGATTGTCGCGAGGCGGTTTTTTCTCTGATGCAGCCTTTTACGGGGGAACGGCTCTCAGGCTGCTATATCATCTGGACAGGTTTTCCGAGGATCTGGATTTTTCCCTGACATCACCGAATAAAGCGTTCTCTTTTGGCGCCTTCCTTTCGCCATTACGTGATGAGTTACAGGCTTTCGGGTTTATAGTGGATATTCAGGAGCATCAGAAAAAACAACCTTCCCCGATAGCATCCGCCTTTATAAAGACAAATACCCGGATGCATCTGATGAAGGCCAATGTTCCCAGGGCTGTTTCCGACAGGATACATCGCGACACGGTTTGCAAGGTTAAGCTTGAAGTGGATATTGATCCACCTCCGTATGCGGATTATGTAGTTGCCTATATCGATGAGCCGGTGCCCTTTTCTTTACTTGGCTTTTCAGGCCCGGCGCTTTTTGCTGGAAAAATGGATGCGGTATTGTCCCGCGGCTGGTTGAAAAGGGTAAAGGGCCGGGACTGGTTTGATTTTGCTTTTCTGGTAAGGAAAAACATTCCATTGTTGCTTCCCCACCTGGAAGCACGGTTGCGGCAAAAAGGGGTTTATACGGCAGATGCGCCGCTGGATGAAGCCCGCTGTGTTGAGATTATTGATCAGCGGATCGACTCGGTTGATTTTGAGGCCGCCAAGGCCGATGTCCTGCCCTTTGTCCCCCAGGCAAGGGATCTGGATGTCTGGTCCAGGGATTATTTCCGCCATGTTCTGAAGAATATGCAGTTTACAAATAAGGTGAAATGATAAGGTGTCAAAAACGAAAATGCCCACGGACGCCTACCAAATGGCCAAATGGGATCGGGCCATGCAAACTATTAGAAATAATTAAATAACAAGTGTAAAATAACCTTTAATTCAGCCCTGTATGCGACTTTTCAGGGTCAAAAATACCCTTATTCAAGATAATCAATGGCAAGAGCTAAAAGACATTACATTCCCGGACAAATATGGCACATCACCCACAGGTGTCATAAAAGAGAATTCTTACTCAAATTTGTAAAGGGCCATCGTAGGTGGCGTGAGCTTACCCAAATCCGGTCATACCGGTTTTGGGTAAGAATATTTTTATCAAATAATTCAATGAGACCTTTGAAATTTGTCATCTCTCTGCCTGCCGCGGCACAGGCAGGGAAATGACAAATAACGATAGCTTTGCAAAGGTCTCGAACTGTATTGAAGTATGAACAAATAGAAGCAAAACAGTAAAGAGAGGATTATCATGAACAGAGGACTTATCCGCCCCTACCATTCCAGGCTTGCCCTTGTCTTCCGTTTAATTGACCTTCTGTTGATTGTATATCTGCTGACAGCCATGGTTGAGCTTCGAGGGATAGTATTTACAAGGAGCTACTACATGCTGGTTTCATCTGCTTGTGCCCTTTTTTATATCATAGCAGAGTCTATGGGTTTTTACAGTTCATGGCGGATTAACAGAGTGGGAGCAGAGATAAAAACACTTTTAACCGCCTGGTCATGTCTAATGGTTATTCTTTTAGCTGCAGGATTTATTTTGAAGATTTCAGAGGAATACTCACGACAGGTAATTATCTCATGGGCACTTGTCACTCCGGCCGCATTATCCATATGGCGTATTATCATAAGGAAGACACTATCATATTTCAGGGCCATGGGCCGGAATTCGAGATCGTGTATAATTGTCGGTGCCGGTGTTTTAGGCGTGCGCGTTGCTGAAGAGATATTGTCCTTACCATGGATGGGGATCAAATTACGGGGATTTTTAGATGATTACAAGACGGGGGATGTCGAGATCCAGAACGGTGATATCAAGCTGGATATAAAGGGAAACGTTGACAATATCGTAAGGCTTGTAAACGAAGAATCTATAGATATCGTGTACATAACCCTGCCCAAAAGGGAGGAGGAGAAAATCAGAAATATTGTTCACGGACTCTCCGATACAAGTGCAATGGTTTATCTTGTCCCTGACGTATATACCCTTGACCTTGTAAATGCCAGATGGACTAATATGGGCAATATTACGGCCATCAGCATCTATGAAAGCCCCCACGGAGGCATATCCGGCCTGATGAAACTCATGGAAGACTTTGTGGTGGGGGCAGCCATCCTTTTAATAATCTCAATCCCCATGGCCTTTATCGCCGCAGGCATAAAACTGACATCGCCTGGCCCTGTCCTGTTCAAACAAAGACGTTATGGCCTGAACGGCGGAGAAATCGTTGTATGGAAATTCCGAACTATGACAGTTTGCGAAGACGGCGAGACAATAGAACAGGCACGTAAGAATGATCCCCGTGTAACCAGGTTCGGGGCGTTTCTGCGCCGCACATCACTTGATGAATTACCCCAGTTCATAAACGTTCTTCAGGGCAGGATGTCGATAGTGGGGCCAAGGCCGCATGCGGTAGCTCACAATCAACAATATCGGAAACTGGTTCCCGGTTACATGCTGCGGCACAGAGTGAAGCCGGGTATTACCGGCCTGGCTCAGATCAACGGCTGGAGAGGTGAAACCGACAGCATTGATAAGATGGAAAAACGAATCAAATATGATCTCCAGTATCTGAGAAACTGGTCCATATGGCTGGATCTGAAGATCATATTCATGACAGTTTTCGGGAGTAAAGCCGGGAAAAATGCCTATTGAAATAACATTTTAATATCAGCATTGAATCCAAACTGCTATTAGGTCAATAATGATAAGCCCTGAGAAGTTTTTCAAAAAGGTCTCTGCATCCTATGCGATTGCAATTGTTTATCTCATAGCTCTTTTTCTTACAATACCCTTTGTCCGTTCCATTCAACGTTTTGTATGTCAGGAAATAGGAAAGAGCTTTTTCGGTTTTTTTGTTCTGGGATTTATAGCCTGCTTTTTTGTTTTAACTGTCCTTTATCTAAGGCCATACTTTCATAAAAAGACTGAATGGAACAGACTGGTCTGGATACTGATTGTAACGGCAGTTTATATCTATTTCACCATAAAACTCTGGAAACGCCCTGAAGAAGCGATCCATTTTCTGGAATACGGTTTTTTGAGTTATCTCCTCTTTATGGCCCTCAGTCATCATATCAGGGATGCAACCATTTATCTCAGCGTATCTTTTATCGTATTATTTGCAGGCACTCTTGATGAAATCATACAATGGATTGTCCCTGCACGCTACTGGGATTCAAGGGATGTATGGCTGAATTTTATTGCAGGAGGGCTTTTTCAGATTGCTATCTGGAAAGGTATCAGGCCGGGTATTATCAACACAAAGGTAAGTGCTAAATCCGTGTTGATTTTGTCCTCTATAATAGCGGCCTGTCTTCTTTTGATAATGCTTGGTTCTCCAGATTCGCCGTCACGAACGCAGGGGTAATAAAAACAGAAGAAAAAAGTGGAATAAGGTCCAGGGTTCAAGGTGTAATGGAAGGAATTATTACTTTTGAACGGCAGATATTTTTTTATGGAGAACTGGAAACTGAATATTTCTTTGATCTGCAGGAAGACTTTCATTAATTCTCTGATTATTGCTGTATTACTTCTCCTGCAGTTTCCTCAGGGAGCATACAGCGAGGGGATTCTGGAGGTGCATTTCATTGATGTGGGACAGGGTGATGCCATCCTGATCAAAAACCCCGACAAAGCACATATTCTGATTGACAGCGGGCCGCTTTCTTCAGGATACAGGCTTAATAAATATCTGTCAGAGAAAGGTGTAACCGCCCTTGAAGCCATTGTAATAACCCACATGCACCCTGATCACGTGGGAGGGCTTTTCTGCATCGTTCCGGATATTGCTGTGCAGAAAATATATGACAATGGTGCGGTACTTTCCGGAGATGATTTCGGGGAAGAGTATATCAATCTTACAAGGAGTCTTAATTTGGACAGGACTATATTGACAAAAGGGGATACTCTTTCATTTGGATCTGTTCGGATGAAAATTTTGTCACCATACAAACCACTTACAGGTAATATGAACGCAGATTCTATCGTAATTAAGCTGTCATACAAAAAGGTTTCATTCCTTTTTACAGGAGATTTGAATAAAAAAGGGGAGAAGCGCCTTCTGGAAAGAGATTTCGATCTGCGCTGCCAGGTGCTGAAGGTTGGGCATCACGGGGCGAATGACGCGACATCGGAGGCCTTTCTGGAAGCAGTTGACCCTGTGCTGGCAGTGATTTCAGTGGGGAGGGATAATCCACGTGGATATCCCGGCGGGAAAACCCTGCATTTGCTTGCCAAAAAAGGGATTAAGGTTTATCGAACTGATCGGGACTGCACAGTAGTCGTTCAGACTGATGGAGAAAAGATCTGGGAAAAGTAAAAGGCAATCATGGCAGTGGATCAAAATTTAGATAGAGCAGGATCGGTCAAATCCAGCGGGTATAATCTTGTTATGTTCATCCTGATTTCGTCTGCTTTGCTATTGATTCCCCCGGAATTTTTACGGTTTAAGTTATCTGTTCTTGCGGTTTTGGTTATCTTTATCGTAAAAAATGTATACAGTAGCGTCTGCAGGGACGACAGGTATAGAACCTACCAGTATCTCCTTTTTTGCTATTTGGTTTTGATCTTTATTTCCAGCGCATTTCACTTTGCAGGTTTGTCCCGGCTGGAAGAATCAGCTTATATTACGGTAAGTCAACATGATGCAGCGTGGGGTATACGCTATCTGCTCTATGCTTCGGCGGTATATTCCCTTTTTCCAGTTCTGCTCATTGTTTCAATAACCTTTTTTAAAGCAAAGGTTAATTATTACAAATGGTTATTGTTCCTTCCTATCATTTTTGTTCCGTCATTGATCGTTGCTTTTTACCAGGGTTTTGTTGATATTGAATTCTTAAACTCAGTATTCGGAATTCAAGGTTATCGAACATCAGGGCTCAGTACGGATTTTAACGGATTTGGGTTTTCATCGTATCTCATTGTCACAATCTCTGTCTTAGGTATAGTGATTGAACGAGATTGGTGGAAGAAGGCCATTTTCTTGGTTTTGGCTGTAACCTCTCTCCTGGGTTTGTTTTTAAGTGGAAGCCGCACTGGTTTTTTAGGGATAACTATGTTCGGCATTATGCTTCCCCTCATATGGGCCTGGGTAAATGTCAGAAACAGAAAAAGATGGTGGTATCTTGTCATTGTATATGGCGCGGTTGGAATTGCCCTTGCCGGCGCATTCAAAGCAGACAATTTCGGGGGTGGTACACTGAACTCTCTTAAACTGGTTGAACGAATTCAATCTTCCTATTGCGAATTTAAGAAAAGTGGTATTGCCGGAGCGGCAAGAGGAAGATTGGAAATGGCGCTTCAGGCCTGGCGGTTAACCAGGCTTTCTTTTATTTCCGGCTGGGGGCCGGGAGGTTTTTGGAGAAACATTGACAACATCAGATTCATGAATGGTGAAAAGCCAGGGTGTTTTGATAATGCCAACAATCATTATCTCCAGATGAGTTCTGAATTGGGGTTTGCAGGGGCATTTCTTAATTTTCTGCTTCATATTATTCCCCTGTGGATGGTTTTCCGGATAAGGAAGCAAATTCATAATCTTAGAGAAAGATGGATTGTTGGGATCAGTTTTACAACAATTTCTATTATGATGCTACTTTACATGACAGGCCCTCACACGATGTGTCTTGATGTCCTTTGGATTATCGAACTTCTTCTTTCTGTTATTTTTGTGACCGCTTTAAAATACGGTTATTCTTTTAAAAAGACCAATTCAAAGCTTTATTTTATAATCCTTGGCCTGATTTTGGTGTTTTTTTTCTGGGGTGCATATGAAAATACTGTTGGAAAATATGGCTACCTTTACAGACAACAGAATGAATGGTGGTCTCCTGAAAATGACAGGCCTGGTCCAAGAGAAAAAGGGGCGACCGGAGAAAGACCAACCAAAAGCGTTCGGTGACAATTATGGGGCCTGCGGGCGGTGATTGATAAGGTAACGTATAATACAGCAGTCCAGTTTATAGGAAAAACAGTGGTTGGCCTCTCGGCGCTGGCCCTGATTTCACTTTTAACCAGGGGGCTCGGTGAAAGCGGTTTTGGGGCCTATTCCACTATTTTTACCTGGGTCATAATCCTGAAGGTTTTTGCAGATATGGGCCTTTATATGACAGGCGTTCGTGAGCTTTCAGGCCTGTCTGCCGATCAGGCTGAAATCACCGGCAATCTTCTGACCTTAAAACTGATTAACAGTGCCGTTATTATCGTCATTTCCATAATATTGATTGTATTTATGCCCTATGATCAAAGGGTCAAGCTGGGAATTCTGATAGGGTTATCGTCCATGTTTGCCCTTACGGCCGCGGACGCCTTCAAATCATTATTCCAGGCCCGGCTTAAGATGCATTTCGCTGTCATCGGAGAAAGCGCAGGCGCCGTTTTAACTCTTGTTTTGTCTTTCGCAGTGCTCCAGTCAGGATGGGGGCTGTGTGCTGTTATAAGTGCTGCTGCGGCCGGCAGTCTGCTTAATCTTTTACTGTACATCCTGTTTTCGCAGAGACTTGTCAGGATACGCTTGCGGTTTGACCGGCGCGTCCTGCGATCTCTGTTCCAGAAAGCACTGCCCCTCGGATTATCAGGCATTATGGCAGTAGTCTACATTCGTGTTGATATGCTGATGCTGTCATGGATGAAGCCTTTGGAAGACGTAGGCATTTACGGTGCTGCATACTGGATTGTGGAGTTATCATCAGTAGTGCCGGTACTGTTTTTAGGAACGATCTTTCCTCTCTTTACAAGAGCGATTGAAGCCTCTGATAATTCGCTTGCAAAGCTGTATGACAGGGCATTCAGCTTTATCAGCAGCCTTGCATTGCCGTTTCTATTTGGCGGTATGATACTGGCCGGGTCTATCATGATGCTCATAGCGGGGCAGGATTTCAGTTTTTATCGAACAATCGACATGCCGTTTATCGGGATGGTAGATGTGAATGCTGTTACTACAACTTTTCGGATTCTGCTGGCTGCAACTGCGCTGATGTTTTGGGGGCAGCTCAACGGATACCTGATGATAGCCGGAAACATGCAGAAAAAGCTGCTCAAGCTCTATTTTTTTCTTGTGCCTGCGAATATTATGCTCAACCTGGTGATGATACCCCGATATTCCTATCTCGGTGCTGCCACATCAACACTGCTTACCGAAGTCCTGGCCCTGATATACACGACTGTTATTATTGCGAAAGAATTGGGACAGCTTCCAAGGATGAAAAGAGTAATGCAGGCGTTGGTTGCATCCGTTTCCATGTCTGTGTTAGTCTGGTGGCTGGATATACATCTGTTTTTGTCTGTTGCGGTTGGAGCAGGCTGTTATTTTCTTGTCTTGCGTCTGGTTGGAGGTACGGTTGGAATGCCCAGGCAATGGACATGAAAACGTGAGGATGATACAGGGAAGATTTTTGTAATATACGGGGATCATCTCTTAAAGGATTCCAGGTGTAGTTTTTAGCAGGGAGGAGCCATCATTATGGGTGATCAAAAAGGCATAATCCTTTATGATTTGCTGTCTGTTATGGGCGGGGCAGAAAGATTGACCCTGCTGCTGGCACACGCACTCGGTAACGTTGATCTGTGTGTTGGTTATCGTGTCGCAGGTACGGTTTCCGATAAGGACCTGGAAGGTATCAAATGCTGTTTTCTCACATCACAATGCGATAACCCGGGCTGGCGAACCATTAAGCTTTCCAGGGTATTTGGTTCGAAGACAGGATTTCTGTCCCGCTATGAATGGGTCCTTTACAGTGGTACAGTCGCTCCTGTCGCCGTGAAAAATCACCCTGAGGGAAGAAATCTCCTGTACTGCCATACAATTCCGCGGTTTGCCTATGACCTGGAAAATTACTACATGTCACTGTTGCCACGGTGGCAGATCCCTCTTTTTAAGGCCCTTATCGTTTACACGAGAAGGTACTATGAGGCCGCTATTTCAAAAATGGACACAATAATAGTTAATTCAGAAAACGTAAAAAAGAGGGTGAAAAAATTTATCGGGCTGGACTCTAAAGTTGTTTATCCACCATGCGAGACGGATAATTTCAGATGGTATGGACAGGATGGGTATTATCTTTCAACTGCAAGGCTTGAGAATTTCAAGCGTGTTGATTTGATCGTTAAGTCATTCATCAGGATGCCGGACCGGAAACTGGTTGTAACATCGGGAGGGACGGAGCTTAAGCGCCTGAAGCGTCTTGCTAATGGAGCGCCGAATATCACATTTACAGGATGGACCGGCGAGGATGAATTACGCAAATTGATGGGCAGCGCGATAGCCACCATCTATATACCGGTGGATGAAGATTTCGGGATGTCGCCGGTGGAATCAATGGCTGCAGGAAAACCTGTGATCGGGGTGAGTGAAGGGGGACTTCTGGAGAGTGTAATACCCGGCGAAACCGGTGTATTATTAAGGCCTGATCCTGTTGAAGAAGATATTATTGATGCTGTCCAGCATATGGATTCGGAAACTGCCCTGAATATGAGAAAAAGTTGTGAAGAGCGGGCAAAACATTTTGATAAAGCGATTTTCATAGAAAATATGAAAAAGATTGTACTGCAGTGATTATTGTCGCTTTATCACAAGCCATCAATTAGGATATTCCCGTGCGTGTACTTCATATTGGAAAGTATTATCCTCCTTTTGCCGGAGGAATTGAAAATTTTCTGGGCGATCTGCTGCCTGCCCTTCAGGATAAAGGAATTGAAGTATCAGCATTAGTTCATGCCCATTCGTTCAATCGGGATAAAAACTGTTACGGAAAGCAGCCCTTCAGCGTTTATCGCGTCCCGAGCCTGGGGACACTCATGTACACTCCGGTAAGCCCCGGGTTCCCTTTTATTTTAAGGCGTGTAATTTCAGGATTCAGACCTGATCTATTGCACATTCACATGCCTAATCCATCCGCCTTCTGGGTGATGGCCCTTTCCTGCACGCGCCGGATACCCTGGATTGTACACTGGCATTCGGATGTAGTCGCATCACAGATCGATCGCAGGATGGCATTTTTTTACCGCCTTTATCTCCCATTAGAACAGCACCTTTTAAAACGCAGTTCCCTGATTGTATCTACCTCCAGGCCTTATCTTGATTCCAGCAAGGCATTACTGCCCTGGAAAGAAAAGTGCAGGGTTACTGAACTTGGAATAAACCCTGGACGCGTGACAATGCCCGGCCATGAGATGATCTCATGGGCCGAGACTGTGTGGAAAAAGAAAATGACCAGAGTCCTTGCAATTGGCAGACTAACCTATTACAAAGGTCATGACATATTGATAAAGGCTTCTGCGCACACTCCTGAACTCAATGTCCTGATAGTGGGAAAAGGAGACCGGCAGAGACAGCTTGAGTCATATATTTCAGATCTTGCAACAGGTGACAGGGTTAAGCTTACCGGATCCTTGCCGGAAGACCGGCTCCATGCGCTTCTGGCTACATGTGATATTTTATGCCTGCCTTCAGTTGAACGCACCGAGGCCTTTGGAGTAGTTCTACTGGAGGCCATGAGGTTTGGGAAACCTGTTGTGGCAAGTGATGTTGAGGGCTCGGGGATAGGCTGGGTAGTGAATCATAATGAGACAGGATTTCTTGTCACCCCTGGAAATTCAGAAGATCTTGAAAAGGCATTACAGCGTATGGGGAAAGACCCTGAAATGAGAAGCCGCATGGGAAGGGCTGCATATAAAAGATTTAACAGGACTTTTCAAATAAAAAGTGTTGCTGAAAAGATAATCTCGGTTTATCAGGATGCATTGAAGGGAGATCTGGCCGTTGGAATTCTGTGATTCCATCAATAAGAAACTTGTTGTCATTATCCCTGCCTTTAATGAAGAGGCCAGCATAAAAAGTGTTGTCGGTAAGATTACTGCCGCAACTGATGGAGACATAGTTGTGGTAAATGATGCCAGCATTGACAGGACGGCAGATGCTGCTCAGGATGCCGGGGCAAAGGTTTTGTCGCTTAGTCTCAGGCTGGGTGCCTGGGGGGCTATCCGTACAGGAATATATTATGCATTCAGGCATGATTATCATGTGGCTGTTACCATGGATGCGGACGGCCAGCATATTGCTGACTCCATTCAGTCTGTTGTGGCGCAAATCGAATCGAATCATGCTGATGTTGTTATCGGGTCATGTATAAACCGCGGCAGTCCGGCAAGGAAATTAATATGGAATATCTTTCGCATAATGACCGGGCTTGAGATCAGGGATTTGACATCAGGGCTGCGTGCCTATAACCGGGATGCAATTTCAGCACTTATATCAAAGGACACAGTATTATTCGACTATCAGGACGTCGGGGTTCTTCTTTTCCTCCGAAAAATGGGGCTTAGAATAACTGAAGTTCCTGTTGATATGGTTTCCAGGATTTCAGGACACTCAAGGGTTTTTTCGTCATGGTGTGATATCCTGGGATATCTGCTTACTACAGGAATACTGTGTATATCCAGGACTAAACAATAAAATGTTAAAGATAGCATTCTTTGGATTCAAGGGCCTGTAATAATCAAATAAGGGAATAAATACATGCGATTTTTTTCTTACCATTTTACATCTTTTGTCCTTGGCTTTATTATTGCCGGAGTCATTATCTTTCTGATTCGAAAAGACCTCCTGCATACCAGGCATGCCTCCTGGTGGCTTCTGGTTGCCGGTGGAAGCATTTTGTTCGGGGCATTTCCCCAGTTGATTAATCACATCGCAGGAGTATTCGGCGTCAATTATCCGCCGGTTCTATTTATTGTAGTGGGAATAGCCCTTATTCTTATCAAGATGCTGACCATGGATATCGACCGTTCGGAACAGGAGAGAAGGCTTCGTATTCTTACCCAGCGCCTTGCTCTTTATGAAGCAGAACGGCCAGGCGTATCGGAAAAAGAACAAGGACCCGATAAATAATCAAAAGTCCGGAGCATAAAATGGAAAATTCGGAAAACAAAAACAGGACATCTGTAGCAGTTATAGGCAGTGGTTATTGGGGTAAAAACCTCATTCGTAATTTTAACAATTTCAATTCATTGAAATTGATATGTGACAAAAATGAAATCCTGCTGGCGCAATTCAAGAAAAAATATCCCGAAGTGGAAACCTGCCTGGCCCTTAAGGATGTGATTGCCCATCAGGATATCCAGGCCGCAGTTATAGCAACTCCAGCTGAAATACACTACACCCTCGCCAGGGAAGTCCTCCTTGCCGGCAAGCATGTCTTTGTTGAAAAGCCCCTGGTGCTTTACGAGAATCAGGCGGAGGAACTTATTGCACTTGCAAAAGAAAAGGACAGGATAATTATGGTTGGGCACCTGCTCCAGTATCATCCCGCTTTTGTAAAGCTCAAGGAACTGGCTGCCAAAGGAGATCTGGGCCGTATCAATTATATATATTCCAATCGACTGAATCTCGGGAAGATCCGCAGGGAAGAGAATATTCTATGGTCTTTTGCTCCTCATGATATCTCCATGATCCTGTCACTTGCCGGAGAAGAGCCTGAAAGCGTTTCTTCAACAGGCGGCAATTATCTTCATAAAGAGATTGCCGACGTGACCACAACGCATCTTGAATTTCCGTCAGGATTACAGGCCCATATTTTCGTCTCCTGGCTGCATCCTTTCAAGGAACAGAAGCTTGTTGTAGTTGGGGATCGGAAAATGGCCGTGTTTGATGATACAAAGCCACGCGAAGAAAAACTGCTCCTTTATCCTCATGAGATCAAATGGCAGAACAGCACACCGGTTCCGGCCAGAGCAGAACCTGAACGGATTGATATCCCTGATGATGAACCCTTAATGCTGGAATGTGCACATTTTCTTGATTGTATAAAAAACAACAAACAGCCAAAGACTGACGGCAGAGAAGGACTAAGTGTTTTGAGGATCCTGAACGCCGCCCAGAAGTCACTGGATGAACAGAGCCGGAGGATAGTGATTGGTGAGGATTCAGAAGTGAGGAGTCAGGAGACCCCTGCCCCATTACCCATTCCCCCTTACCCATTACCTGCATTCCAGAACTGCTTCGTTCATGAAACGGCCCTAATCGATAAAGGTTGCGAAATAGGTCCAGGAACAAAGATCTGGCACTTTTCCCATGTCCTTCCAGGATCAAGAATTGGTGAACGATGCAATATCGGTCAGAATGTTGTGATAGGGCCGGATGTTACAATCGGCAATGGCTGCAAGATCCAAAATAATGTAAGTGTTTACAAGGGTGTTACACTTGAGGATGGGGTTTTCTGCGGACCATCAATGGTTTTTACAAATGTTTATAATCCCAGGGCGGAGATTACAAAGATGGACCAGTTAAGGCCGATTCTGGTCAAAAACGGGGCAAGCCTGGGAGCCAACTGCACGATCATGTGCGGGATTACAATAGGTCGATACGCATTTGTGGGAGCTGGAGCGGTAGTTTTAAAGGATGTCCCCGATTATGCACTTGTGGTGGGCAGTCCTTCAAGACAGGTCGGGTGGATGTGTAAATGCGGAGAAAGACTTAATGATAATCTTGAGTGCGGATTGTGTTCAAAGGCCTACAAGAAAGGTGAAACAGGCCTTAAAGAATTAGAGATATAAAGTTGAATCATAATTATACGGACAGGAATTTGATTCCGGAGATTGTTTAAAGGTGTTATTAGCCGGAAACCCGGAAAGAATATTATGAGATGTTAATTTTTTATAAGGTCGTTGTTAATGAGTTCCTACAGTCTTTCATATCTAAAGCAAATTGAAGCGGAATCTATTTATATTATCCGGGAAGTCGTGGCCGAGTTTAAGAATCCTGTAATGCTTTATTCGGTTGGAAAAGATTCGAGCGTTATGATTCGTCTGGCGCAAAAGGCATTTTATCCGGCGAAATTTCCTTTTCCCCTCATGCATATCGACACAGGTTATAAATTTCCTGAAATGTATGAATTCCGTGACAGATTCTGCAGGCAAATCGGTGCGAAACTTATTGTTGAGCGCAATGAGGAATGGATTGCAAAGGGATGTCATCCATTAAATCTGGGCACGGACAGATGTTGCGGGTATTTGAAAACACAGGCCCTGCTTGATGCATTAAGGAGGCATGAATTTGATGCTGCATTCGGAGGAGCCAGGAGAGAAGAGGAAAAATCCCGCGCCAAAGAGCGGGTCTTTTCCCTGCGTGATGAATTCGGACAATGGGACCCTAAAAACCAGCGTCCTGAGCTCTGGAATCTTTATAACGCCCGGTTGAATGAAGGCCAATCCGTCAGGGTATTCCCTTTAAGCAACTGGACTGAAGTTGATATCTGGCAGTACATTAAGCTTGAGAACATACCTGTTGTTCCAATCTATTTTGCAATGAAACGTGAGGTAATAAGAAGGAATGGCGTTCTTATCCCTTTGCACTCGTATTCCAGGCCGCTGAATGGTGAAGACAGGATCAGGCTGCAGGATGAGGTGATTGAAACAGTTATGTGCAGGTTCAGAAGCCTTGGATGTGTCCCGTGTACAGGCGCCGTTGAATCCACTGCAGGAAATATTGACAGCCTTATTGAAGACCTTGAAAAAACAAAAAAATCTGAACGAGAAAACCGGATAATAGATCTAGGAAGCGATTCGGCCATGGAAGATAAAAAGAAGGAAGGCTATTTTTGATGGACAGCAGAGAAAAGACTCTTCTCAGATTCAGCACAACCGGAAGCGTGGATGACGGAAAATCGACATTAATAGGCCGTCTTTTGTACGAAACAAAATCCATTTATGAGGATCAGTATGCCGCTGTTGAAAAGACATCAAAGAAGAAAGGGTACGAAGAGGCCGATCTCGCCCTTCTGCTTGACGGCCTTTCCGCTGAGAGAGAACAGGGAATTACGATTGATGTCGCTTACAGATATTTTGAGACTCCAAACAGGAAATTCATTATCGCGGATACTCCAGGCCATGAGCAGTACACGCGCAACACTGTTACAGGTGCATCAACTTCACAGCTGGCGATCATTTTAATTGATGCCCGCAAGGGTGTTTTGACCCAGTCAAAGCGGCACGGAATTATTATTTCTTTATTGCAGCTCCCGCATCTAATAGTTGCTGTTAATAAAATGGACCTCGTTGACTATTCAAGAGAGGTTTATGAGGATATTGTGTCTTCCTATGAGGAGTTTTCCGAGAAACTTGATATCCATGACCTTGTATTTATACCCGTTTCCGCCCTCAAGGGTGACAACGTTGTAAAAAAGAGTGATAAAATGTCGTGGTATAATGGATCCAGCCTGCTCCATTATCTTGAAACAGTTCATGTTACCGCTGACAGAAACCTGCTTGACTTCCGCTTTCCGGTTCAGTATGTGATTCGACCCAATCTTGACTTCAGGGGTTTTGCCGGAACCGTAACGTCAGGAACTGTCAGCCCGGGGCAGGAAATTGCCGTACTTCCCTCAGGCAAAAGAACAAGCATCAAATCCATCACTACCTATGATGGTGAGCTTTCCGAAGCATTTGCCTCTCAGTCTGTAGTTTTGACCCTGGAAGACGAAATAGATATAAGCAGGGGCGATATGATTGTGCGGAGGGATAACCTTCCGCAGGTAAGCAATATATTTGAGGCAATTATCTGCTGGATGGACGACCGGAGGCTTGTAAAAAGCAACTCGTTTGTCCTTAAGCATACAACAAGGAATGCAAGGGCTTTTATCACTAAGATTTTTTACAAAATAGATGTAAATACACTTCACAGGGAACCGGCCGATACATTAATGCTGAATGAGATCGCCAGAGTGGCTGTAAAGACTTCTTCTGCCATATTTTTTGACTCCTACAAGGTAAATCGAGGCACCGGAAGCTTTATCCTGATTGATCCCCTGACTAATAATACGGTTGCTGCAGGGATGATCAGGGGGGCGGAAAGAAAGGTCGAGGACATTGTAGAAGCAGCAAAAACAGAGGGGATAAAACAGACCAAGTCACCTCATACAATCTGGACTGGCTGGAATATTCCGCGTGAGGCAAGGGAGATGCGAAACGGTCACAAGGCCGCTGTAGTTTGGCTTACAGGGTATTCAGGATCAGGAAAGTCGACAATTGCAAGAAACCTTGAAAAGAGGCTTTTTGATTCAGGGTATCAGACAATGCTGCTTGATGGAGATAATATCAGACACGGGCTTTGTGGAGACCTCGGTTTTTCAGAAAAAGACAGGACGGAAAATATTCGGAGAGTAGGGGAAGCGGCAAAGCTCTTTTTTGAATCAGGAAAGATTGTCATATGTACCTTTATTTCTCCCTTTGAAAAAGACAGGATGACAGTCAGGTCGCTGATACCGAAGGAGCGATTTTTTGAAGTCTTTGTTAAATGCGATCTTGAGGTATGTAAAAGGCGCGATCCAAACGGATTATATAAAAGGGCCCTCAGGGGTGAAATAGACGATTTTACTGGAATTTCTTCGCCGTATGAAGAACCGGAGGATGCAGAGATAGTGGCTGAAACGGATTTAAAGACAGTTGAGAATATTGTTGATGATATTGCGGCAATCCTTGAGAAGAATAAAATAATATAATAGAGACATATGTCTGTCGGAAACCCATTTTAACTTTACGGTTTTGATCCGCCTGAGGCGGACGAGATCCGCCAGCCAACCAGCCAACCAGCCAAGGGCTGGTAAAAGGCGGACAAGCCTCCGCTCCCGGGGCATTTGCCAGGATACCTCGCTGATTGCGGCGGGGCAGTTCATTGCTGATGTCCAAATTAGATTGCGGATTGGGCCTTTTTTGCGAATAAAAAGAATATGCTGAATTTCATATTAGGAAAAGATATTGCACAGTATGTGAAGCGACATCGCGGTCTGGTGGTTTGCGCTTTGATACTCACTGGCATTTCATCGCTGTTCGTCGTTGTTCCGGCATATCTACTTCAGCCTTTTGTTGACGAAGGCATGAAGTCAGGTTCTGATCCGGTTGTATGGAAAATACCCTGGATTGCTTTTGATCAGGGATCATGGTTTTCGTGGCATAAGACTCAATTGGTGCTCGTGGAAGGAGTTTCTCCCAACAGGCTCCTTGTTATCCTTACCTCGGTGGCATTTGTTTCCATCCTTTTTAAATCCGTTACCATCTATCTAAGCGGTCTTTCTGCTGCTGCCTTTTCGAACAGGTCTGTGAGATCTTTAAGGATAGATCTTTTTAAGAAATTTGTTTCTCTTCCCCTGGGTTTTTACCATACCAGAAAAACAGGGGAACTGATTGCGAGGTCTACCGCCGACCTGACAGTACTGCAGGGACTGATTGCGAATGTCCTGATAGGCCTGATCGAGTACCCGCTGACTGCGCTGGTCTTTCTGTTTTATCTGTTTTTTATGAATTACAGACTTACGCTGCTCGTCTTTTTTGTTGTCCCCATTATAGTGGGATTGATTCGTCTGTTTGGAAGAAAGGTAAAAAAACATTCAACAAGGGTTCAGGATGCCACTTCAGATGTTACCTCAGCATACCAGGAGATACTGCTTTGCCTTAAAGTTGTTCATGGGTTTTTCATGGGTGATAAAGAGGTAAAAAAGTTTCGAGGACTGGCTAACCATCTTTATAAAAGGGTTATGCACTGGAGCAGGTGGGAGCTGGGGCTTGGCCCAATGATGGATTCAACTGTTTTTTTAGTATTGCCTGCAATCCTGATTGTCGGAAAAACATATTTTCATCATTCTCTGGGAGAACTCATGTCCATGGTTTATGCCTTTTCAAGGGTTTATGCCCCTATCAAAAGGCTTGCCCTTGTGAACAATAATCTGAGGACACTTCAGGGAGCGACAAAACGGGTTTTCGGCATAATGGACACTGTTCCATCCATTCAGGAAATGCCCGGAGCAAATACTCTTCCAAGACATAAGAATTCTATTTTATTTGACAGGGTCAGTTTTGGCTATTCAATTAATGAATTAGTATTAAGAGATATATCGTTTGAGGTTAAGGCAGGTGAAATGGTGGCTTTTGTGGGATCAACAGGGGCAGGAAAAAGCACGCTTATGGATTTGATTCCGCGTTTCTACGATGTTAGCGGCGGAGCCATCAGGATTGATGGAAATGATATAAGGGATGTCAGACTTGAATCCCTTCGCAGGCAGATTGGGATTGTCAACCAGGAAGTTATCCTTTTTAATGACACCATAGCCAATAATATAAATTATGGACATCCTGAGAAAAACATGGATCAGATAATTGAGGCGGCAAAGGCTGCTTATGCCCATGATTTTATAAAGGCACAACCTGAGGGATATGAGACTGTTGTGGGGGACCAGGGAGTACTTCTGTCAGGAGGGCAGAGACAGCGTATAGCTATTGCCAGAGCAATTCTGATTGACCCTGCCGTATTGATTCTGGATGAGGCGGCTTCAGCTCTTGATGCCGAAAGCGAAAAATTCGTTCAGGAAGCCATTGAAAAGCTGAAGGGCAGCAGAACCATCCTGGTTGTAGCACACCGGCTGAGCACAGTAAGGAGATCAAACCGGATATTTGTTTTGGAAGGAGGCCGGATAGTGGAGTCCGGCACCCGAGAATACCTTCTGTCGATAAACGGGCGTTTTCGCCAGCTCAGTGATATACAATTGAGGGCTTAGAATAATATGAGGAGAAATCTTAACAGAATTGAATCATCAAGCTTTCTCGTTGTCAACACTCCTCAAAATAACAAACTTCAAAGGTCTCTAGGCGTCTCCGCTGAAAATTATCTTATTGTCTTTTTTATCAAGTTTTAAATGGTCTCCCTCCTTTACGGACCCGTCCAGTATTTTCATTGCCAGTGGATCCTGCACCAGGTGCTGAATAGCCCTTTTAAGGGGCCTGGCTCCGTAGACGGGATCAAAGCCGGAATCAGCAAGAAATTTCTTGGCTTTATCAGTGAGTTCAACTGTGATTTTTGCGGTTTTAAGGCGTTTGCCTAATTGATTTATCTGAATGTCAACGATTTTCATAATCTCCTGAAGGCTGAGAGAATTAAAAATAATTATATCATCGGTTCGGTTAAGAAATTCAGGTTTAAAAGTTGCCCTGAGTGATTCCATAATGCGTTTTTCCATTTCAGGTTGATTTTGTGCACCCAGTTCCTGGATCCACTGGCTTCCCACATTAGATGTCATAATCAGAACAGTATTTTTGAAATCAACAGTTCGCCCCTTGCCGTCTGTCATCCTGCCGTCATCCAGGATCTGCAGAAGGGCATTGAAGACATCAGGATGGGCCTTTTCGATTTCATCAAAAAGAACTACTGAATAAGGATGTCTTCTAACTGACTCTGTCAGGTAACCACCCTCCTCGTATCCGACATAGCCTGGAGGTGCACCAATCAGTCGTGCTACAGAATGCTTTTCCATATATTCCGACATGTCCACACGGACCATGTACTGTTCATCATCAAACAGGAATTCGGCCAAAGCCCTTGCAAGCTCTGTCTTTCCCACTCCGGTTGGCCCCATGAAAATAAAGGATCCGATCGGTCTGTTCGGGTCCTGAAGTCCTGAACGCGCACGTCGTACTGCATTGGATACAGCAACAATGGCATTTTTCTGTCCTATCACTCTTTGTGAGAGTCTTTCTTCCATATTCAGGAGCTTTTCCTTTTCTCCCTCCATCATTTTTGATACGGGTATACCTGTCCATTTAGCAACGACCTCTGCAATGTCTTCGCTGTCCACCTCCTCCTTCAACATCTTTTGATCCAATTGAGATTCTTCGAGTCTCCTGTTTTCCTCATCCAGCCTCTTTTCAAGATCAATAAGGGTCCCGTACTTCAGTTCGGCTGCCCTGGTCAGATCTCCCTGGCGTTCTGCTATCTGGGCCTCTGATTTCGTCGATTCAAGTTTTTCCTTTATTTCCCTTATCCTTGAGATGGTTTCCTTTTCTTTTTTCCAATGAGAGATCATTTCACCGGTCTGAGCCTTTAATAAGTTAAGCTCATTTTCAAGGGTTTTAAGTCTGTCCCTGGATGCCTGGTCTCTTTCTTTTTTAAGGGCTTCTCTCTCTATTTCGAGTTGGGTGATTTTTCTCTGGATATCATCGATTTCTGCAGGCATGCTGTCTATTTCAATTCGGAGACGGCTTGTAGCTTCATCCACCAGGTCAATTGCCTTATCAGGCAAAAATCTGTCAGTTATATACCTGTGAGAGAGGGTTGAGGCAGCTACAAGGGCAGAGTCTTTTATGCGTACGCCATGATGAACTTCATATTTTTCTTTCAGCCCGCGCAGGATAGATATCGTGTCTTCAACGCTTGGTTCTTCAATCATCACAGGTTGAAAGCGTCTTTCAAGAGCGGCGTCTTTTTCGATATATTTTCTGTATTCCTTAATGGTTGTGGCGCCAACACATTTCAGCTCACCTCTTGCAAGTGCAGGCTTGAGCATATTTGATGCATCCACAGCTCCTTCGGCAGCACCTGCTCCGACCAGAGTATGCATTTCATCTATAAAAAGAATAATCTGGCCATTTGATTCGATTATCTCTTTAAGAACTGCCTTCAGCCTGTCTTCAAATTCTCCGCGGTATTTTGCGCCTGCAATGAGTGCACCCATGTCCAGTGCCACAACTCTCTTGTCTTTTAAGGTTTCAGGAATATCTCCCTGTACAATCCGCTGGGCCAGTCCTTCAACTATTGCGGTTTTTCCTACTCCTGGTTCTCCGATAAGGACCGGGTTGTTTTTTGTTCTCCTTGATAATACCTGAATTGTCCGTCGTATTTCATCATCGCGGCCTATCACCGGGTCCAGCTTACCTTTTGAAGCAATATCGGTAAGGTCTCTGCTGAATTTTTCAAGTGCCTGATACTTGTCTTCGGGATTCTGATCTTTTATTCTATGGCCGCCCCTGATATCAACAAGGGCCTTTAGAATTGCGTCTCTTGTAATGCCTGCCAATGTAAGAATTTTAGCGGCCTCTCCCTTTTTCTCCTCAGATGCTGATAAAAGGATATGCTCAAGACTGACGAATTCGTCTTTCATTTGTTCGGCTTCTAAAAAAGCCTTATCCAGAACAGCTTTTGAACGGGAAGATAGATATGCCTGCCCATAACCTTCTCCGGAAACACGGGGGATTTTTTCCAGGGCAGTTTCAAAGGATTTTATAAGCCCTGTCTGATCGGCCCCTATTTTACCGAGCAGAGGAGGAATAACTCCCTCCTTTTGATCAAGAATAGCTCGAACCACGTGTTCTGGTTCTATTTGCTGATGTCCGAATCTTTCGGCAAATTGTTGAGAAACTTGAATTACTTCCTGCGCCTTAAGTGTAAATTTATCAAATCTCATATGCTTTCCCTCCTGTGGGCATATGTTATAAAACAGCTAATTAGATGCTTTGCATTAATTATAGATAAAATTAAGTTCAGTAAGATGATAAGTCAATATCTGGGGAATTACATACTGGCTTTTTTTGCTTTTGATTTTCATGGTTTTAAAAAAACAGAGGCGGGATGAAATAAATTTCGTATCAAAAAACCAGACTGTCTGCACACTTCGCATTACTTGCACTTAGAAGATGTTTTGTTTATGAGAGAAAATATAAGGTCAATAAGGGTAAGGCTTCATGTATCAGATTGTTATGCATAAATGAAATTAATGCATAATCTGGCAAATAAAAATATACTTGACAATGATTTAGTGATTTTTTATATCTAACTTTTTAGAATATAAGTTCGTTAGATCGGGGCATATAATAATAAAACAACTGGAGGTAAGTTAAAAAATGGCAGAGGAAAAATTTGAATTAAAAGATGTTTATCCGGTACCGGAAGAAGTTAAAGCAAAGGCTTACATAAAAGGCAAGGATGAGTATGAAAAGCTATGGAAACGATCGATTGATGATCCCGATGGTTTCTGGGCTGAGATTGCTTCTGAGTATGTGGAATGGTTTAAAAAATGGGACAAGGTCGAAGACTATAATTTTGATATCAGGAAGGGTGAAATTTATGTCAAGTACTTTGAAGGCGGCAAGCTGAATGTTTCTTATAACTGCCTTGACAGGCACCTGAAGACAAGGGGTGACAAGGTAGCCATACAGTGGGAAGGAAATGAGCCAGGTGAGGACAAGGCATTTACATATAAAATGCTTCACGAAGAGGTCTGTAAGTTTGCCAACGTGCTGAAGGCCCATGGCATCAAAAAGGGAGACAGGGTTTGTATTTATCTGCCCATGATCCCCGAACTCGCTATTTCAATGCTGGCCTGTACAAGGATCGGCGCTATCCACAGCATAGTTTTCGGCGGGTTCAGCGCAGATGCCCTGAGAGACAGGATCCAGGACAGTGAGGCCAGGATGCTGGTTACCTGTGACGGAACATTCAGAGGTGCCAAGGCAGTGCCGCAGAAGACCAATGCAGATACTGCAATCAAGGACTGCCCGTCCGTTGAAAAGTCTATTATTGTAAAAAGGGTTGGTGACAAGATTAAATGTGACTGGCAGGATGGCAGAGACCTCTGGTGGGATGATGAAATGGCCAAGGTCAGCGCGGAATGCGAGCCCGAATGGATGGATGCCGAAGATCCTCTTTTCATTCTTTATACATCAGGTTCAACGGGAAAACCCAAGGGCGTTATGCACACCACCGGCGGATATCTTGTCTTCACAGCATATACACACAAGATGATCTTTGATTACAAGGAAGATGAAGTCTACTGGTGCACGGCAGATATCGGATGGGTCACAGGTCACAGTTACATCGTGTATGCCCCCCTCTGCAACGGAGCCACCTCGGTTATGTTTGAAGGCGTGCCCACCTATCCTGATGTAAGCCGTTTCTGGAAGGTAGTGGAGAAATACAAGGTCAGTATCTTCTATACCGCTCCGACAGCTATCAGGGCGGTTGCCAGAGAGGGTGATGAGTGGACCAAGAAGGCTGACATATCATCTCTCAGGATCCTTGGGACAGTGGGTGAGCCCATCAATCCCGAGGCATGGAACTGGTATTACAATGTAATCGGAAAGGGCAAGTGCCCGATTGTTGATACCTGGTGGCAGACAGAGACGGGTGGAATCCTGATTACCCCGCTCCCAGGTGCCATTGACATCAAACCAGGCATGGCAACAGTACCCTTTATGGGCGTATTGCCTGCCCTGGTGGATGATGAAGGTAAAGAGCTTAAAGAAACTGTTGCAAGCGGTGCCCTCGTCATCCAGAAACCCTGGCCCGGTATCATGAGAGGTGTGTACGGTGACCCCAAAAGGTTCCAGGAGACCTATTTTGAGCAGTTCCCGGGTTACTATACGGTTGGTGACGGCGCCCGCAGGGATAAAGACGCTTACTACCAGATAACAGGCCGTATTGACGATGTTATCAATGTGTCCGGTCACAGAATGGGAACGGCAGAAGTTGAAAGCGCCCTGGTTGCGCATGATACAGTAGCTGAGGCCGCGGTTGTGGGTTATCCCCACGAGCTCAAAGGCCAGTCTATTTATGCTTTTGTAACTCTTAACGCAGGTGTAGAAAAGAGTGATGATCTGATAAAAACACTGGTGGCCCATGTAAGAAAAGAGATAGGTCCAATAGCTACCCCTGAGAAGATACAATGGGCTGATGCTCTTCCCAAGACAAGAAGCGGCAAGATCATGAGAAGGATTCTGAAGAAGATCGCTGCGGACCAGGTCGATGAAATAGGTGATACATCTACACTGGCGGATCCGAGTGTAGTTGACCAGCTTGTGAAAGACAGACTGTAATCTGGTTTTTTGTTAAATCTTTAAAATGATAATAGCGGGCTTTTTCTCCTGGCATTTTATTACAGCCTTGGGAGAAAGCCCGTTTTTTCTTGTCAGGTGAAAACAAATCCCGTGCATGGACAGGCACCACTCGCCTTGACTTTCCTCGTACCTTGAGATAACAATAATATAAAGTGAAATGAGGAATATGCGGTAACGAATAAATAATCGAATGCCGGAACCAAAATGAGAACTCCTGTTAAAATAGATAAGTTGACAATTGATGAAAACGGTCCGTTTTTTCTGATAGCCGGGCCCTGTGTTATTGAAGATGAAGAAACGACTCTGGAAATAGCCCATTTTTTAAAAAAAGTCGGTGAAGAGCTTCTTATTCCGGTGATTTTCAAGACATCTTATGACAAGGCAAACAGGACTTCCGTGAGTTCTTTCAGAGGTCCGGGCATAGATAAGGGGCTTGAGATCATCGGGAAAGTAAAATGCACAACAAAATTACCGGTCCTGTCTGATGTCCATACAGTTGAAGAAATACAAAAGGCAAAAGAGATACTTGATATTATTCAAATTCCAGCTTTTATGTGCCGTCAGACCGATCTTGTTTTGGCCGCTGCACGAACAGGGCTTCCTATCAATATTAAAAAAGGTCAGTTTCTTTCGCCCTGGGATGTGGAACATGTTGTCAGCAAAATCACTTCCACAGATAATTATGGCATAATAGTCACAGAACGGGGCACATCTTTTGGTTACAATAATCTGGTCGTTGATATCAGATCAATAGCGATAATGAAAAACATGGGCTTTCCGGTTGTTTATGATGCTACACACAGCGTACAGCTCCCGGGAGGACAAGGTGTTTGTTCAGGAGGTCAGAGAGAATTTATTGGACCGCTCTCGAGGGCAGCGGTTGCGGCCGGGGCTGATGGAGTGTTCATGGAAGTTCATCCTGATCCGGAACGTGCCTTATGCGACGGACCCAATGCATTGCCGCTCCATGAAGTCCGCGATTTGTTGATTATGCTGAAGAAAATTTTTGACCTGATTCACACCTGAATTATCTTTTCAATAATCTGTAAAGATATGCATGTGATTATAACATGCATTGTAAGAGCAAGGATGAAACATACGGGATGACTGAAAAAAAGTCTGCAAAGATTAAGCTGCTTATACTCGATGTGGATGGTGTTTTAACAGACGGACGGATAATATTAAATGCACGGGGAGAAGAGACAAAATCTTTTGATGTCAAAGATGGTCATGGGTTGAGAATGCTCATGGAAGCAGGGGTAATGGTTGCTCTTGTTACCGGCCGGAGGTCTGAGGCTCTTTGCCGTCGTTCAGAAGACCTGGGTATAATGGAACTATACCAGGGCGTTTCAGATAAACAATCAGTTTGCAGAAAACTGATAGCAGAAAAAGGCCTTAAAAAGCAGGAAGTTTGCTGTATGGGAGATGACCTGCCTGATCTTGGAATGTTTATGGAGGCAGGTTTAAAAATTGCTGTGGCTGACGCAGCAGAAGAAGTCAGGAGGGCCTCCGACATAATAACAGAAAGTAAGGGTGGTCATGGAGCTGTTAGAGAGGTATGTGAATTGATAATCAAATCTCAGGGAAAATGGCAGTATGGATTGTAAGGCTCTTGACAAGAATAATCTTTACAGAACAATTTGGCCCCTGATATATTAGCGATTAATATGAAAGGCTTCCTTAAAAAACAATGGCCTCTTTTAGGATTAGGGATTGTGCTGCTCCTGGTTTCTTTCTATCTGATAAGATCCGGTAAAGAAATTATTAAAAATCCTGTTTTGAATAAAATCGCCTCACAGGGAGTGAATCTTAAAGATATTCACTATGTTCATGATGATCAGGACGAAGGCATGAAATGGGTACTGGATGCTGTTGAGGTGAAATTTTCCAACGGGAGTAACAACATTATCTTTAATGATTTTGTGCTGAAAGTGGAGCCTAAAAACAGGCCATGGTTTAAACTGGAGGGAAATAACGGCAAATATTCAAGAGTCTCTGGCAAGATTGAACTATGGGGGGATTTGGAGGGTTATTCGGGAAATGGATATAAATTTACTTCTCAATATATTCTTATCAATGAAAAAAGCTCTTGCCTTAGCACTCATGAACCTGTTCAAATATTCGGCCCGTTTTTTTCGGTGCAAGGCATCGGCCTTTTCTTTGATTTTGAAAAAGAGAATGTTAAAATACTGTCAAATGTTACTGCCACTATCATGGATGCGGAGCGTTTAATTTAATGAAGAATCTGAGGCACACCCGGTTTATTCTGTTTATTATCTTTCTTTTTTATGTTTTGTTAGAGTGTTTTGCCGGGGCTCAGGGATTAAAACAGACCTTTTCAAAATCTGAACAGGAGCCGATAATCATTAAGGCAAATACGCTTGAAGTTATTGAGACCAGTAAACAGATTATATTTACTGGTGAAGTGAATGCGAAAAAAGAAGATTTTGTTATAGATTGTCAAAAAATGGTGGTTCATTACAAAAACCGGCCTGCTCTGGATAGAAGTGAAGGTGTTGATACCAGTATTGAAAAAATAATTGCAACTGGAAAGGTAAGGATTACAAGAGCTCAGGGCGGGGAAGCGACTGCGAACGAGGCTGTTTATTATCCTCAGGATGAGAAAATAGTCCTTTCTGATAACCCTGTTGTCGTACAGGGAAAAGATTTCGTCGAAGGAGACCGCATAACTATATTTTTGAAAGAAAACAGGAGTGTGGTGGAGAGCGAAGAAGATAAGAAAGTAAGGGCTATTATTTTTCCGAAGCGTGAAAAAAGGTGATATCGGTGAATGCTGCAAAAGAAACACTTCGAGCCGAGGATTTAGTAAAGATATATAATAAAAAAACAGTTGTGGATCATGTAAGTATTGAGGTTGAGCGGGGTTATATTGTCGGGCTTTTAGGCCCAAATGGTGCCGGCAAGACCACAACTTTTTATATGCTTGTAGGTCTAACGCAACATGATGAAGGCATGGTTTATCTTGATGGAAGAAATATTACATCTGATCCAATGCATATAAGAGCAAGGAAGGGTATTAATTATTTAGCGCAGGAGTCATCAGTATTTCGAAAGCTGACCGTAGAGCAAAATCTGATGGTTATTCTGGAAACTCTGAATATATCTGATGAGGAAAGGAAGGCCCGGCTTGAAGCACTATTAAGTGAACTTAATATTACACACCTTGCCAAGCAAAAAGCTTTGTCACTTTCAGGGGGAGAGCGGCGCAGGCTTGAGATTACCAGGGCCTTAGTAACAGATCCAAGATTTATACTGCTGGATGAACCTTTTGCCGGGATTGACCCGCTTGCTCTAAATGATATTCAGCAGATTATAAGGCATTTAAAGAGCCGTGGGCTGGGCATTATTATATCTGATCATAATGTCAGGGAAACCCTGAATATTTGTGACAGGGCATATGTTATCAGTGAAGGAAAAATAATTGAAGATGGTACCCCGGATCATATTGTACAAAGTGAGATAGCAAGAACTGTTTATCTTGGAGAGAATTTTAATATGTAATTTTGATGGCTTTCTGAAAATTAAATTTCTGCTTTGGATTTTATCTCATTATCACTTTAAAGAATCCGAATTTACCTGGTCAGATAGAGTATTGAGCTTTTAATTATGACATTGGAATTAAGACAATCGCTGGGTTTAGTTCAGCAACTTATAATGACGCCCCAACTGCAGCAGGCTATCAAATTGCTTCAGCTCTCCAGGCTTGAACTGCTTGAGGCCATTCAGGAGGAGCTGGAGATCAATCCAGTGTTAGAAGAGCAAGTTGTAGAAGAAGATGAGGCTGATCCCAGGCTTGAGGGGGAAAAAGAGGACTCGGAAAAAAATATAAATGATCTGGCTGAGGTAACAATAGATGAACATGCCAGAGATGACGTTGATTGGGAAACTTATATCTCGGAATACAACACGGGCAGCCTTGATACACCTAATGATGAAAGAGATTTTAGCTTTCTTGACAATGTCGTATCTACTGGAACGAATCTCTATTCCCACCTTATATGGCAACTGAAAATGAGTAATCTTGATGAAGAGCAAAGAGAGGTGGGAGTCTTTATTATTGGTAATTTGAATGAAAACGGCTACCTCGACATCACACTGGAAGAAATCTCTTTGGCTACAGGCTGCCCTCTGGAAAAGGTTATAGAGACTTTAAATATCATTCAGCTTTTTGACCCGGTTGGCGTCGCAGCTCGAGATGTCAGGGAATGCCTGCTCATACAGGCCAGGTTTCAGAATCTTGGAGGTACTATTGTTGAAAAATTGATAATGGATCATCTTGAATCCCTTGAGGATAAAAAATTTGATCAGGTTGCAAAGCAACTGTCAGTTCAGGTGAAGGAAATTCTTATGGCTGTTTCAATAATACGAGGATTGGACCCGAAACCTGGCAGGAGCTTCTCTGACGAGGAGACCATTTTTGTAACTCCAGATATTTATGTTTATAAGGTTGGCGAAAACTATCAAATAATACAAAATGAAGACGGTATGCCTAAATTAAGGGTCAGCGCTTACTATAAAGAACTCTTAAGAAACAGGGCCTCGATTTCTGAGAATGCCAGGGAATACATCCAGGAGAAGCTTAAATCAGCTGCCTGGTTAATTAAGAGTATCCAGCAGCGACAAAGGACTATTTACAGAGTAACAGAAAGTATTATACGTTTTCAGAAAGGATTTTTTGATGATGGGATAACCAAACTTAAGCCGCTTGTTCTTCGTGATGTTGCCGAAGACATTTCAATGCACGAATCAACTGTCAGCAGAGTTACAACAAACAAATATGTACAGACTCCGCAGGGTTTATATGAATTGAAGTTTTTTTTTAACAGCGCTATTAACGGAACAGATGGAGGAACTATTGCCTCTGAAAGTGTAAGAGATCAGATCCGGAAAATTATTAATACAGAAGATGCTGCCAAACCTTATAGTGATATAGAAATTGTGGATATTTTAAAGAAACTGAATATAAAGGTAGCACGTCGAACTATTGCTAAATATCGAGAATCGATGGGAATATTACCATCGAGAAAGCGGAAAAACCCATATTGAAAATGCTTTTCTATGTCAGTATTTTAAATTTTGCTGCTGCTTTTGCTGAAAACTGAAAGTAAATGAACTCTCAGTAACCCCCTGATATATATCTACCGGTTACTGTATCCGGAAATTGGATATATGCATATAAGGCGGACAGGGATTTCAGGCTTTTGAACCAATAATTAGAATAAAAATTGCAATAATACCAAGTCCTTATTTTTATTATATTTCTTTTTATGGAGGTAAATTTTATGGATATTACGGTAACATTCAGACATACTGAACCTATAGAAAGTTTGAAACTCTATGCAGAGGAGAAGCTTTCCAAAATTAAAAAATATCTTGATTCTCCTATGGAAGCACACGTCGTATTATCGGTGGAAAAATTCAGGCATCAAGCAGATGTTAACCTGAATTTGAATGGAACCCTGTTAAAAGGTATGGAAGAAACAGGTGATATGTATTCGGCAATTGATCAGGTTATGGATAAGATTGAAAAACAGGTTAAAAGGCATTTGTCTAAAATCAGAAGCCATAGACCGGAAAATCTGAAAAATGAAAACATGTTAATTAGTGATGAGAAAGAAGAGGCAATAATAACTGATCAAGAGGAACCTGTGATAGAGGTTGAAAAAATGGTTGCCAAACCCATGGACCCTGAAGAAGCAGCCATGCAGCTTGGTCTTTTAAAACAGGACTTTTTAGTTTTTCGAAATGCAAAATCAAGGGAGATAAACGTTATCCATAAACGGAGTGATGGCAATCTTGGACTCGTTGAACCTGACTAGGAGATTTTTTGCTTTAATTGCTGTTTTTTGATATTAATGGCCATGTTTTTGCAGTGAAAATGATATCGTTTTTGAATAATATAAATAATTCCATAAATCTGGACATGTTATACGGGCAGGGAGTATCCTGAATTAGAATTTGAAAACGATGTATCCCCTTCTTTTAAATTTATGGCGGTGAAGATGAAACATATTTTAATTATGTCTGGTTACAGAATGGCTGCTTTTTGCTGCATTCAATGTCCTTATGGGCATGGCTTTTTGTTAATGAATTACTAACGGATTATTACGATGAAACTTTCTGAAATAATAGATGTAAATAATATTATGCCCGATTTGAGGTGTACTGACAAGAAAGGCGTTTTAGAGGAGCTGGCAAATGCTGTTTCAAATCATGAGCCGTCCATAGAAAAGGGGGCGCTTGTCAAGGTTCTTGTAGAAAGGGAGCGCCTCGGAACAACGGGCATTGGTGATGGAGTTGCCATTCCACACGGGAAGATGAAAGGTGTCAGTAAGCCGGTTATTTCATTCGGCAGATGCAAGGACGGTGTTGATTTTGATTCCATTGATGGACAACCTGCCTATCTTTTTTGTCTGCTTGTAGCCCCTGAAAATTCGTCCAGTGTCCATCTGCAAGTCCTGGCGAAAATAGCGAAATTGCTTAAAAGCAATGCTTTACGGAAAAAATTGATGGAAGCGAAAGATAGAGAAGAGATTTATCAAACCATAATTCAGAGTGACGAAGAATCTTTATAATTAAGGAAGGAATATCTGGATAATTATGATTGGATTACTGATTATTTCTCACTGTGACCTTGGCAGAGAGTTTTTAAATGCAGCAGAGCTTATTTTGGGACGAATCGAAGCTGCTGATTCGATCTCTATTACACAGACTACTGAAACTGAGGAAATATTAAAAACCATAGATAAGAAAATTAAGGCACTCAACAAAGGTCAAGGAGTCCTTGTCCTGACGGATATGTTCGGAGGGACCCCGTCAAATCTCAGTCTGTCTTTTTTGAAAGAAGAGATGGTTGAAGTCCTGACTGGTGTAAATTTGCCTATGGTTGTTGCTGTTGCTCAGGACAGAGTTTCAATGACCCTTGCTGAATTGGGCGAAAAAGCACAACAGGCGGGAATAAGGAGTATTGCTTTAGCCGGAAAATTACTGAAAATGGAATGATATTGTTTGTTGAGGTTACAGAAAAAAACTTCCCATTGTTCCAAAACAGTCTTTTGGAAATAGAAAATGTTTCATTTTCATCTCCATGGAGCCTGGATTCATTTGAGAGAGAGTTGGTGAACAGGGTTTCACACCTGTGGGCAATTATTGTAAATACTGAGTTTTGCGGGTATATCTGTTTTTGGATGTTTGCCGGGGAAATTCATTTAATGAATATTGCAGTCCATCCTGGAAGACGCGGAAAAGGATTTGGTAATCGTCTTTTAAAAAAAATGATTAATATAGGGGCATCCGAAGGTATTGAATATATTTGGTTGGAGGTCAGACCGTCGAACCTTTCGGCTATTGCACTCTATCAAAGAGAAGGTTTCAGGGAGATAGCACGTAGGGAAAGATATTATAAAGATACTAATGAAGATGCTATTATTATGGTTTTATCGTTACCTCAGAGTGATATAAATTAAAAGCTCACGGAAGTCTGGAAAAATTGGGCAATAGAATGCACAATATCGGCATTTTCAAGTAATAATGGCCCGGAATCAAACTGTCCGGAGGGAAAAAATAACAGGAGGTTGAAGATGTCTTTAAAATCGGGAATAAATGGTTTTGGTCGTATAGGCAGAATGGTTTTTCGAGCAGGGATGAATAACAGCGATATAGAATTTGTAGCAATAAATGATTTAACTGATCCCGGGACACTGGCGCATCTGCTGAAATATGATTCTGTACATGGTGTGTTGAATGCGGATATTTCGAACACTGATCATTCGCTTATCGTAAACGGGAAAGAAATAGAGATTCATTCGGAAAAAGATCCAGCCAACCTGCCCTGGGGTAAGGCAGGCGTGCAAACTGTATTTGAATGTACAGGCCTCTTTACCGAACGTGATAAGGCTGCACGTCATCTGGATGGTGGTGCAGAAAAGGTTATAATATCAGCACCTGCAAAGGGGCCGGATGTTACAATTGTTATGGGCGTGAATCAAAATGAATATGATCCAAAAAGGCACAGCATAGTATCAAACGCCTCATGCACAACCAATTGCCTTGCCCCGGTTTGTAAAGTGCTGCTTGAAAAATTTGGAATTGAAAAAGGGCTTATGACCACGACACACGCATATACAGGTGATCAACGCCTGCTCGATTTTCCACACAGGGACCTTAGGAGAGCCAGGTCTGCGGCTCTTTCCATGATACCTACTACAACTGGTGCAGCTAAGGCTGTTTCTTTAGTTCTTCCTCAACTGGAAGGAAAATTGAACGGAATGGCGATTCGTGTTCCAACTCCAAATGTATCGGTCGTTGATCTTGTTGCTCAACTCAGCAAACCTGCAACTGCCGATGAAATCAACAATGCAATGAAAAAGGCTGCTGACAGTTATTTAAAGGGTATATTGAAATTATCTGAAGAACCTTTAGTATCAATTGATTTCAACGGCTCTTCAGTTTCCTCAATAGTAGATGGGCCCTCTACCATGGTTATAGGAGATTTAGTAAAGGTGTTGTCCTGGTATGATAATGAATACGGTTATGCCACTCGATTGGTGGAGCTTGCAGCTTATATGGCCAGTCGATAACAAAGATACCTTTAAGTTGTTTCGTGAGAAGAATTTAACTCCGAGTTATAATTTTATCTAAAATAATTGGGGAATAGGCAAATGATTAAAAGGAGGCATTTAATTGCCGGCAACTGGAAAATGAATTTAGATGTCAAGGAATCCGTTAAACTCGTTGAGAGCATAGCACCTCATATTGCTGATCTTGATGAAGTAGATGTCCTTATTGCCCCTCCGTTTACAAGCCTGGGCGCTGTAAATAACGCCATAGGTAACTCAGGAATAAAGTTAGGTGCGCAAAACATGCACTGGGAGATGAACGGGGCCTATACCGGGGAAATATCAGGGCCAATGCTTAAGGAAGCAGGGTGTACTCATGTTATTCTTGGGCACTCAGAAAGAAGAATCCTTTTTAAAGAGACTGATGACCTTATTGATCTTAAAGTCAAGGCAGCGGTTGTTCAAGGTCTGATTCCAATCCTCTGCATAGGAGAAACCCTTGAAGAGCGAGAGAACGGAAAGACCTTTGATGTTATCAAGAATCAACTGGACAACTCACTTCTATATTTGAGAAAAAATAATGCAGGTATGCCAGTTTCCACTATTTTGGCATATGAGCCTGTATGGGCTATTGGTACTGGACGTACTGCCTCAGGGGAACAGGCCCAGGAGGTACATCATTTTATCAGGAAGTGGATTAAAGAGGAATTTAACGATGAAACTGCAGCCCGGGTTCGCATATTGTATGGAGGGAGCGTGAATCCCGACAATGTTGCAGATTTGATGTCACAACCAGATATTGACGGCGGCCTTGTTGGAGGGGCCAGCCTGAAGGCAGATCTTTTTATTAAGATCATGCATTTCCAGAATAAGTTATTGTGAGTAATTTGCAAAAAAAATCAAATGCGAATATAAATGGTTTTTTATTGCATTATTCTTTAGATATGATAATAAAGAGCTTTTACAGAGATTTACTGCTTAATAATTGAGGCAACTTTATGAAATTACTTATTATAGCTTTGCATATTGCAATATGTATAGCTTTAATTTTGATTGTTCTTCTTCAAAAAGGAAAGGGAGCGGGCATGGGGGCGGCCTTTGGGGGGTCAAGCCAAACCGTTTTCGGGAGTTCAGGTGCAACATCTTTTATGCATAAAGTTACAACAATAATTGCTATTGTATTTATGCTGACATCGCTTGGACTTTCGATTTTCTTCGGAAAAGGCGGTTCATCCTCTATAATGGATGAAGTCCCTCAGACACAGGTCCCCATTCAAAGTGGGGAGACCCAGGAAAAGAAATAATCAGGAGAATTATTCATGCCGAAGTGGTGGAATTTGGTAGACACGCTATCTTGAGGGGGTAGTGGGTTACGCCCGTGCGGGTTCAAGTCCCGCCTTCGGCACCATAATTTTTTATTTTGCGTGACCTTAACAGGTTGCGCTTTTTTTTATATGAAATTGTTGCGATGGTCGATATTTAAAGAAGATAGCTGTCTTTTGATAAATCTATACCTCAGGGACCTGGTCTTTAAGAGCTAACAAAGGTATTAATTCCCCTTAAAACGAAGTGCTATGACGTTAGACACTCAGGGGGTTTGATCTTTATCAGGAAATACACCAATAGGCCTTTTAAATGTGAATTCGGCGGGCTCTGCCACCATCTTTTGAAAAGCCTGTTTAGTATTTCCACCTGCGGCTGAAAATGGAACAGATACAATAAAAAGAACCGTTCCAATAGCAGTTCCAACAATGCCTATGGGTCTTACAAAGAGAATATCTCCTGCCATTGCTAAATCGGGAGAAATTTTTTCCTGGTCAAAACCGCTTTGAGCCATTACACCAGAACCAGCAGGGATAAATATTAAGGCTGCTGCCACTAAAAAAATCATTAGTTTTCTTAAGACCATATTAATTACCCCTCCTTTTAAGGGTTAAGAATTTCATAAAGCCATTCCTCTAAGATTTTGAAAGGGATTCAGGAATGCTGGCTTTGTATGCCCAGATTGAACCCGATCTCAACAGCTTTAAGGTTCACTTCTTTAAATCTTTCCGGGACATTTGCAGCAATAGCTGCGATTAGTGCATCTTTGCTGACTATTCCGGTTATTCCTGCTAATGCCCCCAAAGTAATAATATTTGCTACCTGCTTAGTGTGTAATTCGTGTATGGCTGTATGAATTGCCGGGATGCTGATCTGTTGAGCGCCATTCATCTTGCCGGGGTTGATATTGTGGTCATCATAAATAACGAGAGCTCCTTTTTCGTCTATATTTTGGATATATTTGTCATAGGCATCCTGTGAAAATGAAACAAGTATATCTGCTTCTATGACATGAGGAAACATAATAGGGTGGTTGGAGATTATGACTTCAGATTCTGCAGAGCCTCCCCTTGCCTGTGCTCCGTAATCATCTGCGCCATAAACCCATTTTTCATCATGTATAGCAGCATGTCCCAGGATTGTTCCAGAAAGTACAACGCCCTGACCACCAACGCCGCAGAAACGAATTTGTTTAATATGTCCCATATGTAAATTCTCCGGTCATTATCTTATTTTTCAATTCCTCTTCTCTTAGATGTTTAACATCATCTTTGGATATGCAGCTTTTCTTTAACATTTTCATCATGTCTGCAGGCGAATCATATCTGTTACGTCTGCCAAAATGAGTAGGACAGGGAGACAGGGCCTCGATAAATGTAAACCCGGGTATAGAAAGTGCATTTTTTATTGAATTAATAAGTCCGGATTTCTGCGTTATTGAATACCTTGCCGCATATTCCGCTCCGGCACCCAGTACCAGTTTGCACAGATCAAAAGGGCGTTCTACATTGCCTTCCATAGTTGTAGCTGTAACCGTACCCAGAGGAGATGTGGAGGCTGCCTGGCCTCCTGTCATCCCGTAAATCATATTATTGGCACAGATTACCGTCAAATCAATATTCCGTCTGGCAGCATGGATAAGGTGATTCCCGCCAATTGATGTTAGATCCCCGTCTCCGCTTATTACGACAGTTCTTAGTTCCGGATTCAATAATTTTGCCCCTGTGGCGAAAGCAATTGCTCTTCCGTGCAGAGTATGAAGTGTGTCAGCGTTGAAATGCGGGCTTGGTATCCAGGCCGCACATCCTATTCCCGACACAAAAAGCATTTGATCCATATTAATTTGACTCTCTTCAATGGCCTTGAGTATAAGGTTCATTAAAATTCTGTGTCCGCATCCAGGACAAAATGGTGTTGTCTTAATCTCCGGACGTATAAACTCCTGCTTTTCTATATACATTATATAATACTCCTAAGTTCCTGTATTATTCGATGCGGATGGATGATATCGCCATCTGTCTGACCAAAAGCTATTACATCGCATGCAGTATATTTCATGACTTCGCCTGCAATTTGTCCCATGTTCATCTCAGGTACAAAAAACTTTTCCACAGTTTCGCTGAGATTTTTTATAGCCTGATCAGCAAAAGGCCAGATAGTTTTCAAACGAATTAATCCTATTTTTTTTCCTTCTTTTCTCATCTCATTAACTGCAAACAGAGAGCTTCTGGCTGTAAATCCATACGAGACAACAATAAGTTTTGCGTCCTCAACATGATATGATTCAACCTGACAAATTTTTTCCCTGTTATTCAATATTTTTTTGTTGATCCGGTTCACGAGATTTGAATGGACAGACGGTACGTCTGTTTTCCTGAATCCACGTTCATCGTGGGTTGAACCTGTTATAAGAAGTTTTTCTCCATCTCCGTAAGCAGGCATAGGGGGAACTCCGTCAGCGCGATCTGAACCAAAAGGCGGAGCCCCGGGCTTTTTTATCCGATTATAGAGATTGACAGCAGGCTTGATAGTGATTCTTTCTCTTAAATGCCCTATAGCCTGTTCACCAAGCAGAATTACTGGAACCCGATATTGTTCTGAAAAGTTAAAGGCATCTATTGTATGTTCATACATCTCCTGAACAGACCATGGAGAGAGCGCAATAATTTGATAGTCTCCGTGAGAGCCCCATTTTGCCTGCATAATATCGCCACTGCCTACCTTGGTTGCCTGCCCCGTACTTGGACCTGCCCTCTGAATATCTACAATGACCAGCGGAGTTTCGGTAAAAGCAGCATAGCCGATCGTTTCCTGCATAAGGCTGAAGCCTGGTCCTGAAGTGGCCGTCATAGCCTTGCCTCCAGCCCATGAAGCCCCGACGACTGAGGCAATAGAAGAAATTTCATCTTCCATTTGTATGAATACACCTTTTGTGTCTTTAAAGCGGGTTGCAATTCTTTGCATAATTTCACTGGAAGGTGTTATTGGGTAACCGGCAAAGAACCGGCAACCGGCAGCAATAGCGCCTTCAGTAATTGCTTCATTTCCGGAGAAGTAATAATTTCCTGGAGGAAGAACACTGCTCACTGTTGTAAATTGCATAAAAAGTATATGACCTCCTTCTTTAAAAAAACTTCTTATATTATGAAAAGTATGGATATGAGTCAAGCATAAAGACACAGCATGTCTTGAGTTTCTGCTGCCTGACAGCAAAAGAAAAACAGTCTATTCAAGGATGTATCGGCTTAAAGGAAAGCGTTTTTGTCAAATGAATCATGCAGACAGGATAAAATGATCAGCGCCATTTTACGACTTCATCCAGCGGGACTCTTAGTGACCTTGACTGATTTATCGGGTCCTTTGTGTCTCTATAGCCCACAGCTATGCCAATAACTACATGTTTATCTTCTGTGAGAGACAATTCATCCTTAATATCTTCATCAAACGCAGTTATCAAACCAATCGGGCAGGTTCCCAGGTCAAGGGCATGTGCCGCCAAAACAAGATACCCCACAAGAATGCCTATGTCAGTCAATCTGGCGTTTGAAAAAACCTCGTCCAGAGTAATAATAATTGCTGTGGGGGCTCCATAGAAGTTACAGCTTCCTTCATTTATAAATTCCTGAAATGATGTCTGCTCAGGCAGATTTGGAAGCATTACATCTAAAAGGTCCCTCTCCCTTTGGACATAGTACTCGGGAAGAGGTCTTTTAGCTCCCGGACCGCATGAGATATTCCTCTCCTTCATGCGCTTTACCAGGAGCCTGCTCAGCCTTTCCTTTTCTTCCCCTGACACAACAACTATTTCCCAGGGCTGAAGGTTGATTGCTGATGGAGCATGTACGGCAAGGTGGAGAAGCTCTTCCAGGGTTTCTTTGGCCAATGGTTTATTCAGGAATGCCCGCGTGCTGCCTCTTTCTTGGATTGCAGATATCAATTCCATTACAGGTTTCCTATGGTGTTATTAGTAAAAAATGTCAAAGATATAAACATATGATTATATAATATTTGTCTATAACCTCAGCACTTTCAGGTTGTCAACCATCTTTTTAACTCGGCCTGCAATAGAAAGGCATGAAGTAAGTCCCGGGCTGTCAATGCCTAAAAGATTAATAAAGTTTGGGCATCTGGAATCAGCCTTGATAATAAAATCAGGAAAACCTTTCAGCCTTGCCTGGAGACCTGCCTGGTGCCATATAAGATCATTTTTTTTCAGCCCGGGGAAGAAAGATTGAACTCTCCTGGAAAATATACCTGGATCAGATGGGATGCCCGACCAGGCCTTTCGATTTTTAACCGGTACAAGCCTTGGCCCGACTGTGACTGTAGAATCCAATACGGGAGGATAGGATAACTCTCCAAAAGTCGGGGTTATATGAATCCCTACAGTGAAATGGCGGCCGTGAGGTGTAATTACTGATTCAGGGGTCGGATAAACATTCATGCCTTTAAGTGACAAATCCGGTCTCTTGTGACCATAAAATTTATAACTCTCTCCTCTAACAGGATCAAGTTCGTATGGGGCACGGGGATCAAATAGACGTGCAATTAAATCCGCATCAATACCTGAAGCGTTTATTACAATTTTTGACTCTATAATGTCAATTTTGCCGTCAGGATAGCGAAGAGTGATTTGAATTGAATTATTATTTTTTTCAAGCCCAATTACTTCCGTTCCAGCAATAAATTCTGTCCCGTTATTTGATGCAAGTGTATACAGCCTGTAAACAAGGCTTGTCGGTTCAATAATTCCTGTTGTAGGGACAAGCAATGCTGATATGGCTCTCACGTTAGGCTCAAGCTCTTGAACCTTTGTGCCTGATATGATTTTTACCCGCGGTACAGAGTTTTGATGCGCGCGTCGTAAATAGATCTCAAGTATTTCCTCTTCTTCTCTGTTTGTTGCGACTATGAGTTTTCCGGTCTTAATGGCAGGCACTTTGTATTTCAGGCAGAATTCATATAATAGAGCATTGCCTTCTACACAAAGAGAGGCTTTTTCAGGCCGTGTTTCCTGATCATAATAAATACCTGAATGGATAACCCCTGAATTTCGACTGGATTGATTTTCTCCCCGTGTAACACCTGGATTTTTTTCAAAGACAAAGATGTCTGCATGCCTGGTTGAAAGCTCATAGGCAACTGAACATCCCACGACTCCACTCCCTATAACGGCTATGTCAATCTTTGTAGTCAAGAGGCTCCTTTTAAATGCCTATTTGTCAGGAAGGTTTTATTTAGAATCTTTAGAAGAAAAAGAAGATAAGTCAAGGATGCTGAAGCCTCTTTGCGATAGAAAGGATGTAATTTCAACCGGAAGATGCAATGAGGTTGCAAAAATGGTTTTCCCCTGTGAGTCTGAAAAAACAATTCCTGGTAAAGTCAGCTGTATATTCCCTGATTTGCCTCCTGTCGCAGCCATGAAGTTATGAGGGCCACCATGAAACTGTATGTCAAGAAACTTAAAAGTTTCTTCGACAAAGAAAAGCGGATTTTTTTTATCTGCCAGAGAAAGGACTAAAAACTGGCTTTCTTTAAGGAACTGAATTACTTCCGGTGCAAGACCGGTTATATCAATTATGGTGTCATTTTTTCTATTCTTCAGAAGGAAATCAGCATTAATAATAAGTTTGAAGTCCATCCGGCTGCCCTGAGAAACCGGGATTTCTACCTGAGTTGAAAAAGGCTGGCCTATGAGCTTCAGAACATTTTTTAATAAAGCTTCAGGATTTCGTCCTCCTTCTATTGTCTCTGCCTTAATAGCATCTGCAGTTCTAGTAACTTTTTGAGGTGGATATTCGATAATACTGATATTCAACCCCTTGAGATAATTTTTTATTGTCTCAGGAGTATACAATGCCTCAGAATTTATCAGGTTAATAGCAATAATATCCGCCTTATCTTCTGTCCCGTCTTTTTTTCGCACGATAATGTAATCGCCCATTATTTTTATATGTATGGGGCCTTCAGATTCATAGGACTCATCCTTTTTATATAGCTTTGGGTAATTACATTCTGTCAGAATTTTGTTTAATGCAGATCTCAGGTTGTCTTCTTTATGGAGATGAACAATCCGGTAATTTTCCCAGTTAGATTCAATAAGCCCCGCCATTTTTTCAGGAAGCTTGTCGTACAGATCAACAATAACCCTTCGGCCGCTTTTGAGATTGATAATAGGGAAAGAAACGGCATTCAGATCTATTTGTCCTCCTGATTTTAAAGGGATAAAATGTTTCCCGGTTTGGATCCACTCCTCTCCAATCTCCAGAAATATCATTGCAAGATCATTTGCTAAAGGGTTTGGTTCCTGCTTAGGTTTTTGTGAGACAGCTTTTTCAGACAAGCCAGAAGGAATGACAGGCTTTCTTACTATTTCAGGACTGTAAACAGGCAATCTTATCTTCTGTCCCACATAAATTTTATCAGGATTCTTTATTGATGGGTTCAATTGCTTTACCAGGTTAAGATATTCATTATAAATGTGTTTTTGCGGCATTTTATAACGGCCATTTATAATCTTGATGAGTTCGTCTCCAGGTTTTACAGTATAGTTATCAAAATTAATGCCTTTGAGTTTGGAAGGATTCAGATTCTCTTCTTTTAATGATACAGATTTATTCTCAGATTTAATGCCGATCGGAACAATTTTGATAGGAATTATGATCTTTTCGCCGGGATAAATCATGTCCAGATTTTCCATTGATTTGTTCAGTTTTTTAAACATCGCCAGTAATTCGTGTATCTTGTATTGTTCCAATAAGCCTTTTTTCCTAAGTACCTTGACAATCCATTCCCCTTTTTGGACAGTATATACTTCCGATAGAATCTTTTTATTATCAAAAAGATGTATTTGCTTTTCTGTTTCCGGGGTTTTTACGAGGTCTATGGAGTAAGTTTGCTCGTTTTCCTGTGCCAGTGAAGACCAGCTGAAAGTGAGTATGATGAAAATGGCACAGCTAATCGAATAAATCCTTTTTGACACTGATGAATGGCTTTTCAAACCTATCTATTTCTCCTTCCAGTGGGATTTAATACACGAATTTGGATATGAGTGAGTCAGAATTATCAATAGAATTGATAATAAAGGTGTTTGCTTTTAATTGTCAATATTAATCATTTTTGAAAATGAATAATGGATGGATTCGTTTTTCAAGATGGATTGGAATTGTGTGAATTAAGCATAAAGATAGTACCATATATTGGAGTTTTTGATCTTTTCTTATACATCATATGGTATTTTCACTTTACAATAGCCGAAAAATTTGATAATAATTCTTTAATAAGGCTTTTTTTATATTTTCCTGTATTGAATTTAAGGTTTTATCAATGATCATAGTTAGATATCAGAGGTTGCCATGAAAATTAAAAAGCTTTCCATGCTCGGGTTTAAGTCTTTTATGGACAGGCTCGAAATCAGATTCCCGCTCGGAATAAGCGGGGTCGTAGGGCCAAATGGCTGTGGAAAAAGCAATGTCGTTGATGCGATTAGATGGTGTATGGGTGAACAGAGTCCCAAACAGCTGAGGGGCAAAGCCATGGAAGACATGATTTTCAATGGATCCAATGATCATAAGCCCATGGGGATGGCTGAGGTTTCTTTAGTCCTGGAAAATGGTGACGGCAGCTTTTCACCTGCATTTTCACAGGATAAAGAGGTATCAGTGACAAGACGTTTGTACCGGTCTGGTGAAAGCGAGTACAGAATAAATAATATACCCTGCAGACTTAAAGATATTCAGGATATTTTTATGGATACCGGCCTGGGAAACAAGGCTTATTCAATTATTGGCCAGGGAAAGATAGGGAGCATCCTTGAACAGAAACCCGAGGATACAAGGGTTATGCTTGAAGAAGCTGCCGGTATTACAAAATATAGAAAAAAGGTGGAAGAATCTGAAAAGAAGATTGAACTCACTGAAATTAATCTCCAGCGTGTTGAAGATGTTATGGGAGAAGTTCAGAAGCAGATAAGATCTCTTAAACGCCAGGCATCAAAAGCCAAGACCTATAAAAATATCAGTGAAAGGATCCAGAACCTTGAACTAAAGCTTTATAGCAATACATATAATCAACTCATCGGGGATTCGGGGGAGAAAAAAAGATCGGAAGAAGAAATGAAGAAAGAGGAAGTATCAATCTCCGCAGAACTCTCAATAATCCATGCAAAGATAGAGGAAATGAACCTGGAGTTAGAGGAAAAGGACAACGACCTTTCCGAACTCAGAAACACTTATTTGGGTTTGGCAGAAAGGGTGCACAGGAAGGAGTCCGGGCTGGAATCATTGGCCAGTGAAATGAAAATGCAGGAAGAACTTGCTGCGAAACTGATGACTGAAAAAATTGAGGTCGAAGAACGTCTTGGCAGTTTGAGTGAAGAAAGCGCGAATTTGCAGCAAGATTTTGAAAATAAGAAAGAGAAGGCAAACGAGCTTGAAGGGGAAATCGCAGTTGAAGATAAAAGAGTGTCAAAGCGGCGTGAGTCTCTGAAAAAAATCAAGGAGGAATATGAAAAGGTCAGAGCGGATCTGAGCTCAGGGAAAAATCAAGAGGTTGGACTGCATCATGAATCCGGTTATTTAAGCAAAATCTTGAACGGAATCACAGACGCCAATTCCCGGCTCGAAAAAGAGGTTAAAGAAGTTGAAGTCAGAATTGAAAAGGTTGTCAATGCCTCAGAAAGGAAAGGGCTGGCCAGAGAAGAAACTGCAGAAAGGCTGAAAGAAATTGAAGCATTAATTGAAAACCAGAATTTGGAATGCGAAGAGCTTGAGCAGGAAAAATCAAGTATTGAAATGAAACTTAAATCGGCCGAGACAAATCTAAACACCTGCCGCTCTCGTTTTACCAGTCTTCAGGCATTAGTAGAGAATTTTGAGGGTTATAAAACCGGTGTCAGAGCAATTATGAAGGCTAAAGACCTCGATTCATGCCAGAAGGGACGCATCTTAGGTATCGTGGCAGATGTCATAAGTGTAGAGCATGATTATGAACATGCTGTTGAAGCTGTTCTGGGCGATAAACTGCAATATATCATTGTTGAATCTCAGCAGGACGGCAGAGAAGCTGTTGATTACCTTAAAACCAAATCAAAGGGCAGAGGCAGTTTTATCTCTCTAAATAATAGCAATGGAAACGGAAACGGAAAACCGGGGATAATAAACTACCCCGCCGCAGAGCAGCGGGGTATCTTAAAAAGCATTGAACGCCCCAAGGGGCGGGGCCACTTGTCTGCCTATGGCAGATCGAACCCTCGTCCGCCTTTTATCAGCCTTCGGCTGACTGGCGGATTGAATCTTCCTGTATTACGCGACAAGGTATCAGTATCAGAATCATTCAATTCGCTTATGGATACCCTGATAGGTGACACAGTTATTGTCAATGATCTCGAGGACGCGATATCTAAATGGAAAACATTTGCAGATATGAATGGTGGAAATACCCATGGTCCGTGTTTTGTAACTCAGGACGGGGATATGATAGATCAAAGTGGTGTGATTACCGGTGGCAGATTATCTAAAGCTACCAGCGGGCTTCTTTCCAGGAAGAGGGAAATTCTCGAGCTTGAGCAGAAATCTGAATCCTGTCAAAAAGAAGTTGATATGTTAAACCATAAACTCAATGAAATCATTACGGATATCGAAGAGAAAAAGAGTGCTCTCAAAGAGCTCACAGAGGATAAATGGACATATCAGGAAGATATAAATGAATTTGACAGGATGGTCTTCCGTTTTAGTCAGGAATTAGATCAGCTTGAAAAGCTGAGAAAAAGGATATCAGAAGATATTGAAAGAAAGGTCAGGGAGCATATAAAAAACAAAAATGAACTCCAGAAAGTAGAAGAAAAACTTAACATCTGCAAAGCAAAGCGTGAGGAAGAAGAAGCATGTGTCCAGCGAAAAGAGGTTGAGCTTAAGGATTTTGAAGAAGAATTTGATCAGTTAAGGGAAAAACTGGCAAAGAAAAAAGCTGATTACGGTATTTTGAAAGAAGAGGAACGAGGTATCTCTCGTGATATCGAAAGATTGCAAAATTTTTCAGAGGATTCCAGGAGACGTATTAAAAAAATTGAAGAAGACATTTTATCAGCCAAAAGGAGATGTGATGAATGTCTGAAAAGAAAAGATGTTATTAAAGATGAACTGGCAGTCCTTTACGTTAAGATGAAAAAAGCCGAAAATGAAGTAAACAGTTTTGACAGAGAGCGTCAGGAATTGCACAATGATATAAAGAAAAAAGAACATGATGCTGAAGGCGTAAGGGGCAGAATTGAGTCAGTCAGGGAAAAGATTAACTCAGTCAGGATGGAGCATTCTGAAATCATGTACAGGATTAAAAACCTGGAAGGAGTTACGGGGGAAAAATTCAACCTGGTTTTGTCTGACATATATAAGCAGTATCTTAATGATGATTTCTCAAGCATTGAAATTGAGGCTGAGGTTGAAAAGCAGAAAAGAAAAAGAAAGTCACTGGGGGAGGTAAATCTGACAGCCATTAAAGAGCATGAGGCACTGAAAGAGCGATTTGAATTCATCAGAACCCAGAGAGAAGACCTGATTAATTCCATCCAATCCCTGAGAACGGCAATTGTTAAAATAAACAGGACATCTGTCCAGAAGTTTGAAAAGGCCTTCCATGATGTGGATATCAAATTAAAGGAGATTTTTCCGATTCTCTTCGGTGGGGGAACTGCGGGACTCAGCCTTACTGATAAATCCAAACCTCTTGAAAGCGGTGTTCTGGTTGAAGTAAAGCCTCCAGGTAAAAAACTGAGCCATATGGGGTTACTCTCCGGTGGTGAGAAGGCCCTGGTGGCCATGGCGTTTCTTTTTGCAATTTATATGATAAAACCAAGCCCCTTTTGTCTCCTTGATGAAGTGGATGCACCTCTTGATGAAGCCAATATTGATCGGTTCAATAACTTATTGAGGGAAATCCAAAAAACTTCTCAAATAATTATGGTTACACACAATCGAAGAACCATGGAGATAGCTGATCGCCTTTATGGGTTTACAATGGAAAAGGCAGGTGTGTCAAATGTTGTATCGGTAGATATCTTCGGCATGAAAAACCAGGCCCTTGAAGATACATCCAGTCAATTAACCAGGCATTAGTGTTGGCGATAAAATTGCCTTGTGATTTTTTTCAATTAAAAGGACACTATTGCCTTTATTTAATTTAGCCATAGTTGTGTATATTATTATTCCGGCAATAATTTGTGTTAATGTTGTCATTCCGGTCCCGAATCAAGTTCGGGGTAAACTCCAGCCTGTCCCGGATTCCTGTTCGGGGCCGTAATCCATAATGAATTCGATTAGATGCAGGATCAAATTCGGCATGACGATTGATGTTTTTAATCGCCGGAGTAATAAAGCAATTTAACTTAAAGGATTGTAATTTATATGATTAAAATTTTCCGTAAAGAAAACAAAAATAATGGTATTTTTCAAAGGCTCAAACAGGGACTTTCCAAGACGAGATCAGGGCTTACCGGGAGGCTTGATCAATTGTTTCTGGGTAAAAAAGAGATTTCGGGTGATTTGCTTGAGCAGGTCGAGGAGATTCTCTTCACTTCGGATATTGGTGTTGCCACGACCCAGGAATTGATTGACTTGCTTCAGGAGAAGGTTGCCAGAAAAGAATTGACAGATCCTGACAGGCTTAAGGCGGTATTAAGGGATAATATGCTTTCATTCCTTCAAATTGATTCTTCTGCGAATTCATCGCTATTGAATGCTAATCCTCTTGTAATAATGGTTGTTGGCGTTAATGGGGTTGGTAAGACCACCTCCATTGGCAAAATTGCCAACAGATATAAAATGGACGGAAAAAGCGTAATGCTGGTGGCAGGTGATACATTCAGGGCAGCGGCTGTTGAACAGCTCGTTATATGGGGAGAAAGGGTTGGAGCGGATGTCATAAGGCAGACTACGGGTTCTGATCCTTCGGCAGTAGTTTTTGATGCATTGACTGCAGCAGTTTCAAGAAAGTCTGATGTAGTTATAATAGATACGGCCGGAAGGCTTCACACTAAGGCAAATCTTATGCAGGAATTACAAAAGATTCATCGTGTAATCGGGCAGAAGATTCCCGGTGCACCACATGAAATATGGCTGGTTCTTGATGCCACAACCGGGCAAAACAGCATTTCCCAGGCCGAAATATTCAACAATACTCTTGGGGTCACAGGAATTATATTAACCAAACTTGACGGCACTGCAAAAGGTGGAATTGTAGTGGGTATTTCACATCAACTGGGAATACCTATCAGGTTTATAGGTATTGGAGAGAAGGCCGATGATCTGAGGCCGTTTGACTCCTTTGAATTTGTGAAGGCCATTTTTGACTGACAAGCACTAGTGCCTTGGCACTTGTGGCAAGATTTTTTAAACAGTGGTTGTGGCCATACCTCCCATGATCCGTGAAATATGATAAAGGCGCCGTTTAAAGGTTTTGTAGCGGCAACAACTTTTTTGGCTGAGCTATCTCCTTGTTATTAAGTATTTTTTAACAACTGTAGAGGGTCAGCGAGAGCTTTTTGGGAATCTAAAAATGAAGCATTCGTAAAAGGGCGTATTTGCCCTTATCTGTCATTCCTGCGGAAGCAGGAATTCAGTAATTTTGACAATTATGAACTCCTGCTTTCACGGGAGTGACGTGATTTTGACTTTTTACGAAACCATCAAAAATAGCTAATAGATTTCTTCTCAAATTCCTTTACTCGCCCTAATATCTTATCAGGGAAGGTAAGAAAGTAGCTATCTGAGGGAAGAACATGATCAGGATCGTCAGGATGATCAACGCACCCAGAAAAGGTAAAATCCCCTTGAAGATGACTTCAAGGGGTATGTCTTGAGCAATCCCTTTGATGACGAACACATTGACACCCACCGGAGGTGTGATAACACCCATCTCGGCGACCAGCACAATGACGACGCCGAACCAGATGGGATCGAATCCCAGCCTTATGACCACGGGGAAGAATATGGGTACGGTAACAACCACCAGGGCCATAGAGTCCATAAAGAAGCCGCCGATGAAATAGATAAAAATCATGACCCCCATAACGGCCAGGGGCGGGATAGGGAGGCCCGCGATCCAGTCTGCAAGGATGAAGGGGATCGTGGATACGGCCAGGAAGTGACCGAAGATGGTGGCCCCTGTGATGATGAACATGACCATGCAGGCGGTACTGAGACCATCTTTGCCGGTATCCAGGAATATCTTCCAGGTCAGTTTCCGTCGAATCAGGCCGATGACCAACGCTCCGCCAGCGCCGATGGCTCCTGCTTGGGTGGGGCTGAACCAACCGAGAAACAGTCCACCGATTGTCAGCATAAAGAGGATGGTGGCTTCTATGATGCCGCCGAAAGCCTTGATTTTTTGAGCCCAGGTCGTCGGGCTGCCGGGAGGCCCGAGTTGGGGGTTACGAATACATAGGATCGCAACAGTCAAGACGAAGAAGAGGCTCAGGAGCAGTCCCGGAATGACGCCGGCCACGAACAGCTTTCCGATGGATTCCTCCGTGAGGATCCCGTAGACGATGAGGATCGTGCTAGGAGGGATGAGGATGCCAAGTGTACCGGATGCTGCGACGGTTCCCGTGGAAAGTGTGTTGTCGTACCCGTATTTTCTCATTTCCGGAAGGGCTATTTGTCCCATGGTTGCTGCCGTTGCGGCCGTAGAGCCGCAGATTGCGGCAAAACCTGCACAGGCAAGTACAGTGGCGACGGTAAGACCGCCGCGCAATGACCCGACCCAGGTATAGGTGGCAGAAAAGAGCCTATGGCTGATTCCCGAGGCAAAGGCGAAGGATCCCATGAGGATAAACATGGGGATCACCGAGAGGGGATAGGACGAAAACGTCTCAAAGATGTCCTGAGCAAGAAGGCTAAGTGCCGGGCCGGGATCCGCCAGGTACGCGAAACCTGCAAACCCGACTAAAGCCATGGCAAAAGCAACCGGCATTTTTAGTAGAAATAGAAAAAGGAGTAGACCGATACCGATAAGACCTGTAGTTACTGGGCTCATTTTTTAAATCCCCTCTTCATTGAGATAAAAAAATCGGATAAAAGGAGCAGACACAGGGGAACAATCGCAAATGCTGTGCCGTAAGCAAAGGGATATAGCGGCATACGAATGGTTGCGCTCACTTCCCCACCTGTTTGAAAGGAATAGCCGTACACAACAAGCCGCCAGACTACAAGGACGAAAAAGATGAATCCCAGCAACTGGACGAAGGCGTTCACAAAGGCTTGGGCACGCCTCGGAAGTATGGCGACAAAGAATTCCACCTGAACATGTCTTCCAATAATGTAGGGTGCAGCGCCGCCGAAAGAGATGGCCACCAGCTGGGCGAATATTACGATGTCAAGGGCTCCAAAAACAGGGGCCTGAAAGATCTTGGCACCGATCACATCCACACATGTGAGCACCATCATTATGAGAATTCCGACTAGCCCCACCCAAGCGAGCCAGCCGCTAATTTTTTGATTAAATTTTTTGAATTTTTCGAGCACTGTCATCTCCCCTGATTTTTTCAACAGTTTCCTCAGGCCTGTTGCCTTCTGTCTCCGGGGCACCCTTTAATTTTTTTGTGTCGTGGCCCGTGGCCCGGATATCCTACGTAAATCGAACAGCCTGACGTTTTTTATTTTCCGGGTCTTTTGACCGACCCCTGTAAGAGCCCGGCCAAGAGACCCGTGTTTTCCAGCAGGGATTCACCCGCCAACGGGGAGATCCCTGCTAATATCAGGGCCTGATCTCCGGGGGCCCGGTAGGGGACTTGATATAGAGTTGGATCTGTTTATTGGTCCAGTAGTCGATCCGATCTCTCAGGAACTGGATCCATCCTCTGACCTCTGACTCGGGATAGCCGGTTTTGACCATGCTCGCTACATAGTTTTCAATGACGGGAGCTGTGGCACTTTTCCATTTTTCCATCTCTTCAGGGGACAATTCAATAAATTCAACACCATTCTTCTGGGCGAACTCCTTTCCAACAAAATCGATGGAATTCCACATCAGGGCGGTTCTCTCCGAGAATTCCCCGCAGAGCTGATCAAAGGTCTCTTTAAGGTCCGGGGGCAGTTTGTTGTAACTGTTCTTGTTAATGGCCGTGTAGAAGGTGTAGAGGTTACCCACCTGCCAGCTCACCGTGACATATTTTGCGACCTCGGCAAAGCGGAAGGTCTTGAGGGTCTCATAGGGGATGTTTACACCATCTATAACGCCTTTGGAGATGGCGTCGTAGACCTCCATGACGGGCGTGGGTGCCGGGGATCCACCCAATGCAGAAACAGTTTCCCCAACTCGACCTGGCGCCCTGATGATGAGCCCCTTCATATCCTCGAGATTTCTGACGGGCTTCTTGGTGATCATTACGTTTGGGTTGCTGGTGTGCATCCACATGATATGCACTTTGTCCCATTCCTTTGGCTGGAACTTGTTATAGAAGTCATTGACCACATGAGCGGCCACCCAGGCGCTGGGATAACCGAGGGGCAGGTCATTGGACTCGGTGACCGGCATCCGTCCGGGTGTGTATTCCACGTGAGAAAAACCAATATCCGCGATACCGACGGTGATGCCGTTGTAAATACCCGGAGCCTTGAGCAGGGACCCACCAGCGAAGTATTGGATCTTTATACGGCCATTGGTGCGTTTTTCCAATTCGGCGGCAAACTCTTCGCAGATTTTGGATTGTTGCGATGGCGGAGGAAAATAATTGGCCATCTTGAATGTAAAAACTTTGGGCTCAGCCTGTGCATTATTAAAAGGTGAAAGAGTTATCATGAACATGACACAAATGATTCCAGCCATTACCATAAGACCTTTTTTAATCATCTTTAATTCCTCCTTTTGAATGTCCTGATCACAAGTTAAGTTCTTTCATTTGACTAGCTGTTGATTTAATCCTCCTTTCTTGGACACTGAACCTCAAAGTGTTGGTTATTACAACGCAGTCTCTCCCCGTTACTCTGAGGCGGGGTGTTTCATTGAGGGGGTATGGTTGAGTTGTTTATTAGAAATCCAACAGGAGGGCACAAGGCCCTTGCACCGTTTCAAAAAATCAGTCCTGTTTTATATTTTGAGGTATCCTAAATCCGCTGAGATCTCTTCACACGTTTTTTTTAGTAAATCAATAAACCTGCTGAAATTTATTTTAAGGTTGCTCTGGCTTGCGGGCAAGGCGATGCCCAGGGCTGCAATGACTTGATGTGAGTAATTTCTGATAGGAGCTGCAATGCCGATGACGCCTTTATGGGCCTCTTCTTTCTCGAGGACGTAGCCATTGTTGCGAATTTCTTTCAGCCGGAGACTGAAAGCTTCCTTGTCAGTAATGGAGAAGGGAGTATGGGCCTCCAGGGGAGTATTCTTGAATACTCTGTGCAAATCTTTCTCTTCCAGAAAAGCTATGAGAACCATTCCAAGCATGCCGAAATGAAGAGGCCTTCGCCAGCCGATGTCGGATGAAATGCGGATCATCCCTTGTCCTTCCCGTTTATCCAGGTAAACCAATTGATCTTCCAACATGATCCCCAGTAATACCGTGGCACCTGTTACGTTATGAAGCCTGTCCATGTAGTAGGCTGCTGTTTTGCGCAGATCAAAGGAGGAAAAGACAATTCCGCCCAGTTCAAACAAGCGAATTCCCAATTGGTATCTATTGGTAAATCTGTCCTGCTGGAGGAATTTGCGCGCAGTGAGGTTGGAAAGAAAGCGTTTCGCCGTTGTTTTGTTGAGGCCGGTTTTGAAAACGACCTCTGAGAGACTCATATCACTGTGCTGAAAGGTGAAACAATCAAGAATATCAAGAGCCCTGTCCAGGGCCTGAACGCGGTACACACGTTTTTGCTGATTAATTGTTTCACTATGTGACATCATATAAGTGAATAGAAACCCAATAAAAGGCTCTTCCCCGTGTCAGTAAAAAAACCATAATAGCAAAAATCGATGTAACAACTCAATAATTAACGGCATACGAGACAGCGCAGGGGTCTCATTTTTTACGATAGAACTCCCGGTTTTTGTCCTCTAATGCCAACTCGGTTAATCCTCTTTTCCCGAATTTGTTGATTTTCACGCCACCCGATAACCTTGGAAAGTCCTCCATAATGCAGAGTTCATCGGGCAGTTTAAAGGGCGCCACCTTTCCCGTGAGGAACTCCCGAATTTCGGTCAGATTTACCTCCTGTCCGGCTTTTGGAATCACACAGGCACAGATACATTCTCCCAGAACAGGATTCGGTGTCGCCACCACACAGACTTGTTCCACACTCGGATGTCCACTGATCAGGGATTCGAGGCCGTGGGGGTAGATCTTGAACCCTCCCCGGTTGATGAGATCCTTGGTTCGGCCGTAGATCTTGAAGAATCCGTTCGTCTCTCTCGATACGAGGTCCCCCATGAAAAGCCATCCGTCAACAATCTGCTTTCGCGTTTCTTCCTCGTTTTTCCAGTAGCCCTTGAGCACGGGCCACCCGGTCAGGGTAAGTTCACCGATTTCTCCGTCAGGCACCTCCTCTCGGGTTCCAGTATCCACGACACGGACCTTGATCCCTTCAGCGGGCACTCCGATGTGCTGCTCTCGGATGTCCAGAGGGGTCGGATAGGGGCATCGAATCCCGAGGCCCGGTCCGACCTCGGAGGCCCCCCAGAAGGAGGTGAGGTAAATTCCCATCTCCTTTTCCACCCTTAAGATCAAGCCTTCAGGGGCGGGTTGTCCGGCGATAAGACCGGCTCTGACGGAACTCAGGTCGTAGTCTTGTCTCTTTGGATTATTAAGTTCGAGGATGTAATGCGCAGGAGCGGCCAGCTGCAACGTGATTTTCTCCTTTTCAATGATCTGGAAGGCCTTTTCCGGACTGAATTGGTCAATGAGAACCAGTCGGGAATGCAGAAGAAAAGGTTGGATCAGGATAGCACCACAGCCGTAAGAATGACTCATGGGCAGGAAACCGATGAAGACGTCATCTGAATTGGCGTTGACGGGCACGGAGTACTCCCAACCTGCCCTGACGGACTGATAGTGAGTGATCATTGCCCCCTTTGGATTTCCCGTTGTCCCAGATGTGTAGATCAGCAGGGCAAGATCATTTTCAGGATCGATGTCGGGTGCGGGAAAGGTTTTCCCAGATCCCTTTTCTAAGAGGTCGTGAAAGGAGTAGACCCCATCGCCCGATCCGTTGCCGACGACAAAGATGGATTCGAGCCCCGGCAACTCCTCTTTCATTGCCAGCAGCGATTCCAGGTAATTAAAACCGCCCCAATCCCTGAAGATGAAAACTCCTTTGGCCTCTGAATTATTGAGAATAAAGCGGGACTCCGCCGTCCGGTAATTGGGGCTAATCCAGGCCACGACTACCCCGAGCTTCTGCAGGGCATAAAAGGCCGCGATGAACTCCAGAGAATTTTTCATGTAAATAGCGACCCGGTCTCCCTTCCTGAATCCCAACTCAAACAGGCTCGCTGCGAGTGCGTCGGCCATATCGTTGAGCTGCCGGTATGTCTTTCTCTGATTGCCATCAACAAGGGCGATCTTATTCGGTACTGATTTGGCCCCATATTCCAGGACCCCACCTATGGATACGCCATCATAAAGCGCCATGAGAAAACCTCCTGATTATGCTTGATGATTGTGAAGACAATAAAGAAATAAGGACAACAAGGTCATATATTCATCTACAACAGCAGCCTCCGGCTAAAGGTTTAAGCCGTAAATTTCATATCGTGAACTACTATTTTATTTCTCTTTATAAGCCATAATATGTTGTAATGACATTTGTCAAGCAAAACTTATAAAGAATTTCGAATTTCAATGGGAGTAACTGCAACTTCTTCATGATCTACTAAAAGGGCACGCGGAAAAATCGTTACAGAACTTTTCTCTTGACAAAGTAAAATAATTGGGTTTATATAGAGACCATTAGGTTTCCATGTAGATAATCAGATGGGGCTTTGAATTGATGGATAAAAAATTAACCCAAGGGGCAACATGTCATTAAATTATAAGCGGGTGCCGGCCATTGACAAATGCTTTTTAATTTTAGCGCTGATGGCGGAAGCGAAACGTCCCTTTGGATACAATGAAATCGTCAGGAATCTGGGTCTGAATAAAAGTACGGTCTTCAACATCCTGCATACGTTGAACGATCTCGGTGTACTTGAGAAAGGACGGGATGGTCTCTTTCGAATGGGACCACGTCTGTTTGTCCTTGGCAATGCTGCTGCCGCTGGGTCGGAGCTGATCCAGACGGTGCATCCATATCTCGAAACCATCAACCGTGAATTTAAGTTGTCCACTTTTTTCGGGATTCTTTCAGATCAAGAGGTCATTATCCTTGATAAGGCGGATCGGGCGTACAGGATCAAGATATCATCGGAGATTGGCATGAGAATACCTGTTTTTGCCGGAGTTGCCGGTAAGGCCCTGCTTTCACAACTGCCTGAAACAGAAATCGATAAAATCCTGTCGCAAAATACGCCCAAACGATATACGCCAAGGACCATCATAGATAAGGCAGTCTATAAAGAAGAGATTCTGAGAGTCAAAAAAACCGGCATTGCCTACGACAGGGAAGAATACATCGAAGGACTTATCGCCGTAGCAGTTCCGATCCAGACCCACAGGGAGGATTTACAGGCCTCTCTATGGACGGTGGGGCTCAAGCAAGAGTTTCGGGAAGATGGCATGATGCGAATAGCAAAATTTCTTTCAACTGTTGTAGAGGAAATCAATTACCGGTTTTCCATGTCCGCAGGACTTTTCGGCCCGAAAAATGAAATGCTGAATGCTTAAAGGCAAAAATCCGGTTAGTTTCGCTGGACAGGGAGTAAGTGATTAGAGGAGGTTATGGCATGTATTTTAGGATTTACTGTAGCGTAAAGGAGATTGAAGCCCCGGATATAGAAACTGCCGAGCAAATTCTTAAGGATTCGCTGAAAGATTTTATTTGGTTGCTTCCAGTCACAGAGACTCCTGTAGCGCCTCCGGCAAGAGAACCTAAGAAAATTGAAGTAAAGGAAAAGAAAGGCGGGCATGGTTCAATGACCATGCGCCATTAGAAAGTGCCTTGGAAGCGCGTGAAGTATGAAAAACCTGCGCAGCCAGATATCAGGCTGCGAAGAGACCTAGAGGGGTAAAAAAATGAGGTACGCTGAAACAGGCTTCCAATTAGAAGTTGATTTGTCAAAGGGAAGCATTGAAAAGGTAGAGACCGATCCGAGAGATACCGCACTGTTTCTCGGGGGGAATGGTATGAATGCGAAGCTGCTGTATGACCGGGTTCCTCCGGAAACCGATCCATGGTCTCCTGACAACCTGCTCATATTCGGTAATGGTCTTTTAAACGGTACATACGTCCCCGGTGCAAACCGTGTATCGGTCGATACGATCGCCCCATTGAACGGATTGATGGGACACTCCCTGATGGGCGGGTTTTTCGGGGCGGAGATGAAAATGGCCGGTTATGACCGAATCGTCATTCGGGGCGAGGCGCCCGACCTGGTCTATCTGGCCATACACGACGACAAGGTCGAAGTCCGGGATGCCAAGCATCTCCGCGGAAAGGGCATGTATGACACTCAGCGCATGATCCAAGAGGAGTTGAATGACAAAAGGGCCTGGGTGGCTGCCATCGGTCCGGCCGGTGAGAATAGGGTCATTATGTCTTCGATCGATTGCGGCAACTCGAGCGCCGCTCGAACAGTCGGGCCGGTCATGGGGGCCAAAAACCTGAAAGCGATCGCCATCCGGGGTACAAAAGACGTCTATATCGCCAACCCCGCTAAAGCCTGGGAGATGTGCTCTCGCCTGAGGAAACGACTTGATGAGAACCCGAATGTCGGGGACTGGATGGCGGTCGATGAGGATGACAGCTTCCATCACAACAATTTCTCCTGGGGCAATGCCCGAGTGCGACGAAAAACCTTCTGGAGTGCTACTCTCGAAGAGAGGTGGCGGAATCTGAAGTACGACCACATGAGCCGCCAGACGGGATGCTGGAACTGCCCCAAGGCATGCCACAATGTCATCCACTGGCCCGGCCGGAAAAGATTCTCCTACAAGTGCTATGGAAAAGACACCTATCATATGGCCTCTTTCCAGGAACTGGACTTTACCTACGAGATACTCGGTATTTCCCAGAATCTGGGGCTTGACTCCTATTCCACGCCGCAAGTGATTGCGTTTGGACTTGAGCTTCTGCATGCCGGTATCCTGACGGAAAAGGATTTTCCGGGGATGCCCAAAGACGTTAGGGCAAGGTTCTACTACCTTCTTGACAAAATCGCCCATAGGGAGGGAATTGGAGATATTCTTGCTCATGGAATTTCCGGGGCGGCTGCTATCATCGGGAACGGCGCCGAGCAATTTGATCACAATACAGTTAAAAAATTCGAACAGTTACCCATCAAGCTGGGTAAACTCAACCCTGCCTATTTCCTTATGATAGCCACCGGTGAAGACATGGCTATCACCCAGATCGAAGGCTCCTTCCCGCAGGACCCGATCACTGATCCGGAGATGAAGGAAGAATTTATCGCCAAATGGACCGCGGTCCCGGATGAGAAGTTCGTAGAGTGGTTCCGGCAGTGGGAAAAGCGCGATCAGTTGCCCGACGACGCCATGTGCGCCATTACTGATTGGAATGAGTGCATGCACTATCTGGATGATTCATTGGGGTTTTGCGGATTTGTGTCCTCATTCAGAGGCCAGTTTGGCGGCACCACCGGATATGACATATGGATTATGCCCGAGGTCATCACGCACGTCGCGGGGATCGAGTTTGACAAAGACAGACTGTGGGAATGCTTCGAGAGGAACCGGACCTTGGTCAGGGCACTCAATAACAGAGCGGGCTTGAAAAGATCTATGGAGAGGCCACCGGAGGACCACTGGGCGGTCAGGAATGAGGAGTACGAGCAGGAATTACTGACCAAATATTATGACTTTAAAGGTTGGACCTTTGATGGGATTCCCACCAAAGAGACCCTGGAGAAATTGAGCCTGGGCTACGTAGCGGAAGACCTCATTAAGAGGGGCGTTCTGACCGGGAATGAAGTCACTGCCCTCAAGGACGCCAGGGCCAGGAAAGAGAAGGAATAAAGAAGGGGGCGTGGTCGTGGACAAGAACACAAAAAAGACAAAAATAGTCAAAGACATCAAGGTGGAAACCAAGAAGTGCGTGGGATGCAGGGCGTGTGAGATAGCATGCTCCGCATTCCACGCCGTACCGAGGTACAGCTCGGTGAATACTACACGCTCCAGGATCATGGTGGTCATGGATGAAGTAAGAGATATCTTTGTGCCCATACGAGCCGGTGACTATACCCCGGCGGAATGTAACGGGAGGAACAAGTACGTGATTGACGGCATTGAGTACGATGAATGTACCTTCTGCCCGGCTTCATGCCCGTCGAGGGATGCGTTCAAAGAACCGGATTCAGGTCTCCCGCTCAAATGCGACATGTGTGAAAGTGACCCGCCCTTGGAACAGCCTATGTGCGTAGATGCATGCACGTTTGGTGCTTTAACGTACGAAGAAAGGGAAGTGGAGGTTTTCGAAGAAGAAGAACAAGAGAAGCTGGAGGATCTGGAGATCGTATTCGAATCACTCATAAAGAAATATGGAAAGAAAAAGGTAAGGAGCACCTTTTCACGATTAACAAAAGGCTAAAACATCAAGGTGAAAAACGGGAATAAAAAAGGCAATGGAAACTGTAGCCCCATACAAAGAGATTATAGATGTCATAAAGACGAGCGGAGGAGAGGCCTTTAAGTTATGCTTTCAATGCGGATTATGCGATACAGTTTGTCCGTGGAACAAGGTTAGGGATTTCAGCATGCGGAAGCTGGTCCGTGAGGCCACGTTTGGACTGACAGATATAGAAAGTGAAGAGATGTGGCTTTGTACTTCCTGTGGAAGATGCCCCCAGCACTGTCCCAGAGACGTAA
>DAINAR010000001.1:0-195886 GCA_036733345.1 Deltaproteobacteria bacterium | reverse complement strand
AGAGGGATGTAGTAAGAAAGAGTAAAAAAGCAGAGGCTGAGTAAAACAAGCAGCCCGATACGGTAAATACAAAGGCCCCACAATAATATTTGCGGGGCCTTTTCTGCTCACTGATTAGAAATTATATAAAAAGTTGCAGGTATTATGCAGTATTTTTTTTAAGACCCACAGATTTTTATAAAACTTTCAGAGCGTTATGTCATGCCAGATCCGGTGATTTATAAAAATATGAGAAAAATACTGGCTACTGCTTTTATATTCCTCTATAAAAATATTATAGGATTATATTCACATTTTAAATATTTCCTTAACATCAAGGATATATCTTTAAGGAGACTGCCATGAAAGGCATGAATATTGGCCTGAAAGAGGCGTTGAGTTTGACCATCGAGGCAATAAAGCCTTTACCTGCTGAGGATGTTTCCCTGGTTGATAGTATTGACCGTACAGCTGCTTTAGACCTTAATGCCCTTGTGGATTCACCTTCCCTGGATGCTTCCAGTAAAGACGGCTATGCAGTGTTATCCCATGATGTAGCTCATGCAACTGTTGAAAAACCTGTTAGATTAAGGCTTTTGGGTTCTATTGAAGCTGGATGTGAAAGCAATATTCAGATCAAACCGGGGACAACAGCAAGGATATTGACAGGGGCACGTATCCCGACGGGCGCTGATGCAGTGGTAGCCGAAGAATTTGTGAAGCAGGGAGACAAAGATATATTCGTAGAGATCTTTGCAGAACCGGGCAGAAATATCCTGCCTCACGGCAAAGATGTGTCGTTAAACAAATGTATCCTGAGATCAGGCCAGCAGATATCGCCCGGCATGGCAGGTTTTATTGCTGCTGCAGGCCACAGTATGGTACCTGTATTCAGAAATCCTGTTGTAGGGATTATCGGAACGGGTGACGAAATCGTCGAACCAGGCAAGCCCCTGAGCGAGGGCAAACTCTATGCAAGCAATATCGTGACGCTGGCGGGATGGTGCAGTAAGTATAAGATGAAGACCCGGATGAGAATTGTGAGAGATGATTATGATGCCATTTTAAAGGAGTTGAAGATGCTCTCCGAAGGAACAGATGCAATAATAACAAGCGGAGGGGCATGGACAGGAGACCGTGACATGGTGGCGCAGGTTCTAGAAGGTCTCGGATGGAAAGAGATGTTTCACCGAATTCGTATAGGCCCTGGCAAGGCCGTCGGCTTTGGAATCCTTGATGAAAAGCCAGTTTTTATCCTGCCCGGTGGACCGACGTCCAATTTGATGGGCTTTCTGCAGATAGCATTGCCAGGGTTGCTTGCCCTTTCCGGACATTCAAGCCCAGGTTTGCAAAGAATTAATGCAAGGCTTGGCTCAGACCTAAGGGGACGAGAGCTCGACTGGACTAATTTTTTCTTCGGAATTCTTGAATATGAAAAAGGGCTGCCGACTTTTTTCCCAATTAAAAAAAGAAGCCGTCTGAGCTCAATAGCCGATGCTAAGGCAGTGGCAGCCATACCTGAAGGAGAGGAGTATATTTCTAAGGGATCGATAATTTCTGTTCAATTACTGAGCTAGTCTCTCAATTATTCGAACAATCCATTGGTTCTTTTGCAAGTATCCTGTTCAAAGGCCGCGTAATATAGTATTCGAGGAGCTTTTCATTCAATTCTCTTTCAAGATTATTGCTTAAATCTTCTCCTCTTAAAAAAGGAAGAAAGGGGCAACTCCACCCCGTAAGATCAATATCTTCTTCTTCTTTTGTCCTATCCTTCACTGTATTGTAAAAATCGGCGACCCAATTATTATAACCTTCACATTTGCAGTCAACTAATTTTTCCCAGAAATCAGATTTATATGTCCCAAAATTTATTTCTGTTCCTGCGAATCGCTGACAGGGATAAATTGAGCCATCTGCGGAAAAAACCAATTGTTTTATTCCTGCGGGACAGGAAAAATGAGCACCTGTTATCATTTGCACAACAGAGAATTTCCATTCGCCATCAAAGTCAATGCCCAATTTCTCAGTTGCCAGATCAAATCTTTTTATTGCTTCGAATTTTTCTATTTCAGTTAACTCCATCAACCGCTCATCCTTGGATTGACCACAAAATATATTTGCAGTAATACTCTTAACTCCGATTTCAGCCATTACATCAACAAATTTTTCAATATCAGCAAAATTTAATTTGCTGAGTACAATCAAAACCCCACATTCAACTCCGGTCATAATTATACGCTTTAAATTTTCGATAACTCTGTCGTATGTCCCTTTGCCGGAAAAATCCACCCTTCTTTTATCGTTGTCTTTTTTTATTCCATCTAGGCTGATCTTAATGCTTAATCTGGAGTTATTCCGTTCTATCCAATCATAAATATTTTCACTCAAATCAAAGGCATTTGTGAATATCTGAAAGAGAGTCTTTATATCGTATTCTTCACTCATGATGCACGCACGGTCATAAATGCTTCTCAGCGTTTCAAAATTCAAAAATGGTTCATAGCCAAGAAAGGATATAAGCAGTTCAGGAATTTTATTTTTTTTCAGATAAGGGTATAGGTCTTCCAGAATCAGGCGTGCAAAACCGGCATTCATATCAGAGCTTTTAAAATCATAAAAATTATGATAACAGCCTTTGCATGCCAGATTACATCTGGCGGAAACCAGGAAGGTAACCTTTGAAATTTTTGGACTTTTATTTTTGTTTTTTACTGTTTCAACATATTCCAGAAGCATGTCTTTTTGATTTTTACTTTCATCTATCAAGAAGGTCTTCTCGTACAGTTCGTTAATCAATTCATAAGGATCAAGCTGATAAATTTCCGATACTTTATTTGCTGCTGTTTCAATATCAATATGAGAGTCAAATATATTTAAGACTTGATTTATGTCAAAATTATAAGAGGTCAAATTGCCATGCAATTTGCTGTAAACTCGCACATCGTTATTATCCAGTACTTTGACAAAAAGGAACGGAGATTTTTTTAAAAAAAGACCAGGTTTGGGTTTTTTTTTCTGCATCTGCAGTATCCAATGTAGCTTAATAATTATTTAAAAGAGGATTTGGAAAAAGTTACAGTGTTGACCTTGGAGTTTTTTTATATCTCATCGTGATCGATTAATTGAATTGCGACTTTTTCTCCAGCCTTTAGTTTTGGACCGTTTTCAGGGATTATTATCAGGCAGTTTGCATCGCTCATTGAACGAAGTATGGAAGGCTTTTGATTTCCAGTTGTTGTGACATAATAATCATTATTTTTAATTTTAAAAGCGCCTCTCAAAAGGTGGACTTTGGGTGAATGCTTGTTAATATCCTCTTCAAGAAATGCTGTAACGATTGGTTTTTTTAATCTTTTTGCACCCATTAATTTAAGTAGTGCCGGCCTGACAAATTGAATAAATGAAGTAAGTGTCGAAACGGGATTTCCCGGCAGGCCGAAAATCAGTTTATTATCTTTTGTTCCAAAAGCACATGGACTGCCCGGTTTTACATTAACCCGCTCAAAGAGTATTTCAACATTGAGATCAGAATAAATTTCTTTTACAAAGTCATATTTTCCCATTGACACACCGCCGGTGGATATTATGACATCGGATCTTAAGGCTTTTAGAAATATGTCCATAGTGTCTTTTAAGGTATCTTTGGCAATGCCCACATAATCAGGAAGACCGTTATATTTTTTCACTTCTGAATATAAGGTAAATGCGTTTATATTTCTAATCTGACCGGGCCTTATCTTTTCACCTATATCCACTAACTCATCGCCAGTTGAGATAATTGAGACGGTTGGCTGTCTAAACACCTTAACTGTACTGCAATTCAGAGACGCAAGAATACCTATATCCGCTGATCGTAAGCGATTCCCTTTATAGAGAACACAGTCTCCTGTTTTGATGTTCTCTCCTGCAGTTCTATAGTTTTCGTATTTTACTGCTTCGTGGAATGTTTTTATATATCCGGCTTCTTCTTCAGTATCCTCAAATTTAATTACGGAATCAGCTCCTTTCGGTATAGGTGCGCCGGTCATTATTCTCATGGCTGTTCCTTTTGAGACCTTTTTGCCTATAGATGAATCACCTGCCTGTATTTCTCCCGCGATATGAAGTTTTACCGGATTATTCTTTGATGCCCCTTGCGTATCATCAGCAATCACTGCATAACCATCCATTGCAGAATCATCCACACGAGGTATCATTTTATCCGATATAATATCTTCGTATAAGACTCTATTTAATGCTTCCATAATAGAAACAGTCTCAGAACCCAGCGGTTTAACAGAATCCAGAACCCTTCTTTGTCCTTCTTCAATTGATACAGTTAAATTTATATTTATCATAACAATATTTTTTAAAGAATTGATTATTCAATTATGTCTTTTAATGCTTAAGAAGCCTAAGATAAAGCAGGGATGATTATGCCATCACTTGAGGAGAACTGCTATGCTGAGCATCATGAATAAGTCTGATGCCCATCATCTCTTTCTAAGCAAGCAAAAGTGTTGAGGCAGAATTATTGACGACCTTGAAGTTGCTGTTTGTAACGCCAAGCTGCCCTGCATATGGTATCCCTGGGTGCCTTTTAGTCATTTATGGCAATTTGCCATACAATATAATTGAAAGTCAAGAAGGTAAGCATTTAAATGGATAAATTATAACCCAATATGATCTGAAGTGAGTATTGCCACTGTGTTCTCATTGATCAATTTCTTCATAACTAAAGAAGACAGCGAGAAAAGGTTTTTTATATAAGGTGGATTAAAAGTTTTTGTTTGAAGGCAAAATGGACTAAAAAAATATATTTCCATCTTGTCAAAACAGATGCTTACCTGTAAGCTTTAACAAAAAGATATTTTTATATAAGCTACGGTTTTTTATTTAGAAGGGAGTAGGTAATAGTCTCGTAAAAAATCAAAAATTGATGCCAGAGAAAAGAGTGGCTAGAAATAACATAGGGCCAAGCAACAGATGTTTTATAATGCCTGTATGTGCAAAGTTGTCCATCATAATGATTCCCAATAGAATAAACGGCCCGTAACGGCCTATTTTCATATATTCCTGGGCAGCCTTTGGAGGGAGAACGTTTTCAAGGATGTGTGAGCCATCAAGGGGAGGAAGGGGCAAAAGATTGAACAATCCAAGGCCAAGATTCATAAGCAAAAGATATATAAGTGTTAATTGATACACTTCCCATCGAAAAGGAAAATAGCGGATAAATATTCCGGCGACGAATGCTGCTGAGATATTGGCAAGCGGGCCGCAGAGTGACATAAAAATTATGCCTTTTCTTATGTTTTTAAAGTAACTTGGGTTTACAGGAACAGGTTTGGCCCATCCGAAGTTAAAGAGAAACAGGCAAATTGCTCCAAACGGATCAATATGTGGCAATGGGTTAAGAGATAGCCGCCCCATGTTTTTTGCTGTGGGATCTCCAAGCCATAAAGCCGCCCTGCCGTGAGCATATTCATGGATTGTTATTGAGAACAGTAAGACCGGGATCCTGATAATCCATTCGCCAATATCAAAATGCATAAGAAAAACCTGTTGTATTTATTATTCTATATCATAAGCTGAAAGGGCTCATGGCATTTTTTTCTGTTGCTGACTACATACAAAAAAAAAACGTTTACAGCAATAATAATTTGGAGAAATATTTATCTGGTCAGAGTTGTTAATATAACCATCATAATGAGTTATGGATATTGCAGAGTGCAATGAAAGAGAGGTGGTCACTGTGCAGGTAAGAAGTGCTGATTTCGCTGGCTCTTGGTATCCGGGAAATGAATCAGAATGCAGGAGAACTATTGAGGATTTTATTGACCCTGGATTACTGTGTCATAGCGGGACACAAAAACTGGCAGGAGGTATTGTACCACATGCGGGCTGGTTTTTTTCAGGGAAAATTGCATGTAATGTTATCAAGTGCCTGAAAAATGAAGACGAACCTTCAACCTGTATCCTCTTTGGTCATCACATGCATCCTGGAAGCAATAATCTGATAATGAGCAAAGGGAGATGGGATACCCCTCTCGGTGAATTAGAAATTGATGAAGAAGTAGCAGAAATTTTAATTTCCGAATATTCCTTTACAATTGAAACTTCTTCATATTATGAACAGGATAATACTATTGAGGTTCAGTTGCCGTTCATAAAATATTTTATACCTAAGTGCAGAATTGTTCCAATGGGGCTGCCTCCAAAAACAGCTTCTCTGGAGATTGCAAGAAGAGCGGTTGAGATATCCCGAGATCTGGGGCAAAAAACCATTGTCCTGGGATCAACTGATCTCACTCATTATGGATATAACTATGGCTTTTTTCCAAAAGGTGAAGGCAGTGATGCTGTTGAGTGGGTAAAAAATGTTAATGACAAACTTGCAATTGATTTGATGATGGATTTAGAAGGTCCAAAGCTTATATCTGAAGCGCTTAAAAACTCCAATGCATGCTGTTCAGGTGCCGCAGCCTCAGCTATTGAGGCGGCAAAGGTATTAGGTGCAAAGAGAGGTGAGATGATCGCCTACAGCACGAGTTATGATGTCAGACCTGATAGCAGTTTTGTCGGATATGTGGGGATTGTTTTTTCTCTCTGACTTTTTGCCGGGCATATCCAGATCATAAAATATATACTGTTTTTAAAACTCTTATATTAGCAATAATAAAATACATTCATGCAGCAACTCTTTGGTTTGATTTTTTTATATAAGCTTGTTATATTGCCAGAATATTTTGTTAGGCAGGGGTTTTTTTCTGTAACATGATTGATGTAAATATAATATACTTTTTAGTATATTATTAACATTTAAGTTCCAGAGCAGGGCTAAATGGATAACCTTCAAAAAGAAAAAAAAGACAATGGCGTGGGAAGAGATAGAATTAAGATCGATATTCTTATACATGATCTTAAAGTACCGCTTGCAGTGATTGAAGCAGGAGTCTCTTCTTTACTAAAAAGACCGGAAAAATATGGCCCCCTTACTGAAAAGCAGAAAAATGTATTACACAGGGCACTAAGGAATACAAAGACTACTCAGACATTAGTTAACGATGTCCTGGAGTTGGGAAAATCAGCTCAGGGGATACTAAACTTAACAAGCTGCAGGGTTTCAAGTCTCATAGAGCAGACACTTGTGGAGATATTCGATCTCGCTGAATCTGATACATCGGAGAACATAAGGAATTGTACAAATTTGGCCCTATTCAAGGATATCCTGAAAAATCAGGGGATTTATCTTTCGGTGGATGAGGCTCTATGGTACGAGGATATCTATCTTGATGAGACAAAGATAAGGCAGATTCTCAGAAACCTGCTGAGCAACGGTTTGAAATATCGAAAGGCTGTTATTGAACTGGCGATTTATAAGGAAAGTGGTTATTTTATCATTTCTGTCAAGGATGATGGTGAAGGGATTCCTCCTGTATATCATAAGAAGATTTTTGAGTGCTATTTCCAGATGGATGCTAATGAAATCTGCAGTGTCAGGGGTCACGGTTTAGGACTTGCAGGTGTTATGGTTCTTGTCGAGGATATGGAAGGCGGGTTGTTTCTTGAAAGCGAACAAGGGAAGGGTGCAAAATTCATTGTAAAATTACCATTACAGAAAGTGTGATGTAGTTTATTGATTGTTTTTAACGCCATATGCCCTGTCAAATTCTTCCCAGAATTTTTTATGTTTTTCTCGCCAGCCAGGACCGAATTGCTTGTCGAAAAAGGGTTTAAGCCTGGTGAACCAGAGTGCCTGTTTTTTGATACCTTTTTCTCGTGCCCTTATAATGTCAGATAGAAATATAGTGATTTCAGATATCTTATATTTCGGGACGTAGTATTGGGCACCGGATTTTATGGATTTTACGAGGTGATCAGGGCTTAATGCGTATGCAGTGAGAATTAGGGATGGGATGCCTTTCATATTTGCCAAAGATAGTAGTTCATATCCTTTCACACCCATTATGTCAAGAATGGCAACGTCATAGGAATTATTATTCAAACAGTCGCTGGCAGTTTTAAAATCATGTGCAGTTTCGACGATGCACATATCCAGTATTTCTTCGAGTGTCTCCAGGATATCCGGTTCATCATCAACTATCAGAATTCTTTTGCTGCTTAAAATATCCTCCATGTAAAAGCCCTCCTGGCATTTTTAACAAAAGAACAGCCAGCTTATTAGAATTTATTTATCTTTGGGGAGATACTGTATTCCCAGAGCTCTGTTGTAACGGAAAAATAATTTTAAGGGATATTAGCCCAAGGAAGATTTTGCGTCAATAATTTTCTAAATTTTGCAGTTAAATGATTAATTGTCTTTAGTAATATATCGAAAGGGAAATAAAAAGGGTATATGTTTAAGAACCTGATAAAGTTTTTATATCGATATTGTAGAAAGGTCTGAATTTGATTGACATCATTAAATACATTTTTTAACGTTGCAAAAAAATATAAAAGCTTTGCGTAGAGCATAAAAGGAAATCTAATGATAGAACTGATTGAACAGGGCGCAGACATAATAACTAAATCAAAATTGACAATAGCATTGACCGGAGCCGGTATTTCTGCTGAATCAGGAATTCCTGATTTTAGAAGTGCTGGAGGCCTGTGGTCGAAATTTGATCCTGCTGAATACGCTAATATTGCCTCTTTTATGTCAGATCCTGAAAAAGTGTGGTTAATGTTGCGGGAAATGGATGCCCTGGTCAGTTCAGCCAAGCCTAACAAGGCTCATATCGGCATGAGTGAACTTGAGGACATGGGTTATCTCCATTACATTATCACACAGAATGTTGATAATCTTCACCAGAGTGGCGGATCAAAAAATGTTATAGAATACCATGGAAATTCAAGTACACTTACCTGCCTCTGGTGTGGAAGAAAATTTAAAGCTGACGAAAAGAGAAATGAATATCCTCCAAGATGTGACTGTGGAAAAATACTGAAACCAGATGTTGTCTTTTTTGGTGAAGCAATTCCTGAAGATGCATTGAACCGCTCATTCACACTTGCTTCAACCGCACAGGTTTTGATACTTGTCGGAACTTCAGCTGTGGTTTCACCTGCCAATACGATACCGGGCATTACAAAGAGAAATGGAGGAAAAATAATTGAAATCAATAAAGAAAAGACTCATTTAACTGACAGTGTCACGGATGTTTTTTTGCAGGGTTCGGCAGTGGACATTGTTTCTAAACTTGTTAATGCTGTAAAAAAGATTGACAGGCATTAAATATCGTATATCTTATTTCAACCAGAAGGGTATGGATGTTTTTTCCGCTGATAGTTGCATAGAAGGTTTTTTGGAACTTGAGCTTAAATATTGACAGAGAGGCGCTGGAAAAGGCCTGCAAGCAAATAATAGAGACGATTTTACTTTGTCTCCCGAATGCCTTTAAAGGTACTGTCTATCTTATAGGAAGTTCGCCTGACTTGATCGCTCAGAGAGTTACCTCGGGGATTTTTGATTCGAAAAGGCATAGTATTTTCTGGGGACTGCCGGAGAAGTCTGAATATAATCCACCAGGCAAACCCTGGAGTGCCTACAGGGATGAACCTGGACGGCCTCTTGAAGCCATGGCATGGTGTGTGGAAAGGCAGATAAGCTGGACCGCTGAGGACCCTAAAAATGATATTCGTAGTCTTCGTCTTCAAATGGAAAGTGAGTTTGAGCATTTCCATCATATGGAACCCGTGCTGATCCGGAAGAATGACCTTTTCCCGGAAGGTGATTCGATTATTGAAAGTGCCAGGACCTTTAATGGTGAAATCGTCTGGAAACACAGTGAATTTATGGTTGTGGCTGTAATAAAGATACATTTTAAGCCGAATACCATAAAGATAAACAGTCCCGAAACAGGTGTCATAAAAGTATTATCAAGGGCTCTTGGAACCGAACTCCTTTCCTACCAATTAAGAGAACAATCGCTTGAAGCTATTCGTCAACTTGCTGAAGATAAGCTGAATTCTTACAATATATTATCTGATTCACTACGAAATACTATTACCAAGTCCGGATTGATCTTTTCTTTGATAAAACAGGAGATGGGTTTTTTAAGAGAACAATGGGAGGGAATACTACTGCATTCGGATCAAAGAGGAATGAAACGTGATGCGGTTAAAAAATTAAATTCAGCGCTTAGGAATATTTCTTCCTTATCCGATATACTGGGCGATGATCTTCTTGATATCCATGACCGATTTCTTGGACTTTCACTCCCTCCGGAGAAAGGAGAAAAATGGATATGTATGCAGATAGAGGGCAGATGGAATGAATTGCTTTGCAATATTGCTTTGGAAGAAAAGCAGATAAAAGAAATTCAGCTGGCAATTGATCAGTTGAAAAAATCGCTTTATCTTGGAAAGGATCCTAAAATTCTCGCAAGCTATGAAGATATGCCAGATTCTTTAAAGAAGGAATGGATTGAGCTTGTTTACAGTGACATGGACAGCATTGACTTTGATCATATTGATAAGTTAATAGAGATTCTGGAAAATCCTTTACTCCATTTGCCTTATCAGGAAAAATCGAGAAAGAGCCTTAAGAACCTTAAGGCACTTGCTGAGATAATGGATGATTTGGAGAAGAATACAAATATGGTTCTGCGAAAAGTGCTTAATGGTTCTGATAAGAGGGATGATCGCAAAGAAAAAAACCTTAAAGTTGTATAACTTTTCATTTGCCTGCTAATATAATAGAGAGTAATAATTCAAGTAAAAACATTTAGAAAAATTGTTGCGCCTGTAGCTCAGCTGGATAGAGCAGCGGACTTCTAATCCGCAGGTCGGGGGTCCGAGTCCTCCCAGGCGCGCCAGTAATATTAAGGGTTTTGGCGTTTTGCTGAAACCCTTTTTTTCTTTTCCCTGTTACCCTGTAACTACCCCTGAAGCTATTTGACAAGGCAAAATATTATTTTTTATCGTGTAAGCAGGCAGGAAAAATAAATGAAGGCAGGTTAAAGCCCCGGAAGGGTAGGGGGTTGTTAGATGGTAATTTATTGGAAAGAAGGGTCGGGCCTTCATTTTTGAGGGATTATATGAAAAATTGAGCCTTGACAGTGTTGCTTCATTTATATTAGACATCTCTGATCTATATTGAATAAAGTTAATAGTGGAATCCGGAATATACCTACAGCAAAAACAGGTGTAATATCTTTAATATATTGCTATAATTGACATTATGAGAGCTTCAGGGAGTTTATATATGAAAAATTTAAAGAAATGGGCCGTGGGGCTGCTGGTGCTTTTGCTGGTCCTTGGCATATTCCAGCAGGTACAATCAGCAGACGTCGTGGTGGACAGCGCCATGACCCTGGAAGAGTCTCTCGCAGGGAGCAAGGCCCCTGCTGAGATCCTTGAGGAGTTGGTTCTCCTGAATGTGGAATATCTCTCTTTTGACGGGAAGATTCATCGCGGCCAGCTGGTTCTGCGGAAGGACAGGGTAGAGGAGATCAGGGATGCCTTTGCAGTCATGAGACGTGATGGGTTTCCAGTGGAAAAATGTATTCCAGTAGTGAACTACTCATGGGATGATGATGACTCAATGGCAGATAATAACACTTCAATGTTCAATTACCGTAAAATTGCGGGGACCAAGAAGCTTTCCCGTCACTCCTGGGGAGTAGCCATTGACATAAACCCAGGGCAGAATCCTGCTGTTTATCCGTCAGGAAAAGTAAGTCCGCCCGGCGCGACCTACAAGCCCCAGGCACCAGGGACCCTGACCCGTGAAAGCCCTGTGACCCGTTTTTTTCTGGAGCACGGCTGGACCTGGGGCGGGAACTGGACACGTGTACTGGACTGGCAGCATTTTGAGAAACCCTGAATTAGTTCGAACCCTCCTTACCTGTGCCTTTACTATCACTCCGGCAATAATATATGTTAATGTTGTCCCAGCCACAGGCTGGTAAAATTCCGAGCCCCGAATCAAGTTCGGGATAAACCCGCCACAAACATTGGCGGATAAACTCCAGCCTGTGCCGGATTCCTGTTCGGGGTCGATATCTATAATGAATTCGAATGGATGCCCCCGGATCGGGTTTCGGAGCAGGCTTATCAAATTCGGCATGACGATTGATGTTTTTAATAGCCGGAGTAATAATAGTAAATTTACTGTTCAGACCTTAAACTTACCAGGATTATTTCTGCTTGATAGACAGCGATTGTATTTGATACGTTACAAAATTGAAGGAAAAAATCTGTTCAAAAAGGGAGCCTGTTATGAGTATAGATATATCTGACAGAAAGAGACTGGTCGATACAGCACTTGGAAAAGTGTCAGCAGACCTGGTTATAAAAAACGGTTTGTTGATAGATGTTTACAGTGGCCGTCTGGTGCCGAATTGCTCTATTGCTGTCTCAGGGTCTAAAATAGCATATGTCGGACCCGATGCCGATTATGCTGTGGGTAATTCGACTCATGTGATTGATGCAAAGGGCTGCATGATTTCACCGGGATACATGGATGTCCATACACATTTGTCCAGCCACTGGGATATAAGTGATTTCCTGAAATACGCAATACCTTGCGGCATAACCACCCTTATAACAGAGATTGAAAGCTATGGATTTGCCCTTGGTGCAAGGGGAGTAAGGGATTTTCTGTCGCAGATAAGCAGTCGGCCGATAAAGATGTTTGGCCTTATCCCTCCAATGGTGACAATCAGCCCGGCTGTAAAAGAACTTTTTGTGACGACTGATGAAGCCGTGGAATTTCTCAAAGATGACAGGATTATAGGCCTTGGGGAATCCTACTGGCAGGATGTGGTTTTAAAAGATGATACCCGCATCCTGGAGTTAATGGAGAAAACACTTGAGGCCGGAAAATCGGTCCAGGGCCATGCTGCAGGGGCTTTTGACAGGAAGCTGGCTTCCTATACAGCGGCAGGTGCTCTATCCTGTCATGAGGCCATAACCACAGAGGACGTGCTTTCGAGATTGCAGCAAGGTTATTATGTCATGGTAAGAGAAGGTTATATCCGTCATGATCTCGAAATCATTTTTCCTGTTATTGACAGAATAGACCTTAGGAGGCTTATTCTGGTTACTGACGGGAGCGAACCTGAGCTTTTGATAAGGCAGGGATACCTTGTGGACGTGGTACAGAAGGCCGTTGATATGGGTCTGGAAAAAATAAGAGCAGTGCAGATGGTAACTCTGAATCCGGCCGAACATTTCAGGATAGACCATATCACGGGAGGTATTTCTCCAGGCCGATTCGCAGATATACTTTTACTGCCTGAATCAGGAGCAATGAAGCCTGAGATGGTCATATCAAACGGGAAGATCGTTGCAGAAAAGGGAAGGGCATCAGTTCCTCTGCAAAGGATTTCCTATCCTGAAGAACTTTATAATACAGTCAAAATACCTTTTATCTTCCCGTCAGATATGAGCACACCTGTTTCTGATGCTGGTTCAGATGGAGAGATCCGGACTCTTGACATACAGCCCGGAGGTCTTGTAACACGAGAGGGAAAGGCAAGAGCAAGTGTCCGTGACGGGCTGTATATATCAGATCCTGAAGAAGATCTTTTGAAGGTTGTCTTTATTGAAAGGGTGAGCGGAACCGGGGAGAAATTTATCGGATTTGTCAGAGGGTGGAAACAGAAGTGCGGGGCAGTTGCAACCAGTCTGTGCTGGGATGTTTCAGGAGTCATTGCCATCGGAGAGAATGACAGTGACCTGGCAACTGCAATCAACAAGGTTATAGAAATGAAAGGGGGTACTGCAGTTTGCAAAAGGGGGGAAATATCAGTGGCTATTCCTTTTCCTGTGGGAGGATATGTCTCTGAAATGGAAATTGAATGCCTTTCCAGGGAAATGACAAGGTTCCAGGAGATTGTATCTTCCTTTGGTGTGGCTTTTGAGTCAGCCCTGCTTACCCTTTATACTTTAACATCCGCCTCGATTCCTTTTATAAAAATCATGGAAAAGGGTTATTACAGGTTTCGTGAAGGTGATGTGGTTGGTCTATAGCCTATATCACTTCCCTGTGTAACCTGTCTTTTTTGAAAGGACGGCCTGAATCAGAATGCTCTTCTTTTTGAATCCGGATAATATCATCAGGCCTGTTTATATTCAAAAAAGATCGGATTTCAGGATCAAAAGCTCTGATTTCCTGCTCACTGACATATTTAACGTGAATATCATTTAAGCAATTGATGATCTGGCGTTTCCGTAAATCAATTGTGGATTTTATTGCAGGGATGCATTGCTTCGTATACAGGGCATGGAGCGGCTCGAACATCCAGTCTATTTTCGGAACAACAGCGTCATAGCCTGGGGAAATATCTACCATATGACAGATCAATTTCCTGTTCAAAAAGGGCATATCGCAAGCCACGAAAAATCCTGCTTCAGTCGTCATTGCGCAAAGGCCTGAATAAACTCCTCCTATTGGTCCCAATCCCTTAATAAGGTCTCCGGTCATGGGGATATTTAGAAATGAGTATTCGTCAGGCGTGTTGGTAACAATGAGGAGGTGCGAAAAAACAGGCCTTAAAATTTCGCAGACCTTTTCAATTATTGTCATGCCCTCGATTTTTTCAAGTGCCTTGTTTTTGCCGAATCGACTGCTTTTTCCTCCTGCAAGTATTACTCCAGTGACGTTTTCAGCAAGTCGGCAGTCCGAAGAAAAATGACTAGTATGAATATTCATCTAAAATGAATTCTTTTTGATATTTATAGATTATTTTTACAGTACCCCATTGATCAATCCTTTCAGAAGAAAGGATAATTTTATATCATAATGCACTCTGGAACTGCGTTGCAATGCTTTTTTCGATCTTGAAGGAAATACATCCGGTAGGGCATATGCTAACGCATGCAGGCTTTTTATTTTCTGTTAGCCTGTCAATACAGAGGTCGCATTTGACCGCAATATCTTCTTCATCATCAAACTGCATGGCCTCAAAAGGACAGGCTTCAACACATGCCCTGCAACCGATACAAAGGCTGTCGTCTATAAGGACGATTCCCTGTTCATTCCTTGATATTGCGTCAACAGGACAGACCTCACTGCAGGGGGCCTTGGCACAATGATGACAGTAGATGGGGATAAAGTTTGGGCTGTTTTCAATAATACGGACAAGTCTAGGACCTATCCGCAGACCATGTTCCTGCTTGCAGGCGATTTCACATGAATGGCAGCCTGTGCAGTCCTTTTTATGAATGACTAAAGAGACCTTCTCCATCTTATATCCTCCTATTGCTTTTCACAGCGGGATATGCTGCACAGCAGCACCCTCAGGCTGGTTGCTCCCATAACTGGGTCCATGGACTCATGGGAGTTATCTGTAAGTATATTAATGTTGGAAATATCCCATCCATGTTCCTGGTCCCTTATTTCAGGATACCACCAACCATGTTCAGCAACGATTACTCTGGGGTCGATTCCGTCATTAAGCCTGGCACGCTCTTTAACTCGTCCCCTGGGTGATGCTATCCATACCCAGTCGCCTTCTTCTATATTATGCTTTTGAGCAGTTTGAGGGTGGATTTCGACAATCGGGTCCGGCCTTATTTCACGAAGCCATGGGATCATACGGTTTGCGGAATGAAAAAAGGTCGGAGTCCTGAAGCCGGAGTTCAGTATGTAAGGAAATTCTTCTGCAAGATCCGGCCTGGACACAGGGCTTTCCGGCAGCTCAGTATATTTCGGGAGAGGATCAACCCCCCATTTTTCAAAGATAGTCGAGTATAGCTCAACTTTTCTCGTCGGGGTTGAAAATCCTTTTTCCCTGTATTTATAATATTTCATATCCCCTTTGAGATAACCTTTTTCCTTGAATTCCTCCCAGTTCAGTCCAGTAGGTTCAAGTAACCAGTCAAGTGCGTCTTCCACTGTATCCCACCATTTCTGTCCCATCCTTTTGCCGAGTTCCATAAAAATCTTATGGTCCTGCCAGCATTCACCGATTTGTACAACCTTCTGTCTTGCCAGTACATAACCGTGAAACTTCCAGTTATCAGCCATATGGTTCTGCTCAAGCCATGTTCCGGCCGGGAGGAATACGTCTGCAAGTTCAGCTGTGGGAGTCATAAAGAAATCAGAAACAGCAAGGAAATCAAGTTTTTTAAGTGCATCGTATACCTCTCTGGCATTGGCGCGTGTAATAACAGGGTTTGTCCCAACGAGATAGCCAGCCTTTACAGGATATGGCTTCTCCGTCAGTATTGCGTCCCAGGCACACTTTGGCGTGATAAATGTCATCCTGGCAGCAAGTTTATACTTGTCTCCTCCAAGACGCTTTTTTTTCTGTTCTTCAGAAAGGGAGGTATGGGCTGAGAATTCGGCAACTTTTCTGACCGGCGGAGGTTCATGAAATACGTTTCCTCCTGGTGCGTCAAGGTTGCCTGTCGCAGCCATGAGTCCCACAGCAATCCTGGTGAAATCCGTACAGTTTGGTGTCTGCTCGGTTGGTACGCCCCAGTGAATGCCCGCCGGTTTAGTGCCGGCATACATCCTGGCGGCTTTTCGTATGAGGTCCTGTTTTACCCAGGTAATATCTTCAACGCGCTCTAACGAATAATCGGATTTAACCCTTTGTACAAATTCATCCCAGCCATGTATATATTCCTCTACAAATTCTCTATCATAAAGTTCCTCTTCAATTATGACACTGAAAAATCCCATTGCCATGGCGGCATCTGTTCCCGGCCTCAACTGGAGCCACAGGTCAGCTCTATTAGCAAGGAAGCCTTTTCTGGGGTCTATGACTATCAGCTTTGCCCCTTTTTCATAGGCCCTCCAGAAACTTACCCCCTTATATTCGTCAGGATTAGTCCAGAGTGGGTTGCATGCCCACATCACTATGCACTTCGGATTGCCTGCATAGTCGATTGCCGGGTGCCTTCCGCATGTTGTAAGGGTAGCACCTATGCGGGAGAGGTAGCACATATGCCCTGCAGTAAGAATGTTGGGAGTACCGAGAAGATTGCCGAAACGTGAGAAATGACTTTCAAAATCCCTGCCAGTTCCCTGGCCGACAATAATGCCTTCGGGTCCGTATTTTTTGATTACATCATTGAATTTTTCTGTGCAGAAATCAAGTGCATCGTCCCATGAGATCCTTTGCCATGTTCCTCTGGTTTTCTTCATAGGGTAGAGTACCCTGTCAGGATGGTAGGCCAGTTGTGTAATTGCCAGGCCTTTTGAACACATGGTTCCATGGCTGATAGGAGATTCAGGATCGCCTTCCACCTTTATAACCCTCCCGTCTTTGACATGCGCAATAACACCGCATCCGCCATGACAGCTTCGGCAGACTGTCTTTATTTTTTTGACTTCATCCATTTGAAACTCCTGTAAAAAGGTTTACGTAACGTAATTTAATTCGCCCTGCTTTTAAGGCTAAATGTATTCACAATTTGTTTCAATTTTGAAAAGTTCGCAACAATTTGTCGCCCTGGCCCCAATTTTTTACGTGACCATTAATATTAAGAGTTTTAAAAAATAAATATAACAGTATTTAGTCAATATATTGACAATCAATATATCAATAAGCTATTTTTAATGTCAACACCTTTTATTACTGGTTGTGGAATATCTCTGGATCTATAAGATATATTTTGAAAAAAACTGTATATCAGATTAATATAGTTGCAAAAAATTAAATTAAATGGTTTTATGAAATTTGTTTTAAATAGAGCTTATTCACTGAAATATCTTGCGTGCTATTTTATAATGTATATATCTTAATATAATAATAATTATTTTTTGAAGACAATTCTCATTAAAATATTTATGTAACATTAAGGTATTAAAAATAAATATCATTAAAAGGTATTGTTGGATAGTAAATATATTTATATTATTAAAATTGAGTTAATAAGATCGAAGATTTGGGAGTAGGCAGGTAGTTACTATGGGTGAAGATGTATATCAAAGCGATCTAAGCCTGGATGAAAAGGTCCTCATGGCTATTGTAAGGGCGGCTGAAACGTTCAAGCGTGCTCATTCAGGTGTTTTCAGGAATTACGGCCTGTCGTTTCCGCAGTACAATGTGCTGAGGGTGCTGGATGCTTCAAAAACAGGGAAGTACAAGATAAGCGATGTGAGCAGGATCATGCTTGTCCCAGGAGCAAATATGACCGGCATAGCAAAAAGGCTTGAAATGAACGGATTCATTTTGAGGAAATCCGATCCGGGAGACGAGCGAGTAAAAATCCTCGAGATAACCCCCAAGGGAAAAAGAACTGTAAAAAATATTGAAAAAGAAAAAGATGAGTGGCTGGATATATTGTTGAAAGGTTTTTCCAGAGATGAAAAATTTCAGATACTGGCTATGGTAAAGCGCCTTGCAAAGAACAGTACTAATGTTGCTTGAGGAGGCAGTGTATAACATGCCTGAAATAGTGGTCACGTTTCTGTAGTCAGACAGTTCAAGTTTTTTTCCCAGTAAACAGCATCCGGTAAAGGATTATGGTAATATGAGTCGTTTTTTCAAATCCAAATGATTCATACAATTTCATAGCCTTTTTTAATATTTCCATAGTGTCGAGACGCATCAGCTTATAACCAATCCTGCCGGCTTCAAGGATAATCTCCTGCGCCAGCATTAATCCAAATTTGATTTTACTAGTCTGATCTCCATTTCTATTCTTGCGGCTGGGGCATTAGTTCCTCAAATATGCCCTTTTTATTATTTTTCCGTACGTTGTTAGAATTGAATACCCTTCCGTTCATACAGATATAGACTCCGCAATTTAATATCTGAACAGCAGCAATTGCGAATCCTATATTGAATACAGCATCACTTGTCCTGAAAAGTGCCGGCTCAAGCGCGCCAGTTAAAACAATTGTCTTATCTTTAATATCCATCAATACTTTTGCCGTATCTACCATCGTGTCAGTGCCGTGAGTTACAATTATTTTATCTGTGTTCTGATTGCTTATGGCATTATGGATTTTCCTGCGGTCATCATCTGTCAAATCCAGGCTGTCTTTTTTTAACAGGGACTCAATTGTATAGTTAAATCCAAGCCTTAAATTCTTGAGAACGGCGGCTACATTCGGTTGCCCGACCTGGTATGTGTTTTTCGCATCGAAATAGATCTTATCGATAGTCCCTCCAACTGCAAATATCTTTAGATACATTAATGTCTCTCCATTTGAATATCATCTTCCCTTAATTCCTTCCCTTCCTTTTTATCAAGGGAAAGGTACTTGACTTCTGTCTGAACAAGTTCCGCATCACTGAACTCTACTTTTATCCGTTCTGCTCCAAAGCCTTTTGCAAGAACTTCAAGGGTCTGTATTGCTGATTTGTGTACCTCGGACTGTATCTTTGAGACAAGATCATGAGCCATATGGGAAGCCTGACTTTTGGCTTCTGAAATCAACTGGTTTTTTGTATCTTCAGTAAAACCATCACTCAAAGCATCGGTTATCAGGTGCGGAAGAAGCCAGGGCAGAAGTTTAGCTCCCTGTTCATCATAAATTTTTATATCCTTTATATTTGATTCATATAAACATTGTGGCATTTTCAAACGGTAGTTATTTTCTCCAATGTTTTCAATAACAAAATCCGGGCTGTGCAGGTTATATTTGAAATCTATTTCAAACTGGAAAATCATGGCCATTTTTTTATTAGAGGCAAGCCACCTGAAATATTTTTTTCCTGTTTCTCCGAACCAGTGATCAGATGCTGTAATGATTTCTTTGGTGATTATTTTAAAAACTACCAGTTCGCCTACTGAACGGAATTTATCGATCGTTGAATAAATATCGAAACTCATTTTAGGCGGTGATTTTCTGAGTTTTTTAAACCAGAGTACAGCAAATATAATTGCTGCCAAAACAAACCCTGATAATCCTGATATGAAACTTTCCATTTGCCTGGTGTCTCCTTGTTAGACTTGTTAAATATTAAAATTCTTCTTGTATCTAATATATACCTGACTTCACAGAAAAATATCAAGTTTATTGATATGAGTCGCGGCCAGCGGCTTTTAGTCTCGAGAATATATTGCAATACATAACCAGGGCATGTTATTACAGGCCTTTTTTAATTGACATGCTATTTATGTTTATCTATGCTTGCAACTACTAATGGAAAATCTTTATTAATTAGGCCTGTCTTAACCAATACGGCCTTTTCATTAAAAACATACCGTACTATAGATTAACGTAATACGTTAAAAAATAAATTGATTCAAATCTGGCTTTCAGGATTATCAGATAGTTGAAATGAGCTAATATTAACATTATATTCAATGTGTTAGACGCGATGAAAATTGCATGTGAAAAATATCACTCCGTTTACAAAATCAATGAAGATAATCTGCCTGATAAGCTAAAGGTAAAGGTCAGGTGCAGGCATTGTCAGCATGTTATGTCAATAGAAATATCAATCCTGCAAAAAGCAGGGCAAACAAACCGACCAATTTCAATCCGCCATAGGCGGACGAGGGTTTGATTCCCCGCCCCTTGGGGCGTTCAATATTTTTTAAGATACCCCGCTGCTCTGCGGCGGGGTAGTTCATTATCAAAAAATCTGCTTTATGGAGAAAACCTCAAAAAAGTTGTGACTGGCAATTTCAAGAAATTGTATCCAATGCCTCATATTATGGCTATGGCGAGACAGCTTCTTGTTGATCCCATGTCTGATTTTAAAGAAATAAGTAAGCTGGTGAAGACAGGTCAGGCCCTTGCCAGAAGGTTTATCGCCATGATGACACAATCAAAAATGCAAGGGGATGCACTCAGGGGATATGTAATGAATTCAGATTGTTTATGGAGGCATTCACTGGTTGTTGCTGAGGGGTCGGATATCATTGCCGAGGAAATTTCAGCAGAATATAGCCGAGAAGCTATTCTTACTGGGCTACTTCCTGTACAATGCAGGGAAAATTCTGTCTGGAGCTGTTTATAAAATTCGAAGGCATTATTCGTGATGCCTTGTTGCTATGCATAATAGGAGGACATAAATGGATAAGCAGATAATTGAATCCCTGCCTGGTTTTATTGAGGTACTAGGACTGGATGAAGAACCAATGGGTATCTTTTATACTGATAAGGAACCTGTAGAAGGTTTTTCTCCCAAACCGGGGGATACGCCTACACGTGAAAAAGAGATTAATAACGCCATTGATTGGCAGGCAGTCTTTAAAGATTTTTCATGTGCCATAGGACATATATGGAGGGCAAGAAAGAAAAAGACCGCAGCCTGGTTTGATGCTGATCATTTTGGCTGTCCGGGTGCCGCCTTCTGGCTGGGATTTTTAAAACCACAGACTGAGACAATCATACATTATGTGTCCACAGGGATAGCGGGATATATGGAAGGGGAGTGCTACTGTGAATCACCTGATGAGTTGAGGAGAATATTTGAGTATATAGATCCAAGGCCTGCCCCAGGTCGTTTTTGCGTACTAAAACCTTTAAGCCTTTTCAGTAATGATGAAGAGCCTGAGGTTGTTGCATTTTTCTGCAGGCCTGAGATTCTGAGCGGACTGCATCAGTTGGCTGCCTTTGTTACTAATGATCCGGAATCAGTGGTATCACCATGGGGCGCTGCCTGTACAAATCTGATTACATGGCCTTTAAGGTATCTGGAAAAAGGCCAGCATAAGGCAGTATTAGGGGGATGGGACCCTTCGGCAAGAAAATTCTTCAAGACCGATGAATTGAGTTTTACAGTTCCCATGGCCATGTTTAATCAGATGATAACACGTTATAAGGAATCCTTTCTATCAGGCAAGACCTGGGCAAATGTACAGAAAAAGATTATCAGGAGCAAGAAGGCCTGGGGAGAAATAAGGTGATTTACCTTTTATTCGCTTTTTACATATTTTAATGAGAGGTGTTGTTATGGAAAGTAATTTATTGAATTACAAAAGGGTTCTTATCGTGGATGATGAACCGGATGTGCTTGATATACTTGAAGAATTACTCAAGAAGTGTGATACTGTAAAGGCGGAAAGTTTTGATTCAGCCAAAAAATTGCTGGAAACTCAATATTTTGATATAGCTATTTTGGATATTATGGGGGTTGATGGCTATAAGCTTCTGGAAATTGCCAACAGGAAAGGTGTGATTGCCGTCATGCTGACCGCTCATGCATTGAGCCCCGAAAATACGGTAAAGTCTTTTAAGGAGGGAGCCGCCTCATATATACCTAAGGACAATCTTTCTGATATCGCAGCCTATTTAAATGATATCCTGGAGGCCAAAGAAAAAGGGAAAAGCCTTTGGTGGCGATGGTTTGACAGGTTTGCATCATATTATGACGAGAAATTCGGGCCTGACTGGCGAAATAAAGATAAAGAATTCTGGCAGAATTTCACTTACTGGGAGTAACAGGGCTGATTCTAAGTTTGATAATGTTCACCTTTGACAGAAGTGTATAAGCTGTAACCGGTTGAATTAACAGCCTCTAATGTTTTTGCCTGACAGGAGATAACAGACTGTCTCCTGTCATTTTTGAAACAATCTGTTTCTTCATTTTATTACTGCGGCAATTGAAAACATCAATCGTTATGCCGGATTTGATAAGCCTGACGCGGACCAAAAACCGGGTGCATCCATTCGAATTCATTATGAATATCGACCCCGAACAGGAATCCGGCACAGGCTGGAATTTATCCCGAACTTGATTCGCGGCTCGGAATTTTACCAGCCTGTGGCTGGGACAACATTAATATATTATTGCCGGAGTAATAACTTCAAATATAATTCAAACGGAGACATTATCCATTTATCAACATCAAGCATATCCGCTGCTTTACGAATAAATTAGGATGAATCAACGTCTTTTTTTATTCTGTATCATTATATTTATCAGTTTCGCTCCAGCTGGTGAAGAATCTCGAACCATGCGGAATAGAACAGACCAGGCATTCCCTGGTATATCCGGCAGCGCTGTAGCCTGTCATTCCGCCGGCGACATTAATGATATCATTGAACCCATGTTGTTTAAGAATACTGGCGCCAAGACTGGAACGGATCCCTGTACTGCATACAACGACAGTTGTTTTATCCCTGTTAAGTTCACTGTGGAGGGTCCGCAGATCCGCCACAGGGATATTGATTGCGCCTTCAATGTGGTTATGCTCATATTCCTGAGGTGCGCGTACGTCGAGCAGCACAAAATCGGCGTCGCCGGAGATCATGCCATGCAGTTCTTCAGCTGAAATCAGTTCGATGTGGCTTGTTCTGAATCCGGCTGCAGCCCAGGCGGCCATGCCGCCATCAAGGCAGCCCACGATCTTGTCGGCCCCAACCCGGCGGGCCCAGGTATTGGCTTCCAGCGCCTTTTTATAATCATCCGTTACCAGCAGAATATCTTTTTCCGGCGGAAGAATCCATCCTGCAAAAGTGGGAAAATTGCCATTTAGATCAAGATGCCAGGCTCCTGAGATGTGCTGACCGGCAAAGGCGTGATAACCGCGGGTATCCAGCAGTACAGGATCGATTTTCTCTATCCGGTTTTTAAACTGCCGAGCACTCAATTCTTTTATTATGGGGAGGTCTTTAAGGCGGGACGGCCCCTGGCGGTTTATATCGCTGCAGCGGCTGAAATGATCCGGAGCAGGAGGCATGTTCTCGGTAAGTGATTTGATGAACTCTGATTTTTCTTTAATCTGAAGGGCAGGGTTATAAAGGCGCTCATACCCTATGGTACTGGTACGCTTGGCTCCCATTGAGCGGCCGCACAGTGAGCCCGCCCCATGTGCGGGGTATACTTCAACATAATCCGGCAGTTTTAACAGTTTGTCATGCAGGCTGTGATACAGTCTGTCCGCGAGGTCCTGCGCAATACCAGGAAAAAGGTCGGGCCTGCCCACATCGCCGACAAAAAGCGTATCGCCCGCGAACACACCAACCGGACTGTTCGAACGTGACTTGTCAGTTACTACATAGCTGAGATGCTCAGGTGTATGTCCCGGTGTTTCCATTACCGTGAGAATCATGTCCTCCAGCTCGATTGTATCGCCTTCTGCCAGACCAGCAAAGTCGAAGGCACATCCGGCTGATTTTGCCACATAAATCTTCGCACCGGTCTCTTTTGCCAGATCCATGTGTCCGGAAATGAAATCGGCGTGGAGATGGGTTTGAAGAATATGGGTTATGTTAACACCCATGGAACGTGCCTCGGTGATGTACATATCAACATCCCGCTGGGGGTCGATTACAGCACAGCTTTTACTGCCGGCAAGAATATAAGAACTATGGGCAATTTTTCCGGTAAAAAAATGTTTGAGCAACATTATTCAGCCTCCTTTCTGTCTTATGAATTACAAATAGAAAAGACGGGATTTCAGAGGAATAATACCATAAAAGAGGTTGTGAATAGAACTCTAATATTGTTTCTTGTTTAATTTGGTTATGAGGAAGTTCAAAATCGCAGAGAAGATGTCTTTCCAGAAGAATGACAAGCTGAGTTCTGCTGTTTCTTTGGCAATGTTAAATGATGGCATCCTTTTTCAGGAAATGCCATGGCAAGCATGAATACGAAGATTATCAGGGGTTAAAAGGCCCGGGATATTAGACCGTCATTGTTAATGTCCATCTCCTGTACCTACAAGCGGCAGGATTTTCTCTAACTGAAAAACCACCAGATATCTTGTGCCGGGTTTATTATCTGTGTGTTCCCTCCTGCTGAGGGAATTTATGAGTTCACTGTTTTCCTCTTCGCGAATTTTTTTCAGGTAAAGCCGCTTTCCCCTGTATCCGGGCCCGTTTTCAACAAACAGGAAAGAAGCATGAGGGTTTGACTGCAGATTGTGGCGGGTCAGTCGGTCACGCATGATAAAGGCTATTGAACCGTCATCCAGGACATGGGGCCTTGAAAAGATCGCAGAGTTGACCTTTCCGTAACTGTCTGCTGTTGACATTACTCCTGTTCCGTCTGTGTTATCGAAATAGCGTTTTAATTCCTCCATTACCTTACCACCTGTATATAAATCTGTTAAGGATTTGAACCATGAAATGCAAGCTGGACATTGTTCCGCGAGCCGGAGCAGGCTGATGGCAGACAGTACAGCTAGTTTTACAAATCAGAAAATTCAATATGATGCGCCTTTGCAGGGCCTTCCATGAGGAGACAGGATGTAACAATAATTTTAACAGGCTCCATTTCCGGGTTTTCAAAAAAATCTTTAAGCTCCGGATGTTTTCCGGACAATTCCTTCAGTATCCGTTCCCGTTCAATGTCATCGATATTCCTGTCAAAATGCCCTGAGAGAGTAAGGGCCATTGTCTGATTGTGATCAAATCCCGGGGTGTCCTTTCGCGTATCAATCAGGATACTTACGGCCGGGTTTTCGCACATGTTTTGATACTTGCGGCTGTTTTTAAGCGTCATGAGGTAGATTTCACTGCAGGAAGCATTAGCGGCATATGCCATGAGAGAACAGAGTGGCCTGTTTTCAGAAGCGGTTGCCAGTACGCACCTGTATTGTCTTTTTATAAGAGTATTGATTTTTTCTCTAATGTCTGTTTCCATTGAAGGCAGCTTATAAGATTTTTAATGATTTTTAACCACCCGGTGCATCAAAAAAAGACACATCATTACCTGAACCCGGGAAAAACATCCGCAGGGGCATCGAGATATTCATATTGAAAAGCTTACGCCTTTATTCTTATTTGTCTAAATGGATTTTTGAGTTTCGTTATCCTTCAGTAACTGAACTCATTCCGGGTTCCATGAGATTTGAAAAACGCCGGTCTTTTTCACCTTTCCTGCGGCGAATAATATTGCCTTTACCTGTTGAAGATTGTGTTTTCTTTGATGTGGCCTGATCAAGTTGACTGATTATCTCCCTGAGTTTTGCCTCTAATTGTTTATGTGTACCCTCGTTCATTGATACTCCTTTTATTGATTTAAGTCTTTGAAAAACCTGTTATATATTACCCGTTGACCTTATGGCGAGAGGGCATAAATGGTGTAAGGCAGAATTTGAATTTTTTCTTTAGCCTATAATTTAAAATTTTGAAAGCTTTTTTTTGAATTATTTTGAGTTTTAAGTGAAAAATATAGGGTTAAAAGAAAACGATTATTATATCTGACAAGATCATTAAATATCACTGAAAACAAGGTCCTTTTCTGAGAGGTCATATCCAAAGGCAAATATAATCTTTCTTTTAGTCTCAATTCGACAACGCATACCTTTCTCAATCCTGTCAATCGTCAACGGGGAAGACGCTTTCCTGGCAAGCTCTGCCTTGCTTATGAGGAGCTTCTCCCTTATCATTTTGACTGTATTGTTAACCAAAGCACTTTCCTTTCTGGTCCTTATAAAGGTAGTCTTACATTATTCCTTTTAGCCTTTGACGATCCATTTATCAATGATTTCCCTGTCAACCAGCCATCACATGCCGTTTCGAATTGCAGGGATTATCGCTTTTGAGACTGTGTCATAACAGGGTGAAACGTCCCAGCCGTTGGCTGAGATAAAAAAAAGAAATTGCGCCACAGTCTCTCTCTGGATAAATAGCTAGTCGTTACTGGGTGAAATTTTAGATACTCCGCTATTTACCAGGAAGCCATATGATTTTGCGTGATAGACTGATTAAATAGAACAGTATTTTTGCAATACTATTGCCACATTTATCTTATAATTATAAATTATAAACATCTTTATCAAAAAATTCAAATTACTAAATCAGTATAAAGCAATAATTAATATAAATCAAGTTATTAATTTATTTAAATTGATTTTCATGCTATCATAGATGTATTTTCCCGAATAGTATATACTGTAATCATGAATAACCTTTCAATATACTAAGGCCTTTCTCATTCAGCAAAAGACCATTAAGTTTAAGTCAGATAACAAATATCAGTAGATTTTTAAGTGGAAAATTATTGAAGGAATCATTGGAGAAAATAGTAAAAAAATTTAAGGAATCATGGTTTGGGGTTAACAAAGCCTGTTTCTTTAGTGTTATCCTTCTTCTTTCCGCAATAAAATCAGGCCTGTTTTTAATTGGTTTCACCATTCCTCTGGTATTTTATATTCGCGGTATTGTAAAAGCAAAGGTTCCTATAGAACCTGAAGGAACTTTTAAATATCAAACCTGCAAATATAAAGAGATTGGGAATACAGTTCTAAAGCTGGATATCTGGTATCCAAACCAGATAAAAGATGCTTATCCTCTCATATTCTTCGCCCATGGCGGTGGATGGATTTCCGGCTTTCGGAACCAGCCAAACAATGTTTCATGGTGTAAGTTTCTTGCTTCAAAGGGTTTTGCAGCAGTCTCCATAGATTATCGCTTTGCTATGCTGAACAGCATGGAAAACATTTTGACTGATTATACAGATGCACTTGATTTTATTAAGAACAACGCTGTAGAATTGAAAATCAGCAGGGATGCTATTGTGCTTATGGGTTTATCCGCAGGTGGTCACCTTGCACTTCTCTATTCTTCATATTATACTTTTATGAATAATGAAGAGAAAATGAGAGGCATCAAAGGGGTTTCCGTGTATTATTCTCCATCTGATTTAAGAGATCTTTTTGCAAAGGAACAGAAATCTCTGTTTGCCCGTTTTGCAACGATGGTGACCTTGAAAGGAATCCCCAATAACAGGCCTGATCTCTATTACAATTATTCTCCGATAGAATGGATATCTGAAAGGATGATTCCCACACTCGTTGTACATGGCAGAAAGGACACGATTGTACCATATACCTCTTCAGTCAATCTTGTCAGCAAACTAAAGTCTAAAAACATACCTTGCAGATTTCTTATTCATAAAAAAGGAGGACATGGTTTTGAGACTCATTTAAAAGATTTTCGGACAGTAAGGATACTTGAAGAGACAGTCAGGTTTATGAAAAGACTTGTTAAATAGTGCCCATCCATAAATGGCCTATTTCCCGTCACCCTGATTGAGGGATGTATACCTGTTAAAAGCTGTTTAAAGGCTTTTGGGATGGTTATAGAGAATGAAAATCGACTTTTCATATAAGAAAAAACATATTATTTCCAATTCAGGATACATCTTTAAGGGCAGACATTACAGGTGCAGCTATATACGTTTCCCGACGTTGTATGAAAAACCTGAACCGGGCACAGAGACTGTTGAACTGTACAATTTTCAGCCGAAGTCAGAGATACGGGCTTCAATAATAATATTACATGGTTTAGGCAGTTCAAATATCAGGTTTTTACTCTGGATGGGTAAACAGCTTGCTGCCGCAGGCATAAGCAGTTCTGTTTTAATACTTCCGGGAATTTATACCAGAGTAGAAAATGGCTCTGCCAGTGGTGTGAGCTATTTGCATCCTCACATTCCCCGCATGTACAAATTCTGGGAACATGCAATAGTCGATACACTTTCAATAATAGACTTTCTTGATCAGAAAAAATTCTGGAAAGAAAACAACTGTATTTTAGGATATTGTCTTGGCGGAATGCTTTCCACCATAATTGCGGTGCTTGATGCAAGGGTCAACCAGACCATTTTGATGACAATCGGAGGTCATCTTCCCAGGATACTATTGGAATCCAGGACAACCGGCTTTGTCAGGAAAATTATTAAGGACGGGTTCAAAAACGAATACTACCTTCATGATAAAAAAAGGCTGTACAGGATCTATAAGGAGCAACTTCCCTCTGTCAAAAAGATGTCTTTCCATGAAATCTTGAACAATGAAGAAATCCATCCTCTCTTCCGTATTGACCCTCTATCCTATGCCCACCTGCTGGATAAATCAAAAATTGCCTTCATAGATGCCCTGTTTGATCATTCATTACCTATACAGAGCCGAAGACTTCTGTACAAAGACATGGCAGGAGCAGAAAGATATATCATACCCATTGGCCACATAACCTGGCTCCCGTTTGAATATCTGCTGGCAAGATACATAACACATAAAGTACATATATATGACAGGGATGTCGCAAAAAGACTCATCCTGAAGGAAACGGTCGAGGACCCTCTGGATGAATTGCTGGAGTGATGATTCGGCATCTATATTCGCTTATATCCTTCTCCTTCTGATCATCAAAAAGGCGAAGAATGACAGAAGTATTACAAGTACAATCATCCCTGTATTTGAGAGGGCGGGGATACTATCCGCAGCAACTACCGGGCCTCCGTCATCAACAATAGTACCTTCGGCAATAAGGCCGTCATCGCCCTTTTGTCCGTCTATGAAATGGAGTATGATGGTATTTCTATTAATCTCAGCGCCGGTTCCGTCTGCCAGCATAAACTCATATGGGTGCACTGTCTCATCACCCGGCTCCCTGCCGTATTTCCAGTATGAGTCTATGGAGGCCTCTCCTGAAAGAAACAGGACTACCTGAGCTGCCCCTCCCGGTGTTACTCCGGTCAGGGTAAAACTGAACATCCCGTAAGGGAAGGAGAGCAGTTCAGGAAAAATACCAGGGGCCGGAGAAGGAAGGGCATGGACATCAGCAAAGATTGTACCGTCCGGGGCTGCAAGAGTGACATAGTTATTGCCGTCCTCAGTGTGGAAGGAGACAACATTGGGCTGGTTGCAATCCGGTACTCCATCACCGTTTCCGTCGTAGGATGGATCAGTCCCGTCAGGTCCGTTCTCCTCCTGAGTGGGTATTGCATCAGAGTCGGAAGTTGATAAGAAGTCCTGATCAGGCTGGCTGTCCAGTATATTTGTCAGTTGTCTGTTCTCAGGATCCCAACTGCTATAGCCCGGATGAGAGGGAGTCACCGTCGTCGTGATCGCGGCTGAGACAACATACGAATAATTTCCGTCGGAGGCGGTCGTTTCGGTATGACCGTCATGGGAAAAGGTGATGATTGCTCCTTCGATGGGATTCACCCCATCCGTCACCATCCCCGATATGGTGACATCGGAAAGGACGTTTCCCTGTATGGCAAAGTCATAGGGATTCTCATCGAAATCGTCGTTTGCGATGCTGACCGTCGCCTCTCGTATCCCCAGTGCACCCGGGGTAAAGGTGATATCAAAGGTCGTGATCCCGCCCCCTGCGGCAATGCTGCCGGATGGTATGGAGGATACCGAGAAGTCCCCGGCATGGGTCCCCGAGATCGATATGTAGGGAGAAGGATCGGTCAGGATCAGGGTATCCGTGCCTGTATTCAGGATGGTAAATGTATGTGTTACTCCGCCGCTGACAAGACCTGTCGATCCAAAGTCCGTGTTATCTGCTTCGCTGGGGGTTGTATCTCCATCCGCTATTGAGATGGCGTTTCCCTGGACATCCATCTCCGGGGCTGAAAGCGGCTGGCTGGAATCCGCGACTGTCCATCTCGAAAAAGAGGCAATAGCCGTTTTTATCACAGTATTGACTGGGGGTGCAGCTGTGCCGCCCTGGTTTGACCAACTAGCCCCGTTGTCGGTCGATTTGAACAGCACAAATTTATTCTCCGTAAGGCCGTTCAATTCCGAATCATCATAATAAAAATCCAGAGTCGCATTAAGCCCTGCATTATTGGCTGGCATAATATCGTAATACCTGAGGATGGAGGCGTTTCCGATCCCTGTCTGCTGGGCATGGCCCCTGTTAATAGTCGTGTTTCCAGGATCTGCTGATGAAGTAATGACAGCTCCCATACCAGCGACATTTTCACCTGCAGGCGCATTAAGGTTTCTTGTGGCGGTTATATAACCCGAGGTTCCCTTAACCGTATTGCCAGCGGATTCGCTTAACATGCCCGAATTTCCTAAAGTTATAACATTCCCGTTAAGGTCAACATCCCCGCTTGTAACAGTCAATGTTCCGGTGACAGCTACATTACTTAATAGTTGAACATCACCGGCTGCTTTGTTTACCGTAATATTAAAGAAAGTTTCGCCGGATAAATTGGTAATAGTCTGGTTGCCGATCTCTCCGTTGAAGACGACCGTCCCCGAGCCTGGAGTAAATGTGCCGATGTTACTCCAGTTTCCGCTCAGCTTTAATGTCGATGAATCAAGAGAAAAGGTTGTGCCTGAGCCTATTGATAGACCCTCTGCTCCAACCGGAGGAGCTATAAATAAAAGAATCAATAATGCAGCAAGGTTGCAATATATCTTTTTCATTTGACTGCTCTTTGTTTTGGTATAGCGTTGATACAACTTAATTTAAGGTGGCACAGGTCATCTCTTTGCCCTCCTTTTTTTGCTGCAAGCTGGGCTCTGAGGGATGAAGCTCTACTTTCAATAGAGCGATCTCTGCCTTCATATCCTCCATCTTTACCTTTCCCAGGCACAACATCATGTAACTCTACGGTGTCAAACTGTAACACTGGGAAAACCGGTCCGCTCGGCTCAATTAGTAGAAAGAGAAATAGGTGCCGACGTAATTGAATACGCCCGTGCGCTCTTGCCCGGCCCGCCAGTTGTATTCCCCGCCTGCGGAAGCCCCGTTTCCTCCGCTGACACTGGAATAATTTCCGCTGGCTGTATTATGCTCACCACCACTGACGCTGGAATGATTTCCGCTGGCTGTATTAGAAAGACCGCCACTGACGCTGGAAAAACCTCCACTGGCTGTGTTAAGCCGACCCCCGCTGACGCTGGCACCATATCCGCTTGCTGTGTTAGCCCTACCCCCGCTGACGCTGGAAAAATGTCCGCTGGCTGTGTTCTCATAACTACCGCTGACGCTGGCATACACACCTGAAATATCATTATAATACCCAACTACAATGCCTCCCCAGCTGGAATAATTATTATGCCTACCAACAACTATATTGTGCGAGCCTGTACGGTTATCACCGACAACCTCTCTCAACTCATTATAGCCAACAATGAGATTTCCGGTTCCGTTTGCGGAGTCTGTAGTTCCAGCACCATTTACAATCTGCACATTGACGCCGGTAAAAACAATATTATTACCATTTCTTGTCAACCCTTGAAGTATTGACATCAATGTGTTCACCTGACTTTCAAGTGTTGCAATACGAGCCAGTAGAGCTTCATTGGAAAGCCCGCTTCCGTTACCCGTAATCTTTCCGCTGCCGTCAACCTTGAATACATCTGTGCCGGACTGATTTTTAACATTAAAACTGCTTGTGCTGTCGTTGGTTGGCAAGGTAATGGAAGTTTCCTCGGAAGAGCCGATATCGGCCAGACATAGTATAAAAGACAGAATGATTACGAACTGTGCTGTATGTTTCATAACGCGTACCCCTTCATATGATTAGTTTTATGACATCGCTACATTAAAAGCTGCATTGCCCCCATAAGGGCACAGATGGCGCGGATGGTGGCGGAAAGACCGTACAATTCATACCAAGTACGTTCCAGTTTTCGTATCGACATTTATCTGGGCTTAAACCGGAACGGCCCGGGAAACATACATCATGTCACAAATGACATAAGTTGCTGGAATAAGCAAAATATTAATAGCACAAGGTGCAAATTATTCTGTCTTCATGTTAGTGCATGAATTTACGAGTGAGCCTCTATGCGGACTGCTTTCTTGCTCGGATTATCAATAAAGCCATGACTGAAAGCATGATCATAAATACGATCATCCCTTTATTTGATAGAGCAGGGATACTTTCAGCGGTAACACCTGGCCCTCCGTCATCAACAATAGTCCCTTCTGCGATAAGGCCATCATCGCCCTTTTGTCAGTCTATGAAATGCAGTATGATGGTATTTCCAATAATTTCAGGGCCTGTGGTGTCTCAAGGCAGATTGAACAGCCTTCATCAGAAATGGAGATTCACAGGCAAAATGCCGACCCGTATAATTCCCGAGATGATCGCAAGGGCAATTAATACAAGTGTTATTGTCCCTGATCGTCGATGCCAGGTGCGGATGAACTTTGCCCTGGATTTCATTGTAAACTGGAGTTGCCCGAGGGCGGGGATCAGGAGACTCATCATAACTGTCGCCATGCCCAGGCGGGCGTGGAAAACGGCGAAATGGTTTCCCCCAAAGAGGGCAACCATGAGAAAAGCGGCTATAAACCCCAGCAGGATGGATGATGCGCCTGCCGTACCGAGAGCCCTGTGAATCCTGAGCCAGCTGCGTCTGGCCCTCAGGAAACGGGCTGCTGCAAAGCCAGATAACATGAGGCAGAAACCCAGCACCATGAGACCGCTGTGGATGTAAATTTTCATCTATGATTCCCCCATTTTTATCAACCCTGGTGGAGTCCGGTCATTTCCCGACGGACAGCTTTCCCGTCAGCGAGCCGTACTTGCTGCATGTGGCCTTTGCTTCAAGAACGTCTCCATCAACTGCCGGTAAAGCAAAGGTCCGGGTAAATGTTTCTCCGGGCTGGTCCTTGTAGGAAAATTTATCTATGGTCTTACCGTTTTTGACGATTTCGATCACATTGATGTAGTGACTCCCGTCTCTGAAGGGGGAATGAGTAACCATGACTGTCAGGGCCTGCCCGGCCGAGTCATACTGTAGCGCCACGCTGGAAGGTGGGTGTGCGTTCACACTCACAGTGAATGCTGCCAGTGTCACAGCAGCAGCAACGATGGTAATGAGACTTACCGATATCTTTGAGATGATCATTTTCCCCAACATATGGCATTTCTCCTTTCTTCTGCCTTGTTACTGGCTATTCAAACTCTTATATCCTTCTCCTTCTGATCATTAAGAAGGCGAAGAATGAAAGAAGTATTACAAGTGCAATCATCCCTTCATTTGAGAGAGCAGGGATGACAGTTGAAGTAGCTCCCGGGCCACCGTCATCAACGATTGTCCCTTCTGCGATAAGGCCGTCATCGCCCTTTTCTCCGTCTATGAAGTGGAGCACAATAGTATTACCAATAATTTCAGCGCCGGTCCCGTCTGCAAGCATAAACTCATAAGGGTGCACTGTCTCATCACCCGGCTCCCTGCCGTATTTCCAGTATGAGTCTATGGAGGCCTCTCCTGAAAGAAACAGGACTACCTGAGCTGCCCCTCCCGGTGTTACTCCGGTCAGGGTAAAACTGAACATCCCGTAAGGGAAGGAGAGCAGTTCAGGAAAAATACCAGGGGCCGGAGAAGGAAGGGCATGGACATCAGCAAAGATTGTACCGTCCGGGGCTGCAAGAGTGACATAGTTATTGCCGTCTTCGGTGTGGAATGAAACAACATTGGGCTGGTTATTGTCCGGTACTCCGTCGCCGTTTCCATCATAGGATGGGTCATTTCCGTCTGGACCGCTCTCCTCCTGTGCTGGTACTCCATCAGTATCGGAAGTCGATGAGAAGTCCTGATCAGGCTGATCGGCAGATATGTTATTAACAGTGCGGTCAGCAGGGGTCCAGCTGCCGTATCCCGCATGGCTTGGAGTGATGGTAGTGGTAGTATTGTAGTCTACAGTATAGGAGTATGTACCGTCTGCAGCAGTGTTTTCCGTATGGCCGTTGTGGGAGAATGTGATGGTAGCTCCCTGTATGGGGTTGACACCGTCTGTAACAGTCCCTGATATTGTATAGGTATTGATCGTCCCATGGAAGTCCTGACCAGGTTGATTGGCAGATATATTATTAACAGTGCGGTCGGCAGGGTTCCAGCTGCCGTATCCCGGATGAGTCGGTGTGATGGTAGTGGTAGTATTGTAGTCTACAGTATAGGAGTATGTACCATCGGCAGCGGTGGTTTCGGTATGGCCGTTGTGGGAGAAAGTTATAGTCACGCCTTCGATGGGATTTACCCCATCTGTTATCGTGCCTGATATGGTATAGGTGTTGATCGTCCCCTGAAAGTCCTGGTTGGGCTGATCGGCAGATATGTTAGTATAGGTCCGGTTTGCAGGATTCCAGCCCCCATATCCAGTATGAGAGGGGGTCACGGTCGTTGTTATACCTCCGGGTACAGTATAAGAGTATGTACCGTCCGCAGCAGTGGTTTCCGTATGGCTGTCATGGGAGAATGTTATGGTAGCTCCCTGTATGGGGTTTGTTCCGTCGGTGACTGTGCCAGAGATGGTAACGCTGAATCCTGACGCAGTAATGGGTGTGGTTGCATCAACAACATTAACGGCCGGGTCAGCGCCTGTTGCCCAGTCTTCTGCTGCGGCAAGATTATAAACAGTATTATCAATGGATGATGTTCCAGGTTCATTCAGGAGCAGATTCACCTCTGCCTTGTCAGTGGCATCAAGTATGATCGAAAATTCCGTACCTGAAGTAATATCAACATCCGGACTGCCGAGGAGTGTGTAGGTTCCCCCTCCTTCACCGCGGAAGGTAAATTTCGAGGCATCAATGTCATTGTTTGCACCTTCCTTTTTCAGAAAGCCTGTTCCTGTCGCAGTTAATATTCCATTACTCCAGTGATAAGAAGAAGTAGTAATCACTGGAACTGATACATTACTTGCAGTAATTGGATTGCCTGTTGCATCAATATCGTTAATTGCCGGGTCAGCGCCTGCAGCCCAGTCTTCTGCTGCGGCAAGGTTATATGTTGTTCCTGAAGTTGATGTAGTACCATTTTTATTGATAATCATATTAACGGCATTTTTATCCGTTGCATTTAGGACAATCGTGAACTCAGTTCCGGAAGTAATTTCCACATCGGCAGTATCAGTAAGCTGATAAGTTTCATTGCCTTCACCTGTAATGGATAACATGGAAACATCAATATCATTCAAGGCCCCGTCTTTCTTTAACATGCCGGTACCGGTAACAACCAGCACACCTGTAGTGGCGTTATAGGTGGCAGAAGTTATTGTCGGCACAGGTACATCGGTCACTGTTATAGCATTACCGTTCAAATCATCAGTGTTTCCATCTGTTACATTCGTGCACCAGTCGTCCGCAGCGGCAAGGTTATAAACAGTTCCGCCTGTTGAAGCGGTTCCGTTCCTGTTCATTATCTGATTAGCAGCGGCTCTATCGATTACACTTAAAGTCAGTGTAAACTGGGAAGCGCTGGTTCGATTAACATCAGGAGTATTCGTCAATGTATATTCTGAATCTCCTTCACCTTTTAGAGTAAATTTTGACGCATCAATATCTGAACCGCCGGCATTCTCCTGGATGTTGGTGCCGGTAACAACCAGCACTCCTGTTGAGGCATCATAAGTCGCACTTGCTATTTTAGGGGAGATAGATACCGTAATACCATTATTTGAGAGATCGGCGATATTTGCGGCAGGGTCGGCAGCGGTCAGCCAGTCTTCGGCGGCGGCAAGATTATATGTCATTCCACCGCTTGACTGAGTACCGAAGAGATCAAGCCTTAAATCCACCTGGGTTTTGTCCGTGCCTGTTACAGTGAATGTAAATTCCGTTGCGGAAGTAATCTCTACATCCGCTATGGCATCGGATATCGTATAATTTCCTCCTTCACCCGTAACAGTGAATTTGGTAACATCAATATCATTCAAAGCGCCGGGCTTTTTGAACAGATTCGTCCCGGTAACTACGAATACTCCAGTATCAGAATCATAAGTCGCGCTTGTGATTGTCGGGATCTGCACGTTGCCTACTGTCACAGGATTACCGGTAAGGTCCTCTATGTTGTCAGCCTCCGGAGCTCCTGTTGCCCAGTTATCCGCTGCAGCCAGATTATATGCTGTCGCATCTGCCGAACTGGACCCGTTTTTATTCAGCAGCCCGTTAACATGAAGCCTGTCTTCAGCACTTAATGTTACGGTAAATGAGGAGGCAGATGTCAGGTCAACATCCGGGGTGTCGGTCAACTGGTAACTGTTACTGCCTTCCCCTGTAATAGTCAGAAGAGATGCGTCAATATCATTTGCAGCACCACTTTCGGCAACCAGATTTGTTCCCGTAAGAACCATCTGTCCCGTGTTCGCATCATAAGCAGCTGATGTGATTGCCGGATTTGCATAGTTGCTTACGGTTATTCCATTTCCGGTTAAATCCGCTATGTTCTCCAGCGGATCTGCAGCGGTCATCCAGTCTTCCGCTGCTGCAAGGTTATAGGTGGTACCTCCGTATGAGCTGGTTCCATCTTTATTCAACAGCGCTTCTACGTTAGGCAAATCCGATCCGGTTATGGTCACGCTAAACTCGGTTGATGAGGTAATTTCCACATTGCCCGAACTTGCCAGGGTACAGGTTCCGCCTCCTTCGCCCGTGACAGTCAGTTTTGTCACATCAACATCATTCGCTGCCCCCGGACTGGAAATAAAGTCCGTACCTGTCACAGTCAACACGTTTGTCGAATAATCATACGCTGCTGATGTTATCGCTGGGACAGGTACATTGCTTACGGTTATTCCGGTCGTTGCATCTGCAATATTATTTCCTGCAGGTGAGCCCGGCATCCAGTTATCAGCAGTTGCAAGATTATATGTTACGCCATTAGATGATTGGGTCCCGTTCTTGTTGAGTAATCCGTTTACATCAGGCTTGTCTGTCGCACTCAGGATAAGAGTAAACTGGGTGGATGATGCTATATCCACATCACTGGTATTTGTCAGTGTATAGGTTCCTCCTCCCTGACCTGTGAACGTAAATAATGAAGCATCAACGTCATTTGTTGCGCCGGGATTTAGTACAAAGTTGGTTCCGATAGCTGCAAGCTGACCGGTCGCTGCATCATAAGTGGCTGAAGTAATTACCGGGATGGCATAGTTGCTGACTGTTATGCCGTTTGTAGGATCCGAAATATCGTCTGCCGACGGCGAACCTGTCATCCAGTTATCGGCTGCCGCAAGGTTATAAGTTGTCCCCCCATACGAGCTTGTTCCGTCTTTGTTCAGGAGCGATTCCACATTCGGTATATCCATCCCGCTTAATGTTACGCTGAATTGGGTCGATGATGTAATCTCAACATCCCCTGTGCTTGACAGGGTATAGGTGCCGCCTCCCTCACCGGTAAAGGTTAGCATGGATACAGAGACGTCGTTGTAGGCCCCGGTATTGGCTACAAGATGAGCCCCTGTGACAACCAGTTGATTCGTACTATAGTCATAGGTAGCAGATATGATCTCCGGATAGGCATAGTTCTGCGCGTCAGGCGTTGGGGGCTGCTGGTCATAGGTAGAGGTACTTCTCAGTCCGCCTGTGCCGTTGGGTATGCGCTGGTTGGAATGTCCTTCACTGTTTCCTCTTGCGTTTTCATTTACTTGACCTCCTGATAAAATAAGTGCCAAGAGCGCCGCATCATCCGGGTCATCAGTATCATATACTACTGCATCGACCAGGTTCGTTGTTGTTAAGGCTGTGCCGTTCGGGAAGTTTGTTCCGTTCCCTACATAAAGAGCAACGGCATCCGTCCCGTCCTGTAGAGTATTGTTTGGAAATGTTAAATCCACTCCGGAGACACCGGAATTGCCCATAACGAAATAGCCATTCGCATCAGTTGAATATCCATCAAGATCAATTGAGTTATAGGAAAGATCAGTTGCACCATCATAGAATACGACCACAAGTCCGTCCAGGCTGACATTACCGGTCCCGCCGTCATACAATTCAATAAACTCGGCGACATCTGATCCGGGGGTATCAGCATCAACCTCGTTGATCATAATTTGATCCATGGGCTGGTTGGCCGGGTTATCCGACGCCGTGTCGGTTACATATGACTCATAACCCGCCGTCCCGTTGTACTCGCATACCATTGCACGGTAAGTGGATCCCGGCATCAATCCGATAACGGCAACAGATGAGCCTGTACCGTTATAAATACAATACCAGCCTGTTGCTCCTATCTGTGTTCCTGCCTTGAACTCGGTATGTGCCGTGTATGTTGTATTGTCAACAGGGGACGCAGTCCCGGAACTTCCCTGATACAGGAACACTGCACGGTTGGCTCCGCTTCCGTTCGTCCACCCGATGGTCATTTGAGATGCCTTGACATTTGAAAATGTCACAGTATGGGCCTGCGTGGTGGGCGCAATATAAATGCCGGTTCCCTGTATATCAAAGTTATAAGGGTTCTCATCACTGTCATCGTTGGCAATGCTTATAGATGCTGATCGTGTGCCCCCAGCTGTAGGATTAAATGTAATTTCAAATGACGTTGAGCTTCCGGCTGATATGGAATTTAACGGAGTTGAAGTCAGAGTAAAATCCGAGGTGTGGCCGGTGATTGAAACATATGGAGAAGATCCAGTTAAACTTAAGGTGCCCCCTCCAAGATTTTCTATTGTAAAAGTATTTGCATTCGTTCCCGAAATTACATCTACACTTCCAAAATCCGTGTCATCATCAACTGATGGACTTGTGTCTCCATCGAGGATCAAATTGCCGTTGCCCTTTATTTCGATTTCTTTTAAGTACACAAAGGTGGCTGTAACAGTGCATGGTCCGGTAATTGCGCCAGTGGTGTAAGTATCGCCGTCAAGTGTACCATCGCATCCGGTAACCGAGGAGATCGAATAACCAGGGTCAGGCGTAATGGTGAAAGAGGCCGGTAAGCCATGGTCCACGATGCGACTGGCAGGATCGATTGTACCTCCAACTCCTGCTGATGTAGAGACGGTGTAGGTATTAATGGCAAAATTAGCGGTGACGGTACATGCTGATGTTACGGGGCCGGTAGTGTAAGTATCGCCGTCCAGACTTCCAACACATCCGGTAACAGAGGATGTGTGGTAACCTGTATCAGGCAGAACATTAAAGGAAGTGGTTCTTCCATGTTTAACTATTACGCTTGCAGGAGTTATGTCCCCATGATCCCCGGCTGATGTGGAAACCGTATAAGTAGGGCATGACCCTGTAGTAGTGAAGGTCTGATCTGCTCCGTAGGATGTGCCAATAGCGTTGGTAGCCACAATTCGATAGTGGTAGGTCGTCTCGCATTCAAGATTACTGACAGCGCGGGAAAAAGATGATGAACCATCTCCATGGTAAATCGTTCCCACGGTACCTGTGCTTGAGCCATATCCGGTAGTAGTACCGTATTCGAATGAAACCGTAGTGCCGGCGTCATTATCATCCACTGTTCCATTAAGAGTGCCACTAAACAGACCAAGATCTGTTGCCGCAGTTGTAGTTGCGGTAGGTGGTATTGTGGAAACGCTCAGACGATAATTATAATTGCCATTTGGCCACGCACCGGGGCCGAGTTCTATTGTATAAGTTCCAGCGTTTAATGTGGCAGACTTTAAGCCGGGATTGTCTATCGGAGGATCCGGAGCAATAACATAAGGACCGGTTGGATAATTTGTATTTGTTACTGTACCTTCAACAACACCAAACCATGCCCTGTTGCTGTAAATTGTTAACGTAATTGCAGTCTTCTTTGTTGATGAAAGAGTAAAGGAATAGTGGGCGTAGTTATATCCGTAGCCGTAAAGATTATTGCAGTCTGTGCTTAAGGTTCCCGTAATTGTATTTGAACCAGCTGCGATGGATATCGGTGTATTTACGCAATCTGCTTTAGCTATATGTGCATTGAGGATAATGGCCACGAAACAGGGTATGAAAAGAATCAATAGTTTGAATGTCCTAAAATTTTGATATATAATACTGGCCATAAATAACCTCTTTAAATAATGGAATATTTTATTGTGTTAAAAAAATTTTAAAATTGATACCCAAAATATATGTCTCTATTAAGAAAATCAGCAATAGAATTGAGTTCATTAATTATTTGAATAATAAATTGATATCTCTTGGTGTTCAAGTAGTTAAAATAAATATATAATTATTCTATTAAGATAAAAAATGGATTGCATTAATAAATATCTATAAAATTATTTTGCAATTGATATATGTTTATTTGATCTGGTGGAAAAATGTATGTATACAACATTATTATGTTATGGAATAAAAAGGAAGGTTATTAATGTATAGTCGTTACATATTTTAATCTTAAAACATCACCGGCCTTCCTTTCTGGGAGCAGGAAATCAATTATCTAATGTTTGTCAGGGTTTTTGATCCATTGAGTGTGTTTACATATTGGACTTTATGAGCGCAATATAACAGCATTGCGCTATTATAACTTTTGGAGCCTTCTCTTTCTTATCATGAACCATGCAAGCGTAAAGAGCATGATTATCAATGCAATCATACCCACATTTGAGAGTGCAGGGATAGTATTTGCAGTAACACCCGGGCCACCGTCATCAACGATTGTCCCTTCTGCGATAAGGCCGTCATCGCCCTTTTCTCCGTCTATGAAGTGGAGCACAATAGTATTACCAATAATTTCAGCGCCGGTCCCGTCTGCAAGCATAAACTCATAAGGGTGCACTGTCTCATCACCCGGCTCCCTGCCGTATTTCCAGTATGAGTCTATGGAGGCCTCTCCTGAAAGAAACAGGACTACCTGAGCTGCCCCTCCCGGTGTTACTCCGGTCAGGGTAAAACTGAACATCCCGTAAGGGAAGGAGAGCAGTTCAGGAAAAATACCAGGGGCCGGAGAAGGAAGGGCATGGACATCAGCAAAGATTGTACCGTCCGGGGCTGCAAGAGTGACATAGTTATTGCCGTCTTCGGTGTGGAATGAAACAACATTGGGCTGGTTATTGTCCGGTACTCCGTCGGCGTTTCCATCATAGGATGGATCATTTGCATCGGGCCCGCTCTCCTCCTGTGAGGGTATTGCATCCGAGTCGGAAGTTGATAAGAATTCCTGACCTGGCTGGTCGGCAGATATGTTATTAACAGTGCGGTCAGCAGGAGTCCATGCGACATATCCCGCATGACTTGGGGTTATGGTAGTTGTGGTGTTGTAGTCTACAGTATAAGAGTAGGCTCCGTCCGCAGCAGTGGTTTCCGTATGGCCGTTGTGGGAGAATGTGATGGTAGCTCCCTGTATGGGGTTGACACCGTCTGTAACAGTCCCTGATATTGTATAGGTATTGATCGTCCCATGGAAGTCCTGACCAGGTTGATTGGCAGATATATTATTAACAGTGCGGTCGGCAGGGTTCCAGCTGCCGTATCCCGGATGAGTCGGTGTGATGGTAGTGGTAGTATTGTAGTCTACAGTATAGGAGTATGTACCATCGGCAGCGGTGGTTTCGGTATGGCCGTTGTGGGAGAAAGTTATAGTCACGCCTTCGATGGGATTGACACTGTCTGTCACAGTTCCCGATATAGTATAGGTATTGATCGTTGCCTGAAAATTCTGATCGGGCTGATCAGCCAGTATATTGGAAAGCTCGCGGCTTGCGGGGTTCCAGCTCCCATATCCAGGATGTGATGGAGTCAAAGTCGTTGTTGTGCCGGAAGATACTGTATATGAGTATGTACCGTCTGCAGCAGTGGTTTCCGTATGGCCGTCATGGGAGAAGGTTATGGTTACCCCCTGTATTGGATTTGTTCCGTCAGTGACTGTGCCAGAGATGGTAACGTCAGGAAGAGCTGTTCCCTGTATACTAAAGTTATATGGATTTTCATCGGAGTCATTATTGGCTATGCTTATGGTGGCTTCACGCAGTCCTACGGCACTCGGATTGAAGGTGATATCAAAAGTAGTGGTCCCTCCACCTGAAGCAATGGTATTGGAAGGAATAGAACCCAAAGAGAAGTCTCCTGAATTGGTTCCTGCGATTACTAAATAAGGAGAGGAATCTGTTAGGTTTAAGGTTGCAGAGCCGGTGTTTTCAATGGTGAATGTGTGAGTGATTCCGCCGCTGACAAGGCCTGTTGATCCAAAGTCCGTGTCATCCGATGTGTCCGGACTCGTGTCATTATCTGGTATGGAAGTGCCGTTTCCTTTGATATCTATCTCCGGGGCAGTAACATTTACGGTGAAGCTTGAAGGCGAACTGGTGGCTGCGTTTGAGCCGGAATCAGTGATGGTCATAGAAAAGGTGTGGGCGCCGACTGTGGCCGAGCCATACAGCAGCGCACGGATCAGCGACTGGACCCGGGCAGGTGTTGCGTTGCTGCCGAAGTTTGTTATGAGGTTGTTCCAGACCTGGCCGTTCGAGGTTGCGCTTACAGCGGCGATTGCCACGCCGTCAACGTAAATGATTTCGCTGCTGGCGATCGTGCCGTCCGCAGTGCCAGGGGAGCTGCCGGAACTTACCCCTGTGGCGCCGCTGCCGCTCAGGGAGAAGTTGCCGGAAAAGCCACTGGTGCGTGTCACTGTCAGATTACCGCCGTTGAAGTTAGGATTGTCTGCATCTGTTACTGTGGCATTGCCCCCAGCATCCACATTTACGGATATGTTTGGCAGGGTAGCCACACTGTCACCATTTAAGTTCGCGATTACCGGTGGGTTTGGAGTCACAGTGATTACGAAGTTGCCGGAGGTGTCCTCGTCCCCGCCACTGGCGGTTCCATCGTTGTCGTTCAGGGCCAGGGTGAAGGTCCGTGCGCCGAGGCTGCTGGGCGCCGAGTATGTGATTGCGCGAATCAGGGTCTGGATATTTGCCGATGTGGAGTTGGCCGTGTTGAAATCGATACGCAGGGAGTTTCCGCCCTGGCCGTCATTGGCAGCATGGACAGTCCCAATAGAAGTACCTCCCACGGCAATGGTTTCGCCAGCAGCAATGGTTGCGTCTCCGCCTGATGTGGCAGTGGTGCCATCCACTCCCCAGCTGCCGTTGGTGGTTCCACTTGATTGCGTGATGGTCAGAAAGCCGCCATCATAGTTTGTAGAGTCCGCGTTGATCACCGTCGCGTCATCAAGCCCGGTGACGTTCTGGGATCCGGCTCCTGCAACAACCTGAGAGCTGGTGTCTCCGAACACACCTCCTACCAAAGGCGGATCGTTGACCGGCGTGATGTCTACATTTACCGTGCCAAGAGATATATTGCCTCCGCCTCCGGAGCCGGTGTTGCCGCCGTCATCGGCAGTAACAGTGATGGTGTCAGCGTCATTGCCCGTGATATCGGTTGTGCCTGTGTATTTAATGTTGCTTGCTGTGTTAAGAAAGGTATCGATGTTAGAGACTGTGCCGCTTAATGTCAGGGTGCTGGTTCCTGATCCTCCTATGGTGACACCGCCTCCGCTTGTAGCTGAAAGGGTGCCGCTGCCCGCTGCAAGAGTCATGGTAACATTGGCCGCACCGGAGTCCACATCGGAAAAGGTGGCCGAAGAGAAATCCACGTTACTCGCTGTTTCTTCAGTTACGGTGATGTCTGTGGGAAGACCGGTAATGGTTGGGTTATCGTTGATGTTATTTACAGTCACAGTAACGCTGGCAGTATTAGAAATACCTCCGTCTCCATCGTTAACTGTTACATCGATTGTACGCGCGCCTGAGGTAGGGTTGTTAGTATTGGTGTTTTCATAGGTGATTGCCTGGATCAGACTTGTAACACTGGAAGGTGTAGCATTTCCGTTAAAATTAATTACCAGATCGTTTCCGGTCGCTATATTGTTGGCCAGGGTGCCGATAACTGTGCCGCCCACCGATACGTTACTGCCTGCTGTGGTGCCTGAGAGTCCCACAGTGCCTCCGAGAGACAGAACGTCCTCGGTTGCGATTTCTCCTGCGCTGATGGTTACTGTCAAATTCCCACCATTGAAATCGCTGCTGTCTGCATCCGAAACACTGGCGGCAGTGCCCTGGTCTAGTAATATCGCCCCGTCTCCTTCGTTGTAAGACAGGCTGTCCCCATTGAGGTTTGAGATTACCGGCAATGATATTCCTGTACCCTGTACATCAAAATTATACGGATTCTCGTCACTGTCATCATTGGCGATACTGATGGTAGCGGAACGCGTCCCTCCGGCCGTCGGATCGAAGGTGATCTCAAATGTCGTTGAGCTTCCTGCCAATATAGAATTTGAAGGATTTGAGGTAAGTGTAAAATCCGAGGTATGGCCGGTTATAGTTACGTAAGGAGAAGAATCGGTTAAATTAAGAGTCTCGCCACCGCTGTTTTCTATCTTAAATGTATTGGCATTGCTTCCTGAAGCGACATTAACATTTCCGAAATCAGTATCATCATCAACTGATGGACTTGTGTCTCCATCCGAAATTACAGTTGAATTCCCTTCTATGGATATTTCCGGGCCGCCAATAGGCACATTAATATCAGATGCCCAGGACGAGGTTCCGGATGTGCCGGCCTCTCCCGGCGTCGCATCAGTACCACCTGTACCACCGTTCACGGTAATCGTTCCGTCTTGTACGATATTACCGGCACCCGATGTGTGATAAACGAGACGCACCCGTCCGCCGCCTCCACCGCCGCCGCCAATGCCGAGACCAGCTCCGGAGGTACCGCCACCGTTTCCGCCGTTCGCTGATATTGTTGATCCGCTATTATGCTGTATTGTTTGTCCATGAATCAGAATACCGCCACCGCTGCCGCCACCGTCGCCGTCCGCAGAAGCCTCTGTACTTGTAGACCCTGTCACACCATTGGCATTTATGCTCGCCCCGGAATTTATTGTAATGATTCCCAGAGCTCCGAGCTGTAAAGCGCCACCGCCTCCTCCTCCATAGTTTCCTGTGCTTGAGTACTCTGATCTGGCGCCGCCGCTGCCCCCGCTGAGAGATACCGACAAATCACCATATGTCGAACCGCCGCCCACACCGTTACCACTGTTCCCGCCGGCTCCTCCGAAACCGGCTCCACCGGCTCCGTCAGCACTTCCACCACCACCGGCGCCGGTCCCATCCGAAGGTCGTGCCGTACCGCCCGCGCCGCCGCCGGGACCGGGGGTATATGTTGAACCGCTCGCGTTAATTGCCCCAGACAGTGTCATGTTACTGAGCGATAAGAATGCTACCTTGTTGGTCGAATTCTCCGTGTTTGTGAAATTGATATTCCGCGAAGAAGCAAGAGTAAAATCATCGAAGGTAAACACCAGAATGCCATTTGAAACCGTCCCGGTTGCTGATATTCCCCCCGTCATGACGCCTGTGGACATATTAACACTCACATCCGAGGAAGGATTGAAAGAGCCGAGAGAGGTAAAGTCACGGCCATCGAGATACAGGCTTGCAGCGGACGTACCATTCCCCTCTATCACGAAGTTAAAAGGATTCTCATTATCATCATTATTGGCAAAGGATACATTCGCCGTTTCGATGCCGATGCAATCCGGATCAAATTGAATAGAGAATGTGGTTGTCTCATCCTGTTCGAGGCTTACATCAGAGGGCTGTGAAGTGACCGAGAAAACAGCATTATCAACCGAGACATAATTCGGCCCACCCGATATGGTCAGTGTGGCCGGGCCGGTATTTTTTATCGTAAAGGTATGTGTTGCAGTGCCGCTGTCTTTATCGACATCGCCAAAATGCGTGTCGTCAGTGATGGAGGGTGTAGAGTCTCCATCATTGATTGATACCGAATTTCCATACACGGATATCTCGGGACCTGAACTGGTCACCGGCACATTTGAGTCCTGGACGAATTGGACAACACCTGCGGAACCAGCATTCCCAGGATGGTCAGAATCGGAACCAGCCGAACCACCGGCAACAGAAATATTACCGTTATTCGTTCCGCTGGAATTATAAGCGACACGAACACGTCCGCCACCGCCACCGCCACCACTGCCACCCTCACCTCCTCCACCCGGGCAACCGTCATCACCGTTTCCGCCATTTCCACCGGAAGCATCCACATTTGCACCGGAGTTAAATGTGAGGATATTTCCGTGGATTAATATTCCTCCCCCACTTCCTCCCCCATCACCATCACTGCCGCACCCACTCAAATCGGAGTTTGAACCTGCAGCCCCTTTGGCTTCGATATTACAGCCGCTATTCAGAATTATTGTACCAAGTGCTCCGAGTTCCAGTGCGCCGCCACCTCCACCACCGCCGGCACTCGCATCACTCGAATAGTAAGAACGGGCTCCACCACTTCCCCCCTCGAGGGCAGTAGTAAGGTTTCCATATGTTGTTCCTCCGGGAGCGCCATACCCGTGTGCACCACCAGCGCCGCCAAACCCACCGCCACCGGCACCGTCGTCATTTCCTCCGTCTAAGTCAACTTGCCCTCCCCCTGTGCCCTGACCGACTTCCGGTTTAGAAGTGCCACCCCTCCTCCCCCCCGGTCCGGGAGCGGTACCCGAGGCGTTTGCGTAAATACTCCCACTTATTGTCATATCCCCTTTTGAGAGAAAAGCTATCTTATCGTCATTATCAGTAATATTCGAAAAGGAGATGCTGTAACTTGCTCCAAGGCTAAAACTATCGAAAGTAAAAACAAGTATATCACCGGACATGACACCGGTAGCGGTGACCCCACCGGTCATCGACCGTGTGCTCATGTTGACGATGACGTTACTAGAGGGATTAAATGTGCCAAGAGAGCTGAAACTGCCGGGATCTAGATACGCAAAAGAATAACCACACAGTGATATGTTGAGAAAAATAACCATGAATATATGTGAGAGATGTCTTTTCAATCCATGGCTTATCAGTGAGAGATTTACCTTCATTTTATTCCCCCTTGGTATTGCATATTGGAGAGATATGTATTTATAGCTATTTGATTTGACGTGAGTCTAATTCAAAATATAAGAAAGTTATTTTGCCGTAAGTTTGATTTAGAAATACCGTACACTTTTAATGTCTGGATATCTATTCAAAAAAATATATTCTGATATTAGAGAAAAAGGATTCCATGTATTAGGTTAAGGTCCCAAATGTTATTGGTTTTACATTAATCTCCGGCCTGCCCGCCATTTTAATAGCGGTGGTAATACCCGGGACAACCAGATTGGTTTCAGCATGTGATACAGTTTCGGACGAGAAGGCAAAAAGAACAAATAAGCAGATTGCTATTTTACGCATCTTTTCGCCTTTAAGGTTCTGCCCTATTTTTATGTAGCTGTCAAAGCATATTTCTAAGCTTTATTTATCACCGGTTTGATTGACATTAATTTCGGAAACCTTCATGCTTATTAACTATTATCTAAGCAGGATATTGTGTTCTAATAATCACATGTTAGTCAAAAAGTTAAAATAGTTATCCTAAGTATTTTATCTTTAAAAGTAGTGAAATTCTTAAGAGATGACACTTAAGACTGTCGTGCATTTTCTCTCAGATGAGGTATTTTCTGCAACCCAATAATTATATTGCTTTTATAAGATTTGTCAGATTAGAAACTGAAAAATGGAGATTTTTGATGCATTTTCGATCAATTCATAAGCAGCTGGTCAATCAGTTTTTATTTTTGATCCTGATTTTTATTTTCGGCTTTTCAGTTGGATGCAGATTGGGATCATCCGGATTCCATATAACATCTTCTGAAAGCTTTGTGGTCATTACCGACATTCATTTTACCCCGTTTTATGACCATGAACTGTTTGACGCACTTGTCCAGGCCGAGGCCGAGGATTGGGCTGCCATATTTTCTTCATCCAGTATCAAAGCCCTGCCTTCGTGGGGCCAGGAAACCAATTATCCCCTGCTTGTAAAAACCTTTGAAAATGCGGGCTTTGCCGTGGAACGGGATCAATTTATTATCTTTCTGGGCGACATCCTTGCTCATAAATTCCGGGAGCAGTTCTTCGCCCTCTTCGGCAGCGAGGATGAGGAAGCTCTAAGAAACTTTGTTTTTAAGACAGTTCGATTTATCATGCTGCAGTTTAGAGATCGTTTCGACAGTGCTCCGGTCTTTTTTGTTCTCGGTAATAATGACTCATATGCCGGAGACTATAGCCTGGTGGCAGGAGGCCGTTTCCTGGACGATACTGCTGAACTGTTCTATGATTTACTGTTAAAAGGAAATGCCGATCCAACGGACTTTTTTACTACTTATGAGGAGGGCGGCTACTATTCGGCTCTCCCCAGGGGAGAAAAAGTCATGTTTGTTTGCCTTAATACGGTTTTATTCTCAACGCATAGATCTCTCACTGACGAGGGATGGAAACAGCTTGAATGGCTGGAGCAGACTCTGGCGCGTGCCGAAGCTGAGGGCAGAAGGATATGGCTCTTGAGTCACATACCGCCAGGTCCGGATATTTACGAGACCGTAAGCAGTTATATGGACGAAACTGGCCATATCTCAGAGGTAGAACTCTTGTGGAATAAGGAATACCACGAGCGTTTCATGGAAATCACTGCCCGTTATCAAAAAATTATTAAGATCTCTTTTGGCGGACATACCCACATGGAGGAATACCGAATGTCATTGTCAAATGAGGTCGAACCAGATATGCTCATGATTATTAACCCGGCCGTAACTCCTCTATTTGGAAACAATCCAGCATACAGGGTATTTACCATGGATGCAGAAGACTGGGATCTGCTGGATTACCGCACCGAGGCTATTGATCTCAAAAACCATGCATTGGATTATCAGACCTTATATACATTCTCTCAGGCCTATGGCTTTATGACACCACTTAACGGGGCCTTGTCTGAACTTTACCCTGAGCTTTTTTCAGACAGGGCTAAAGAGGATAGCTTCCGTAGATTTTACTATGCCGGACACAACGAAGCCAGTAATATCAAAGATCTAAACTGGCCTGCCTATCGCTGTGCAGTGGGCAATATGAACCCGGACGGTTATATGGATTGTGTCAACTCATCGTACTGATTTTTTAAGTATTATGTCAAATTTCCCAACCACTTCTTAATATGTCAAAGCCCAGCATACAGGAAATTTTTCATAAATGGTTAATTTGTTAAATCTTACAGGGCTTGCCTTTCATATCATAACGGGATATAATTGATTATATTTCTACTGGATTTAACATGTTAATAATACAACAAATTAAAATTTAGAATTCCGCAATGGATAGCAAGCAATCGTTTAAAAAATATGAACATACAATGAAGGCATTAGGATACAATAAACGGAAGTTACAGGCCTTTATAGAAGTTTTTGACGACATCCTGGGTTCGATTCGGGAACCCTTGGTATTGCTTGATTCCGATTTTAAGGTCGTAAAGGCCAACAATTCCTTTTACCGGACATTCAAGGTCAAACCAGAGGAAACAGAGGGCATATTGATATATGATCTAGGCAACCGGCAATGGGACATTCCAAAACTAAGGGAATTGCTTGAAGAGATCCTTCCTCAGAATTCCACATTTAATGACTTTGAGGTTGAACATAACTTTGAGACCATAGGCCGAAAGATAATGCATCTGAACGCCAGAAGGATCTACAGGGACTCGAAGCAGACACAGATGATCCTCCTGGCCCTAGAGGATGTGACAGAGCGTGAATATTACAAAAGACATCTTGAGGACCTTGTTGAAAAGCGAACGGCCGAAAGCACGTTAGCAAGGGAAGAAGCGGAAAAAGGTAAACAAACAGCTGAGGCAGCATTTTTTGAGATTGAGAAGTTAAAAGACCAGCTTGAAGCTGAAAGAGCGTATTTACAGGAAGAAATCAAACTGCAATATAACCATGAAAATATTATTGGTCAGAGTGACGCTATAAAATATGTGCTCTATAAAGTTGAACAAATTGCCCCCAGTAATACAATAGTCCTGGTTTTGGGAGAGACCGGAACCGGCAAGGAACTCGTTGCCAGGGCTATTCATGGCCTGAGCTCACGCAAGGATAGAGCCCTGGTGAAAGTGAACTGTGCCACACTGCCTTCAAATCTTATAGAAAGCGAGCTGTTTGGTCATGAAAAAGGTGCCTTCACTGGAGCACATTCCAGACACCTGGGGCGATTTGAAGTGGCTGACGGCGCAACCCTTTTTCTGGATGAGATCGGCGAGTTACCCATGGAATTGCAGCCCAAGCTGCTCAGAGTGGTTCAGGACGGTGAGTTTGAACGGTTGGGCAGCTCCCATACGATCAAGATCGATGTGAGGATTATTGCGGCCACAAATCGCAATCTTGAAGAAGAGGTGCGCAGGGGCCGATTTCGTGACGATCTCTGGTACCGTTTAAATATTTTCCCGGTTACCGTGCCGCCGCTCCGGGATCGTTTGGATGACATTCCGCTTCTTGTTGAATTTTACGTCAAAAAGATTTCCAGACGAATGGGCAAGTCCATTGAGTTCATCCCGACAAGCGTAATGAATGCCTTGCAGAGTTATCACTGGCCCGGCAATGTCCGGGAACTGGAAAACGTCCTTGAACGGGCGGTTATCAACTCATCCGGCCCCAAGCTGCACCTGGTTGATGAATTGAAAAAGCAGCAAAAGGATTTATCTACTACTCAAAAAACGCTGGAAGCGGTCGAGCACGACCATATTGTACAGATCCTTGAGCAAACTCACGGGAAGGTAAGTGGAAAAAACGGGGCAGCCGAAATACTTGGGCTGAACCGCAGCACGTTGCGCGCCAGAATGCGAAAACTTGGTATCCTCAATACATAAAAACTGCAAATTATTTTTCTCTCTGATAATATATCCTCACCAGGCCCTACTCTCTTTATATGAAATACACCGGAATATTGGTCATATATGAACATTTACCATATATGACCAATATTTTACGTCAACCCGCCCCCCCCCCTTCATCAGCCTTATGAGCTTACTTTTAATCGCCAGATCAACATCTTACATCAAATAAAATTCCATTCACCCAGTATGGCACAAAGTTTGTACTATAATAATAAAGAGCTTGTTTTTCGAGACGGCATACAGACCGTAGAGATTTCTGAATTTGTCAATAAACCGTGACCTAAACCTTTGACGGGACTTTCCGGGAGAGGAGGGCATTCGTGATTATAGTGAGGATTACAATGAAGGCACTCATGGAAAAACGTACTGAGATGATGCAAACGCTTGTTTCCATGATTGAGACGGCGGGAAAAGAAAAGGGATGTAGGAGCTACGAAGGTTTTTGCGATATCGAAGGAGACCCTGTTTTTAATCTGATCGAGGAGTGGGAAACCAGGGAAGACCTGGAACGGCATATACAATCTGAAAAATTCAGTGTTTTGCTTGGAACAAAGACCCTTCTGGCCAAACCTATGGAAATGAAAATCCATACAGTTTCCAATTCGGAAGGCGATGAGGTAATAGCTGAAATAAGGGCCAAGGGGAACTCTAAAAAGAGTCTTATGGAACCGAATCAGGTCATTACAGGTTCATAAAGAACGTACAGAAATGAGCAAGTATAATTTTGATATAAGAAAGGAGAACTATGAAGACTTTGCTGATTTATCCTGAATACCCGGCTACCTTTTGGAGTTTTAAATACGCCCTGAAATTCATTCGCAAAAAGGCGGCCTTGCCTCCGCTGGGTCTTCTGACATTAGGAGCGATGCTGCCCAAAGAATGGCCCAAAAAACTGGTTGATATGAATGGGGCAAAGCTCACTGAAAAAGACCTGGCGTGGGCTGATTGCGCTTTTATCAGCGGTATGGTTGTGCAGAGAGAGTCAGCTCGTGAAATCATCGCCCGGTGTAAGGGGGCGGGCCTTAAGATTGTTGCCGGCGGACCGCTTTTCACCAGCGAATACGATCAATTTGGGGATGTGGACCATTTTGTGCTCAATGAGGCCGAACTGACCCTTCCCCCCTTTCTGGCGGATCTGGAAAAAGGTTGCGCTCAACACATCTACGAGACATCTGAATTTTGTGACATTCAGAAGACCCCTGTTCCTCTGTGGGAATTGATGAATTTAAAACATTATGCTTCAATGAGTATCCAGTTTTCTCGCGGATGTCCATTCAATTGTGAGTTCTGTAACGTGACAACATTATTCGGACATCGCGTACGCATTAAAACAGTCAGACAGATTATTGCCGAGCTGGATGGGCTTTACAACCAGGGGTGGCGTGGACAGGTCTTTTTTGTGGATGATAACTTTATCGGCAACAAAGCCTATCTGAAGGAAAAGCTTTTGCCGGCACTCATCAAATGGCAGAAAGACAGGAAGGAAATTCCTTTTAACACTGAGGCGTCAGTAAATCTGGCTGATGATCCGGAATTAATGGAGATGATGGTCAAGGCTGGTTTTGATACAGTCTTTGTAGGTATTGAGACACCTAATGAGGAAAGTTTGGCTGAATGCAACAAACAGCAAAACAGCAACCGCAACCTGCTGGAGAGTGTAAAACTCATACAGCGGGCCGGACTCCAGGTCACAGGAGGCTTCATCGTGGGATTCGACAGCGATACTCCTTCCATATTTCAGCGCCAGATTGAGTTTATCCAACAAAGCGGTATTGTGACGGCAATGGTGGGATTACTAAATGCTCCTCCCGGCACAAGGCTTTATAAGCGAATGAACCAGGAAGGCCGACTTATTGACTTAATCTCCGGAGATAACATAGATGGAACAACCAACATACTTCCCATAATGGGACTTGATGTGTTGCGGGAAGGATACGAAAACCTGATGCAGCACATTTACTCGCCAGAGCATTACTACAAAAGAGCTATGACTTTTCTCAGGGAGTATAAAAGACCGAAAATCAGGACTCCTCTGGATTTTCAACGCCTGCTGGCAGTCTTGCGCTCAAGCATTCGCCTGGGTATTTTTGGAAAGGAGCGATTCCAATACTGGAAAATCTTGTTTTGGACTCTTTTCCGTCGTCCAAGATTATTTGCATTGGTTGTAACCCTTGCGATTTACGGTCATCATTTCCGCAAAATCTGTGAATTAAAGGTTGTTCAGGGAAGCTGATCATGTATTTTTCCTTAATTATCACCTTTTGTCTGCTACTGGTAATTAGCATCACTACCATAGGCTTATTCTTAAGCATAAATCTTTTTGTCTATGGAATAGTGAAAGCGAGTTTAGACAGATATGGGGCTAATAGCTGGTAAGTCTGCTGTTGCAGGCGCTGAGGAATTATCAGGGCTGCAGAAAAGGATGTAACATCATCGGAGCAGACAAAGAAGCAGTGGTAATATAAAGGCAGAGGCCAAGGTCAGCAAACCGTGAGGAGATTATGGTACGAAGTTTTGACAAATGAGTTACTGATAAAGTATATTATATCAGGGGACAGGAAAAAAGAAATATTCCTGTTTTGAAAACAATTATATCTAAGTGGAGGACAGGATTATGAGAGAAAAATTGTTCCTTTCAGTGTGTGTTATGTTTTTAGTTATTGCGGGATGCACCCAGACGACTCACTTTGGTGTTCGCGATAAGGCTTTAACGCTTCCTGTTGAATTCGAGCAGACAGAGGCAGCTATTGCGAGCGCTGAAAGATCTGAAGGCGCAAAGTATTGCCCGGAAAAAATCGCCGCGGCAAATGTGCTGGGTAAAAAAGCAGCAGAGGTTTATTGGGCATGCCATACCGAAGAGGCCATGGCCCTTCTTGCAAAAGCTAATGAATTGGCAAAAGAAGCCGAATCGTGCAGACCTCCTGCAAGGGTTGTTACCCCGCCACCGCCTCCACCGGCACCAACTCCAAAACCGGCACCGCCTCCACCGTCTCCACCGGCAAAGCAGCCCATCAGCTACCATTCGGGGTATTTTGCATTCGATAAATCGGATCTGACGCCTGAAACAAGGGAAGAATTGAATAGGGTCGCGGAGATCATGCAAAACAGTCCTGATGCGGTGCTCGAACTCCAGGGCCACACCGACTCTATTGGAAGCGAGGAATATAACAAGGCGTTGAGCGATAGAAGGGCTGAGGCGGTATTCGACTATCTGAAGTCCAAAGGCATCAATCCCAACCGTCTCAAAAAGCTGAGCCTGGGCGAGTCAAAGCCCATAGCCTCGAACGAGACAGCTGAAGGACGGGCCAGGAACCGCAGGGTGGATCTGGTTATAATCAAATAAAATTTCTATGATTTGAGTGCATCTGTGCTATTATGAGGCTCCGCCCGTTTGATCTTTTAACGGGGGAGCCTCTTTTTGGATATAAAACTGACATGTTGAGTATTATAACGCTTAGCTTGATGATAATAAACTTACTAAGGTAAAAAAATTATGTCGAACCAATTAGGCGGAGAAATCAGTCCCTATCTAATTCAGCATGCCGAAAATCCGGTGAACTGGTATCCCTGGGGCGAAAAAGCACTTAATCTGGCAAAATTGCAGGACAAGCCTATCTTCCTCTCCATCGGTTATTCAGCCTGTCACTGGTGTCACGTGATGGCTCACGAATCGTTTGAGGATGAACGAACTGCCTCTATAATGAATCGATACTTTATTAATATAAAGGTAGACCGGGAGGAGCGGCCTGATCTTGATAATATATACATGACCGCTGTACAGACAATGACCGGCAGCGGGGGCTGGCCCATGTCGGTATTTCTTACACCTTATGGAATCCCATTCTATGGTGGGACATATTACCCGCCCGTACCCCGATACAATATGCCTTCATTCCCGGAAGTATTGAAGGCAGTGGCAGATGCATGGAAAAACAGGCGTGAAGAGATAGTAAAGGGCGGGAAAGAACTAGTTGAAGCTATCGTAAGACAGGGGGCGGCTGGTCTAAATATGGCAGGGCAGGGGCTGAAACAGGAAACCCTGACAACAGCCTTCAGGAATATTCAGCAGCAATTTGACAAAACTAACGGGGGCTGGGGCTCAGCCCCGAAGTTTCCTTATTCCATGGTACTGGAATTTCTGCTGAGATATCATCGAAAAACCGGAAACCCGGATGCCCTGCAGATGGTAACCCAGAGTCTCGAGGCTATGGCGAGGGGTGGTATGTATGATCAGCTTGGAGGCGGTTTTCATCGTTATTCTGTAGATAATCGCTGGCTGGTGCCTCATTTTGAAAAGATGCTTTACGATAATGCGCTACTGGCGCGGGTATATTTACATGCATGGCAGGTTACTGGAATGACATTTTTCCGTACAATCACTGAAGAAATTCTGGATTATGTGATGCGTGAGATGACAGACCCGCTGGGCGGTTTTTATTCAACCCAGGATGCTGACAGCGAAGGCAAGGAAGGTAAATATTTTGTTTGGACTAAGGATGAGGTTGAATCGGTGCTTGGAAAGGGTGCCGGTAATTTTATAAATGCTTATGATGTTAGTGATAAGGGCAATTTCGAGGGGAGCAATATCCTCGAATACAGGGATGACCTGAAGCTGCGGCCGAAGCTGGCGGAAGCCAGGGAAAGTATGCTTGCTGTCAGGGAAAAGAGGGTTCGCCCCAACAGGGATGAAAAGATAATTACTTCATGGAATGGACTGATGCTGGCTGCTTTTGCCGAGGCAGCCCGGGTTCTGGGAAGAAATGATTACCTTAAGACTGCTGAGAATAATGCACGGTTCCTGATGGAGGTAATGCGCAGTAAAAATGGACGTTTGGTGCGAACCTGGAAAGCTCATTATGAACAGGGTGAAAGAGCGGGTAGGGCCAGACTTAACGCCTATCTGGAGGATTATACACATTTAATAAGAGGTCTTCTGGAACTTTACCGGATTACCTACGATCCCGAATGGTACAGGCAGGCACGAGAATTAAGTGATCTGATGATCAGGTATTTCAAAGCTCCGCGGGGATTTTACGATACTACCATCGATCATGAAACCCTAATGTTTCGCCCAAGGGAAATGCAGGACAATGCAACACCCTCCGGTAACGGGATGGCGGTAACTGTATTGATTATGCTATCCGGATTGAGCATGGAGCCCCGTTATGCAGAAGAGGCGGAAAAGAGTCTGAAACCAATACAGCCGCTTATTGCTCAGAATCCTCTTGGCTTCGGCCAGTGGCTCATTGCTCTTGATTATTTTTTGTCCCGGCCTTTTGAAATTGCTGTAATAGGTGAACCGGGCGCGGCAGATACCAGGGCACTGCTGGCTGAAGTAAACAGGGGGTTCGCCCCGCATCAAGTGGTGGCTGTGGGGCTTGCTGAATGCGAAGTGCCTTTGCTGCAGAACAGAGTTCAGCTGGAAGGCAAGGCCACTGCCTATGTATGTCGGAACTTTGTATGTAATCGGCCTGTTAATGATCCGAACGGATTGCGGGATATATTGGAGAAGCCGAATTTGTGATCCGGCTGTTCGGTCTGTTGCTCAATGGCAGGGTTTTAAACAGCCGGACGATTAATGTAATGCTCTATATTTGAAAGGAAGAAAATATGTTGACTGAAGGAAAGAAAGCCCCTGATTTTTCCCTGCCGACAGACGGAGGGGGGGCGGTCTCTTTGTCCGATTATCTTGGAAAGAAGGTTGTGCTCTATTTCTATCCAAAAGACAACACATCAGGATGCACTGCCGAGGCCCTGAGCTTTCGCGATGATTATAGTGAAATCACTTCGGCTGGAGCAGTGGTTTTAGGAATCAGTCCGGATACTGTAAAATCTCACGATGGTTTCAAATTCAAACACAATTTGCCATTTAAACTGTTGAGCGATCCGGATCATGAGGTTTCCGGGCTTTACGGTGCCTGGGGAGAAAAAAAGATGTACGGCAGGACCTATATGGGCGTGATTCGCTCCACATTTATCATTGATGAGAAAGGGATCATAATTAAAGTCTTTCCAAAGGTGAAGGTGAAGGAACATAGTAAAGAGGTTTTGGCAGTAATTAAAAACTGATTTTTATGGTTTGGGCTTTTTGCCACACAATCTGCACCTTGATATAAACCAGACCTGATCGGCTGAAGGTAAATGATCTTGACAGGGCAGAAGTGTTTCTCTAATTTAGTATATATTATAGACATTGAAAAACGGCATAAGTTGCACTGCAAAGAGTGACTAATGCACAAAACGCATTATTTTTGTTCAGCATGGGAGGGCTGCCGATGAAAAAAGGGAAAAACAAGCCGACTATTGCCATTTTAACCGGCGGCGGTGATGTGCCGGGACTTAATCCATGCATTAAAACGCTTGTATACAGGGCAGCCAGTGAAGGCATCAGGACAATTGGAATCAGGCGCGGGTGGGCAGGCCTACTGGAATACAACCCTGAAGATCCCGTTTCTGAAGAACAATGTATCCAGGAACTTGCTCCGGCTGAAGTAAGAACTATTGACAGATCAGGCGGGACATATCTCCATACTTCCAGAACAAACCCTAGTTCTGTCAAAATGAAGCAGGCCCCTGACTTTCTTAAAAAGGAATTTATCAGAGAAGATGAGGTAAAGGATTTTACATTTCAGGTCGTTAAAAACCTTGAGATACTGAAAATTGACGCAGTTATCCCTATTGGGGGGGATGATACGCTCAGCTTTGCCGAAAGACTCAGCAGGGAAGGGGTTCCGGTGATAGCTATTCCAAAGACAATGGACAATGATGTCTTTGGCACGGATTTCTGCATTGGCTTTTCTACGGCAGTCACAAGGGGTGTCGGTTTCATTCATGCCCTCAGGACCTGCACCGGTTCTCATGAGCGTATTGCCGTTATTGAGCTTTTTGGACGGTACTGCGGTGAAACATCTCTAATATCCGCTTATCTGGCCGGAGTAGACCGTGCAATCATTTCCGAAGTCCCGTTTGACCCGAAACGGCTTGCAGAACTTATAATGAAGGATAAGGTGGAAAATCCCAAGAATTATGCAATGATTACAATCTCAGAAGGTGCCAGGATGATCGGTGGAGAGATGCTTATGTCAGGGGAGTGCGATGCATATGGTCACATGAGGCTGGGAGGCATAGGGGAGGAAACAGGGGTGATTCTTAAAGAATTGACAGGAGAGAATATCCTTAACCAGAAATTGTCCTATCTGATGAGAAGCGGCGCGCCTGATTCACTGGACCTTATGGTGGCTGTTAATTTTGCCAATATGGCAATTGATCTGTTTCTGAAAGGATCTTTTGGCCGTCTTATTGCCTTGAGCGGAGGAACATATACGGATATTCCTATAAGCACGATAAGTACCGGACAAAAGAGAGTTGACGTGAGAGAACTTTACGACGTAAAAGAATATAGACCAAAAATACGGCATGTCAGTGGCAAGCCGATGTTCCTGTATTAAAGACCTTTAAAAAACATCCATTTTGTCCGATTTCGCTCTCCTCGATGAACGGATTTTGTCAACTGGCTCAAACTGATTTATGTATCAAGTTTAAAATCAGCTGGTTTTTGAGTATTCCTGTCCAAATGCAGGTTATTATATGCCTATTCCACTCAAAATCGGCATTACCCTATAGAATTTATAATTTAAGCTCCTCTTTGCCTTTTCTCAGGGAATGAGCCTTTCGTAGCGGCAGATGATGTCTTGATGGGAATCAGGGGGACGATGTGGATGCTAATATGATAGAAAAAAGGAAAAAGACGCGCAGGATTTATGTCGGAGATGTGACAATAGGCGGAGAATCGCCTGTTGTGGTTCAGTCCATGACAAACACGGACACCAGAGATGTACCTTCAACCGTGAAACAGATAGAAAGCCTTGAAAATATCGGCTGTGAGATTATCCGGGTAGCTGTTCCGGATAAAGAAGCGGCAAAAGCCCTGGCCAAAATCAAATCAAAGGTCAAAATACCCATTATAGCGGATATTCACTTTGATCATCGCCTTGCTGTTGAGGCACTGGATGCGGGGGCAGATGCCCTCAGGATCAATCCGGGAAACATAGGGGGCAAAAAAGCAATTGAGGAAGTTGTAAATTCTGCGCAAAAGCATAATGCGTCTATTCGAATCGGAGTCAATTCAGGTTCCATTCACAAGGAGACACTGCTGAAGTATGGACATCCATCCCCTGAGGCTATGGTGGAAAGCGCTCTGAAATATATTAATCTGTTCGAAACACTGGGGTTTGAACAGATAAAAATTTCATTAAAATCCTCAAACGTCATAGATACCATTACTGCAAATGAGCTCTTTAGCCGGGAGGTGGATTACCCTCTGCATCTGGGAGTTACGGAATCAGGGACACTGATTTCAGGTACTGTGAAAAGCTCTATAGGGATTGGATATCTGTTGTCAAAGGGGATTGGAGATACGTTTCGAGTGTCTTTAACAAGGGATCCTGTGGATGAAGTAAAAGTAGCATACGAGATCCTCAGGGCGCTTGATATCAGGCACAGGGGGCCTGAAATTATTTCCTGTCCTACCTGCGGCCGGACCGAGATTGACCTTTTCAGCCTGGTTGAAAGAGTTGAAAAGGCTCTTTCGGGGATTGCGGCATCCCCGAAAGTTGCCATAATGGGGTGTGTGGTCAATGGGCCCGGGGAGGCAAAAGAGGCGGATATTGGGATTGCAGGCGGAAGAGGGCAGGGCATTCTTTTTAGAAAGGGAAAGATTGTAGCAAAAGTTCCGGAAGCTGATCTGGCAGATGTGCTGATTGATGAAGTTAGGAAAATGGTCGAACGATAACAGGGGAGATTGAAATTTATTATGCGATATTCAAATTATTTTATACCAACACATAAGGAAGTTCCTGCTGATGCTGAGATAATAAGCCATCAGTTGATGCTTAGGGCGGGCATGATCAGGAAACTTACATCCGGTATTTATACTTATCTTCCGGTTGGACTCAGGTCTATCAGAAAGGTTGAGAATATTATAAGGGAAGAGATGAACAGGGCAGGCGCAATAGAAGTTCTTATGCCTGCGGTTCAACCTGCCGAGCTATGGCAGGAAAGCGGTAGGTGGGATTATTATGGACGCGAATTATTGCGGTTCAAGGACCGTCACAGCCACGAAATGTGCATGGGGCCTACACATGAGGAGGTTATTACTGACCTTGTGAGGAGAGAAATACATTCTTACAAGCAAATGCCGATTAATTTTTACCAGATACAGACAAAATTCAGAGATGAAATTCGACCGAGATTCGGTATCATGCGCGGTCGCGAATTTATTATGAAGGATGCCTACAGCTTTGATGCGGATGAAGAAGGAGCAAACCGCAGTTATGAAATCATGTTTGAGGCATATAAAAGAATATTTCAAAGGTGCGGACTCACATTCCGTGCTGTCGAAGCGGACAGCGGCGCAATAGGCGGAAGTTTTTCCCACGAGTTTATGGTTCTGGCAGATACCGGAGAAGATCAGATAGTAAATTGTACAGAATGCGATTACGCTGCGAATCTTGAGAGAGCTGAAGTCCGTATGGCCGATGAAAATACTGGATCTGAAAACAAACAAATGGAGCCCATCGAGGAAATCCATACTCCGGATATCAGGACCATCGAGGAAGTGACCTCTTTTCTTGGTATTTCAGCGGATCAGCTCATAAAGACGCTTATCTTTGTCTCTGATGATGATTTGGTAGCTGCATTGGTGAGAGGAGACCATGAATTAAATGAGACCAAACTTAAAAACCTTCTTGGTTCTCAAACCGTTGAACTGGCGGGACATGATCAGATTGAGGAGACCACGGGTGCGCCTACAGGCTTTGCAGGCCCTGTTGGTTTAAAAGTAAAGGTGATTGCCGATTACTCAATAAAGCACATGATAAATGCTGTTACGGGAGGAAATAAAAAGGATTTTCACATAAGGAATGTGAATTTGGAGAGGGATTTTAAAGTAGATCTCTTTGGGGACTTGAGAGTAATCACTCCGGATGATATCTGTCCTAAATGCGGGGGTAAAATCGAATTCAACCGCGGAATTGAGGTCGGGCATGTTTTCAAGCTGGGTGAGAAATACAGCAAGGCACTTAAAGCGGTTTTTCTTGACGAACAGGGAAAGGAAAAGAATATCATCATGGGATGTTACGGAATTGGAGTCGGAAGAACCATTACTGCTGCGATAGAACAGAATCATGACAAGGACGGAGTTATTTTTCCTATTCCTCTCGCGCCTTTCGAAGTTATCATTCTTCCTCTTCAGATGCATGAGATAGATGTGATTGAGGCAGCATACAGGATATACACTGACCTGCTTGAAAACGAGATTGAAGTTCTTCTTGATGACAGGGATGAACGTGCAGGCATCAAGTTTAATGATGCCGATCTTCTTGGAGTACCAGTTCGTATTACCGTGGGATTAAAGGGGATTAAGAATGGTAAAGTGGAGCTGAAATTACGTAACGAGTCTGAAATAATGGAAATACCAATTGAAGATGCGTCTGAAATTATAATGAAAAAAGTAAAAGACATTTATGATTCGATTAAATGATATCATATCCGAGATTTTGAGTTATCACCCGAAGGCCAATATCGGATTGATCCAGAAGGCATATGTCTATTCAGCCAAGGTTCATCAGGGACAGATTCGCCTTTCGGGTGAACCATATCTTTCTCATCCGCTTGAAGTAGCCTATATACTCGCCCAGATGAGAATGGATGTAGTATGCATTGCAGCAGGGCTTCTTCACGACACCCTTGAGGATACTACCGCTGAGCCCGAGGAGTTGAAGGAACTTTTTGGGGAGGAAACTGCAAATATCGTAGATGGTGTTACAAAAATCAGCAAAATGCACTTCACCAGTCGCAAGCATCGCGAAGCCGAGAATATACGGAAGATGATACTTGCGATGTCTACTGATATTCGCGTGATACTGGTTAAACTGGTTGACCGTCTGCACAACATGAGAACATTAGGCTTCCAGCGCCCTGAGAAACAAAGAGAAATTTCAAAAGAAACACTGGAGATTTATGCCCCTCTTGCTGCCAGGATGGGTATACACAATATCAAAACGAATCTGGAAGACCTTGCCCTTTATTATATTGAGCCGGAGGCCTATCAGAAAATCAAGACCGAAGTAACCTTAAGAAAGACAGAAAATAAGTCATTTATTCAGGATGTTAAAGAACTTATTTCAACTAAGCTTGAAGAATTCGGCATTCAGGCTATTGTAAAAGGAAGACCGAAGAGCTTTTACAGTATATATACAAAAATGGTGGATCAGGATCTTACCCCTGACCAGGTTTATGATGTCCTGGCATTTCGATTGATTGTCAATTCTATTAAAGAGTGTTATGAGGCCCTTGGTTTTATACATGCCATGTGGAAGCCTGTTGCAGGCAGATTTAAAGATTATGTTTCTGTCCCGAAGGCAAACATGTATCAATCATTGCATACAACTGTGATTGGCCCACTGGGTCAGAGAATGGAGGTGCAGATTCGAACCCATGAAATGGACAGGGTTGCGGAACAGGGTATTGCTGCACACTGGAAATATAAAGAGGGATTGATTGCCAGCAAAACGGATGAAAAACAATTTTCATGGCTAAGGCAGCTTCTCGAATGGCAGCAAAACCTAAATGACCCCGAAGAGTTCCTTGATACTGTCCGGATGAACCTTTTTCCTGATGAAGTCTATGTATTCACTCCGAAAGGGGAAGTTAAATCATTTCCAAGAGGGGCTACGGCTGTTGATTTTGCATACAGTATTCATTCCGAAGTAGGAGAAAAATGCATGGGTGCACGCATAAACGGCAGGATGGTCCCGCTCCGCCAGCAGTTGAAGAACGGCAATATTGTAGAAATTGTCACATCTTCGAAACAGCATCCAAGCAAAGACTGGCTTGAATTCGTTAAGACTCCCAGGGCCAAAACCAAAATTAAGCAATGGCTTAAAAATCAGGAAAGGGATGAAAGCGTTAATCTGGGCAAGAGCATGCTTGAAAAGGCGCTTGAGCAGGAGCGCCTGAACCTTCCAAACATAATGAAAAGTGAGCAGATACTGGCTATTGCAGAAGACCTTTCATTTCATACGGCAGAAGATTTGGTTGCTCAAATAGGTTTTGGGGAAGTTTCACTGAAGCAGGTCGTTGGACGTCTCAAAACAAAAATGGGAGTGAAACCTGAAAAGCCTACAGGTATTGTCAGCAAAATGCTGGTTCGACTCAGGCGGACGAAAGCTGATCGTGGAATTAAGGTTAAGGGCATCGGCGAGATGCTGATCCGCTTTGCAAATTGCTGTAATCCTCTTCCTGGCGAGCCTGTTATTGGTTTTATTACAAGAGGGCGTGGCGTCACGATTCATCATCAGAAATGCAGGCACATTCAAAGGGCAGATCCTGAAAGGCTTGTGGAAGTCTCATGGGAGTCCTCAAAGGAGGATGTGTATATTGCAAAACTAAGAGTTATCAGTGTAAATCAGAAGGGGATGCTGGCAGATATAAGCGCTGTAATTACAAAAAACAACGGCAATATTATGCAGGCCGACATAAAAACTACGATGGATCAAAAGGGCATAAGCCATTTCACCGTCGAAGTTGGAAACTACAAACAGCTTGAAGATATTATGAGAGGGATAAAAAAGCTTAAACATGTTCTTATAGTGGAAAGACTTTGATATCGAATTCCAGTATCAAACATGTTTAGAGTAACTTTCAATTATGACTTGACGGACTATTAAAAAGTCAGGGCTTAGTAACCCGGCCGGATTTAATGCAATTCGTGCAGACCCTTATCCTTTTCACCTGTCCATTTTTCTGGATGTTTCTAACCTTCTGAAGGTTAGGTTCCCATCGTTTTTTTGTTTTGTTATGAGCGTGGCTGACATTGTAACCGATTACAGGTTTTTTACCACAGATTTCGCATACTTTTGCCATTTCATATCTCCATATGGTTTTTTTTAGAATCAATCTATTTAACAAAGCCTGATGTATATATCAAGTATTTTTTTAGGAATTATTAATATTAATAAGAAGGAAGCGATGAAAACTGCCGAACTATCACCAGCACTAAACAAAGTTCCTGGAGAACTGCATCATATTCACCTTATGGGGATTTGCGGGACCGGCATGGCTTCTCTTGCGGGTATTCTTAAAGAGAAGGGATTCAAGGTAACAGGCTCTGACAGAAATATCTATCCACCAATGAGCACCCTGCTTGACTCTTTATCCATAACATTATTGCAGGGGTACAGTCCCGACCATCTTCACCCAAAGCCAGACCTTGTGATAGTAGGGAATGTGATTACAAGGGATAATTCACAGGCTGTTGAGCTGTCCAACCTGAGTTTGCCATATTTATCATTTCCGCAGGCTATAAGACATTTCGCATTAAATGGGAAATACCCTATCGTTATAACCGGGACACATGGCAAGACAACCACATCCTCACTTATAGCCTGGATCCTTGAAAAGGCAGGCAGATCTCCAGGCTTCATGATTGGTGGAATTCCGCTCAATTTTGGTGTTAATTTCAAGACTGGAAATGGTTCTTTATTTGTTATTGAAGGCGATGAATATGATACTGCTTTTTTTGATAAGGGCCCGAAATTTCTTCATTATATTCCTAAGGCGGCAATTATTACAAGTATTGAATTTGATCATGCAGACATATATAGAGATCTTGATCACGTTATAGAGAGCTTTAGAAGGCTGATAGATCTCATGAGTGATAATGAGATTCTTATTGCGAACGGAGATTCAACGCTTGTTAAAAAAGAGGCGGAAAGGGCAGACTGCAAAGTTGCACTGTATGGCCTGTCTGAAGACCTTCCCTGGAGAGCATCGGATATAAGGCTTAATGAAGGCATTACAAGCTTAACGATAGAAAGAGCAGGGAAGGACCACCTGAAACTTTCCACACGCCTTTACGGCCTTCACAATATATCAAATCTCCTGTCTGCAGTTGTAATGGCGGATTTTTTGGGGGTACCAAAACAAATCATAAAAGATGCCCTGTGGGATTTTAAGGGCGTTAAAAGGAGACAGGAGATTGTTGGAGAGGAACAGGGCGTTACTGTATTGGACGATTTTGCCCACCACCCTACGGCTGTTAAAAAAACAATAACTGCAGTAAAGGAAAGGTATGAAAAACGTCGCCTGTTTGCTGTTTTTGAACCGAGGTCTAATTCAAGCAGGCGAAATGTATTTCAGAGGCAGTATTCTTTATCATTTGATAATGCCGATTTTGTAATGATACCGGAACCGCCTTTGATGAATAAAATTCCGGAGCATGAAAGATTCTCTTCTCAGAATTTGGTTGATGATCTTGTTGGAAGGGGAGTAAAGGCATTTTATTTTTCAAATACCGATCAGTTACTCAGTGAAATGATAAAAAAGGCCGAAAAAGGTGATGTATTTTTGATTATGTCAAACGGTGGCTTCGACAACCTGCCTGTCAGATTTTTGGATGAGCTGAAAAATGTCTAAGGTAAAGTGCCTGAAAATTCCCCTAAATTACTGAATAGATTTAACCGGCTTTAACCAGCAGTATCTGGCCTGGAAAGATTGTGCTTCGCGGAGTAAGGTTATTAAGCCTCAGGAATTCTACAAGGTCCATTTTGTGTTTAATTGCAATAAGATAAGGTGAATCTCCTTTCATAACCTGATAGGGTTGTGTATTGATTTTTCCAAGAGCAGTAACGTTCTTAGGAATAATAAGAACCTGTCCTATGATTAGCCGGTTGCTTTTCAGGTGATTTTTTATTTCAATTGCCCTGGTAGTAGTTCCAAAGTTTCTGGCTATTCGCCAGAGCGAATCACCTTTTTTTACTATATATTTGGAAATCTGCTCTTCTCCACCGGCAGATATGGTAGTGGAATAATCCTTCTGATATGAGGCATATGTCCTCCTTGAAGGTATCTTGAGTTTCCATCCGGCTTTAATAAAGTGAGCCCTTCTGAGACCGTTTAAGGCTATGATTGACCTTACACTTGTTCTATACCTGCGTGCGATAACAGACAGCGACTCCCCTTTTTTAACCCTGTGTACCACATATTCAGGAACCGGTGGATGCCAGACAGGTATTTCGTTCAGTTTGGAGAGAAGAACCGGGCCTTTACCTTTTGGCACCTTAAAGACATAGGTTCCTGTGGGGGTTGAGTTATGCCTTAATTCGGGATTAAGTTCTTCCAGTACACTGTAGGGAATGTCAAGATATTTTGACATTGTCTTTAAATGGATTTGTTTTTCTATAGTAACTTTTTCGGTTTCAATCTCCTGATCCAATGGAGGAAGGGTGAAACCGTGATGCTCAGGGTCATTTAAGATGTGTAGTACAGCCATAAATTTCGGCACATAAAAAGCGGTTTCCAATGGAAGAGTCTGATACAGGTCCCAGAAATTATCCAGATAGTTTATTTTCTGGTCTCTGATGCGTCGTAAAACAGTTCCCTCTCCGCAGTTATATGCGGCAAGAGCAGTCGTCCAGTCTCCGAAAATCTGGTGCAATTCCTTGAGATAGCAAATTGCTGCTGCTGTAGATTTTTCAGGGTCCATTCTTTCATCGACCCACGTATCTCTTTTAAGACCAAATTTATACCCTGTTGATGCAATAAACTGCCACATGCCGAGGGCTCTGGCCCTTGAGAGAGCTCTGGTCTTGAAACCGCTTTCAATGAGAGGCAACCAGGAGAGATCTTCAGGGAGCCCGGCTTCTTTCAACGCGGATACAATTGCCGGGCGATATTTTCCTGAACGGCGATATGAGTCAATAAAAAATTTCCTCTCTTTTGTTTTGAAGAGCTTGATAGCCCTTTCAACGTGAGAATTCATAACTAGCGGAATTGCTGTATGATTTCCGTTTGCTACTGTAAATCTGGATGAATAAACTTCAATAATTCGTTTTGATATTGTAAAGCGTATATCTTCTTTCTGCTGAAGAATTTCCGGGTCCGCTTCTGAAGGATTTACTTTCAATATAAGAGAATAGGCCTCATCAAGGGCATCAATGGAATTCTCCAGGTCACCCTGCTCCCAGAAGTCACTTGAGGTCTGGCAGAATGCAAGGGCAGAATCAAGCAATTCCTGAGTTTGATTTTTTGGTATTTTTTCATCTGAAGGCTGAGAAGAATCCTCAGGAGAGTCCTCAGTCTGTAAAGTATCCTTTTTTTCAGGAATAGCCGCGATATCATTCGGGATTTCTTTGTCCGCAATTTCCGATCCCACAGGGTTATCCAGTGATGAGACGTTCTCCTCTGGTTTTGCTTCAACAGTATTATCTATTTGTCTTTTATCATCAGGTAAAACATGAGAAGTATCAGTTACACATGAGGGAGAAACTAGTAGAATAATTAGAACGGCAATAATCCAGAAGCTTGATATTTTTTGATACATTTTCCTTTTCCCAGAAGATGTTTTTGATGGACTGAAAATCAATTGATGATGAACCTAAATCCACAATATTTTATGATCAGTCAGATTTTTCTTTGCAGGGAGTATAGGAAATTGGTTTTAGATGGTCAAGAATTTATCGGCAAATGCTCTAAACAAAAATATTAAATGAGATATTCTACATTGTTGGTAATGTCATCAGGGGATGAATTTTCTTAATAATGGTGACCAACTTGTTTTTATTATTCATTTCCGGGTGATCTGTTATTATATCAACCAGTTTATTTAAGATCCTTCCAATATCAGGTCCTGGTGACAGACCCAGTATTTCCATAATCTTGTTGCCGTCTATAGCAAGATCTTTTGGTTCAAGAGGAATCTCCGGATGTAATTGATCTTTTATCCTGGATTCAAGCTCTTCAATTAAATACCCTTCCGGATGGTGCAGTCCATGTGCCAGTATATCCGATCTTCTGAATTTCATTAAATTTATAATATTTTCACGTCCTGCGCGTCTTATAAGCCTTCTTATTGCGGAGTCGCTCCATTCTGAATTGTAATTTATCATATGATGCGTTATGAGATTTTTAACATTCTTAATAATGTCCCTGCTGAACTTCAGACGGTACATAATTTCCTCTGCCATGACCGCACTTATTTCCTCATGCCCATAGAATATCCATTTGCCATGACTTTTAGTTCTTGTACGTGGTTTCCCTATGTCATGGAAAAGGGCTGTCAGCCTCAGTAAAGGAACAGGCTCCACTATATCTGCTGTTTCCATGATATGCCTGAAAATCGTATGCTTATGATAATTGTTCTGCCGCTTGAGATATCCTTCCAGCAACTCAGGTATCAGGTATTTCAAAAGGCCTGTACTGACCATTAGATAGAAACCCTTTGAAGGTTTATAGCTCAGCAGCAGCTTTATAATTTCATTTCTGATTCTTTCAGGGGATATTGCCTGAATTTTGGTTGCCATCTTTTCAATTGTATATTTTGTATCAGGTTCGATCCTGAAACCTAATTCCGTTGCCAGCCTCACGGCTCTCAAAAGGCGCAGGGAATCTTCCTGAAAACGTTCCCGGGGGTTTCCCACAGCCCTGATAATTTTTCCGGCAATATCCTGCGTACCTCCATACGGGTCGATAATACCCCTTTTCTTTAAATCATAAGCCATTGCGTTGATCGTAAAATCACGGCGCGCAAGGTCTTCAAAGATTGTTGCTTTTTTCCCCCTGAAGGTGGTTACCTCAAAATTATGTCCTGAATCAATGAGCGTTACTGTGTCATGCTTCAGTGAAAAATGCCTTATGTCAGGAAACACCCTTTTTATTTCTTCAGGCAAGGCATCAGTAGCCAGATCCCAGTCTGAAAAAGGCTTCTGAAGAAATATATCTCTTACAGCACCACCCACGATAAAGGCCTGAAATCCTGCATCATTAAGCCTCTTGCAGACGAGTTCAACGAATTCGGGTATATGAGATTTCAATTGCATTGTCAGTATTAAAGTGCTAATTCTAATAATTGCTTGGAGACCGTAAGGGAAAGTTATTAAATTGCTTTTCAGTAATGATATTCAATGTTGCAGTTCAGGTCAAGATAAACCAGGCATAGAGGTTTACTAGCGGTCTACAAATGGAATTGTTCATTCTGTTAAATTAAACGGGGCTGGAGGCAGGAGAAATGAAAAACAACTTATTATTGGAAATCAAGGACCTCCATGCATGGGTGGGTGATAAGGAGATTCTTAAAGGCATTAATCTCCAGATAAAAAAGGGAGAAGTTCATGTTATTTTTGGGCCTAATGGTTCAGGCAAGACCACACTTCTGAATGTTCTCATGGGTTTTTCAGGGTATAAGGTAAGTGGAAAGATTTTGTTACACGGGAAGGATATTATAAATCTCCCTGTTGATGAACGGGCAAGATTAGGGATTGGAATGTCCTTTCAGAGGCCTCCTGCAATAAAAGGGGTTAAACTGAGAAATCTTATTACAACAAGCGCAATGGGGAAAGATGATTTGATGGAGGACTATGCTGCAAAACTCAACCTTACTGGATTTCTTGATCGGGATGTAAATCTGGGTTTCTCAGGAGGGGAGATAAAAAGAGCAGAACTCCTCCAATTGATTCTTCAGGACCCCGAAATTATTTTTCTGGATGAGCCGGAATCAGGAGTCGATCTTGAGAACATTGCTCTTATTGGTGAATATACAAATATACTGATCGGGAGACATCAGGAGCCTGAGAAAGGCAAAACAATGAAAGAGCTTTACAGACAACGGAGGAAGTCGGGACTTATTATAACACATACAGGTCATATACTTAATTATCTGGACGTCGATATAGGCCATGTGCTTATGGAGGGTGTTTTTGCCTGCCAGGCAAATCCGGGTGAGATGCTCCATACCATTACTGAATGCGGCTTTGAAGAATGTTTTCGTTGCTTCAGAAAGGAGAAAGAGCATGGCGAATAATAAAGATATTCAAACTGGTGATCTGGATCTTAGTTTATATCATGAAGTTGCAGAGGAGCATCCTGAAGTGGCCGATCTTTCAAGACTTTCTTCTGAGGATCAGAAGGTCCTTCTTATGTCTGGGATTGATACATCCGGAAAGGAGCGTTCAGGCAGCTTTTTTCAAAAAGACCATTCCGTAATCCATTGCCAGACAAATTTTGATGGAGCGGAGATCATGTCTGCTTCAGAGGCCCGTAAAAAGTATGACTGGCTTAAGGATTACTGGGGAAAAGCAGTGCCTATTGATAAGGATTATTATACAAGGCGTGCGGACGAACATCAGCAGCACGGCTATTTTATCCGATCAATGCCGGGAGCTGTGGTACATTATCCGCTGCAGGCATGTTTATATCTCAGCGAGGACAAGCTGTCACAGGATGTTCATAATATCGTTATTGCCGAAGAAGGTTCAAAGCTGAATATCATTACAGGGTGCGCTACAGCTCCAAATGTGCGTTCAGGACTGCACGTAGGGGTTTCGGAGTTTTACGTAAAAAAGGGAGCAACACTTTCATTCACCATGATTCACAACTGGGCTGAAGATATGGCGGTAAGGCCCAGATCTGCCGTGATAATCGAAGAAGGGGGAACTTATATTTCCGATTATATCTGCCTCGTGCCTGCGAGAGATCTTCAGATGTATCCTACTGCAATAATAAAAGGAAAAGGTGCTGTCGCTACATTCCATACTGTTCTTCTGGCCAGGCCCGGTTCTCTTATGGATGTGGGTTCGCGGGTTATTCTTCAGGCGGAAGATTGTAAGGCCGAGATTATTTCGCGGGCCGTTTCCACGGGCGGTAAAATCATAGCCAGGGGAGATCTTGTTGGAGAAAAACCCGGAATCAAGGCCCACCTTGAATGTAAAGGGCTTCTCCTTTCTGATCAGGGCGTTATTCATGCCATACCTGAGCTTCAGGGCAAAGCCGCTAACCTTGACATGTCGCATGAGGCAGCCGTCGGGAAAATCGCTCAGGAAGAAATAGAATACCTTATGGCGCGAGGTCTTTCAGAGAATGAGGCTACGTCTTTGATTGTCAAGGGATTTCTTTCTCTGGATATAATAGGCCTTCCTGATGATCTAAAGAAAGAACTGAACCGCATGATAGATGAAACGGATACTAATGCAATGTAGTTAGTGCTGATTATAAAAGCCGGGGTTCAAAGAGAAGGAAGCTGCGTCGAGGTATAAACGAAAGAGAGCAATAGCTTAGAAATTTAAGCTTTTACAAAGTCGTAAATCTATTGTGCATAACTGTGTAGACCGGGAAGGTAATTGACTCCGAAATAGGTGAAAAGAACACATCCGAATCCAATTAAGCAGAGTATTGATATCCTTTTCCCCCGCCAGCCCCTGACCATTCGGGAATGAAGCACAGCGGCGTAAATCAGCCAGGTGATTAATGACCATGTCTCTTTGGGATCCCAGCTCCAGTAACTGCCCCATGCGGAGTGTGCCCAGACAGAACCGGTAATGATCCCCAGGGTAAGCATCAGAAATCCGATTACTACCATCTGATTATTCAAGTCATCGAGGACGCCCGGTTTCGGGATGAGTTTCATAAAGATTTTTGTTTTCTCATCTCTGTCGAGTCTTTTGAGAAGATACATAATGCTCAGCCCGAAAGAAAGTGCAAATGCTGCATATCCTAAAAAACAGGTAATAACATGGCTTATAAGCCAGTTGCTTTGAAGTGCCGGGATAAGCGGTTGTATATGACTGCTAATGTCGGGCGAAAAAGAGGCATAAGCCAGAGCCAGAAACGCAAGCGGCATGACAAATGCACCTAATGTCCTGTTTTTCGTTCTAAATTCCACTACAAGGTAAAGGATAACAATTGTCCATGAAAAAAAGACCAGAGATTCATAAAGGTTGGAAAAAGGGGCATGCCCCATACCTAATTTGTAAGAGTTTATCCACCTGAGTATAATAGCTGCACTGTGAGCCAGTAATCCTGCAAATGAACTCCATGTGCCAATACGGCCTAAAAGGCCTTTCCCCATGACCAGCATAAGCAGATAGGAGATGAATGAAACGAAATAGATAAATGTTATATAACTCAAAATAATTGAACTGTGCATGATGTAGCACCTGTTATGCGAGAATCGTTTTAAGTCCGTTTATAATGTTTTCAATATTTCTTTTAAGACCCACAGGGTTTTTGCTGGAAGTTCCGGCTACCTTTACTTCAAGTCCTGTTTTCTCAATAGAAATCCGTACCCAGATCCTTCTGTGGGATGAATAAAAAGTGACAAAAAAGCCACATACCATAAGGAAACAGCCTGCCCATACGATAGAGACACCAGGGTCTTTATTGACCTGAAGGCCTGTATAATAATTATAGTCAAACCCTTCAAGAGAAAATACATATGGTTTAAAGGAAGAAGGATTAAGCCTTGGAGATGATTCAATCAATTTCGGAAAGCGTTTGCTTATCGATTCATAATTTCGGAAAATCCAGAAATCTTTTTCAGGTCCATTTTTCGGCCTTATTGAAATCTTAACCGCGGGGCCCAGCATGTTCATGAAGTTATCTTTGATCTCTGAAATCATGAATTGCCCTTCACCTTGAGGAAGTAATTCGGGATTTCCCTGCTCGGCCTCAATGATTGCCGCTTTATTTTCACTTCCATTCTCTTTTATCTTAAGATGAATCTTTTTTATAGAAGCTGCTCCGTAACTGGCCTGATAAAATTTTATACCTTTGTAATTAACAGGATGGTTTACAAGTAACGTTTTTTTCTCAACGTCCTTTCTCTCTGAAAGAAAGGTCAGTTCTGATCTGAATTCTTTGGGTGTGCCGTTATCATAAAAACTCACATTGAATTCATCACAGCGAATCTCAAATCCAAGGGCCAAGGGGATTCCACCTTTTATGAGAGTTACACTGTTTACTGTTTTCCCTTCAGGGATGGTAACATACGCCTCAAATCCAAAAAAGGCCCCCAAAAGGCCGCCTATGATAATAACCAGAACGCTGAGATGTACCAGATAAACACCAAAATTGGAATAACGTCCTTTTTCGCAATAAAAAAAACATTGTTCTTTGGATTTCTTTTTTATTAGATTCTTACAGTGTGTTTTAAGAAATATTTCAGTTGCGGAAGCTGTATCATCAAGGTTTTTATTTACAATAAAGGAATGTTCAGGAGGAAGAGATTCAAATGGTTTTTCTCTGTCGGGTCTTGGAACGGTACTGAAGCGCTTCCAGGTACCAGGAAATCTTATGATAGAACAGACGATAAGATTCAGGGCAAGAGATGCAATTATAAATTTGAACCAGAGAGAATGATATAAATCGAACATATCAAGGGAATATATAAGGTAAAAAAGCCTTGGATGTATTTTTCCCTGGAATTCAAGGGGATCTATTTGCTGGGGTATAAGAGTACCTAAAACGGATACAAGAGCGAGTATTACTAAAAGGGCAATGGTCAGCTTTACAGAACCTAAAAAGTTCCAGATTGAATGAATTAGGTTTTTTGATTTGGATGTTGACATAAATACTCTTTTGTAATGTTTAGAGATAGTAAAAGTGAGAGACTTATAACATGGATTAAGGTGAACTTCAATTTTATTAATTTTGGGCGTTTTGAAATTGTTTTCTTTCAAAAAAATTGACCCTGCTATATATATCATGTAAAAAGTATTAAATAATACTGGAGTTTAAGGAGGTTTTATGCTTGACCTGAAATTTGTAAGGTCCAATCTTAAAATTGTCAGTGAAATGCTTAAGAACAGGGGATATGACCTCGATATTTCCCAATTTGAGGCTTTGGATCAGGAAAGAAGAACGAGACTGAAAAATCTTGAGGAATTGCGTTACCGCCGTAATGTTGTCAGCGAAGAGATCGCTTCAATGAAAAAAAAGGGTGAAAGCGCTACTGACGTGATTGCAGAAATGAAAAAGGTCTCATCCGATATAAAGGAAATGGAGAAAGAGCTTCCGCAGTTTCAAGAAAAGATAGACCAGTTGCTCATGTTCATCCCGAATATGCCGCATGAATCTGTAGAGGTCGGATCGGATGAAAACGATAACCCGGTTATCAGGAAGTGGGGTGAGATCCGCAAAATGGATTTTAAGCCTGTTCCTCACTGGGAGATAGGTGAAAATCTCCGCATACTGGATTTTACCCGCTCAGCAAAACTGGCAGGCGCCAGATTTGCATTATATCGCGGATTAGGAGCCAGGCTGGAGAGGGCTCTAATAAATTTCATGCTCGATATGCATACGAACGAGCACGGATACACGGAGATATTACCCCCATTTATGGTTAATTCGGACTGTATGATAGGCACAGGCCAGTTGCCAAAATTCAAGGAAGACCTATTCAAGATTGAGGGTTTGGATTTTTATCTGATCCCGACTGCAGAGGTTCCGGTTACCAACATACATCGTGAGGAGATACTATCGGAGCAGGATCTTCCAATATATTATGTCGCATATACTCCCTGTTTCCGTTCAGAAGCCGGGTCATATGGCAAGGACACAAGAGGACTTATACGTCAGCACCAGTTCAACAAGGTGGAGCTGGTAAAATTTTCAAGGCCGGAAGATTCCTATGAAGAACTTGAAAAACTGACTCGTAATGCGGAAGAGGTTTTGAGGCGTTTGGACCTTCCATACAGGGTCGTATCACTCTGTACGGGCGATCTTGGTTTTTCCTCAGCCAAGACCTATGATATTGAAGTCTGGCTTCCGGGGCAGGACCTTTACAGGGAAATTTCATCATGCAGTAACTTCGAAGATTTTCAGGCCAGAAGGGCGGGTATACGTTTTAAGAAAAAGGGCGCTTCCGGGACAGAGCTTGTGCATACATTAAATGGTTCGGGCCTGGCCGTTGGAAGAACCGTGGTTGCTATTCTTGAAAACTACCAGGAGGCTGACGGTAGCGTTACAATTCCTGAGGTATTGAGGCCGTATATGGGCGGCGCTGAATCAATCCGCCCGGAATTATAGGTATGGTTTTTAAATTCCGCCCGGCATTCAGCTTTTTAAACGGATATCGGTTTTACGGCTTTAAGCCAGAAGGAGAAGGATTTTATGTCAAATTTGCAAAAGATACTCGACAGGATAGACAGATATAGAGATGAAGTAATTGAGTTTCAGTCGGAGCTAACATCAAGAGTGGCTCTTGGACCGGATAATGGAGGTAGCGGTGAACATGAAAAGGCCGAATATGCAAAAGGTCTGTTTAAGACCCTGAATCCAGATGTGCTGGAGCAATACAATGCCCCTGATAACAGGGCTCGTGACGGTTACCGCCCTAACCTGGTAGCAGGATGGCGGGGCAGGAATGAAGGGCCGAGGGTATGGGTGCTCAGCCATTCGGATGTTGTACCTCCGGGAGACCTTTCTTTGTGGACCGGGGATCCCTATAAGGTCAGGGTAGAGGGTGACAGGGTTATAGGCAGAGGAGTTATTGATAATCAGCATGGATTTGTAAGCTCATATTTGGCAATGAAGGCAATAAGGGAAATAGGAGAAGAACTGGTAAGGCCTGTATCACTGGCTTTTGTAGCAGACGAGGAAACAGGAAGTGAATACGGCCTTTCATATCTGCTTAATACGTATCCGGATCTTTTCACAAAAGATGACCTGATTATTGTACCTGACGGGGGCGATGAAGAAGGTGTCTTGATAGAAATTGCAGAAAAATCAATGTTATGGCTCAAGTTTACAGTAATCGGTCACCAATGCCATGCAAGCACACCTGAAAAGGGGAATAACAGTCTTGCTGGAATGTCAAGGCTGATAGTGGCTCTTGAAGAGTTGAAAGATAAATTCAATATCTCCGATGATCTCTTTGACCCCCCGGTATCAACATTTGAGCCTACAAAAGTTGAGCCCAATGTGCCCAATATAAATACCATTCCGGGCAGGGATGTGTTTCATCTGGATTGCAGGGTCCTCCCTCAGTATAAGGTGGATGAAGTCATTTCTTATGCAAAGGGAATTGCTGTAAAGATCGGTGACGAGTATGGCCTTAAGATAGAGGTTGAGGACTGTTACCGGCTGGATGCGGCTGAGCCGACATCACCTGATGCCCCTGTGGTAAAGGCGCTTGAAAGGGCGATAAAAAGGGTCAAGGGAAGAGATGCAAAGACTGTAGGTATTGGAGGCGGGACGGTTGCCGCCTTTTTTCGAAAGGCAGGCTTTCCTGCTGTAGTATGGAATACAGGTTTTGATTCCGCGCATCAGCCCGATGAATATTGTCCCATATCAGATACCATAACAGATGCCAAGATATTCGCCTCAATTTATATGGAAGATGTATGACGGGGGGGTTGAATTAAATGCTTGCTCTAATTCTCAGCCTGACTTTTGCTATTGCGGGTGTACCATCTGAAAATGACTGTTTTATTAGACAAAGACAGACTATGGTCAAGACCCAGATTGAAGCCAGAGGAATCGAGGACAAGGCAACACTTCAGTCAATGAGTACAGTCAAGCGGCATTTGTTTGTGCCTGAAAAGATTAAAAACAGTGCCTATGATGACAGGCCGTTACCAATAGGTTACGGGCAGACCATTTCTCAGCCTTATATCGTTGCATACATGACAGAAATAATTCAGCCAAAACCTGATTCAAGGGTTCTCGAAATAGGTACAGGATCCGGATATCAGGCGGCTGTATTGGCTCAAATTGTAAAAGAGGTTTATACGATTGAGATCATCCAGGAATTAGGCAGATCTGCAACTGCCAGACTGAAGGATCTAGGGTACAAAAATATCCATACAAAGATCGCAGACGGATATCACGGCTGGGAAACAAAATCGCCATTTGATGCAATAATTGTTACTGCCGCAGCTGAATATATCCCTCCTCCGTTGATAGAACAGCTGAAGGATGGAGGAAGAATGGTGATCCCGGTTGGTTCCCCTTTCCTTATTCAGACATTGATGCTGGTAGAGAAGAAGGGCGATAATATAAAGACAACCAGCCTGATGCCTGTCCGTTTTGTTCCTTTCAGGAGAAGTAATTGAGACCCAGGGCCTGTGTACCGAAAAGACTGTATTTTTCATTAGGGCTGCTCTCCGTTTCAATCATCGCATTTGAACTTGTTTTAATGCAGACCCTGTCCATTGTCCAGTGGTATCATTTTGCCTACATGGTTATTTCCATAGCTCTTTTGGGTTTTGGTGCAGCCGGAACATTCCTGTCTATTTTCAGAAAATGGATGCTGGAGAAGTCAGAGGTTTTAATGCCTTTACTGATGATTATATCCGGCATTGCAATGGCGGCGGTTATCCGGATAGCTCAAATTCCTTTTTTTAGGTTTGATTGTTATCTCCTGTTTTCTGAGGCTTCCCATATTTGGCAGCTTGTCTTCACCTATCTCCTTTTTTTCTGTCCTTTTTTCTTCGCTGCACTGGCAATCGGTTTAACTTTTTTAAAGTTTGTTAATGAAATTGGAAAATTATACTTTGCAAACCTGGTGGGTTCAGGTGCAGGAGGTATTGCTGTAATCGGTCTGATATGGCTCCTGCTGCCCCAGCAAATTCCTGCAGCTATATCCATCGTACCTGTTGTTTCCGGGATAATATCACTGTCAAAGAAATCAAGAGCACTGGTATCGGTTGCAGCTTTAATATCACTGGTAATTATCGTCTATTCTATTCTGAATCCTCCACGACTGGAGTTATCTCAATTCAAGGATCTGAGAAGGACACTTAATTTGCCGGAGGCAAAGATTGATCTGGAAAAAAACAGTCCTTACGGTTTTATTCAGACAGTTTCATCGCCAGCCCTGAGATATGCACCGGGATTGAGCCTGAATTACCGGAAGGATCTTCCTGTAATAGAAGGTGTATTTGCGAATGGTGACTGGTTGGGGCCTGTTATTGAACGCAAAAATAGTGATAAAGCCTTTGTCCTGGATTATACAACGGACGCCCTTGCTTATGCCATGAACAAAAGGGAAAGGGTTCTGGTCCTGAACGCCGGAACAGGAACTGGTATGCTCCATGCGATTAGTCGTGGGGCAAAAGAAATTCTTGGAGTAGAGCCCAATTCTGCACTACTCTCTTTAATGAGAGATGAATTATCTCAAATAACAGATTCACTGTTAGATCATCCATCTGTTTCAATGCAGAATATTGAATCACGTACTTTCCTTTCAATGGACACATCCGTCTATGATTTAATTAAGCTGCCAATGACAGGTTCTTTTGGCGGAAATGCAGGTCTGTATGCTCTTCAGGAACAGTATATTTTAACAAAAAATGCATTGAGTGAAATGTGGCGGAGATTATCAGAAGAAGGAGTAATCAGCGCAACATGCTGGATGGACTATCCAGTTAGAAAGCCACTGAAACTGCTTTCAACCATTGTTGAGATGCTGGAATATGATGGTATAAACAGCCCTGAGAATTATATAACTGCAGTCAGAAGCTGGGGGACGATTACCTTTGTTTTGAAAAAGACACCCATTTCAAGCATTGAAGCAGAGCGTGTACATGAATTCTGTGAACGGATGTCATTTGACCCTGCAATTCTGCCCGGTTTAGTACAGGAAGATCGGGCACGATTCAATGTATTGCAGGATGATGATTTTTTTAAATATATTGATGAAATCCTTTCTTCTGAAAGAGAAAAACTATATTCCGAATATGATTTTAATATAAGGCCTGCAACAGATAATCGTCCTTATTTTTCTCAGTTTTATAAATGGCAGAGCATTCCGAATCTGGCAAAGCTTTTTGGCGCCCATGCCCTCCCGTTTTTTGAAATGGGTTACTTGATTGTTGTTTTGACATTTTTTCAGATTCTGATTATCGCTGTTGTGCTGGTCATCCTGCCTTTATTTTTCATAGGCTGGGAAGGCGGACATATATTAAGGACTCTCTTTTATTTCAGCGGGATTGGCCTGGGATACATGTTCGTCGAGATTGTGCTTATACAGATGTTTATACTTTATTTTGGAAATCCTATTTATGCGGCAGCTGTTGTAATAACTTCCATGCTTGTTTGTTCGGGCATTGGAAGTTATGTATCTTCAAAGATAAAAAGGATATGGGACTATCTTTCCACAATCCTGGTCAGCATTATTATTATACTTTTTTTATACGCGATACAGCTTGTTTCGATACTTAACTGGTCAATCGCCCTGCCTCTTCCTGCAAAGATAATATTTGCATTTATTCTTATTGCACCAGTATCTTTTCTGATGGGAATGCCGTTTCCGGTGGGCATCAGTTATCTTGCGGAACACAGTTACAGGCAGGTCCCATGGGCCTGGGGAATAAACGGCTGTGTTTCTGTCATAAGCACGGCGGTTGCAACAATTGTTGCGGTTGAGCTTGGGTTTGTATGGGTCATGGTCTTTGCTGCTCTTGCCTACAGTCTGCCGTTGATGTCAGAAGTTGAGATGCGCAGATGATAACCATTTGAGCTTTATTATTTTTTTAATAATTTTACCAGATTTTAAAAATTTTATTGACAATTATATATTGTTCCTTTATCTGTAAAAAAAAGTAATTAAGGGCTGTGAGGAAAATGACCAAAAGGTTTTTATATTCAAGCTATATATTTTTTATTTATTATTTTTGGGGAGAACTATATCCACGGCCCTGAGTGAACATATGAATAAGAGATCAAAAGGCCGTGGAAAAAGGTTCCACGGCCTTTTTTTTATACTGACTTGCATGATGAAAGCCTAAAATTTTATAAGAGTTAAAATGAAGAACTGGATTCGGATCAAGAGGCTGTGTCGCAATTCTCAAAAGTACCATCAAGACAGTCATGCCGGCGAAAGCCGGTATCCAGAACATATTGAATCCCGCCAAGGCGGGACTGGATTCCGTGTCGCGCTTCGCTTGCACGGAATGACGAAAATGGAATTATGACACAGTCTCCAAGTCCGGGATGACAAGAAGAAGCAGGCTTCGGGGAAATGAACTCATAGAGATTAATCGGTTGAACCATAACTTATTAATCTTAATATCATATTGCTTTAAGAAATATTGAGAAAATGATGAAAAAAGAATCTTATTTATTAATCGGGTACTTTTTTGCTTATTATTTTTGGGGGTATTTTTATATCCACGGCCCTGACTAAATATTGAGACTGTAAGATCAAAAGGCCGTGGAAAAAGGGTTTTCACGGCTTTTTTTATTCATAATTAATGCCCATCCATTAACAGTAGATGAGCAAAAGAGGAGGAAATGGGACATGCCTATTTCAAGAAAAATCAAAAGTTCAATTGAAAGATCTTCATGGGTAAGAAAAATGTTCGAAGAGGGGGCAATAAGAAAGGCTAAATTCGGTCCGGAAAACGTCTTTGATTTCAGCCTGGGCAATCCAAATCTTGATCCCCCTGCAAGATTTGAAAGTGTACTGAAGGATCTGGCCTCTTCTAATTCCTTTGGAGTTCATGGCTATATGCCGAATGCAGGGTTTATTGAAACCAGGCAGGCTGTAGCTGATTTTTTATGTAAAAGAAACGGTCACTCCTTCAGTGCCGGGGATATTGTCATGACGGTCGGAGCAGGGGGCGCATTAAACGTTGTCTTTAAGGCCATTCTTGATCCGGGTGATGAAGTAATCATTCCCTCTCCTTATTTTGTAGAGTATAATTTTTATCTTGATAATCACGGCGGTGTTCCGAAGACTGTTAACACGAATCCTGATTTTTCACTTGATCTTTCTGCGATTGAAAAGGCGATAAATCCAAATACCAGGGCAATATTGATAAATAATCCTAATAATCCCACTGGCAGGCTTTATGAAAAGGATGACCTGATGCAGCTTGGGGAGCTGTTAAGGCATCATAGTGAGCTGCTGGGGCGAACTATCTTCCTGATTTCTGATGAGCCCTACAACAAGATAATTTTCAATGGTTCTGTCTGTCCATCAGTATTTGATACATATGAGCAGAGTATTTTGGTAACCTCCTTTTCAAAAGACCTTTCTCTGGCAGGTGAAAGGATAGGCTATATTGCTGTCAATCCTGACATTCTAAACAAAAACATCATTATGGATGCACTTATTCTGTGCAACAGGATACTCGGGTATGTCAATGCTCCTGCTCTGATGCAGAGGTTAATCCCATCGTTTTTGAACGACAGTGTAGATATAGCTGACTATGAAAGAAAACGGGACAGGCTCTCTGAAGGCCTCAAAGAAGCGGGCTATGATTTCAATATGCCGGGCGGGACATTTTATCTTTTTCCGAAGGCCCCCATACCCGATGATGTGGAATTCGTCAGGGCCTTGCAGGAGGAGAATATACTTACCGTTCCCGGTTCTGCTTTTGGAGGGCCAGGACATTTCAGGATTGCTTACTGCGTAGATGACAGGACTATCGAAGGTTCTTTGACTGGGTTTGCACGGGTTATGCAGAAATACAAATGATGACGGCCTGGTAAAAGACCCAATTCCCCGCAAGACCGGGATCGAAGGATCTGCATTGGGCTTTATCTCGTTGCCACTGCGAAGAAGATAATGGAAGGGTTCAGGGTTTAAGGCACAGGGTAAAAGGTGGATGGGCGGGTTCCCCGGATTAGCCCGCCCCCGCAAAAGACGGGATATTCGACTTGAACTTGGAGCTTTTTACAAACCCGTTCGGAATTTGGCTTTTTATGAGAACATTAAGGACGCTTCACTATAAATCAGTATTTCATTCAGTTGGTTTATTTGTGCTCCAAATCCACCATATCGTTTATGTATCAAGCCTGAAATCATCATGTTATGGATAGCAAAATCAGGTAAGGGGTAATAGTAAAAATTATAACCTCTAACTCATAACCGATAACCTGCCTATGTTGTTTTGACATATTCATATTATTCTGATAGTGTTTTCCAAAAAATCATCATTTTCAACCTGAAATATCTATCATAGTAAAGTAAATGGAATACGCTTTTGACAGAGAAAAACCCTAAATCCCAAAAATCCCGACAAAATAAAAATAACAGCCTTTTATGTCCGCACTGCGGCAAGGTAGTAAAGAACTACAGAAATCCTTTTCCTACAGTGGATATTATCATAGAGATTGAGCCCGGCTCTGATATATCTGTAAACAGGAAAGGAGAGTGCGGCATTGTTTTGATCAAGAGGAAAAATCCTCCCTTTGGATGGGCTATTCCAGGGGGATTTGTAGATTATGGGGAAAGCCTTGAGAATGCTGCTGTAAGGGAGGCCAGGGAAGAAACTTCATTGGAGGTTGAATTGTTATACCAGCTGGGTGCCTATTCTGATCCGCAAAGAGATCCGAGGCATCATACGATTTCAGTAGTGTTTGTTTCAAGGGCAAAAGGAAGCCCAAAGGCAGCGGATGATGCCATGGATGCAGGCATCTTTTATCGGAATTCAATTCCCTATCCGGTGGCCTTTGACCATAGAAAGATTCTTGAGGACTATTTCGAAAAATGTCTATCAAGAAGTTAAAGCCTTTTATTTTACCCTGCCTGTTACTGTTTATTCTTTTTATTTCAGTTATTCTCCTTCTTAACAGTCTGCTGCAGAAGCCTTCAGTTCAGCAGTACATTATCAAACAGATTTCACGTTCAATAGGATATGAACTCAGTGCAAGAGACATAGAAGTCAGTTTCTGGGGCGGAATCGGGATCAGTGCCGATGATTTCGAGGCAAAGTCAACACTCGGACCCGAAAAAATATCAGCTCCTATGGTTAGGGTCATTTTTGATCCTTACAGTCTTATGAAAGGGGAAATTATACCCTCCAGTGTTTTTCTGTCCAGGCCAAGGATTGAATTGCCCGCCCAGAAATTTTTCTCATCTTATATTGAGGCAAATGGAGAAGATTCTGTATCTAAAAGCAGTATTTTAAAGAGGATGGCTGTATTTCCTGAGGTAACACTTGAAAGCGCCGAGATAATCATCAACGACTATCCTTTCAGGATAGAGAATCTGTATCTGGATATTTCTCAGCGATCTCCACTCCCTGCAGGTTTTGATTTCAGGTCGCACGGCGAAATAGCATTCAGCTCTGAAAAGGCAGACTTTAAACTGAAAGGCAGTATTATACAGGAGGATTCCAGCAAATCTCCATCAGTTCACATGACATTGGAATCGGACAGGATCCCGTTATCCCTGGTTCCTTCGTCTCATTACCTTTACGGATTTACAGGGTTTTCAAAGGCGAAAATTGATATAAATGGTACGCTGGACAGGCCTTTATCGGTAAAGGGAAAAGTTATTGCCAGTAATACTGGTTTTTTTATTGCTAATCAGGAGACAAAAAAAGGGTTCACATTCAAGTTTTTAAATTTTGATTTTGATTCTTTTTTCTCAGCATCTTTAATAGAAATTTCATCCATGAAGCTGGTTACACAGGATTTTTCACTCCAAGGTAAGGCTTTCCTCGGCATGAAAGATAAATCTGATCCCTATCTCGATCTCAGCATTGAAAGCAGTACCATGGCGTCCCAGGTTCTGAAAAAAGCCTTTCCAACGCCTGTTTTACCGGAATTTGTCGAAAACCGTATTTTTCCTGTTTTTTCAGGCGGTAATCTAAGCGTTGGGCAATTTACACTTAAGGGTACAATAAATCAGATTTATAATCTTAATCTGCCTGAAAACGCTGGGGCTTTATTTTTGAAAATTGAGGGTGAAAATCTTGAGGTATTAAAAGATACCACTGGAGTATCATTTAGAGATGTATCAGGAGAATTGAGTATAGATAGTGGGAATCTGGTTGTTTCAAATTTAAAAGGAAAATTCGGCAGCTCTGATATAAATGATGCATCTCTTCATGTGAGCAGGCTGTATTCAGATGCTCCTGTATTTAAGGCACTGGTCAAAGGAAAGTTTGCTCTCGATGACCTGAAACATCAGTTGGAAACTGATATTATGCCTGATTATATTCGTAATCAGCTGGGGGGGGTTGATCAAGTGTCTGGAAATCTGGAGGCCTGCCTTGAGGTTGATTATGAAGAAGCATGGAAATATCCACGGATACAAAAAAGCGAGTTTAAACTAAATGATTGTTCAATTTCCCATGAAAAGATATTTCTGCCAGTAAAAATTCAGGATGCATTACTGAAGATAACAGAAGGGGGTGAATGCGACCTCAGTGCAAAGGGGTTTTTGGGGAAATCGGATTTTGTTATTTCAGGCTCAACAGAGAATCTGCTAGCAGGCGCTGGCATTAACCTGGCCATACACCTGGACATGAATGAAATAGTAGAAATGCTTTATGCTGATCAGAAAATACCTTTCAGATTCAAGTCGGCTTTGGACAGTTATTTTGTGCTGAATAAAAAAGATGGGGCATGGTCATGTCATGGCGAGGCAGATCTGCAAGGATTTGGAATGGAAACCCCCTCCTTTTTAATGGAACCCGGAGGAACTCAGAACAGGTTAGTCTTCGACCTTGATCTTCAGTCCGGGGAAAAATTATACATTAAAAATCTGTTATGCAATTTCAATAAATCGGCATTAAACATTAGTGGATACTATGATCTGCAAAAACGGGATCTTTTTAAGCTGAAGTCTTTTTCAAATAATTTTTCACTGGAAGATTTGGGGATATTTTATACAAAAGGGAATGTGCATGCAAAAGGCCTTCTTTCATTTTGGTCTGAAATTACAGCTTTCCCTCAGAACCCTCTTAAAACTACTGCAAATGGGGAAATTAAAGCCAAAAACATCTCTTTCTTTTTAAGTGGTTTGCCTTCTCAAATAAAAGATTTGAATTTCAAGACAATATTTAAAGGCAAAGATATTCTGATCAATTCATTCAAAATGCGGGTTGGGAACAATCCTGTTAAAATATCAGGTAATCTGAGTGGATGGCAGGGGCTTAAGGGCACACTGAAAATAAATTCTGAATATATTAATGTTACTGATTTAATAAAGAATTATGCAGACAAATTATTTTCAAAAACAAAAAAAAGGAGTTTTGCCGGCACTTCAATAACAGATTCTATATCTAACCAGAGGCTTAACAAATTTATAAATGATTCTGAAATCAACCTGAACCTTAATGTCAATAAGGGAAAATGGAAAACGATTTTATTTGGCCCTTTGAAGGCTGAATGTGTTTTCAGATCCGGGAATTTTATTATCAAAAACTCAGTATTTGAGAAAGAGCATGGAGTTTTGGCCATTAAAGGTCATATGTTGACAGGAAAAAGCCCTGAAGTGCTTTTTTCTGGGTATATAAAGATGGAAGATCAGCCTGTAAGCGATTATCTTAATGCACTTGGTATTAAAGAGTACCTTGATGGCATCATAACCATAGAGGGTGTCTTTTATACAAGGGGAAGAGATAAGGAGGAAATGCTTTCAAGTCTTACAGGCAGTGCAAGTTTCCTGATTGAAAATGGAAAGATAAAAAAATCGAATATAATTCTTCATGTCCTTGAATTTTTGAGCCTCCAGAATGTGTTCACGAAAAAACAGGCAGATAACTCAGGGGAAGGATTTTATTTTAAAAACATTTCAGGAGAAATTGCAATTAATGAAGGCGTTTTTGAAAGTAATAGTATTGTAATGAACAGCCCTGTATTTAATGGTGCATTCAAAGGAGGGCTGAATTTGTGCAATGATCAGCTTGATTTTGATATAGGTGTTCAACCATTAGGTACCATAGATTATCTTATAAGCAGGATACCAATAATTGGGTATATCTTAGCAGGGAAAGAAAAATCAATCCTTGTTTACTATTTTAAGGTAACCGGGCCCATATCAAATCCAGATGTGCGATATGTTCCTCTTAAAAATTGGGGAACCGGTGTGGCAGGTTTTTTTGAGCGCATCTTTCTTACCCCTTCACGGATCATTAAGGGTATGACTAATGGCAAATAGTGTGTCTTGTTTGATTGAATCTGTTGATAAAAAATCCAATGCATGGTAATAGATTTAAGCCCAAAACAATAAGCATTCGATTTTGCTATTCCAGGCAAAATAGAGAGGAGAATGATGATCAAGACAGATATTGTTGATATCTTCAAGAAAAGAACCAGGCATCCATTCAGGCCCAGGGCTTCAGATATTATTGATAGAGTATTCCCTGATTTTGAGCCGTTTGAAAACCCTGGGGTTTCTTTGATTACAGGCCCCTGTCAGTTTCTTGGCAAACAATTATTCATTATAGCTCAGCAGAAACCAAAACCTCAGGACCTTCAGACCACTGAAGACCTGAAAAGGCTTAATTACGGAATGCTTACATCAGACGAGCATTCACTTGTCCTGAGAGTACTTAAAAAGGCGCGTGCGTCTGACAGGGAAAATACTTATATTTTTTCGATTGTAGATACTTACGGGGCCGATATCTCAATGTACTCAGCACAGCGTTTCCAGGCATTTTTTATAGCACAGCTGATACGTGAATTTTTAACTATCCCGGTCAGGACAATTTCTCTGATTCTAGGTGAAGGGGGGAGTGGTGGAGCACTGGCTACTCAGGTCACTGACATCAGGGGTCAAATGGATGATGCTCTGTATGCTACTGCTCCACCCGAAAGCATGGCTTCAATTGTTTTCAGAGATCCTACTCGAATAAAGGATGCCCTGGCAATACTGAAGCCAACAGCCAGGGAGCTTAAAAACCTGGATGTTATTGACAGGGTTGTGCCTTCTCCCGAAGATGTGACTGATTGTCAGGAAATGGCTGAAGAAATTAAGGAGTTCCTTACAAAGTCAATAAAGGATATTTCTCATTCCAGAATAAAGAGTCTTATAAAGAAAAGAGAGCGAAGGGCCAGGAAATATGGTGTAAACAAGGGAAGCGGAGCCCTGTATGACATTAAAAGATATATTGAGAAACCCATTAAGATGGCTTTCAGGAAACCTCCCTTAGATATAAGGATCGTCAATTTTTCGAGCGGGATTGAGGTTGATGATGAGTATGGCAGTATGATGACAGAAGAGACTGATACCAAATATGTCGAATGCGGCGGCGGACAGGGAGGCGACGCAAGACGTAGGGGGTGTGGTAGGCTTGTTCCACTCAAATCTTTTCTTGACAACTTCAATACTTGCCCTGAATGCGGCTATTCCTACACCCTTGGGGCAACCGGATGGATTGACTGCCTTGCGGACATGGGAACTTTTCATGAGCTTTACAGGAATTTGACAGTGGATCAGCTTCTTGAAGAGGAATCTATTACAGGGTACTATAGTGATTTCCTGGCCAAACAGGAAGGCCGATCTCATTTTCATGAATCGCTTGTTGTGGGGAGTGCCCGGATCTTTCATTTCCCCGTGGTCATGGCGATTAGCGAATTTTATTACTGTGGTGGTTCCATGGGGGTAGTGTTTGGAGAAAAGTTCAGCAGAGGAATAGATTTTGCCCTTGAGGAGAACATACCGTTTATCAGCCTGTGCTGTTCGGGAGGAGCAAGGCTTTATGAGGGAATATCTGCTCTTATGCAGATGGTGAAAACCATTGAATCGATAAATCGCCTGAAAAAGCGTGGACTGCCTTTTATATCAATTTTAGCAGATCCTGCAACCGGAGGAGCCATAGCAAGTTATGCCTCACTTGGTGATATAATCATAGCCGAGCCCGGGGCTCTGGTAATATTTGCAGGCCCACGGGTAATGAAATCGAGTGGATTTGAAGTAGATGAGAACCTGGTTCGATCTGATTTCCTGCACAAAATTTCAGGTGGTATTTATAATGATATTGACTATTTTCATGACATCAGAGGGATACAGGAAATATCTGAAAGAAAAAATATGAAAAATACAGTTGCGAAGTATCTGGAGCTGTATACACGGACTGCATCTCCCACCAGGAAAAGAAAAAAGAATAAATCTTAAGGGGTTTCCTCTTTATTGTGAGCTTCAAGCAATTCTCTGAGTGCAGGCTTTATATAAATCCGGCTGAGATCAAAGCGCCTCAGTGCCTGGATAAGGGTCTTGATTTTTAACTTTTCTGAACCTGCCTTATCGATGATAATTACGGGCCTGTTTTTTATCAGGCAAAGCCCTCCGGGAGAAAAGGACATATCAGGGTCAAGATTTTCATGGCGAACCTCAATATCAAGATTGTCCGCCAATGCCTCAAGCCCTGCTCTGACTGCCTTTTCATCCATTCAGGGTCACCTTGTCATTAGAGGCCATTTGGCCCGTTCTTGTGCAAAATTTCCAGGAAGGTAAAAAAGTCTCTTTCGGTTATTTTTTATTAGCTGACTCCTTCAGGCGTTTCATATCACTCAGCAGGGTTCGTACGGAATCTGCCGAATTATTGAAGGCTATATTTTCATTATCCGTGAGCTTAATCTCAATAATTTCTTCTATGCCATTTTCTCCCAGCTTTACTGGCACTCCGACAAAGAGATTATTTATGCCATATTCCCCTTCAAGATATGCCGAGCAGGGGAGGATCTTCTTTTTGTCTTTAAGTATGGCCTCAGCCATTTCTACGGCCGCTGATGCAGGTGCATAATAAGCGCTTCCTGTCTTGAGCAAGCCTACAATTTCAGCGCCTCCGTTTCTTGTTCTGTTGACAAGAGATTCGATTGTGTCTTCAGCCATCAGTTCTGTAATTGGTATGCCTGCTACTGTAGAATAACGCGGAAGTGGGACCATTGTATCACCATGCCCTCCGAGAACAAAGGCATGAATGTTGTCAACCGATATATCAAGTTCCATGGCAATAAAAGCCCTGAATCGGGCAGAGTCCAGAACGCCTGCCATTCCTATTATCCTGTTTTTCTGGAATCCGCTTGCTTCAAGGGCGACATGGCACATGGCATCAAGAGGATTGCTGACAATAATCAGAATGGCTTCAGGCGCTACATTTGAAACCTTTGATACAGCGGAATGCATTATTTCCATGTTAGTGCCCAGAAGATCATCCCTGCTCATTCCGGGTTTTCTGGGAATTCCGGCTGTTATAATAACAATGTCTGAGTCTTTTGCATAGCTGTAGTCATTAGTTATACCTGTTATTCTGGAGTCATGCTTTTCAATGGGCGCTGCCTGCAGAAGATCAAGCGCCTTTCCCTCGGGTATACCGTCAATGACATCAATAAGGACAACATCAGCCAGTTCTTTTTCAGCAATAAGCATTGCGGCGGTTGCTCCAACGTTACCTGCCCCTATAACAGTTGCCTTTTTTTTCATGCGCTACTCCTTTTGATTAAGTATTTACAATATGTTCAAAAAATTTTGACCTGATATTATAGGCATTAAAAAACCAAGGCAAACAAAATTTCAAGAATATAGTTTATCCCACATTTTGAATTTGATGTCTTTCTCAAATTTTTTATTGTGCAGATTGACATTTCTTATTGAAATGTCATTGCAGGGTTGAAAAAAAGGAGTAAATAATGTAGGCGTAATAACCAAAAAACCTTTCCTGTTTGATTGAGGAGATATGAATTGAAAGTAACTGGTGATTTTTATGCATATCTTTGGCCGGGATTAACAAATGCTGAGATGCAGGCTTATGGAAATAACTGTAATTCCTATATTGTAGCTGATGCCCTCCCCGGTGGGAGGCATGTCCTGGTCGATCCGGGCATGATAACAAATGAGACAGGCATGAAATGCCTGGATCGGCTTATTGCCGGAATGGAGGAGGACGGCTTGAGGATTGAGGACACAGGCCTGATTATTAACACACACGCCCATCCTGACCATTATGGTGCTTCCGAAGAGGTCAGGAAATTATCCATGGCCCAAGTAGCGATTGGAAAAGAGGAGGATGATTTCGTCAGGATGATTTTAGACGAAGGGGAATCAGGGATGAATCAGCCAGGTTTTGAGCTTCCCAGGCTTTATCCTGATTTTTATCTTACAGAAGGAGACCTGCGGCTTGGTGAGAAGCATCTTGCTGAAATCCATCACACACCAGGGCACACAAAAGGTCACATAGGTATCTACTGGCCCGGGGAAAAAGTATTCATGGCAGGAGACCTGATTTTTTACGGCAGCACCGGTAGAGTAGATCTTCCTGGTGGGAACGCAAAGATGCTTAAAAAAAGTATTGAACGTGTTGCCGGTCTTGATATTGAGTATCTCTTTACAGGACATCAATATGGGGGGCCTGGAATTATAAAGGGTAAAGAACGGATTGAAAGTAATTTCAATTCAATAAGGGCAAACATATTTGCATATCTTTAAGCAAAAGGAAAAACATTGGTATGTCAGATAAAAACGGTGAAATAAGGAGTACGCTTGATATTGTAATGGAACGGGCTCATAGTTTTGGAACACTATCAAAAGATGAGAGCCGCAGATTAAGAGAAAAAGAACTCATTACAGCAGGCGAAGCTTTGGCTAAGCGTTACCTTGACGGACTGCCGATGCGGGAGATTGAGACCGAGGTTCAAAAACGGGATGAGGATGATCAAGATATGATCGTTAAATATTTTTTGTCAGGCCTTTTTGATGCAATAGATGTTGAAAATATAAGAGAGACTGAACTGGCGTTGGCAGGAATAATGCAGTTTTCCGGCAGACCGGATCCGGCGGATAAAATAAAAGCCTTGTTAGATGAATACAAAAGCATTTTGAAAAAGACATGGAAGGATAACCTTGGAAGGCTTAAGGAACAAAAGAGAATAGAATTAAAGTCATTTGGTATATCCGGATCTGCTGTTGAACCGCTTGCTGAGAACTCTTTGGAGTGGTTAAAAATAAGGAGTGAGTTGAACACAGATTATAATAAGCGACTGTACGAGCTGAAGAAGTAATTGAAAAAACAATGATTCTCATATTCTCTGATGCCATATTGGATACTATTTTGATTTTATTGGAAATAATATAACTACTAAGAAACCGACAGCGCCAAATATACCACAGGAAAGAAAAAGAATGTCAAGGCTGGTAATGGATGCGATCCAACCTGAAATAACAGCTCCTGTAATAAACCCTGAATCATAAACAACTGTAAAAACAGACATTGTCTCCGGCTTTTCAGCTTCACTGCCGAATCCTGCTGCCAATGCATTTAATGGAGGAAACAGAAAGCCGACTCCGAGTCCATAAAGGAGAGCAGGGATGAGAAAAAAGCTGGATTTCATAAATGTGGGTATTATCGAAATTCCTATTGCAAAGAAAGGATAAGCAAGAAGTATAAAGGAGATTTTGGCAAAATGATCAAATAATTTCCCCATGCTGAGAAGGATAATAATTGCTGTCAGGTAGGAGGAAAAAAAGAATGGTCCGCTTGGCGTACCATATTCTGCGGAGATCAGGACAATAAAATTAAGTACGGTAGCCTGGCAGTGTGAGAATATAAATGTGGAGCATAAAAGGAAAATAAATGATCTGTTTTTTAAGACATTACGATAAGTAGCAGCTTTTTTTTCTTTCTTAAGCTGGAAAACAATCGGATGTTTTACAGCACCAAAAGCTGTAAACCATGCAAGTACAATTGTTCCGGAAGCCGCTAGGTATAGAGCATTAAATCCCCAATACTTTATCAGGAATTCCCCGAAGGCTGGCGCCAATGAAACAGCAGCCATAATTGAAGCCCCAACCAAGCTGAAACCCTCTCCCCGCCTTTCCGGCTGGAATGTTTTGGCTGCAAAGGAAAAACTGCCTGAAATAAAGGCTGAAAAGCCAAGACCATGAATTATTCTTATTATAAGCATTACAGGACCAAAATCTGTCAACAGATTGTAACCGAGTGATGACAAAAGTATTGCGGCAATACCATATGACATAATATTATATTCGCCTTTTAACGCGACCAGTTTGCCCATGTATGGCCTGGATATTACAGCTGCAATTGAAAAAATACCCATTGTAAGGCCTATTACGTTATGGTTTTCACCCATAGTGTCAAGTACGAGAGGATAAAGATAGAGAAAAGAGATATTTGAAAATATGAGAAAAAAAGAAAGATTTAGAAAAATAAATCTTCGGTTCCAGAGCTTTAAGTTGTTGCTTTCCATATGGCGTTTTACTAAGGATTTATTTGATTTACTGCCATGTCCCGGGATTTATTACATAATGGACAATAACACTCAATTTTAGTCTGAGTGAATTTGAGGCAGGTTTTCTATTGCCGTTTGCCGCAAAAAGGACAGAACCTGTATTCAGAGTCCAGTGGTTTTCCGCAGCTTGAGCATGAAAAACGACCATCCTGTCGTGGTATATAATTAGTCTCTCCTGATTCTCCGATGACGGCTCCGCATCTTTGACATTGAAGAAAAGGATCCCCTTTCCTTACAGGGAAAAGAGGTAAAAAGAAAAATGAAAAATAGTGATCTGTCCTTTGCAGGCGGGCCTGGTAAAGACCGCAGGATGGACACAGTCTTGGCTGTTCGTCCAGATTTATTGTTTTGGGCTGTATACCGGCTATAATAAAAAACATGGGATAATTCAAACCTTTTCGATTTAAATTTTACAACTATATGAAATTTTATTCTCTAAGTTAAGAGTCTAAGGAAATCAGGTTAATGGGTCAATAAAAAACTGGAGGATAAAAAAACCAGTCATATTAAAGTGTTGGAGCAAAATGGATATTGATTGTGGAAGAAAATGTGGAATTGAATCGGGACTCGTTCGTTTATAATGAAACTTTAAATTCTTGAATCCGCGATACGAATCGTATATGGTATGAAAAAATTTTAAGGAGATTAACATGAAGAAAATTACGGAAGGTGTTTATTTTATACCTGGTCAGGACGAAATGATTCCTGATTCGCATGTATATGTAATAGGAAATCCTTCATCAGGGGACCTCAGTATTGTTGATGCTGGATTGATAGGGAAGGGCGCATATAAAATCAGGGAAATCCGGAATGAAGGTTTTGAGCTTTCTGACATAAAAAGGGTAATTATGACTCATACACATCTGGACCACATAGGCTGCCTGCCGGAAATTTTAAAAGAAATGCCCGATGCGGAACTCTGGATGCATGTTAGCGAGGCGGAGATGCTCGAGCAGGGAGACGAGAGAACCGTTTATGGTATGGACATGTTTCAGATCATGTGTCAGGGCCAATACGGACTTAAACAGGGTGCGTTCAAATTTAATGTGAATAATAAACTCGAAGGAGGAGAAACCCTGGAGCTTGGAGGGATTATCTGGGAAGTAATTCATATCCCGGGACATTCACAGGGATGCATTGCCCTTTATGATCCTGCAGAAAGAATACTTATACCGGGCGATGTTGTGTATGCAGATTATGCAATAGGGAGATTCGATCTCTATGGAGCCAGCGGGGCTCAATTAAAAAAATCTCTTTTGAGGCTTGCTGAATTAGATGTTGATATCCTGCTTCCAGGGCACAATAGAATTGTTGAAAAAGTGGAGCCGGGGTATATACTTGAAACCGCTAAACAGTGGGCGCCTTATCTTGTTTGAGGTGCACGCTTTATATAGGCAAATTCTTGACAGGGTTACAGGATACGGTGAAGTCCCACATCATGTCAATCCTGTCTATCCTGTCAAAAAAAGATAAAGTGCCAGCCTTATGTTTTTTATTCTGTATGGTAATTGTAAAACTTTTCAACTTCATTTTTGATCCAATCAGGCCAGAACTCTTCTGAAATAGGATAACTTGCATTTAATGACTGGAAAGAGCCGTCACCGGCAACCTTTTTTATCCTGTCCAGAGAGTTGAATCTAACTTCATCAACGCCGATCATTTCGGATATTGCCCTGTTTATTTCATCAATGCTTTTGTCATAAGGATTATCATTCTTGAATGCCCTTTGTATCGCAAGTTCGTTAAGGCACTCAGGACCGCGGTGCCATTCTTTAAAGGAAGGAAAATACATCGGGCCATAGGAAATCCAGAACTCAAGGAATTCGGCCCCCGCATTATAAACAACCCAGACAGAACCTCCTTCGCTGACGCTTCCCCTTACAATACTGTCATCTCCCATTGCAATATTTTTTCCTTTAAGGAGGGAGTCAATGCCTCCGAATTTTAATCCCACTTCCTGAGACCTTGTATTTCTTTCGCCTTCCTGAAAAGTTCTGATAGCTTGTGGCAGTTTAATAAGGGCAGGGTACAGGTTTTTTTTCAAACCCTCTGCAATTCCGACGGAAACTCCCCATCCTGATTCGGGATTCGGGATAACAAAGTCTGCCTTTGAAGTTTTATATTTATCAACGAGCTCAATACCCAGTTCCTTTCTCAACTGGAATATTTCTTTTCCCCTGAACAATGAGCCGACATTTCCATAATAAACCCCCTGAAATATATCCGGCATCAAAGGTTTGTCACTCAATCTTTTTATTTCATAACCTTTTGACGAACAGATAGCCATTTCTGCGCCTTTAAATTCCTTCTCCATTATACCGTTAAGTCTCCTGTGCGAACAGGATTCGGAACTTACAACAAAGGCTCCATCAATCAATGCATAACATAAAGGTTCGAATGCCCTGTCGTCATTTAATGAAACAAGGGTGGTCTCTTTACCGTCATATATAAGTGCATTCAGTGCAAATGTACCTCTGCCATGGAGTCTGGCAACAATTCTTTCACCTACTTCGAAAGTAATTCCTGACTCGTTGACATACTTATGAATCAAAGCACCTATGGTTTCAGTTTTATTTTCAGTTTGAAAACTGTATTCAGGCTCAAGTTCAGCTTTAAGATCATCCTCTTTTAAAAGATAGCCATCCATGGTCAGGACTACTTTATATTTTGAGCCTGTTTTTGGATGGATTTCTATTGGTTCTGCATTTGTTTTTTCAGCTATGTTTCTTTTTGTATATCCTATATTTCCGATTGCAGCGCAGGGTTCCAGGTCCTGAAATATCTTCATTATATTATAATCAATTACTTCAGCTATTCTACCTAACCCTTTATAAATATAAATACCTTTGCCATTACCTACTGCAATACCAGTGCTGGCCTTTCCTCTGTGCTGGCATGCACCTGTTGCCAGAAATGTTTTGTTTACCAGCTCTTTGTCATTAGGGTTGTAAATGCCGACAATTCCATCCATGCCTGTTTCTCCTCGGGATACTGTTTAAAACCTGTACGGTATGTGGTAACCAATTTTAATATTGCTTGTTAACCTATGTCAGCATGGTAGCTTTGCAGAGACTTTACAACTCCATGTCCAAGGCGGTTTGCCGCTATACCTCTTGCCGCCGCAAGTGCTGCGGAAAGAGTTGTAATATAAGGAACTTTATACTTGATAGCTGCCTTGCGAATGTAGGAATCATCATGCTTGCTCAGCTTGCCGCTGGGTGTATTTATTATCAGTTGAATCTCTTTGTTGTTAATTCCGTCCACTATATTTGGTCTACCCTCATGCATTTTAAGGATTTTCTCGGAAATGATTCCATGCTTGGATAGAAATTCATGTGTTCCGTTAGTGGCCTTGATTTTGAAATCGAGCTTATCGAATTGTCTTGCCACCTCTATAACAGCCGGCCTGTCATTTTTAGAAACAGTAATGAGGACTGTTTGGACCGTTTCACCAGAGGGAAGCGTTTGTTGTGCTGCTTCCTGTGCCTTAAAATATGCCAGTCCGAAAGAATCGGCCATTCCAAGGACTTCTCCTGTTGACCGCATTTCAGGACCAAGTAGAGGGTCAACTTCAGGGAACATATTAAATGGGAATACAGCTTCCTTGACCCCGAAGTGGGTTATCAATTTTGGTTTGATATTAAGGTCGGCGAGTTTTTTACCTATCATGATCTGGGTTGCAATACGTGCCATGGAAATATTACAGACCTTTGATACTAGAGGCACGGTGCGTGATGCTCGGGGGTTGGCTTCAAGTATATAAACCGTATCATTCGCAATGGCATACTGTATGTTCATCAAGCCGACTACATTAAGTTCAATGGCGATCTTCCTGGTATATTCATAGATAGTATCAAGGTGTTTCGGTGGTATGCTTATAGGCGGAATGACACATGCAGAATCTCCTGAATGAACTCCTGCCAGCTCTATGTGCTCCATAACAGCAGGCACAAATGCTGTAGTGCCGTCAGAAATAGCATCAGCCTCAGCTTCGATCGCATTTTCAAGGAATTTGTCTATAAGGATTGGGCGCTCAGGAGTTACATCCACGGCAGCAGCCATGTAATGCTTAAGCATTGCCTCATCATGAATGATCTCCATTGCTCGCCCACCTAATACATAAGAAGGCCTGACCATAAGCGGATATCCAATTTTTTTCGCGGATTTAATTGCTTCTTCGAATGTGCTGGCCATATCCGACTCAGGCTGAGGAATTCCGAGTTTATTCATTACATGGCGGAAACGATCTCGATCTTCCGCAAGGTCAATAGCATCAGGTGACGTTCCTATAATTTTAACGCCTTCAGCGGCAAGTTCATTGGCGAGATTCAGAGGTGTCTGTCCGCCGAACTGCACAATGATTCCTTCCGGTTTTTCTTTTTCATAAATGCTCAAGACATCTTCAGCAGTCAAGGGTTCAAAATAAAGTTTATCTGATGTGTCATAATCCGTGGATACGGTTTCCGGGTTGCAATTAACCATTATAGACTCGAATCCTGCATCTCTTAAGGCGAATGCGGCATGAACACAGCAGTAGTCAAACTCAATACCCTGACCGATCCTGTTTGGTCCTCCACCAAGTACCATAATTTTACGTTTTTGACTTACACCTACCTGGTCTTTAGTATTGTAGGTTGAGAAATAATAGGCAGCATCTTTTACGCCGCTGACAGGAACAGGCTCCCAGGATTCGGTAATATTTAATGAAATTCGCTTTGCCCTAAGATCCTTTTCCGGTATAAGCAGGAGTTTAGAGAGGTATCTGTCAGAAAACCCGTCTTTCTTTGCCTGTTCAAGCAAAGCATCAGGTATTTGCACGCCTCTGAACCTGAGTATTTCCTCTTCAAGTTCTACCAGTTCTTTCATCTGTTGAATAAACCAGTGTTTAATATGGGTTTTTTCATGGAGCATATCAATGTTTGCGCCTTTTCTCAAAGCCTCATACATTATAAACTGACGTTCGCTGGAAGGCTCTGATAAGAGGTCAAGAAGATCCTGGAGAGACATTTTATTAAAATTTTTGGCAAAACCGAGGCCGTATCTGCCTGTTTCCAGCGACCGAATCGCCTTTTGCAAGGCCTCTTTATAGGTCTTTCCTATACTCATAACTTCACCAACTGCCCGCATCTGGGTGCCTAATTTATCTTCAGCCCCGACAAACTTTTCAAAACCCCAGCGGGCAAATTTTACCACCACATAGTCACCGGAAGGCTGGTATTTGTCCAGAGTACCTTCCTTCCAGTAGGGTATTTCGTCGAGTGTCAAACCCCCTGCAAGTAAAGCTGAGATAAGTGCGATTGGAAAACCTGTTGCCTTGGACGCAAGGGCAGATGACCTTGATGTCCTCGGGTTTATTTCTATGACAACAACGCGATCGGTTTTTGGATCATGAGCGAATTGTATATTTGTACCACCTATAACTCTGATGGCCTCTACGATGTCATAGGAATGTTTTTGAAGTCGTTTTTGCAGTTCCGGGTCAATTGTCAACATGGGGGCGGTACAAAAGGAGTCCCCTGTATGAATGCCCATAGCATCAACGTTTTCTATAAAGCAGACAGTAATCATGTTGTTCTTTGCATCCCGCACCACCTCAAGCTCCAATTCCTCCCATCCCAGGACTGACTCCTCAATTAGAATCTGTCCTACGAGGCTCGCTGAAATACCACGACCTGCAATAGTACGGAGTTCTTCAACATTATAAACGAGACCTCCACCTGTCCCGCCCATGGTATATGCAGGGCGAATTACAACAGGGTATCCGAGGGCATCCGCAATTTTCTCAGCCTCTTCTACACTAAAGGCAGGCTCGCTTTTGGGCATTTCTATTCCGAGCTTGTCCATAGTTTCTTTAAAGGCAATTCGATCTTCACCCCTTTGAATAGCGTCTACTTCTACACCGATTACCTTGACGCCGTATTTTTCAAGGACTCCTGAGCTTGCGAGCTCGGAAGAGAGATTAAGGCCGGATTGTCCTCCAAGATTGGGGAGCAGGGCGTCAGGCCTTTCCTTTTTGATAATTTCTGTTACTGAATCCAGGTTGAGAGGTTCAATATATGTAAAATCAGCCATTTCCGGATCAGTCATTATGGTAGCAGGATTTGAATTGACCAGAACGATTTCATAGCCCAAGCTCCTCAGGGCCTTGCAGGCTTGAGTTCCCGAATAGTCAAATTCACATGCCTGTCCTATGATGATAGGGCCAGAGCCGATAATCATAACCTTTTTTATATCGACATTTTTTGGCATAAAAAGTTCCTCTGTTATTGTTATTTTGATGGATTTTTCCAAGACAAATTGCATAAGAAAGCATATCAAGTCTTGGACAATATAGAGAAGTGGAAATTTTGTGTCAAGGATGAAACCGTTCATGAAGCCAATCAGTTCAATCAGCCCTGGCGATTGGTAATAAAATTGAGCCTTGCATATGATTATTGAGTGCATTATGTTTGTCTAAGCAGTAGGCATCAAACCCGAACCTGTTATATGTGGGAATAAAGGCAGGCAGTCATAAGCATTAAAAATCTATATTTGTAAGAGGAGAATTGAAATGGGTGATAGCCTTCTTAAGCAAATGCGTCTCGAAGCAGCTGAAATATTCATGAGCTCGATTAATTCGGTTGATCCTTATCGTGCGGTTAAGCGCTTTGTGCATATTGAAGGGAACAGCTTAATTATAGGCGTTGATAGCCGCATATTATTCAAGCTTGATTTAGGGAATTTTAATTCTATTTCAATTGTTGGCGGTGGCAAGGCGACAGCCCCTATGGCCAGGGCCATGGAAGAACTGCTTGGAGAAAGAATTTCAGAAGGCTTTATAAATGTTAAATATGGTTTTGCAGAAGATCTTTCTTATACAAAAGTCACCCAGGCTGCTCATCCCCTGCCGGACATTGAAGGGGTAAAAGGCACCAGAAAGATTCTTGAACTTCTTGAAATGGCTGGAGAGTCGGATTTGATTATTTCCCTGATTTCGGGAGGGGGATCGGCACTTTTGCCTTATCCTGCAGGCAAAATCACACTTTCGGAAAAGCAGCATATCACAGGCAGCCTGCTGGCATGCGGAGCAAGTATTGATGAAATAAATACGGTAAGAAAGCATATATCATCGGCCAAAGGTGGACAAATGGCAAGGGCTGCTTTTCCTGCTACTACTGTAAATCTTATGTTATCAGATGTTGTGGGCGATAAAATGGATGTTATAGCCTCGGGTCCTTTTGTACCTGACAGTTCAACTTTTGAGGATGCCCTGAAAATCATTAAAAAATATGAGTTGAAGGATGTGCCTTATAGTATTCAGGAATACCTTAAAGCAGGTTTGGAGGGAAAGGTTAATGAGACGCCCAAGTCGAATGAACAGATATTCGAGAAAGTTCAAAATTTTATTGTCGGGAGCAATATTCTAGCACTTGAAGCAGCAAGAGAAAGGGCAGAGAAATTAGGCTACAAGACTTTAATCCTTTCATCAATGATAGAAGGTGAGACCAGGGAAGTAGCATTGGTTCACACTGGTATTGCCAAGGAAATCCTTAAGACAGGCCTTCCTGTATCCTGTCCGGCCTGCATTATTTCTGGAGGTGAAACTACTGTGACTATAAAGGGAAACGGTCTCGGAGGAAGAAACCAGGAGTTTTGTTTGGCTGCAGCCATTGAACTGGAAGGGCTTCCTCCACGGGTTGTCATGCTGAGCGGTGGTACTGATGGAAACGATGGGCCTACTGATGCAGCAGGGGCTATAGTAGAGCCTGGCACAGTCGGAAGGGGAAGGGATGCAGGCATGGAAGCGAATGATTTTCTTAATAATAACGATTCATATCACTTTTTTGAGAATACACAGGATCTGCTTTTTACCGGCCCCACCAAAACCAATGTAATGGACATCAGGCTTGTTCTTGTAAAATAGATGAAGACATGGCAGTATTTTAAAAATTCTCCTCGGATGCCACTAAATGTGAAATCAGAAATCGTTTACTATCACCAGACGTGCATACAGATCAATTCAATGATTTAATATTGCTCCCCCATTGTTTTTAAAGGGTGATATGGGAAACTGAGAAGTTTGGGTTATAAAATAAAATTAATTTTTAACGTTTTCATTCCAGCGCTTAATTAAATACGGTTTTGCCAGTTCAAAAGTCATACAATCTTCTTCAATTGCCTCTTCAGCTTGTTTAATAGACATTCTTCTGGTTTTTTTTACAAATGAAAGGGTCCTTCCAAAATAAAGAGGCACAAGGGAATCAACCATCAAAGACCGGTCAATGCTGTTATTATGATATGCAATTGCCATATCAAAAAGGACCCTTGCCCAAAGGTCAGTAGGAAAATTAAACTCATTTTTTTTCATATTTTTTATTTCAATGGTTTTTCTGTAAACATCTTCAATAAGAAGTTTTTTCCAAAGGGAGCTGAATTGCTCAAAACCATCATGAAATTTATGAAGCAGGTTCTCAGTATCAACTTCAACATTGGGCGGTGACTCAACTTCTCCGAGGCCAAAGCCATAAATGGCCGTAGGTCTGCTGTATTTCACCTTTGTCCAGAATTGTTTAAAGTCTTTCATCATGGAAAAAATTGTCCCGATTACCTGTCTGAACATAGGCCCAAGGTCAGCTCCCGGGTCTTTGGTCCTGTGGATCTTCGGCCTTCCCATAAAAGACTGACAAATTTGAATCTTCTGATTAATAGCCAGTGTAGTCATCCAGATATCTATACCAAAATTGGCAACGGCATTATCCCATATTTTACTCTTAAGATAAACCGCACCCAAATCTCCACTAAAACCGAAATCCCCGCCAATAGGTTGCCTCACTCTTCTTCCATAAAGTGCCCTTGTCATTGGATAGGCGATCCCGTTTGTGATAGTGCCGTCGTATTTATGCCTGACATACAAAGGAGCTACATAGGAAAAATCACTGAAAAGAGGCTCTCCCAGGTTTTTTACCCATTCAGGAGTTATACTTTTCAGGTCTGCGTCAACTACTACAACTGCCTTCGCATTAAGATCAACAACTTTTTGAAAAAGGTTTTTGAAGTTATTACCTTTACCTTTTATACCCTGAGGCGTAGAAATATATATTTTTGGTGTTTTTGTTGGGGTTTCGAGAAAAACTTTTTTTGTACCATCAGGAGAATTGTTGTCACAATTTATTATTACGGAGGTTTTACTCTTAAAATATTTTATCAGTCCCTTGTCAGCCTGGAGAGTTGGATAGCTGATAGAATCGGCCTCATTATAAGACGGTATACAGACTACCATTTCTGCGCTTTCTATGTTTTCATGATTGACTTCGCTTTCGAACAAATCAGACATCTTTAGCCTCCAATACAGTCAGTCAGGTAGCAGAATAATATGCGGCCAAACCAAGGCATTCCACAATTCAGCCTCAAGCAGACCTATACAGGATTATTATTTTTAAAAATATTATTATAGCCTTAATATGCGTATATGAAAACCTTAATTTTATGGCCTGTTAGATATTTAGCAAATAAATGGTCTTTAAAATCAGTCAGTTAATTCCTGACATTTTAAAATCTGCAAAATACAAAAATCACATACAGCAAGCAGTAAGCCTATGGGGCGGAGTTTTTAATCCGCCAGCCAGCCAAAGGCTGGTAAAAGGCGGACGAGGGTTCGATCCTGCCTCAGGCAGACAAGTCCCCGCCCCTTGGGGCGTTCAATGCTTTTTAAGATACCCCGCTGCTCTGCGGCGGGGTAGTTTATTCTACCATAGGCAGACAAGCCCAAGTCGCTCGGGGCGGGGTATTTCATTTATCATCATAAAATGGAAATCTTCTAAGTATATTCAATACTGCATCATTCCAGGCCTTTGGACCTGTTGATCTTGTTATCGTAAGTGATGGAATTTGCTTTTTCAGCACATAAAAATCATGTTCAGATCTTATTAGCACCGGATGGTCTGCATTTTTTAGCATGGAGAAATCATTAGGACTATCCCCCAATGCAATGGAAATTGCTGTATTGCGGAATTTTTTATACATGGACATTATCTGTGTCATTGCATGTCCTTTATCATTTCTCCCATGCAAATGGTAAAAACGACCTCCAGTAGTTATTGAAAGCCCTCTCTCCTTTATAGCCCAAATTAATTCATCATTATTAACAGCTTCTTTTTCATTTATTATAAAAGGTTCGTCATATTCTCTTAAAGAGGCTAGAAGGGCATCCTCCCTTTTAAGTCCTGTACGTTCCGAAATTTCTTCAATGCTCATATCTGAAAAACCTTTAATATCTATCCCCAAATCATCCCGTATCTCATGAAGCTTTTTTACAAGTAAGCTGTATTGCATTCCGAGAGAAATACTCCATAAGCCATTATCAAAAGAAGCCTCTTCAGGTATTTCAGGGAAGAAGTTATTCTGAAAGAAAATACCTCCCCCATTTTCTGATATAAATGGATCTGATAATGACATTTTATTTCTTAGAAGAGATATTTCCGCCCTTGTCTTGCTGGAAGCGATTATAAGGGGTATTGAATGATTTTTGCATTGATTTATTGCAGGAAGGGCTTCTTCCCATTCGTAGGTATCATTATCCAGTAAGGTACCGTCCAAATCAGTAAAAATTATGAAAGATGGCGTTTTTAACTCATGAAATTCAGAATTTTTATGCATTGGCAATCTCTTTTGATATCACGAAAATATGTTTTATTAGTCTTAATTCAGCGTCATATGGCAGATAAAATATAATATTGATTGAAATATTCTGATGAAGAGAGAGCAGTTAATTGAGAAGCACGGCATTCAATAGGTGAAATGTATTTTTTTACCGAGATTTTTAAAAAAGCTAACAGCTGATTTTAAATATTATAAAAGAGGGTGAGATATCATTACATAAAATAACCAAAATCATCCCAAAATTCTTTATCGATATTCTTCCAATCTTCTCCAAATTTTTTTTCACAATAAGAGTCCAGTCGTTCAAGCCAGCACCACCAGAAATGCTTTCCTTTTTCTTTGGCCTCTAAAATATCAGTAAGAAATATTGTAATATCACCCATTTTGTCTTTAGGGATATAAGAAGCTGCGCCCTCTTTATATGATTTAATAATATTCTCAGGGTTTAATGCATGAGCAGTCAACATAACGGAAAGTATTTTTTTTTCGTTTGCAATTTCCAGGATTTTATATCCGTCAACACCCATTATATCAATAACAGCTAAATCAAAGTGCATACTTTTTAATAAATCAATAGCCTCATTAAAGCTATTTGCCTTTGTAATATCGCACATATAAAGGCTGTCTTCAAGGGTATCCAGTATATCAGGTTCATCATCGACAATAAGGATTTTTTTCCCTTTAAGTAAATCATCTCTTTTCATCATGGCACCTTCTTAAATGACTTCTGCCTTGAGTGTTAAAATAATTCTCTATGCTACACTACACTACAGAAAAGTGTAATCAGAAATGTATATTGTTATTTATTTGCAAAAGGAGCAACAATTTTAATATCAGATTTATTTCTTAAGCTTTGCAGCCAGTTTTCAAAAGAGCGTTTATGCTTTTTTTGCATCAGTGAATATCGGTATTCTTGTTTTTCTTTTTGATATTCCTCCATGTTGATTCCCTTTCTTGCATCCCATCTTAAAACAAATACTCCCTTATCGTTTTCAAATACTTTATTTGGATATCTATTTTCATTATTAAGATGAAATATTATATCTTCAAGTCCAGGCATGTTACCGATTTCAGGAACTGGGTCGTTTCGTGAGAAAAAATCTGTTTTTTCAATTTCCAGACCTTTTTCTTTGGAAAGTTTGTCCCAGTCTTTTCCATTACGCAACTCTTCCAGGTATGCCCCGGCAGCTTCTTTGGATTTAACCTTCGAAATAAAAGAAATATAATCTTCTTTAACTTTATCCGAAACTTCTTTTAATTCGGGCAGATATGATTCCTTTTTATCTGCTATCTGAAAAATATAGTATTTTCCATCTATTTCAATCAGTTCAGTTATTTCGTTATCTTCAAGAGAAAAGAGAGCATGTTTTATTTTCTCGACGTTTCCAATTTTTGGTATTGGGTTGTCTTGAGAAAAATAATCAAGGTATTTTGCTTCAATTCCATTCTCTTTGGCATAATTGACCAGATCAACGTCGTAAGGCATATGATCAAGAAGTGATAAAGCCTTTTCGTGTGCAAGTTCGGTTCTGGTATTATTGATCAAAATTCCTACTATTTGATCACGCACCTCATTTAAGGGTTTAATATTTGCTTCTCTGATATCCTCAACCTTAATAATGTGGTAGCCAAACTGTGAACGTACAAGATCGCTGATTTCACCCTTTTTTAACTGAAATGCGGCATCTTCAAAAGGCTTTACCATTTGCCCTGCCGAAAAATAACCAAGATCACCTCCTTTTTCCTTTGTTGGGCCCTCAGAATATTTCCTGGCAAGAGTTTCAAATTTAGATCCTTTTCGTGCCTGCTCAAGGATCTTTTCAGCCTTTAACCTGACTTTCTCATCCTCTTCTGTAGTAGCATCCTGACTTAATTTGAAAAGAATATGTCTGGCCCTTACCTGCTTTGGTTGTGAAAAGGTATCAATTGAGAATTCATAATAATCCTGGATCTGCTTTTCTGTAATTGAAATATCCTTTTTAATAGAATTTGAATCTATTTCTATATAGGAGAATTTTATTTTTTCAGGGATTCTATATTTGGATCTGTTTTTATCAAAGAAGTTTTGAAGTTCACTCTGATTAACCTCTACCTTTTTTTTGAATTTTTCCGGCTTGAATTGAACAAAACTGATTTTGATTTTTTCATTTTCAAATGCATAAAAATCAAGAGCCTCTTGCTCAGTAACTTCCATAAATGCAAACAAAAACTGCCTTAGTTTCATATAAAGCAGTTGTTTTGCTATGTCTTCTTCAAAGTCTTCTGATTTCATTCGGTTGATGTCTAGAACCCTACGATACCGATCTATTGAGAATTGACCGTCAATCTGGAATGCCGGGTAATTAATAATTGCTTCCTGAATTTCTGTTTCAGTGACATCAAGACCGAGTTTTTCAGCTTCCTGGCTTATCAGTTTTTGATTTATAAGGTTTACAAGGGTAGTGTTTTTCAGATCAAGAGCCTTTATAAGATTATCATTCCAGAAATCCTTATATTGCCTTTGAAGAGCCTCAATAGTTTCCTTGAATGCTTTTTGATATTCCTGCTCGCTTATAACTTCTCCGTTCACATAGGCCATCTTCATGCCCCGCTGAGAACGAAATGAATACCCAAAATAAAAGATAAAAACCAGGGCGATGATACCAATCAAAAATTTTATCAACCAGGACTTTGCCTGTCTCCTCATTATACCCAGCAGCATTAAGCTCTTCCTCCGGAAATTTAAATTAAATTTTGTCAGATTATTATTTTAATTCATTAAAATAGGGGGTTTATATCACTTGTGACTTTGACTGCTTCGTAAAAAGTCGTCAACTTTAATTCAATATTTTCATTGACCATTAAAAAAGCCAGCTCATTTTCAGTTCCACATTACTGTTAATTTTCCTGTTAAAGTCTAATCCGCTTCCTTTTAGTACCAATGAATTCGTCAATATAATCAAAAAAAATTTATTATCATGAAGAATGAGATATGTCCAATACAATTGCAACCCATTGATTGTATATGTTTTCTAAAAACGCACATTTCCAGGTGTTCTGGGGAAAGGAATAACATCCCTTATATTAGCCATACCGGTCATGAATTGTATCAAACGCTCAAATCCGAGGCCAAAACCGGAATGTGGTACAGAACCATATTTTCTCAATTCAAGGTACCACCAGTAATCATCAGGGTTGAGGTTCATTTCCCTTATTCGTTCAAAAAGAGTATCGTAGTTATCCTCCCGCTGGCTTCCGCCTATTATTTCGCCAATCTTAGGCACGAGAACGTCCATTGCGCGCACCGTCTTTTTATCGGAATTGAGCTTCATATAAAAGGCTTTTATTTCTTTGGGATAATCTATCAAAACAATAGGTTTTTTAAACACCTTTTCGCAAAGGTATCTTTCGTGCTCTGACTGAAGATCTGTTCCCCAGCTTACAGGAAATTCAAATTTTTCCGTGGCTTTTTCCAGAAGTTTTATGCCGTCCGTATAGGAAAGGATTTCAAATTCCTGTGAAATAAGATTCTTCAGGGTTTCAATTACTGTTGGGTCTATGAATCTGTTAAAGAATTCCATATCCTCAATACAATTATTCAATACATAATCAAATATGTATTTCAAAAAATCCACTGCTGCTGATATATTATCATCAAGGTCACAGAATGCCATTTCAGGCTCAACCATCCAGAATTCAGAAAGATGTCGGGACGTATTTGAATTTTCAGCCCTGAAGGTAGGACCGAATGTATACACATCTCCCATGGAAAGTGCATAGACTTCTGCTTCGAGCTGACCGCTTACGGTAAGAGCGGCAGGATCCCCAAAAAAGTCCCTGGTGAAATCAGTATGCCCTTCCTTTTTTGGTATGTTGTCGAGGTCAAAAGTGGTAACCTTGAACATCTCCCCGGCGCCTTCACAGTCACTTCCGGTGATGACAGGAGTATGAAGATATATAAATCCCCGTTCCTGAAAAAATGAATGAATAGCATGGCTTGTGGAATTGCGTACCCTTGCAACTGCTCCAAAGGTGTTGGTTCTGGGTCTCAGATGGGCTATCTCTCGTAGAAATTCGAATGAATGTCTCTTTTTTTGAAGTGGATAGGTAGTCGGGTCGGACCATCCTAATATTTCCACCTTTTCGGCATGGAGCTCAACGGTTTGTCCTTTACCGGGTGAAGCTGTCAGGATGCCGACAGCTTTTATAGAGCATCCAGTTGTTAATTTAAGTATTTGATCCTCATAGTTTTCAAGCTTTTCATCTGCAACAATCTGGATACAACTTAAGCAGGAGCCGTCATTGACTTCAATGAAGGAAAAGCCGCCTTTTGAATCCCTCTTTGTGCGCACCCAACCCATTACAGTAAATATGTCACCAATTCTATTTGATGACAAAACATCAGCAATCCTGTTTCTTTTCAAGTTCAATTACCTCAATAAAAATAGTTTTAACTAAACCACCGTCATAGGCGGTGGATCCGGATGGGTTTTACCGATCCGGGGAGAGATAAGTCGTTCAATGGAAACGAGACAAAATCCAAATAGGGTTTCTTATTTGGATGCTTAAGCTAACAATTTCCAAAAAAAAATTCAATCAAGATTATCGAAACTGAAGCAGTATATAAAAAAGAGGACAAAAACTGGAAATAAAAGTTTCGGTTTATTCTTTATCTTGACTCTTAAGCTGGTTTACAGCTAATAAAATATATTGTTCAATAAAACTGCCTGACATTTGAATTGGCTAATACACAATTAATGTATAATATTCTGTTAAAAGTATGCGTACTTGTAAAACCGGACAAATAGCTGAGTCCTTTTATGTAATTGGGAGCTATCAGGTGCCTGTCTATCTTTTAGACGGACCTTCCCCTTTATTATTTGATGCGGGATTTTCAGCATTGGCTCCTCTCTATTTGAAGGACATTAAGTCTATTCTCGGTAAACGAAGCCCCAGTTTTCTCCTTTTGACTCACGCTCATTTTGATCATATTGGATCAGCAGGATATTTCAAAAGGATATGGCCTGAAATGCAAATAGCAGGTTCTGCAAAAACAGGAGAAATCCTAAATAGTGCAAGGGCTGTCAAGTTAATAAAGAAACTTAATAATGAAGGAGCAGCAGCTTTGTCGCGGTGGGGTATCCATCCTTCCGAAAAGGCTGCTTTTGAGCCCTTTGAGTTAGATCGGATAATAAGCCATGGAATGAAAATAGAACAGGGATCAGGTTGCAGGGTTGAAGTCATTCATTCTCCCGGCCATACCTGGGACTTTTTAAGCTTCTGGGTGCCTCAAAAAAAGATCCTGATAGCCTCGGAGGCAGCAGGGTGTGATGATGGTAACGGTCATATTGTCAGTGAATTCCTGGTTGACTATGATGCTTATATTAATTCCCTTAAGAATTTAGCTCAACTTGATTGTCAGATATTATGTCCGGGTCATAGAGTTGTGCTGACAGGTCCTGATGTTCAGGAATATTTCAGACATTCTTTAGATGAAGCCTACAGTTATGCAGAAATGGTGGAAAGGTTTTTATACGAGGAGCAGGAAGATGTAGAAAAAGTTATATGGAGAGTAAAGAAAATTGAGTGGGACCCAAATCCATATCCCAAGCAGCCCGAGCCTGCCTATTTGTTGAATACCAGGGCCAGGGTGCAGAATATTCTTGAGCGTATGAAAAGGAGGGAAAATTAAAGGACAGCTTAATAATTGTAATAATGAGACATTTCTGGAAAGCCTTACTTTTTTTGACCTCAGCGTCAGATAAAGTGTTTCTGACTCAACTCCTAAACAAAATTTTTTCGATCAAGCGTCCTGTACTGAATGGCCTCTGCCACGTTAGGTGCCATTATATCCCGGCTTCCTTCAAGGTCTGCAATTGTCCTGGATATTTTTAATATTCGGGCATGTGCTCTTGCGCTAAGTCCGAACTTTTCCATTGCCTTTTCCAGCAACTGACTTGACTCGCTATCGATCTTACAGAAATGCTTTATCTGGCGAGTATTCATTCCTGCGTTTGTATAGTTTTTGGAGTTGTGAAATCTTAATCGCTGAATTTCTCTTGCCCGCATAACCCTGTCCAGAATATCAGCCGAAGAAGCGCCATCACTGGTGTTGGATAAGTCTCTGTAGGGCACTGAAGGAACCTCTATATGAATATCAATTCTATCCATTAAAGGTCCGGATATTTTTGATCGATAACGTTGAATCTGTAAAGATGAGCACGAACATTCCCGCTTTGGATCGCCTAAAAAACCACAGGGGCATGGATTCATAGCGGCTACCAGCATAAAATTGGATGGATAGGTGATAGATGCATTTGCCCTTGATATAGTTACATATCCATCCTCCATTGGCTGTCGCAGTACTTCCAGTACATTTTTTTTAAACTCAGGAAGTTCGTCTAAAAATAAAACGCCATTGTGAGCTATGCTTACCTCTCCTGGTTTAGGATTTTGACCTCCTCCAATCAGACCAGCATCAGAGATGGTGTGGTGAGGTGATCGAAAAGGACGCTGAGTGATCAATCCATAACCTTTAGGCATGAGTCCTATTACGCTGTATATTTTAGAAGTTTCAAGTGACTCATCGAAACTAAGCGAAGGAAGAATGGTTGAGAGGCGTCTTGCAAGCATAGTTTTTCCAGAGCCTGGCGGACCGATCATTATTAGATTGTGGCCTCCTCCGGCAGAGATTTCCATTGCCCTTTTGGCATTTTCCTGGCCTCGAACGTCTTTAAAATCCATATTGGAATCAGGGCTTATAAGAAGTTCTTCTTTTTTGACTTCAAATGGGTATACTTTGGAAGCACCTGCCAAGACGTCAATAACCTGTGCCAGGGTATCGACGGGAAAGATGTCGATTCCCTCAACCACTCCGGCTTCAGATGCATTTTCTACGGGCAGGAAAATACCCTTCATCCCGGAATTTTTTGCTGCTATAGCTATGGGAAGAGCGCCTTTTACTGGTCTGATAAGTCCGTCAAGAGACAGTTCACCTAAAAACAAATACTCGGAATAAGAGAACCTTTTTACTAACCCCGTAGCTGAAAGAATGCCTATCGCCATAGGAAGATCAAACGCCGAGCCTTCCTTTTTGATATTTGCAGGCGCAAGATTTACTGTTATACGATCTGAAGGGAAATGATAGCCTGAGTTTTTAATTGCGGCCTTTACTCTTTCCTTGCTTTCACGAACAGCCCCTTCCGGAAGGCCTACCGTGGCAAATGAAGGCAAGCCTTGTGAAATATCAACTTCGACTTCTACTGTATAAGCGTCTATGCCGATTATTGCGCTACTGAGGACCCTTGCAAGCATTTAAGATTATCTCCTTTGGCATGGTCATATTATGTTAATGTTTATAGAAAGTTCAGTCGTTCCAGGAGACAGATTGAACAGGCTAAATTCCTAAATAAGATAGAAAAACAATTTTTAATATTTACATTTAGTAAAATGGAATATATACTTTATTGTTTAAGTCTCTGATAGTTATACTACATAATTGTCATACCCAGTTTAAACAAAACTATACATAAACTCATTTTATATTATTGTAAACAGCTATGAGGCGGGATCAGAATAAAAATTTGGTTTTCAGGATGTTAATAGAGAAAGGGAGAATATAAATGGCGCGAATTACAGTGGAAGACTGTCTACAAAAGGTGGATAATCGCTTTGGATTAATTCATCTGGCAGCTAAAAGGGTTCGTCAATTGAGAAAAGGGGCCGAACCCTTAGTAGTCTGTAAAAATAAGGATACTGTAGTTTCCTTGAGAGAAATTGCTGCCGGGAAGGTTTTTCAGGTAAGAGAAGAGGGTAACGATAAATTGATCCAGGGCAAGAGCCAATCTTTTCCTGAAGAAATTCCCGAAACAATTGAAGATGTTTTTCATGAAGGAACAACTGATAATTCAGGGAATATTACCGAAGAGACAGAATAATGGTTAAAAGAGATTATTACGATATCTTGGGCGTCCCTCGAAATGCTGCAGAAAATGATATAAAAAAGGCCTATCGCAGGCTGGCATTAAAATATCATCCCGACAGGAATAAGGGTGATAAAGAAGCTGAAGAGCTATTTAAGGAAGCTGCTGAGGCTTACGAAGTTTTAAGAGATAGAGAAAAAAGAGATATCTATGATAGATTCGGACATCAGGGCCTTGAAGGGAGAGGCTTCAGAGGTTTTAGCGGTTTTGAGGATATATTTTCGAGTTTTGGAGATATCTTTGATGATTTTTTTGGGTTTGGAGGCAGCAGAGGAAGAAAAGCAAGGGCAAAACAGGGAAAAAGCCTGCGTTATGATATAGAATTGTCTTTGGAAGAGGCTTTTTATGGAAAAGATAAGGAAATTTCTTTTTACAGGCAGGAATTTTGTCCGGAATGCAATGGGTCAGGAGCAAGTTTCGGCAGTGAACCACAGATATGTCCAACCTGTCAGGGAAGAGGGCAGGTTATTAGATCGCAGGGATTTTTTCAAATAAGCTCCACTTGCCCGATGTGCAATGGACAAGGTGAAATCATAACGAACCCTTGCCGGAATTGCAGCGGTCAGGGGAAGGTAAGAATTGAAAGAACAATTAATGTCAAGATACCTCCTGGAGTTGATACTGGATCTCAGTTGAGGTTAAGAGAAGAAGGTGAGCCTGGGGATTTCGGAGGTCCCAAGGGCGATCTTTTTGTGGTTATACATGTAAATGAAGAAGGATTTTTCAAGCGTGAGGGAGATGATCTGATCTGTGAAGTTCCAATTTCATTTGTCCAGGCTGCATTAGGTAGTACAGTAAATATCCCGGTTCTTGGAGAAGAGGGGGATTATGAACTTGACGTCCCGCATGGAACTCAGCCTGGTGATGTAATTAAAGTTGATGGAAAGGGAATGCCAAGTATAAGGAGATACCATAGAAGAGGAGATCTTTATGTGAAGGTTATTGTCAAGGTGCCGCAGAAATTATCTCAGAGGCAAAAGGACCTTTTGGAAGCCTTTGCAGAAACAGAGGGCCTTACCGTATCGGGCAAAGGAAGAAAATGGAAGGCCTTTGGAAGAAAATAATCGAAAAAGTTAGAATAATCGTTTGCCAAGCCCTTCAACTTTTGCTAATTTAACTTTTTTTGTACAGAGGTATAATTTATAAATTATTACATCGGAGTGCTGCTTAAAAGTCATGTTAACAAAGGAAAGCATAAAATATTTTGAAAAGTTTTTAAATGAAAGGCTGGAAACTCTTCTGAGTGAAGCCAACAAGACAGTTAGTGTCATGACCGACCAGAGACAGAATTTTCCCGATCCGACAGACCGAGCATCATTGGAGTCAGATAGGAATTTTGAGCTTCGAATACGCGACCGGGAAAGAAAATTGATCGAAAAAATAAAAGATACTTTGGATAGAATTGAACAGGGGACATTTGGCATATGTGAAAAGTGCGGAGAGGAGATTTCAGTGGAAAGGCTGATGGCTCGCCCTGTAACAACATTGTGTATCGAATGCAAAAAAAAGCAAGAGAATGATGAAAAACTAAGAGGGTTATAGTTTTGTGAAGTTGGGAAAAAGACGGAGGGCAAAAATAGGTAAAAAACGAATGCCTGAATTCTTAATTCCAGAAACTTTGCCGGTGCAAAATAAATGCCCGGCATTTTTTTGTTCATTGTTAAATTGCTGCCTGAAATCAGGTTTTATTTTGAGTGCATTACGGTGTAATGATGTCCGACAAATACTACCAAAAAAAATATAATAAAAGAAACACCGGGGAAAAATATGAGGATGTAATTACCACCCATATAAATGCAGACTTTGATGCATTGGCTTCCATGATTGCTGCCAGAAAACTTTATCCCAATGCCGCTCTTGTCTTTCCAGGATCTCAGGAAAAAAACCTGAGAAATTTTTTTCTTCATTCAACATCCTACCTTTTCAATTTTGTAAAGCTTAAACAGATTGATTTCAGTTATATTAAACGATTAATTCTCGTGGATACCAGGCAGAGGTCGAGAATTGGAAAATTTGCCGAATTGGCTGACAGGAATGATGTAGAGATACATATATATGATCATCATCCTGATTCCGAAGAAGACATGCACGGCAAAGTTGAAGTGATACGTAAGTTAGGTTCATGTACTGCAATCCTCACTCCCCTCATCAAAGAGAAAAGTATTTCGATTACGCCTGATGAAGCTACAATTATGTGTGTTGGTATTCATGAGGATACGGGCTCCTTCACTTTTTCATCCACTACCGCTGAAGACTACAAAGCTGCGGCCTGGTTAACGGAGCAGGGTGCAAAACACAATATCATTGCCGATATGCTGACGCGGGAATTAACCGCTGAACAGGTTTGGCTCCTTAATGATTTAACCAAATCTGCAACGACCAGTATTATTAATGGGGTTGAAGTAGTAATTACCAAGATTGTCAGGGATGATTATATAGGTGATGCTGCTGTTATGGTGCATAAATTCATGGAAATGGAGAATCTGGATGTAGTTTTTGCACTTGCACAGATGCAGGATCGAATACATATAATTGCCCGAAGTCGGATAGAGGAAGTAAATGTTGCAGAAATAGCTCTTGCTTTAGGTGGAGGTGGTCATCCTCAGGCTGCTTCGGCCTCTGTAAAAGACAAAACGCTGGCTCAGGTTGAAAGATTATTGCGCAGTTTATTAAGGAGCAGGGTCAATCCTATAAAAAAAGCAAGAGATATGATGTCTTCACCTGTAATCCATATTGGTCCTGATGAAAACCTGAAACAGGCAACAAGCCTGATGACACGGTATAATATAAACGTTTTGCTGGTTATTGACAAAAATGGAATTCTAAAGGGCTATCTCACGAGGCAGGTTGTTGAAAAGGCCGTGTTTTTTGGACTTGAAGACATTAAGGCAAATGAATACATGAATATTGATTTTTCAACAATTAACCCCGAAGCGCCGCTTAAGGAAGTTCAGGAATTAATTATCAGAAACAAGATTAGAGTGCTTCCGGTTGTTGATGATGAGAAGGTTCTGGGAGTGATTACAAGGACAGATCTCATGAATATTCTTCTTGGTGAGCCTTTAATTCCGCAGTTTCTTTATGATTCAAAGAGTGCATCACATTACACAAGGAAGAAAAATATGGCCGCCCTGCTAAAGGAACGGCTGCCAAGAAATATTATTAAAATGCTTAAAGAAATTGGTCAAGTTGCTGATATGCTTGAATACAATGCATATCTTGTTGGAGGGCTCGTAAGGGATGTATTATTAAAAATTGAAAATCTGGATGTTGATATAGTAATTGAAGGCGATGGGATAAAATTTGCACATGAGTTTATTAAACACCACAAGGCAAGGGTTAGAAGCCACCGAAAGTTCGGAACTGCAGTAGTTATTTTTCCTGACGGATTCAAGGTTGATGTAGCAACGGCCAGAATGGAGTATTATGAGTTTCCTGGAGCGCCTCCCATTGTTGAATCGAGCTCTCTGAGGATGGATCTTTATCGAAGGGATTTTGCAGTTAATGCTCTGGCAGTAAAGCTGAATAAAAAAGACTACGGTGTCCTGGTAGACTATTTCGGCGCCCAAAAGGATATCAAGGACCGCGTCCTTCGAGTACTTCATAACCTGAGTTTTGTTGAAGATCCAACAAGGGTGTTTCGTGCTATAAGGTTTGAACAAAGATTCGGTTTCAAGATTGGGAGATTGACTCTTTCATTGATGAGAAATGCGGTAAAAATCAATTGTTTTAAGGATGTTTCAGGAAGACGTTTATTCCTGGAATTAAAGCTCATTTTAAAGGAACAGGATCCTATTGGAGCGATCAACAGGATGGATGAATTTGATCTGTTACAGTTCATATCACCAGAGATAGAACTAACAGATAAGATCAAACTCCTGCTTGAGGAAACAAAGAAAGTGATTGCCTGGTATTATCTTACATATGTTGAACATCCTTTAGAACCCTGGAAGGTTTACTGGCATACGCTTACTTCTTCACTTGAAAAGACAGCGCTTGAAACTATTGTCGAAAATTTGGGCATGACTGATGTGGAAGGTCGAAGACTTGTTTCACAGAGATTGGCAATGCCGGAACTTTTAACTGATCTTTTCAAATTAAGTGGGGATAATTATCAGCTTTATTCCTTGCTTGCACCTTTCGATACTGAATCTCTGCTCTTTATTATGGCAAGGACCAATAACGAAAGAATCAAGCGTAATATTTCTCTCTATTTTACACAATTGAAGGGAGTGAAAATTAAACTTACCGGTAAAGACTTGTCACGGATTGGTTTTAAACCCGGTCCGATATTTAAGGACATTTTTAATGCACTTTTGGAAGCACGTTTGAATAATCTTATTAAAAGCAGGGAAGAGGAAATCGATTTTGTTATGGAAAATTTTCCTCTCCATTAGAAAAATAAATCGGAGTAAGTAAAATTATGTCAAAAAAGAGAATAGTTAGTGGTATGAGGCCCACAGGAGGATTGCATATCGGTCATCTGCATGGAGCACTGATGAATTGGAAGAAACTCCAGGAAGAATATGACTGTTTCTATTTTATTGCGGACTGGCATGCACTCACAAGTGAATATGCTCATACGGAGATTATTAAAGAGAGTACCTTTGATATCATAATCGATTGGATTTCGGTTGGACTTGATCCTGAAGTATCAACATTTTTCATTCAGTCCCAGATCTATGAACATGCTGAACTCCATTTGATTTTTTCCATGTTTACGCCATTGCCGTGGCTGGAGAGAAATCCTACTTACAAGGAGCAGCTTAATGAACTTTCTCAGAAAAATGTATATACATATGGTTTTTTAGGTTATCCGGTTCTTCAGGCTGCCGATATTCTTATGTACAAGGCGAATGGTGTCCCTGTTGGTGAAGATCAGGCTCCTCATGTGGAATTGACCCGGGAAATAGCAAGGCGGTTTAATTTCCTGTATGGAGAAGTTTTTCCTATTCCTGAAGTTCTCCTTGCACCAACATCAAAATTGCTTGGTATTGACAGGAGGAAAATGAGCAAAAGTTACGATAATGCAATTTATCTCTCTGATGATGATAAGACAATTGACAAAAAGGTGGGACAGATGATTACTGACCCGCAAAGGGCAAGAAAAAATGATCCGGGCGATCCGGCTGTATGCAATGTTTTTTCTTTTCATGAAATCTATACCGATCCTGAGGTCGTACAAAGGATAAACGGTGAATGCAGAACTGCCGATATAGGTTGTGTGGAATGTAAAAAAATTATGGCTTCCAGTCTGAAAAAGGGATTAGAGCCGATCAGGGCAAAGAGAAGGGATCTGGAAAATGATTCAGGCAGAATTAGAGAGATTATGAATGAAGGGAACAGGCGCGCAAGATTGATTGCGGAAAAGACCATGTCGGAAGTAAGAGAGGCTATAAAAATCTGAGGGGGTACTAACGGTTAAGGGAGTATAAGCATTTAATGTGTATTTCAGACATCTGGATTCAGGATTTGGTTTATTCGCTGAGTATAATCCTTGTTGCATATTTTTCATTAACAATTTCATTTATCATATTTTGATAGTTGTCTATGCCTTACGAAATAAAATTAGAAACATTCGAAGGCCCATTAGACCTTTTACTCCATCTTATTCATAAAAATGAGATGGATATCTTTGATATTCCTATAGCTACTATTACAGATCAATATCTTGAACACCTGGATATTATGAAGTCTCTTAATATGGATATAGCAGGCGACTTTCTGCTTATGGCATCTATCCTGATTCATATTAAATCTAAGATGTTACTTCCGGGTTCTATGGATGAGGAAGAAGGTGAAGATCCACGGCTTGAGATCACCAGACCTATTCTTGAATATATGAAGTTAAAGGAGATTGCAGACGATCTTTCTGATAGAGATGTGCTGGGCAGGGATGTCTTCGCTCGAAGCGTGCCGAAGTATTTTCAGGAACAAATAAATGAAGCAGATGCACAACTGGATGTAAATATCTTTCAACTGGTTGATGCATTCAAACGTATAGTTGATCAGGCTCAGCCAGGTTTTCAAATGAGGCTTCAAAAAGAAAAATGGTCTATCAAGGATAAAACTGAAATATTAATGGCTTTTTTAAAAGAAAGGAAATCCGCTTTTTTTAAAGACCTTTTCAGTAATAATGAAAGCCTTTCGGAATTTATTGTTACATTTCTGGCCCTTTTGGAAATGATACACATCGGCCTTGTAAAGGTATTTCAACCTACGCATGAAAGCGAAATCCGGATAACTCTTTCGGTTGGAGGAGATGCTGAAAATGTCGAAGGCTAAAGAGCTTAAACTGATTACAGAGGCACTTTTGTTTGCTTCGGACAGACCTCTCAACGCGAGAGAGATCCAGGATTGCCTGCCGGATGAAAACCTTTCAGATATTATGGCGGCAATTGAGGAACTGCAATCTGATTTTATGGCTATGGGAAGGAGTTTTGTCTTAAAAGAAGTTGCAAATGGATATGAGTTCAGGACAGAAAAAAAGTATGCTCCATACATACTTGGAATGCTGAAGTCCTCTCCAACCAGATTATCTCGACCTGCTCTTGAGACACTGGCCATAATTTCCTACAAGCAGCCAGTTCTAAGGCAGGAAATAGAGAGATTGCGGGGAGTGGATGTGGGTGGAATTCTCAGAACACTTTTAGAAAAGAATCTGATAAGAATAGTAGGCCGTAAAAATATCCCCGGCAGACCCCTGATATATGGAACTACAAAGAGATTCCTGGAAGTATTTGATCTAAAGGATTTGGATTCCCTTCCAAAATTAAAAGAGATAAGGAGTCTCGGCTCTGATGAGGAACAGATGGCATTGACTTCTATTAATTCGGAAACTGCAAATGATTCCAGTGAAGATGAGTCAGTAGATGGGAAAAGTGAAGTCAGATGAGAGGCATTTGAGGCCGCAGAGACTTAATAAGATACTCTCTCTTTCCGGCATCACTTCAAGGAGAAAGGCCGATGAGCTGATTATATCCGGACGAGTAACAGTCAATGATCATACTGTAAGAGAACTGGGAGTTCGTGCAAATTTGGATCAGGATCGAATAAAGGTAGACGGGAAGGAAATTCCACGGCTGTCTGAGAGATTATATATCCTTTTAAATAAACCATTTGGCTATGTTTGTACGCTGAGTGATCCGGAAGGCCGGCCGCTTGTCACGGAACTCCTTAAGGGAATAAAGCAAAGAGTCTATCCCGTTGGCCGCCTTGATTTTGATTCAATGGGTTTGCTGCTGTTTACTAATGATGGAGAATGGGCATACAGACTAACCCATCCAAGCTATCAGGTCCAGCGGACTTATAAGGCCGATATAGAGGGAAGGGTTACTGACGCAGCTTTAAATTCCTTAAAGAAAGGTGTTCAGCTTGAAGACGGCCCCAGCGGACCATCTGAAATTGAGTTGATCAAACGGAATGATAGAAACAGTACGGTTCGAATTGTAATTACCCAGGGCAGGAACAGGCAGGTAAGGCGAATGTTTGAGGCTGTAGGGTTCAGAGTGGTTCATTTAATACGAACAGGTATTGGCGGGATCGAGATTGGTGATTTAAAGGTGGGTGCATACCGTCATCTTAGTGCAGTAGAGGTAAGGGAGTTAAAAAAAATAGTAGGACTTGCCTAATTTTTTGTTTGCAACACCCTGTGTATTATAGTAATTGTCATTACCTGATCAGGGCGGTTAACTCAGCGGGAGAGTGCCATCCTCACACGGTGGAAGCCGGGGGTTCAAATCCCCCACCGCCCACCATGTAAATTCGAGGGGTCTGTAATTCAACAGACCCCTTTTATCATTTTAAAATGCATTTTGTTCTTAACTCCTGGCGGGCATGAATTTATATGGTAATTTACCTGAAATTATTACTGACTGCTTTTTTCTGGGGCGGGACCTTTATCGCTGGAAGAATAGTCGCAGATAATGTTGGGCCTTTTTCCGCCTCTTTCCTCAGGTTTGTAGTCGCATCAGTAATACTGCTGATAATTAACTATAAAATTGAAGGCAGAATGCCGCGGCTTGAGCGTCGTCACTGGCTTCCTGTTATATTCCTTGGTCTGACAGGGGTTTGTTTATATAATATATTTTTTTTCTCCGGATTGAAAATGATTGATGCGGGTCGTGCAGCATTGATTATTGCACTCAACCCGATTGCAATTGCATTGCTATCAGCATATTTTTTTAAAGAAAAACTTGGCCTTACCCGTATCGTGGGGATTCTTCTTTCAATCACAGGTGCAATGGTAGTTATTACAGATGGAAATCTCTCCGAAATATTCAGCGGTAGTCTGGGTTTGGGGGAGACTTTTATCTTCGGCTGTGTTTTAAGCTGGTCCGCCTTTTCTTTAATTGGCAAGTCAATAACGGCAAATCTTTCACCGCTTGTATCAATTTCATATGCCTCAGTGGCAGGTACAATAGGACTGCTTATCCCTGCGATATATGAAGGTCTTTTAAAGGATTTATGGAAATATACATGCAGTGAATGGGTGAGTATTATTTATCTCGGGTTGTTTGGTACGGCAATAGGATTTGTCTGGTATTATGAAGGAATAAAGAGAATGGGCCCTGCGGCAGCCAGCCAGTTCATTAATTTTGTTCCAATCAGCGCTGTTGTGCTTGCCTTTCTAATACTGGGAGAACCGATTACTGCTTCTCTCCTCATTGGACTTATTCTGGTCAGTTCAGGGGTATATATCGTAAACAGAAAGATTCCTTCAAATGCCTGATCAGCCGGAAATAAAAGATAATAAATTATTTAGAGTATCTGGCTCAGGAAAAGTTTTGTTCTTTCATGCTGGGGGTTGTTGAAGAATTCCTCAGGGGTATTTCCTTCCACTATCTGGCCATAGTCCATGAAAAGTACCCGGTGGGCTACACTCTTGGCAAAACCCATTTCATGGGTTACCACTATCATGGTCATTCCTTCTCTTGCAAGGTCAATCATGACATCGAGTACCTCCTTGATCATTTCCGGGTCAAGAGCGGAGGTGGGTTCATCAAAGAGCATAATCTTCGGCTTCATGCAGAGACTCCTGGCGATAGCTACACGCTGCTGCTGTCCACCAGAGAGCTGCCCCGGGTATTTCTGGGCCTGTTCCGCAATGTGCACCTTTTCAAGATAGTGCATGGCTTCTTCCTCTGCTTCCTTCCTGGGTATCTTTAGCACCCATATGGGTCCAAGGGTAAGATTGTCGAGGATAGTAAGATGAGGGAAGAGATTAAAATGCTGAAATACCATACCTACCTCGGCACGGATTTTCTCGATATTTTTTATGTTATTTGTCAATTCAACGCCATCAACGCTGATCCGTCCCTTCTGGTGTTCTTCAAGACGATTGATACACCTGATCATTGTCGATTTTCCGGAGCCTGAAGGACCGCAGACAACTATCCTCTCCTGCTCAGCCACGGTTAGATCGATGCCCCGGAGCACATGGAAATCGCCATACCATTTGTGCATTCCAATAATTTCAATCATGGCCTTGCCGGAGGTCTTCGTGATGTCATGTTCAGTGGCTTTTTCGTTCATTTAAGAACCTCTCCTAATAAAAAAATCCGCATGTCAGAAAGTGCTGATTACATTGCGGGTGTTAATGCTGCTCCCCGGCGGACAACTCCTTTTCCAGCTTCCTGCTGTAATTGGACATGGAGAAGCAGCCCAGAAAATAGATGATTGCAACGACGAAATATGCCTCACGGCTGAATCCCATCCATTCGGGGTTGGAAAGCACGGACTGAGTGGTTTTGAGCAGATCCCAGAGGGCGATGATCACCACCAGAGACGTGTCCTTGAAGGCGGAAATGAGTATACTCACCGTGGGAGGTATAACGATTTTTAGTGCCTGGGGCAGGATTACCAGGCGCATGGTCAGATAGTAATTCAGCCCCATGGATTCCGCCGCCTCGTATTGACCCTTGGACATGCCCTGCAATCCGCCGCGAACCACTTCTGCAATATAGGCGGCGGTAAAGAGTATAATTGCAACCTGAGCCCGAAGAATCTTGTTGAAGGTGACTCCTTCAGGCAGAAATAACGGGAATATGATGGATGACATGAAAAGAAGGCTGATAAGGGGTACGCCCCGGATAGCCTCGATATAGACAATACAGATCCATCTGACGCCGTTCATTTTGGATTGACGTCCCAGGGCCAGTATAACCCCCAGGGGATAGGCAGCGGTGAGCCCGAAAACGGATAGGAGAAGTGTAAGAGGCAGCCCTCCCCACTTTGTGCTGTCAACAGAAGCAAGTCCGAAAAGACCTCCTTTCATCAGCAGGCCCATGACTATAAGTCCGATAATCCAGCTGTAACCAAGGTATTTGGACCAGTGATTCCTGTTACGGCTGTAAAAAAGAAGGCCGAACAGGATCAACATGGCTACAAATGGTCTCCATTGGGATTCGTAGGGAAAAAAGCCGAATATGATAAAGCGAAAATTTGAAAATATTACAGACCAGCATGCACCACTAGCTTCCCTGCATGCAGCCCCGGTTGTATTCCAGGCACTGTCAACAAATGCCCATCGAATAAAAGGCGGCAGGAATTTCCAGAGGATAAAAATAGTAATGATAGTGAGAATGGAATTGAAAATGCCGTTGAAAAGGTTGGCCTTCGCCCATCCGATGACCCCAACGCTTGTGACAGGGGGTTTCATGTCGTCCGTATATATTTCATGAGCCATATCTTGCATATCAAACCATAAAGAACTGCATTTAATTTTATGAATTAATCATCTTTCAACAAGGGCTGCCTTTTTGTTATACCAGTTCATAAAGGCCGAAGTAGACAGACTGAAAATGAGGTACACGGCCATTATGAGGGCCACCCCCTCAATTGATTGTCCTGTCTGGTTAATGGTAGTATTGGCCACGGAAACAAAATCCGGAAAACCTATTGCTACGGCCAGAGAACTGTTTTTTGTCAGGTTAAGCATCTGGCTGGTCAGCGGCGGAATAATAACACGCAGGGCCTGGGGTAAAATGACCAGATTCAGCACAAGGGCCGGTCTCAGGCCGATTGCCATGGCAGCCTCGGTTTGGCCTTTGCTTACAGACTGAATCCCTGCACGTACCACTTCAGCCACAAAGGCGGCGGTGTATAGAACAAGACCCAGAAGCAGGGCAATGAATTCAGGGCTGAGCATCATGCCACCCTTGAAGTTGAACCCAACAAGTTTTGGAGTATCCATTGCAATGGGTGCACCAAATGCCAGCCATGTCAGCAGTGGAAGCCCTATGATGGTTGAAATTCCAACACGAAAAGTGGGAAAGATTTTCCCTGTTTCGTCCTGTCTTTTTTTTGCCCATCGACGAAGAAAATAGACTGAGAAGCATGCCACAACAATTGCCAGGAACATATATTTATGGGCCGGGTGTGAAGCAGGAACCGTGAATGCTACCCCGCGATTACAGAGAAAAATGCCTTTAATTGGTGCAAGGGCCTGACGTGGGCCGGGGAGGGCTTCGTAAAAAATGGCGTACCAGAAAAAAAGCTGGAGTAATACAGGGATATCCTGCATGACCTCAATGTAAATTCCCGCCATTTTTGATACAAGCCAGTTTGTAGACAGCCGGGCCACTCCGATAATCGTGCCGAGTATCACCGTTATAACGATGCCAATAAAAGAGACTTTGAGGGTATTCAGAGCTCCTACTATTAGGGCGCGTAGATAGGTGCTGGCAGCTGAATACTCAATAGGGGACTCACCGATTTCAAAAGATGATTCCTTTTGAAGAAAGCCCCATCCGGTAGCAACGGATTGTTTTTCAAGATTGATAAGGGTATTGGATATAAGGTAGTAAGCTAAGAGGCCCACGGCGCAGAAGACACCGATTTGAAAAATGATGGCCCTTTTCTTGGGATCAAGCCAGAAAGGGATTTTTTCGGTCTGGATATCGTCCATAAATTGTAGTTTCCTTCTAAAGAGCACCCTGGCGTGCGCTTAATAGGACACTCCGAATTGCACCAGTAAGACTGTTTAGTCAAAAAAAGGTGCCCCTCAGTAGAGGCACCTTTTTTTAATTTTATCTGAATGGTGATGCGTACTGAATACCGCCATTCGTCCATAGGGCGTTCAATCCGCGATCGAGGCCGAGTGATGTGTTGGGTCCTACATTGCGATCATATATTTCTCCGTAGTTACCGACCTGTTTGATAATATTGTAAACCCAATTATCATCAAGTCCAAGGGCCTTGCCCATACCAGGCGTAACACCCAGAAAGCGTTTAATCCCTGGATTTTGGGTCTTAAGCATTTCATCTATGTTTTTCGAATTGATGCCGAATTCTTCGGCCTGAATCAGGGCCATGACCGTCCAGTTGACAATGTCATACCATTGATCATCGCCGTGTCGGACAACAGGGGCAAGGGGTTCTTTGGATATAATTTCCGGCAGGAGAATGTACTCTGCCGGGTTGGGAGAAACGGAACGCTGTGCGGCCAACTGAGAGGCGTCGGATGTCAAGACATCACAGCGACCTGCAAAAAAGGCCTTGTTGAGTTCAGCAGTATTTTCGATTACAACAGGTTTCCATGTCATGCCGTTTGCTCGGAAATAATCCGCTGCATTCATCTCGGTAGTTGTTCCGGGAAGTACGCATACTGTAGCGCCTTCCAGTTCCTTGGCGCTTTTTACTCCCAGTTTCTTGGAGATCAAAAAACCCTGGCCGTCATAGTAGTTGGGATGGCAGAAATTTAGACCGTTGGTAGTCTCGCGGGTAAGTGTCTGTGTGGTGTTACGACACAGAACGTCGATTTCTTTTGATTGAAGGGCCGGCAGACGCTGAACCGCTGTCAGGGCCACAAATTTCACTTTGTTTGCATCGCCGAATACAGCGGCTGCAACCGCACGTCCCGTGTCAGCATCAAGGCCTTTCCAGACACCCTTTTCGTCCGGCATACTGAAACCGAATACATTTCCATTTACACCGACCTGGACAAATCCTTTTGACCGGACTTCATCCAGAGTGCCGGCTGATGCCATTCCACCTAAAACAAAGACCAATGCCATTGCTACAATGCATAACTTGAAAAGTCTCATACATTTTCCTCCTTTTTTGGCTAAAAGGTTAATTTAACTCTCCTGAAAACTTATATGAAATTTAATGCAAAACTTTGGCCTAAAGGTTTTTAGATCTAGATTGAATATTAATATAGTTAACATTTATTTACAGGATGTTTTTTGTTTTTGCAAGCAGAAAGGTTGGAGTTTCTGAAAAGTGTGCTTTTATATAAGTAAGATTTTTTTCAATTTTCTATTGAAAAAAAATCGATGATATGATTCAAGGTTAATGTGACTTCAATTTTTTAATCTTTAATAACTATTCAAAAATTTTGAGGTTATTTAAATAGATAATTTAAAATTCACTCTAAAGAAAAGAGTTTTATCGAACGATGCCCATTGAATCAGTTTCCATGCTTGTCGCCGGCTTGGGCCTTTTTTTTGTTGGAATTCGCTTAGTGAGCAACAATCTCAAGCAGATGACCAGCCGAAGGTTCAAGCTCTTTATAGCCCGGTTTACTGACAGTGGGATTATCTCCGGGCTGTGGGGTCTTATTTCGGGATTCATCACCCAAAGTACATCCGTAAACTCTTTTATAGTCGCCAGCCTAATTTCCAGCGGGCTGATTACCGTACGCAAGTCACTACCCATTATTATCTGGGCCAATGCCGGATGTTCCACGCTGGTCCTGTTTGCGGTTCTTGATATTAAAGACTTTGTTCTAATTCTCTTGGGGGTCACGGGAATCTGTTTTGCTTTCGACCACCCCCAACGTTTTCGATATGCACTGGGCGCCCTGTTCGGGATCTCCCTGCTATTCTTCGGACTAAATATGGTCAGCAACGGGGCATCTCCTTTTTCAGAATACCCGTGGTTCAAATCACTCCTTTTTCAAATAAAGGATTCGTATTTGCTTGCATTCTTTATTGGGGGAATACTGGCCTTTGTTTCCCAGACATCAATCGGCATCATGATTATCGCGATTACCATGACCACTTCCGGTATATTGACATTTAACCAGACCATTATGATCATTTACGGTGCTCATGCCGGTTCAAGCATGACTTCTTATGTCCTCTCTTACAGCATTAAAGGGTCTGCAAAACAATCCATAATGGCACAGGTCCTCTTTAACCTGATAGGCGTGGTATTATTTAGTGCTATGTTCTATATTGAAATATATGGAGATGTACCTCTGGTCAAGGCCCTCGTCGGGACCATATCAGGAGACATAAGACAACAGGCAGCCTGGGTGGTCCTGTTGTTCAATTTTATTGTTCCATTTATATTGTCTTTTCTGTTGACCCCCTTCTCTCGCATGCTTGCATATTTCTGGCCTCCTAGAGAGGAAGAGGCACTTTCAAAAATCAAATTTATCCACGAACATGCCGCAGATACGCCAGAGACGGCCTCGCTGCTTTTAGAAAAAGAATTGCTAAGGCTTTTTCATCGTATTCCTTACTATCTAGATCGTCTACGACCTGAAAACAGCGAGAATAAGGACATGGATCTTGATGTGTACCATGAAGCCTTCAGGGATGTCTCTAATGAGATCCAATCATTTATCGCTGATGTCCTTCACAAGGATCTGACAATCGGGAATTCCGAAACCCTGTTGAATATCCAGGACCGGCATAACCTTTTCATAGGTATTGAGGATAATGCCTATCAGTTGTGCAAATTTCTTTCAGATAATGGAGGGTCACGTGAAAGTCAAAGGCTTATTTCCAATATTATTGAGAGTATGGACGCAATTGTGCTGACGGCAGTTGATGCAACAGAATCGTTTGATGCTGCTGATCTGGAGATATTATTAACTTTAACAGCTGATAGAGGACCGATGATGGAGAAAATTCGTCGTTCATATCTGTCTTCGGAAAAAGGGCTTTCTATTGATGATCGATCCCTTGTCCTTTATATTACAAACCTGTTTGAACGTACGGTATGGTCACTTGGCCGCTATGGATCATTGCTTTCTCAGGCGGTCTCCATGCAAAAAGGATAGAAGATATATCACGAGTCTTTTTCAAAAAATTCCCTGTGTAATCCCTGCACTGTCGCTGGTATTTCGCTATTGTCAACCAGAAAGGCAAGATTAATTTCACTTGCCCCCTGACTGATCATCTGTAGATTTACTCCCGCACCTGCCACAGCAGCGAAGACACGTGATGCAAGGCCTATAACATTTTTCATACTTTCGCCGATAACAGCGACAATAGTCTTATCAAATTCAATCTCTACCTTTCCGATCAATTCAAGATCCCGGCGCAGGGCTGCAAGACGCTCTATATCTGTAACGTCAGTTATGAGAGATACGGATACCTGGCTTGTGGAGAGCATGTGGACGACAATATGATGATTTTCAAAGATATTGAATAGCTGTGACATAAAAGATTCGCTGCCCAGCATCCTTTCACTCTTTACATTTATTAAAGACTGGTTCTCTTTATATACGATTGATTTTACAGGATGGTTATGATCAGCTGATGTATCTGCCAAAATTATTGTTCCGGGTGCCTCAGGGTTTAATGTATGAAGGACGCGAACCGGCACCCCATGTTTAATTGCCGGAACTAGAGTTGCCGGATGCAGCACCTCGGCGCCGTAGTATGCAAGTTCGGAAGCTTCTGAAAATGATAGACGACCCAGGGCTCTTGCATGCGGAACCAGTGAAGGATCAGCTGTCAGGACACCAGGAACATCTTTCCACACCTGGATTTCTTTTGCACCAATTGCCGCTCCAAAGATTGCCGCAGAGAAATCGCTGCCCGAGCGGCCTATGGTAGTGATCTCACCACGCTTGTCTTTAGCAATGAATCCGGTGACAACAAGCAGTTTTCCCATATACTTTCTGTAAGCTTCCGCTATCCGCTCATATGCTTCATCAAGCGGAGTTGCAGCCATAAATCTGGAATCGGTTATAAGACCAAGATCATATGAATTTACTGCCTCAGCATCCTGATGGCCTCGTTTTCGAAGCAGGGCAGCAAAACACTTTGCACTGATACGCTCACCGAAGCTGACAGCAAAGTCATAGAGTCGCGGCGTAACTTCCCTCACAATGTAAATACCGCGTAAAAGGTCATTCAATTCCCTCAGGTTTTTACAGGCAATTTCATGCGGCAGACCCAGGCCGTCAAGTATTTCATAGTGACGATCCTCTATGGCTTTAAAATAATGTTCCCATTCACCTTTTACTGCATTTTCTGCTGCCATTAAAAGTAAATCGGTCACTTTGGGCTGAGAGGAGGTGCCTCCAATTGCGGAAACGACAATCAGGGGATTCTCGCCATTATGATCAATTTCTCTTTCAACCAGATCGGCACATTTAATAATCAGATCAGGCGACCCCAGAGATGTGCCGCCGAATTTCATTACATTCATTTTTAAGCCCCTTCAGGAATAAAGAAATGGTTTTTTCTTATAAAACAAATATGTTATGTAAGCTGCGGCTATGTGTCAAGCACGTTTTTTACAGGGTTTTATGGATAGTTTTAATCTGTAATATTAAATAGACTACAACTATAATGCCTTGCATTTGTTCTAAATATCATATAATTTTATAAAACTGTTGAGTGTTTCAGAAAAGGATACATACGGAGCTTTTATCATGAAAGGGGAATGGAAAAAAACACACTGCTCTCGTTTTGATCATGGGGGATGTGGTCTGAAGGTCTTGGTAAAAGATGGAAAAGTCATTCGTGTTTTACCGGACAGCACTGACCCGAGGAGCAGAGGTTATGTATGCCCTAAAGGCATGGCCACCCTTGAACGAATATATCATAAGGAAAGACTGCTCACTCCCTTGAGGCGCAAGGGAGACAGAGGGAGTGGTAAATGGGAAAAGATTTCATGGGATCAGGCGCTTGACTGTGCTGCAACAGAATTCAATCGTATTAAAGGTAAAAACGGTGCTCAAGCCGTAACATTTGCTCAGGGTGCGCCTAAAGGCCTTGAATACCTTATGATGATGAGGCTGGCAAATGTATTCGGTTCACCGAATGTGGCCGGAACTCAGCATGTCTGTCACATGCCTCGGGAGTTGATGGGAAGGGTTACATGCGGTTTCCTCCCCATTCCGGATTATGAAATGCCTACAAGGTGCATTATGGTCTGGGGCGGCAATCCATATAACACTAATGAAGAGGGAATTCTTGGAATACATCTTAAGCGCTCACTGCTGCAGGAAAATCCGGAACTGATTGTAGTTGATCCATTTCAGAGCGAAATTGCAAAAAAGGCCCGTCTGTGGCTTCAGATTAAACCCGGTTCAGACGATTTTCTGGCCCTCGGCCTTTTACATGTTATTATCAATGAAAAGCTGTACGATCAGCAATTTGTTGAACAATGGACTCAAGGTTTTGATGACTTGAAGGAACATGTCCAGAGATACACCCCGAAAACAGTTTCAAACGCAACCTGGATCCCGGAGGAAAAGATTTTTCAGGCTGCGAAGATTTATGCCCGTTCAAAACCGGCCCTTATTCACTGGGGCAATGCTGTTGATAACAACGGCGTTAACACGTCACAGACCTGCCGTGCCCTTGTGATTCTTATGGCTGTTACCGGGAACCTGGATGCCCCGGGCGGAAACATACAGGCTGCCCTGCCCGAGGTTATGAGCCTCAGAAAATTGATAGGAATTGATTTATTACGCAAGGATACAGAAAAATCAATAAAAACATACTACGGCATATCTCCGGGATTACCCCTTATACCAAGCTCATTACTGATAAAGACTATTTTAAGCGGAAGGCCTTACCCTGTCAGGTCTCTGTTTATTCAGGGAAGCAATCCGATGATTAGTTATGCTGACTCTGACAGCACATTCAAGGCATTTAAGCAGCTTGATTTTATTATGGTTTCCGATCTTTTTATGACTCCTACGGCAGCAATCGCCGACCTTGTGCTTCCAGTGGCTACAAACATGGAGTACAATGATATAGGGCATTACGGACTTCCGCATGGATATGTGCTTGCCCGGCCAAAAGTTATTGAACCACAAGGAGAATGCTGGCCTGATATCAAGATTATCAATGAACTCGGAAAACGACTTGGATTTGCTGAATATTTCTGGAAAGATACAGAGGATCTTCTGGCAGAGATGCTGGCGCCTTCCGGCCTTAATTATGAACAGTTTGTCGAAAAAGGCATGATAAGGGGAAAGAAACGCTATTATAGATACAGGGATGAAGGTTTTAAGACTCCATCAGGAAAGATTGAGATATACTCCTCCATTTTAAAAAAACAGGGTTATCAACCACTTCCTGAAGCTGTTTCAAGCCAGAAGACTGTGGAGCAGTATCCCCTTATATTGATAAATGCTAAGCCGAAATATTTTTTTCATTCTGCCTACCGCAGTCTCGAATCACTGAGGAAGAGACATACTGATCCACGGGTCAGAATACATCCGTTGACTGCCTCAAAATTCGGTATTTCAAAAAGCGATAAAGTGGATATTATTTCACCTAAGGGCAGGATAGTACAGACAGCCATGATTACGGGGTCACTTCATCCTGAAGTCATTATGGCTGATTATGGGTGGTGGTTTCCGGAAAGAGGGGAGGGCGAGCTTTTTGCGTGGAGAGAATCCAATGTGAATGTCCTGACTGATGCCGAGCCGCCTCATGATCCGATTTTGGGGACTACTGCCTTAAGAGGCATACCATGCAGGATTGAAAAGCATGCCGGGAAATAGATCTGCGTGAGTACCGCGGGCAGGCATTGAGGATTTTTAATTTATCCGGTTTATCAAAAGGAAGGTCTATATTATGACAGTTAGCGCTTTTGCAGGAAAGCCGGCCAGCAGATCAATGCTGGTTGATATACCGAGACTTGTCCGAGCATATTATTCTATAAGGCCGGACATTAACAGTAGGGATCAGTCAGTAAGTTTCGGGACATCAGGCCACAGAGGCTGTGCTTTTAAAGGCAGTTTCAATGAAGAACATATCCTGGCGATAACGCAGGCGATATGTTTTTACAGAAAGGAATCCGGTATAAACGGCCCTATGTTTATCGGGAAGGATACACATGCACTTTCAGGGGCTGCATTTATTAACGTCGTGGAGGTTCTGGCAGCAAATGGCATCGATGTAATGGTGCAAAAGAATTACGGATATACCCCGACTCCTGTTATCTCCCATGCTATCCTTACCTACAATAAAGGAAGGGAATCAGGTCTTGCAGACGGAATTGTAATTACCCCATCACACAATCCGCCTGAGGACGGCGGTATTAAGTATAATCCCCCGAAGGGCGGTCCTGCTGATACAAGTATAACCGGATGGATAGAAGCCAGGGCAAATGAGTTGCTAAAGTCTCATAACAGTGATGTAAAAAGGATTGATTTCAAAAAGGCTGTTAAATCCGATACAACTCATGAGCATGATTATATTGAGCACTATGTTAAGGATCTTAAAAATATTATTGATATGGAGACTATCAGGTCAGCCGGACTGAAGATTGGGGCTGATGCTATGGGCGGTTCAGGTTTTGCCTACTGGAGCCCGATTGCGGAACAATATGGCCTGGATATCGACATAATAAACGGATACGCAGACCCTTCTTTCAGCTTTATGACTGTTGATGTGGACGGGAAAATCAGGATGGATTGTTCTTCAAAGTATGCCATGGCAGGCCTTATTGAAATGAAGGACAAATACGATATAGCCTTTGGTAATGATCCTGATTTTGACAGGCACGGCATTGTAACCCCTGAAGGGGGTCTTTTGAATCCCAACCATTATCTCTCCATTGCCATAGACTATTTATTCAAAGAAAGAAAAGGCTGGAGGCATGATGCCTCAATCGGTAAAACGATAGTCAGCAGTTCCATGATAGACAGAATTGCCGGCCATCTGGGAAAGAACATTTCAGAAGTGCCGGTCGGATTTAAGTGGTTTGTGGATGGATTGATCAGCGGTTCGTGCGGAATTGCCGGAGAAGAAAGTGCAGGCGCCTCTTTTTTAAGAATGGATGGAAGTGTCTGGACAACTGATAAGGATGGATTTATCATGGACCTTCTTGCTGCGGAGATTACTGCCAGAACCGGCCGCGATCCTTGTGAGCAGTACCGTTTACTTGAAGAGTTATTCGGTGCATCAGTCTATGAAAGAATAGATGCTGCAGCGACTCCGAAGCAAAAGGATGTGTTAAAGAGGCTTTCTCCTGACCAGGTGACTGCCTCAGTCCTTGCCGGAGAAAAGATCATGGCAAGGCTGACTGAAGCCCCGGGAAATGGTGCTGCAATAGGGGGGCTTAAGGTCATTACAGAAAACGGGTGGTTTGCCGCAAGACCTTCAGGGACGGAAGATATATACAAGATTTATGCAGAAAGCTTCAAAGGCCGGGCACACCTTGAACTTATACAGGAAGAAGCAGGAAATATTATTAAGGCTGTTTTCATTTCAGCAGGGGTTTAGAGTCAAGAAAAGATGACTCCCGCTTATGATTGATTGCAGAGCAGGTGCATGTTATGAGACATGAGGGTGATGTCCTGTTGGTTTATTATATGGATAGGCCAACCGTTTATGCCCGTATTGAGGCTATTGAGACTGATATAAAGAGAGGCTGGTATCATATTACGCTGCTACTTCTGACTATTCCCAGCCGAACAGTAACCTGGATACTCAGAGAATCCTACATTGACGGAGATCCATTCACAATGGATGGAATGCCTGTCAGGCTCGAAGAGGTCAAGAAAACTCCGGTTGAATCTGATGACAAGAAGACAGTAAACATGTCTGCGAAGGTCATTCCTTTCAAGAAATGATAGTAGATTCTATTTTACTTCTTGTATTGCGATAAGTCGTATAATCGGCGAGTTAACTGTGACAACCTTTCTTTGCCCTGACTTCTGTAGCCCTCCGGTTCATTTGAATCCTTCAGGACTTCTCTGGTGATATACCGGAATGCATTTGCAAAGTTGATTTGTGAAATTGCCTCAACATGGTCTATAAGACCCATTTTTCTGAATTTCATTCCCTGGGAAGCCATATCTTTTAGAAGAGTGCCTTTATTCTTTGGTTTGTCAATTGTCCCAATAAAAGATCTTGCAGCAATCCAGTAAGATTCGAGATATGTCTTTACCATGCCTGCCCAAACAGGAAGATTGTCAAAACCGAGCTTCATAATCCTGTATCCTCCATGGTAATTTTCCAGCAGAGATATTTCAAGAAAGTAGGCGATAATTTCGTCCACAGTCCGGCTGATTTCATTTTCATCGTCATAAATAAATTCATACTTAAACAGATCTCTTAAAAATGTATAGTCATCAATCAGGACATCGCGAGTCTTTACTTCCTCTGTGCCTTTAATTAATGATACGGCGACAAAGGAAAAGGAAATAAAGAAATGAATTATACTGTTTTTATAATATTCCAGTTGATTAAGCTTTTCCTCATCAACACAGTAAAATGCCTCTTCTTCATCCACCTCCTTAAGAAAGCTGATAACCTTTTTGTTGATAAGGGTAGACAGTGTCTCTGTAATTGTATTATCCAGATTGCTTAAACTCAATGCCCTTGGGAATCCATGTGTTTCTATAAAATTGAAAAGGTATCCGGCCGTAGAGTTCAATTCGTGCAGATAGAATCCCTGGCGGTGTTTGTTGAGTATTGCCGATGCAACCAGCGCCAGAGGAGTGACGAGTGTAACGGTGTTGATTGAGCGTATGATATGAAAGGCCAGATCACTGTGAGTTTCTTCATCTTCATAATTCCTGCCGGACATATATTCCTGCAGTGAAAGGGGCCTGCTGAAGCGAATGTAAATCTTGCCGTATTTTCTTTTCAGAAAATGCCTTGATTTCAGGATCTGTTTGAAACTTTCCTTGCTTTTTGCTTCACCTCCCAGTTCCTTTACATAGGATTTTTCTTCCAGGATCCAGTCGTAGCTTATGGAAGCAGGGACAAAGACAAGGTCATTACAATACCCTTCATGATATGCCTGAAGCAGGATGGAGAGGAACCCTGTTTTTGGCAGTGTCAGTTTGCCGCTCCGGCTGCGGCCGCCTTCAATAAAAAATTCGAGTGGATGACGTTCATTGAGAAGGACTTTTATGTATTTTGAAAAGACCTTTGAATAAAGTTTGGCTCCCTTAAAAGATCTGCGAATAAAAAATGCGCCTGATTTTCTGAAAATATGCCCCATTGGCCAGAAGGCCAGATTATTTCCCGCAGCAATTCTGGGGATATGCATATGGTTTTCATACAGGATATAATTAAGAACAAGATAATCAATGTGGCTTTTATGGGACGGGACGTAGATGACTGGAGCCTTTCTTGCCCATTCTCTGACAACAGCCAGTTCTGAAAGATCCACTTCAATACCCTGAAACATCTTTTTCCAGAGCCATTTCAGGGAAGTATGAAAAAATTGTATGTAGGCAATGTTATAGTCCGCAGCGATTTCATCAAAGTATTCACCTGCGTTTTTCCTGATCTGTTTGAGGCGTTTCTTGTTGCCTGCGGCCATATGGTCCATGTCTTGTTTAAAAGCCGCATCCTTAAGAACTATTTCCTTTAACTGCTGCCTTGATTTCATAACAGGCCCTAAAATAATTCTCTTCTGAATATCTATGCTGTCAATGAGGCTCTTCCTTAAGAGTGAGGCAGTGTCTTCCAGTGAAGCATCCGAAGGCTGTTCATTCATGAAGGATTTTAGATTTACCGGACTGCCGAAATCAATAAAGGCTCTTCGATTATATCTGAAAAAAAGAGCAATTTTTCTGATAAAACCGGGCTTTTCCTTAAAACCGAAAAATATGTCGAGGAAGGTCGAGTATTCTTTTTCCGGGGTCTTTTTATAGAGAATGAGTTGAGGGACTATATGGATAGGCCTGTCCATATCTGTCTGAGTCTCAAGAAGAAATTGAAGATAATCTTTTTCCTCATGGATAAAGTGCTTTGCAAAACCTTTAGGGTCTACCAGGCAGAGAAGAGATGTAGTTCCTTTTATAATTTCGTTCCTGAAAAATCCTGTTTTAAAAGGGCTGGGCAGTTTTCCATATTTAAAAAAATAGGTTATGTAGTATATGAGAACACTGAAAAGCTGGGATATGGGCAGGAACAGAAACATGTTCAAATCAAAGGCTATCTTTGGAAATGGAAGCCGGCTTCTGCGGAAACGGTAGTGATAAAGCAGATAATCCAGATGGCCACGGTATTTTATGGCATATACGACAGGTCCTTCCCTGTGAATCTTTTTCAATGTTTCCGTAATGTTTTTTTCAAACTTTACGCGTTTAAAAAGCCTGTAAAAAAACCAGGATAAAAAGAAACCGGGTTTGTGGTCCAGTACAAAAGGGTAACAGGCATTTTTCTTGTAATTATCCATATTATTTCAGTTTAAATAAAAAGATCTTGAAGAGAATAAGTTTTAATACTGTTTCTGTTTAAAAGATAGGAATTTCGTTTGCTCAAAAAAAACTTCAAATAATCATATCTCATTGTTTACTCAACAAATAAAAGCAATTCAACTGTTTTTTGATATTATGTTCAACCCATTATTGATGAACTAGCAAAAAGTCAATTTCAGAACGGGTTTGAAAAAAGCTTTCCCGCAAGGCGGGACAAGGCGCGCAAATCTTTATGTCCTCCATAAACACTGGCGGATAAATCCTCCATAAACACTGGCGGATAAATCCTCCATAAACACTGGCGGATAAATCCGCCACAAACACTGGCAGATTAAAATGAGGAGTATTTACTGGTACGCAGCAATGACTAAAGATGATGCGGAACGCCGCTCATTAGATCCCGCCTTTGCGGGGAGATGGGATTTTTACGAAGCCGTCATTATTAAACCGTAAAAAACATCAGGCAGGACAGTAATGTATGGAGTGGCCGCCTGTATTTTAAGCCAACTATCTTCATACTGATATTGACAAAAGAAAATGCATGTTTAACAATAGAAATGTAGACGACAGTAATCTTAAACCAAAGGCAGACCAGATGGAGGCAAATATGAGTAATAGATCAATGGTAGTATCCGGTCTAACCGTAGATCCATTAACCAACACTCCAATTGTTATACTTAAAGAAACTGATGGTGAAAAGACTCTGCCTATATGGATTGGATTGCTTGAGGCAACAGCTATAGCCAGTGAACTCGAAGGAATAAAATTCTCAAGGCCCATGACACACGACCTCTTTAAAAATATAATGGAAATGGTGGATGTCAGAGTACTCAAGATTGAGATTTGTGATATCAAAAATAATACCTACTATGCGCTTATCCATTTCAAGCACGGTGAAAAAGAAATGTCAATAGATGCAAGGCCGAGTGATGCACTTGCTCTTTCCCTGCGACTGAAAGTCCCTATTTTTGTAGCCGAAGAGGTTATAAGCAAATCAAGTGAGATCGATCTTAAGGCAGAACCTCAGGATAAGTCAAAGAGTGCGAAAAAATGGCAGGATATACTTGAAAATCTTAATCCTGAGGATTTTGGAAAGTATAAAATGTAAAAATATTAACTCTTCCCCTGCACAGTCTTTTCAATCCACCGGGAAAGGCGGGCACACTTATGATGCTCGCCTTTCCTTTTACAAATCCAAATACTTCAGATTTCAAGTTCTTTCCTTTAAAATTTCAAAATTATACTTCATGCCACTGGCTAAATGGTATTTACATTGTAAACTGTGTGTGCTAAATAACTCTCCAAAAATTATAGTTGAGTAAGATAACTTTTATGAAAATAATAAAAGTACATTTTTAGGTGGCACTCTTAAAAATAAAAACGGTAAAATTTAATAAAAACATAAAATACCAATAATACTTATTAGTTACGATATCTTTTAACTGTGATACCTTAACTTGGGGAGAAGGTGTGCCTCCATTTGAAATTTGTCATTTTGAGGAGTGTTGGCGACGAGAAATCTTAATGATTCAATTGTGTTAGGATCTTTCCTCCCGATGAAAATCGGGCGTCGAAATTTTACCCGCCAGTCTTTGGGCGGGATTACCAGCCTGTGTTTTTGGCTGGTACAAATAACGATTGAGCCTGAGGCGCACAAGAGTTTTGTAAAGTTCTCACCGTAAGTAAAGGTAAGGAGCTGTATAATTGCCTAATATTCTGATTATTATCAATCCATACAAATAATAGAATGCCCCCAACACGCCATAATAAAACTCCCGATAAACAAAAAAGATGGATCCTCGTTGCAGCTGCGCGGCCCAATTTCATGAAAATTGCCCCGCTTATGAGGGCAATCGCCGCCAGTAATCTATATAACGCCAACTCCATAAAACCTTTTCTTGTCCACACCGGACAGCATTATGACGACAATATGTCAGACTCCTTTTTCCGGGAACTGCAGATTCCAAAGCCTGACGTTCATTTAGGTGTCGGCTCCGGCACTCATGCACAGCAGACCGGCAACGTCATGATTGCCTTCGAGCAGGTGCTCCTGTCGGAAAAGCCGGACCTGGTTATTGTCGTGGGAGATGTTAACTCCACGCTTGCATGTGCTCTAACCGCCGTGAAACTTCATATTCCAGTTGCTCATGTGGAGGCAGGACTCCGAAGTTTCGACAGAAAGATGCCGGAAGAGATAAACCGTATCCTGACGGACGCCTTATCCGATTATCTCTTCACACCTTCACCGGACGGGGATGATAACCTTTTGCGGGAAGGCGTAGCCAGGGAAAAGATATTCCTTGTCGGGGATATTATGGTTGACAGCCTCCTTTTTAACCTTGAGAAGGCAAAAAAGACTGATATACTTGAAGGACTGGGTCTCCAATCAGCAGATAAAAAGAAGGGCAGGGCGGGAATTCAACCTTACGCCATGCTTACCCTCCATAGGCCATCCAATGTTGATGATCCGAAAACATTCAAGCGAATACTTTCAGGACTCAGTAAGGTAGCCTCAAAAATCCCACTTATTTTTCCCATACACCCACGGACACGAAAACAGATTACAGCCTTTGGTCTTAAAGACGCATTTGTTTTTCACAGTTCTACTGATATCCTGCATGAAAATCATGATGAAAAAGTCAGCAATGAAGGAAGGATTCATTGTTTTGATCCCATGGGATACCTGGATTTCCTGAACCTGATGGCACATGCCAAAATGGTTTTTACCGATTCCGGCGGCATACAGGAGGAAACAACGGTACTCAACATCCCGTGCATAACACTGAGAGACACAACAGAGCGGCCCATTACACTTACAGATGGAACAAATGTCCTTGCAGGAGATGACCCGGAAAAAATCATCATGGAAGCGGACAATGTTCTTGACGGAAAAGCAAAAAAGGGACGACCCATTGAAATATGGGATGGAAGAACAGCAGAAAGGATTGTAGAGATTCTGTCAAAGTCTATTTAGAATGTCATTTCAAGAAACACCTCTGTTTTGTCATTTCAAGGAGCACCCTGTTTTGTCATTTCGAGGAGCGAAGCGACGAGATATCCTGAATTTCAGGCTGCTGGACTCCGACCCCAGCCCAGATGCCCCTGACCTATTACCCCTGACCTATTACCCATTACCCCTTTAAATATTTAAGACCAAATCCAAGCCTGATTTTGTCACTATTTAGTATAATATCAAAAACCTAACAAAGCAATCCCGATTCCAAAAATGCATAAAAGCATAGGCGTCCCCATTATCCACACAGGTGCGGAATCATCTTAGGAAAAGATACAAGATCAGGTATCGTAACAACGGTTATGTACGGATTCCGAAGCATGATTTGTATGAGCGTTACGGTGTTTATAAAGTGCCTTCGACAGCGGGATGAACGAGAGCGCATGCCTTGGGGTGAAGAACATCGGAAAGCCGTGTGCGGGAGAATCGCATGCACGGTTTGATGAGGGGAGGCTGATTCTGCGTTCCTACTGATTGATATGCAGTAGCTGCGTGCGGCAAGGCGTCAATTGAAAGTCTCGATGGCTGTGCATTGTCAGTTTCCTACTCTACCCGGTCGGTTTATTTTATTACCATATCAAGCTGAATCAGAGGGGGGCGGACATTAATTTAAAATGTTTGGAATTCACAGGAAAATTAAGGGTTGAAGTGCTTGAATATAGCTATGATTGAAAAAAGATTTTATGCAGTTAAAATAGCAGGAATTTTTCTTTTACAAAATTATGGTTGTGATTCTATTAGATAGCATGTAAAATTATGTATAATAAAGGTCTCTTTCAAGTTACACGTAAACTGGGATAACAACTGTAGCATTGGGAGGTTTAAATTATGACAATAAAAAAGATCGCATGTTGTACTGATTTTTCTGAACACTCAAAGTCAGCATTTGTTCAGGCCCTTGATCTGGCAGAAAAATACAAGGCCAAACTTTATGTTGTTCATGTGTTGCCTCCTTTAATTAATCCCATGTCAATAGAGACAGATTGGGTTATGCCGGAAGAACCAAAAAAAACCTGGATTCTGGATATTGAAGAAAGAATGCGTCTGGAATATGGTTCAAAGATAAAGAAGTCTATTGATTCTGAACTTCTGGTTCTTGACGGGCATGTCTCGTCCGAGATATTGAATTTTATCGATAAAAATGGTATTGACCTGATTGTTATGGGATCATACGGCCTTTCAGGCATGGGGCTTGTTTTTTTCGGAAGTGTTGCAAAAAGGGTCGCCTCAAAGGCTGAGTGTTCGGTACTGATTGTACGCAATAAAAAGGATGTCCAGAGCTAACCTAAGGTCGGGTTTTATTTGGCTGAGAAGGTTCTGAGTCTTAAGCGAAGGGGATAGGGTAATGGCAAAAATACTGATTGTCGATGATGAAGAACATATCCGGTATCTCTATTCAGAAGAGTTGAGCGAGGCGGGTTATGAAGTCATTACAGCCGGCAGCGGCTATAAGCTCATTGAAACGATTGAAAAGGAAAAGCCTGATCTGGTTGTACTGGATATCAAGATGGTCGATTATAACGGACTTGACCTGCTTCAAGATATACGTAATAAGGTTTATGATCTGCCTGTTATCCTCTGTACTGCATATGATACCTTTAAGGAAGATGTAAAATCGATTGCAGCTGATTTCTATGTGATAAAATCTTTTGATTTGACTGAACTTAAGAACAAAATAGCAATGGCCCTGGAGGCCGCAGAGAAATCCAGGTAATCAGTGGCTCTGGTGATTTTTCAGTGCCCTTTTTCGATTAATGGATGGACACTATTTATGATATTTCTCATTATTAATAATGGTGAATGCCCTGTACAGTTGCTCAAGGAGTATGAGCCGGGTCATTTCATGAGTAAGGGTTAACCTGGAGAGAGAGAATATCTTTTTTGCAGTTTCCAGAGTATTTTTTGAAAGCCCTAAAGGGCCTCCAATAATAAAAGCAGGCACAGTGCTCTTTAAGGATAATCGCTTAATCAATTCTGCCAGGCCTGTCGAATCATAAGTTTTTCCTGATGAATCCAGTGCAATTTTATAATCATCCGGATGGAGCCTTTTTTCTATGGCGGTTCCCTCCGTTGAAATAATGCTGTCAACCGGCACGCCTTTCCGTATCTTTGACTGTTTTACCTCCATCCATTCAACCCTGGCGTATCTTTTCAGCCGGTCCAGATAAAACAATTCTCCCTGTCTGAGAAAAGGAGATTTTGTCCTGTCGACAACAATAATTTTGATTTTCTGCATAATGAAAAAAGGTAATAATCAATATAGATCAAATATCCAATGGATAGCAGCGTTAATTCACAAAATACTTTAAAGATATCTGATGGTTTTTAAAGAAATCTTTTAAGAGCTTTTTTTGATTCGTTCCAACCCCAACATCCCTGCTATTTCTTCTGTCATCTTTTCAACAAAAACCTTCATCTCTCTTTCCGGGAGAGGCTTCCCCTGTTCAGGGTATTTCGATATGCTTGCCGGGCGCACCCTTACAGGTGCATTTCTGAGTTCTGATTTTGGAATGATGTTAAATTCAGGGTCAAAAGTGTCGTTAAAATACATGTCCTGAAAAACAGAAAATTTAAGGGCATGAGCTGTTGAGTCAAGTATGCCAATTTCAGATGATTCAATAAGACCTTCATTCACGGCCCTTAAAAGACCTGCAAAAGATTCTCCACCCTGAGTACAGGCAATATTACCATTCCTGTTTGCAAGCAGCATTGAATCCATGATTTCCTGTTCACGGACCTGGACAACAAAAACCCTTTTTCCGCCTGCTGCAATGTTATACTCCTGAACCAGCTGTATTACTCTCGGCATGGAAACAGGGTTACCTATCATGGCTGCCTGTGCTACGCTGGGTTTAACGGTTACAGGAACAAAACGCCTTTTTTCAGGCTCATCTTCCAGATAGTATTTGTAAACAGGGTCTGCATGTTCGGACTGAACACCAATAATTTTGGGTAAATGATCTATGATCCCGGCCTTACGAAATTTCAGGAAACCACTCATAACGGCCGTAATATTACCGGCATTCCCGATAGGCACGAAAATAACCTTATCTCCCACTTCATAATCAAAGTCCTGTGCAATTTCAAAGGCAAAAGACTCCTGTCCCAGTATGCGCCAGCTGTTCTTTGAATTAAGAAGTGCAACGTGATAATTGTCTGCAAGAGATTCAACAACCTTCATCGTATCATCAAAAACACCTGGAATCTCAATTACTCTTGCACCACTGCCAAGAGGCTGTGACAGCTGCTGGGGGGTTACTTTCCCTTCGGGCAACAGCACAGCTGATTTTAGAAAATCTTCAAGATAAGAAGCATAAAGTGCGGCGGAAGCTGAAGTATCACCTGTTGATGCACAAATGGCCAGGAGACTGGTCATATTTTTCTTTTTTGCCAGATAATTTATATAACTGAGCGCACATGCCATGCCCCTGTCTTTAAAAGAGGCGCTGGGATTAAGTCCGTCATTTTTGAAATAAAACTGAATCCCGGCTATCGTCTTAAGGCGCTCATTTGCTTCAATCAACGGAGTATTGCCCTCTCCGAGGTATACAATCCGATCCAGCGGAATTATCGGAGCGATGAATTCATAAAAACGGAAAATTCCTTTTAAAGACTTATGATTCAGCATCTTCCGATAATCAAATATCCTTCGCAGTCTGCCGGCGTCAATGTCTTTGATGTGTTTGGTATTTATGTCATGGAGTAACAGCACAGAACCACACTCAGGGCATGTATAAAGGAGCCGGTCGATATCGTACTCTGCATGGCATGAAAGACATCTATAGATCATTTGCCCTTTCGGATCGGGCAATAAATATGTACGAATATCTTCAGGGAATTGATCAAGTTTCACTTTTTGTTACCTCGTTTACAGTTATCAGTTCAGTTTTTTATTCTGTCTGCTTATTTTCATTCAAATAAAACATAAAAATCAGGGGCGCTTGCAATTTTTTTATCGTAGCATTATAAACTGCCGTTGTTCAAGTGGCATTTCATTTATTAATTGCCTGTATTATATTGTATGAAAAAATGAAAGATATTATCAATAATTACCGGATTTTCAGGGTGCTTTCCATCTTCTGGATGGTTACTATTTTTTATCTTTCTTCCAGACCAAAGCTGCCGGTAGAAATTGTCTTTTATGGAATGGACAAGGTATTGCATATAGTATGTTTTGGCTTCCTGGGGTTCCTTTTTGCTTTTTCATTCAGGCCGCATGAGGAAAAGAAACCTCTTGTAAGGGTCATTTTAATAACACTTATGGTTGCTTTCTATGGAGGGCTGGATGAATTTCATCAATCATTTGTACCGGGCAGAGATGCAAATTTATATGACGTGACAGCAGATACAATAGGGGGGCTAATCTCTGGTGTAATTTTCAGAAAGAGATAGGCCTATGCCTTTGTGACATGTCCGGGTGTATTTTGAAATGCTGTCAGTTTTTCTTCATTATTAGGGCACAGCAATTGAATTTACTGGAATTTTATGGTTGTAATTTGCTCTTCATTGTCCGAAAATATTCAGGAGATGAGGATTTCGAATTTTGTTATTTCACTGTCTGCCGCGGCACAGGCAGGGAGGAGCATAGAAAGGATATGAGATGAGTTCAAAGACAAAGCTAGGAATAATTATTTGTGATCGCTACCGACGCTGTGCGGGAGGGAAATGTTTGCGGGCGATGAAAAACAGGGAAGGGGCTTTCAGCATATACAGGGAAACAGAACCCGAGCTGGTTGGTTTTACGACCTGTGATGGTTGTCCTGGAGGCAACATAGAATATGCTGGAGAAGAAATGGTTAAAAATGGGGCAGAAGTCATTCATCTTGCTACCGGCCTTGTGGTTGGTTATCCTCCCTGTCCATATATCGATACGTTTAAGGCATTCCTTGAAAAACGATACGGAGTAAAAATAGTTGTAGGAACTCACCCTATCCCTGAGAAGTATCTTGATATGCATAATTCTCTTGGAACATGGAAAAAGCCTGAATGGGAATCCATTATTGCACCGACAATGAGTGATGAAGATACAAGAGCAAATTATGATTAAGAATTTGCTCCGAATCCTTTTTTGAGGATGTTTGAACATCTTTGCGGGGTTGAGATTATGAATAAGGAAAAGGCTGTTCACTTTTTTAAGACCGAAATCTGGAGGATCAGAAAGGGGACACTTCCTCGTTCAAGATGGTTTCTGATCAGGCTGGCGAGGATCATAGTATTATCCGTGCGCGGCCTTGCTGAAGACAAATGCCAGTTAAGGGCAGCCTCACTCACCCTTTATTCGCTGCTTTCCATTGTACCGGTTGCAGCCGTACTTTTCGGAATCGCCAAGGGATTCGGTATGGAAAAGCTGCTTCAAAAGCAGCTTATTGAGAAGCTGGAAGGGCAGGAGGAAATTGTTGCAAAAGTCATTGCCTTTGCACAGTCCCTTCTTGAAAGCGTAAAAGGAGGTCTTATTGCCGGCATTGGCGTTGTTCTACTTTTTTACACGATTATAAAACTCCTTTCAAATATTGAACATTCATTCAATGATATCTGGGGGATTAAAAAGGCGAGAACTGCTGTAAGGAAGATCAGTGACTACTTATCCCTTATGCTCATCTGCCCGTTTTTGTTCGTCATAGCAAGTACTATGACAGTCATCATAACAAGCCAGCTAGAGTATATTACCAGCAGGGTTGCGCTTTTTGCGGTTTTCAGCCCTGTCATATCTTTTGTGCTCAAGTTCCTGCCCTATTGTGTGCTCTGGATACTGTTCGGGTTTATTTATATATTCATGCCCAATACAAAGGTCAATTTCAGATCAGGTGCTATAGCGGGTATTATTGCAGGCAGCATGTTTCAATTATTTCAGCTTGCATACCTTACGTTTCAAATAGGTGTTTCCAGGTATAATGCAATTTATGGGAGTTTTGCAGCCCTGCCTCTTTTCCTCATATGGATGCAGGTGAGCTGGCTTATTGTTCTTCTGGGTGCGGAAATATCATTTGCCTTTCAGAATGTGGACACATACGAATTCGAACCTGACTGCCTCAGAATAAATTATTCGTTCAAGAGGCTGCTTAGTCTGAGAATTTCAAATTTTATTATAAAACGTTTTTCCGAAGGGCTTGATCCGATGGATGAAGATGGAATCTCTCACGAGCTCGATATGCCGATCAGACTGGTTCGTCAAATCTTATACGAACTTGCTGAATCCGGGGTTATATCAAGGGTGTATCTTGATTATAACAGTACGGTCGGTTACCAGCCATCCCAGGATGTTGAAAAAATGACTATTAAGTATGTCATGGATGCCCTGGAAGGGGCCGGGACAGACAATATACCCGTTGCCCAATCAAGAGAGCTGGAAGATATTTCCGACTGCCTTGAAGAATTCAACAGCCTTATTGAGAAATCCCCTGAAAATAAACTGCTTAAAAATATTTAAAGTATCCTGTAAAAGGTCTTTAAAGAGATGATCATGATTTAAGCAAGCCTGGCAGAAACAGGCTCAGGCTGGGCCAGTATGTGATCAGAAGCAGGGTAAAAAGCAGTAGTAACAGAAAAGGCAAAGTTGCTTTATATAACTGTATCACAGGACGATCGAACCTTGAACTCGCGATAAAAAGATTAAGTCCTACCGGTGGGGTGTTATAACCGATTCCGAGGTTAGCAAGGAAGATTATACCCAGGTGGACCGGATCGATTCCGAACTTGTCTGCAAGCGGGACGATAAGCGGGACTACGATCAAAATGGCGCTGAAGATATCCATCATGCAGCCCACCACGATCAGAAAGACATTGAGAGTCAGAAGAAGACCTGTTCTGGTTTCAACCATTCCTTCCATCAGGTTCAATATCTTCATGGGTATGAACGCATCAACAAGAAAATTCGTAAAACCAAGCGCAGCCCCAAGTATTATCATAATGCCGCCTACCATTTTTATGCTTTCGGTCATTATCCCGGGTAAATCCCTGATAAGGTTCAATTCGTGAAACACAACAACCTTCACAAACAGGACATATGCAACAGTAAGTGCTGCAGCTTCTGTGGCCGTACAAAAGCCTGAATAGATACCGGCAATAATGAAAAAAGGGATCGGCAATTCCCATGCAGCATCTTTTGTTGCTGATAGAAATTCATGCCTGGAGAAGTGCGGTTGATTGAGTTTCCATTTTTTTCCCATAAAAATCGAAAACAGGCATGGGACTCCGACCAGGAGAATTCCCGGAAACAATCCAGCCACGAATAGCTTTTCGATGCTTGCGCCTGAAACGAAACCATACAATATGATAGGGAGGCTCGGAGGGAAATGCAGGCCAAGACTGCCTGAAGTTGTAATAAGTCCGAGAGAAAAATTCTCCTCATATCCCTCTGAAATGAGGGCTGGTAAAAGCAGCCCGCCAAGTGCAATTATGGTTATCCCTGTAGCACCGGTAATTGCAGTGAAAAAAGCACATGAGACAAGGGCTACTACGCCGAGACCTCCAGGGAGCCATCCGAAAATGCTTTTTGAGAACCTAACAAGGCGTGCGGACGTGCCTCCTTCGGACATCAAATAACCTGCAAAAGTAAAAAGAGGGATAGCGAGTAAAACCGGAGCATTGGCCAGACGGAAGATTTCTATGGGAATCGCTGCAAATGATACGCCGCTGGCATAGAGACCTAGCATGGCTGCCGCAAGGATGGCGACAAATACGGGCAGGCCAAGTATTGTCAGTATAATCAGAAGTAATGACAATAAAATAATCATCTGACATTGCCTTTTATGATATCAATGCCACTGTCGAGTGATCTGATCACAAAGCGAAAAAGGATCAGGCCAAAACCAACGGGGAGTATCAGCTGTCCGATCCAGTTGGGTATGGAAAGAAAGATATTCCCTCCAAAAGCCTTTTCCATGCGGATATAACTGATGCATGCTACAAGCATAACAGCCGAAACAAGGGCTCCGGCAATTGAAAGTATAACATCGCGAGCACATAGCCAATTCGGCGGAAGGAGGGAGGAAAAAAGATCAATTCTGATATGCCTGTTTTCTCTTGTTAGGAGAGATGCCCCTAAAAAGGTCAACCAAAGGACAAGGAGCCTGACTAATGACTCAGACCAGTCAAGATATCCCATCATGGCATTTGCCCATTCGAGGTGAGCGTGTGTGTAAAGTCCTCTCAGGCTGACCTGCAGAAAGGTCAGGACTACCATGAGCCAGAGGAAGGCAATAATTGTCCAGCCTTCGATTCTTGCTATCCTGTTATCCAGCCATTTTAATGCATTCATGAGTGATGAACTTCTGAAAAGTAAAATATGTCAATGGGGCCTTTTTAAAATATCATAGACACGGTGCAGGACTTCCCCCGGGTAAATATCGTCCATCAATTTCTGCGCAACACGGTCATGTATCCTGTAGAATTCGTTTAATACGGCTGCAGACGGGACAGGAATTATTGTAACTCCGCTGTTCCGTATTAACTCTATTGCTTCCTTATTCTGCTCTCTCAATGCTGAAGTCAGTTCTGCCATTGCGAGGTCAAAGGTGCTCATGAGAAGATCAGAAAGGTCCCCGGGCAGTTTTTTTATGAACTTTGAAGATATCAGGACAGCACCTGTTGAATGTACAAGCGGCAGGGCGGTCATGTACTTCATGGAGGTGTACCATTGAAGGGCCAGGGCAGCAAGGGGCGGAGCATATACCGTATCGATCATTCCTGTATTTATTGCAGTAGTTACATCGGTAATTGCAAGGGGGATGGGATTAATTCCCATTGCGGAAAAAGTTTCTTTTGCTATGGGATCGCCTGACCATGTCCATACCTTAAGCCCTGAAAGATCACTGACTTTTATTATGGGTTTTTTTGATAAAAGATGAGTATTGCCGACTTCTGCCCATGCGATGAGTTCAAAACCTCTTTTTCTGAATTCAGATGCAAAAAACTCTCGCAATTGCCGGTGAACCATGTCAATTTCCTGGTAATTTCGAAAAAGGAAGGGAAGGTCGAGAACCCTTACCATAGGGAGTATCTGTCCGAATCCTACCCCTGAAAATGCCGCACAATCAATCTGCCCGACCCTGATTTTCCTCAAGACGTCAAGTTCGTCCCCAAGAACTGCACCCGGAAATATCTTGAAGTCAATACGGCCATTGCTTTTATCAAAGATATCTTTGGCAAGTCTCCTCATATGTTTCACCCATGTTGAGCCTTCAGGGGCAACAGTGGCGAATTTGATTACATACTGGGATTCTGCGATTGAATAATCCCCCTGAATAAAAAAACAGCTCATGCAGAATGAGAACAAGAAAAACAGCATTAATACCTGTTTCTTATTTGGCAATATTACCCCCTACAGGAACAGATCCTGGCTCATTTTTCTCAAATGCCTTATCTTTTCCTTCATAACAGCATTTACAAGGCAGACGTCTTTTAATTTTTCAAAACCGGAACTATCGGAATCCCTGGTCAATTCAAAAAATAACTCCTTATTCTGGGTTCTTACAGCATAGTGTTTTGCAAAAAAATAGCGGGTCATATAAAAATTTCCCTGAGTCAGTTCCATTGCCTTTTCAAAGTATTCTTTAGACATGACTTCACTGCCACCCATAATTGGTGGCTTGCTGGCAAGAATTGTTCCCATCATAATGTATGGAGTTCCATAAAAGAAATCCGGTTTGATATCCATAACTCTGTTCAGACAGGCCTGTGCCATTTGCAATTGAGCCAGTGCAAAAGGTTTATCAAGGTTTATGTTAATCCATAGGTTCCATGCCATGGTTGTCCAGAAAAGCGCTTCAAGTTCATCTTTTCCAATTTCAATGAGTTTCTTTTTAAGGGCTTCCCTGTCAGGAGTTGATCCATTAAATTTTAAATTACTCAGCCCAATAGCACTGAAGCCATACTTCCTGGCCCTGAGGTAAAGAAGTGATGCCCTTTCCTTATCATCTTCCTCAACGAAAAGCATTGAGTAACCGGTGAATCCCATGCAAAGCGTGGACAGTATCTGTTTGTTTCCAGAGTCATTTTTAAGTAAACCTTCCATTAATTTCAGATCAGCCGGCAGGGACTCTTTTGCAAGTTGCGGATCACATTCTTCAAATATGGCATTGCTCAAATTTGATATCAGATCTGGTGAGAATTGAAGTGCAAGCTTTATACAGCCTGACAGGAAAAGGACAGGCAAAAGTGCAATGAGTAGTAAACGGGAGATATTTTTCATACAACACCGGTTAATAGCCGATAAAGGGATCTTTTTTTCCAGGCGGCTCTTTCAGCAGTTTTTCAGCGAGAAATTGTGCTCCTGATCCATTTTCCATATTTAAGACTTTGAGGTAATATTTTCTTGCCTCTTCCCTCTTGCCAATAAGATCAAAGATCATGCCCATTTTTAGTAACGGCCATGCAATCATCACCGGATCGTTAACCGGATCAGGAGCCTTCAGTATTTCAGAGATTTTTGATCTTGCTTCAGGATATGCTCCATTATAAATGTCCTTAATGGATTCAAGATAAAGAGCACGTTTTTCCCAAAAATTAGGAATATCGGAGGATCTCTTACGTAAATCTGCAGCAAGATCTTTATATTTGAGATCCATACCCAGCCTTATATAACAAACACCCTTTAAAAGTTCGAAGCGGTTATTCTTTTTATATTCTTTTGATAATTCCTCGGCCAGGTTAAGGGCTTTTGAAAAATCTTCTTCAAGGAAAAGATATATGTGAAGAAGCATGCTTTTAGCTTCCGTTGAAGAATATACTGCCTCTTTAGCAGCAAGATGTAACTTTCTCAGGCCTTCTTCCTTATCGCCCCAGCGTATTAGAAGGTATGACAGAAATTTCAGAACGCCGGAAAGCCTTGCAGTATAGTAATCGTATGTTCCAAGACCAAGAAGCACATCGCGATTATAAGGGTCCATATTAATACATGTTTTCAGGGCCTCAACCGCATCAGTTGCAAGGAGAAATGAGGAAAACCATTTTCCCTGCATAAGTCTGAATCTCCCTTTAAATCCAAGGGCCCCGCCAAGAAAAAAATAATCATAACTATTATTACCATTATTCTGAATACAATTTTCGGCAACACTGATTGTTTTGTCTATACGTTTTCTGAATTGTTCGACAACAGAGGGAGACCAAAAACCTGAAGACAATTGTGACCAGCTAACCATAGCTAAATAGAAATAGCCGGAAGGCCTTTCGCTGGAAGCGGTTATTACCTTTTGAAAAATATTTTCAGCTTCATCAAATTGTTCATTATAGAGGAGGTCAATGCCTCTTATAATATCTTTTTTAATATCAGCCTCCTGGAAATACGGAATGTCGGAGGCTTCAATAGAATCAGCAGCTGAAAAGAAAAAAAATAGAGTGACTGAAAATAAATAAATTAAAAAACAGATCCGGAGGAAAAATTCTGCAGACAGATAACCTTTGTTCATGAAACGGCCCTTTGTTTGATCAGTGTAGATCTTTAGCCCTGCTTTGCCAATTCCTTATTCATGCCTGAATTAATACAGCCTTGAAATGGAGAAATAATGTTTTCTCAACACATTCAGTCAAGCGGGTTTTTAAAATGAATGAAAATGATTTTAGAGTTTGAAATTACATTAAAATACGGATTTGCGCAAGTCTGAATCTTATGGGTTTTGTAAAATATCTAAATAAGAGAGTATATTATTTATAATGCAGGAAGAAATCATATGCTTGTGGCGGCTCTACTCACAGGTATTTTTGGAGAGTTGAGAAATGCCACTTCAGGATATTGGAAATCAACCTCTTATTCTAAATGGAGAATAATTGATTTTTTTCCGTGACGTCAAGTTAGCAGCATTTATAAAAATCCTCGGGCTGCAATGCTTAAATAAAAGAATTTGTTTATTTTATTTGGATTATATGATAAAGAAGCGAAAAAAATAACAAATCAGGTTGGGGGAATAAATGAAGATACTTATTTTAGGGGCCACAGGCATGCTTGGGAGTGAATGCAGGCGTGTCTTCAGCCGGAATCATGAGGTGATTTCGCCAGATAAGACGGAACTCGATATAACCAGCTGGGATGGGGTTATAGATATATTTCAAAGGTTATTACCGGATATCGTTATTAATTGTGCGGGTTTTACTGATTTGAAAGCATGTGAAAAGGAGGATTTTGCGGTACGAAAGATAAATATAGAAGGGCCAAGAAATTTGGCACAGGGCTGCGCAAGATTTGAGCGAAAATTAGTTCATATCTCAAGTGATTATGTGTTTGATGGACGGAAGATGTTTCCCCAGCCATATTTTGAAGATGATATCCCGAATCCGCTTTCAGCATATGGAAAAAGCAAGAAAGATAGTGAAATTGCTGTTAGAGATAACTCTCCAAATTATATTATTATTCGAACAGGATGGCTGTATGGAATAAATGGGGATAATTTCGTCAAGTCTATTGTGACCAGGGCAATCCGAAAGAAAACAAAAATGTTAAGAATACCAGATGATCAATTTGGCTCACCAACATGGGCCTATCGCGTTGCCCTTGAAGCAGTGAAGCTTTTAGATGTTGACGCAAGAGGAACTTACCATATCACGTCTGAAGGCTATTGCAGTCGTTATGAGTGGGCAAAATATATACTAAACAAACTGGGAATAAATGCATCCCTTGAACCCTGCAGCCTGAAAGATGTCCAGGGTGCAGTAAAAAAACCTGCCAATTGTATATTGGAAAACAGGAGCCTGAAGACTCAGGGCCTGAATACGATGAACGAATGGAAAAAGGATATTAGTCTATTCCTTAAGAATTTTGGTGAAAGGCTGATAAAAGAAGCCGAAACAAAGGACAATCAAGAAAGAACGGCTTAAAATAATGAAAGTCCTGCTGGCTATCCTGGCAATACTGTATGTTATTTCATGGTATGATTTAATTCCGGATTTTTTTATTGGATTAGGCTGGATTGATGATCTGATTGTTTTGTTTTTTCTCTGGCGGTATTTTTTTGCCAATAAAAGGAAAATTTACAGTACCTCTCAAAAGGAAAATAACCAGCATTTTAAGGAAAGAAGAGAAGGGGAAGCCTTCCAGAACAAGGGGGACGATACACAAAAAGATCCGTTTGAGGTTTTGGGTATAAACAGGGGGGCATCACAGGAAGAAATAAAAAAGGCCTACAGAGAACTTGTCAACCAGTATCATCCCGATAAGGTGTCATATTTAGGAAAAGAATTCAGAGAACTCGCAGAAGTGCGTTTTAAGGAAATAAACAAGGCCTATCAGGAATTAACTTCTAAAGGGCACTAAATGGAGCGACCTAAGACTGCACCTTCATAAATAGCACTTTTTGCACTTCTCGGCTCAAGGCAATCTCCTATTTGATGTATTTCGTATCCCAGATTTTTCACTTTTTCATAAAGACTGTTCTCCGGCCTGAATCCTGCCGCAATCACAACACGCTCCGCTTCTATAAATATTTCATCATTGCCTTTTCCTGTAACAAAAACGCCATTATCCTCCACTCTGGTCACTTTGAATTCAGTCATGATTTGGACATTATTGTTTATCAGATTTTTGACGAGGATTTTTTTGGTCATTGTTTCAAGGCCTTCTCCTATATCAGGAAGCATTTCGACAATAGTAACCGGGCATCCCTTTTCAGAAAGATGTATAGCCACTTCACATCCTGTGGCCCCGCCTCCGACAAGCACTGTCCTCTTGGATAAAGGATCACTTCCATTCAGGATTGTATTAAAAGGGACAACAATATCTCTATTAATTCCCTTTATGTCCGGGATGAATGGCAAGGATCCGGTTGCAAGGATCACAACATCCGGGTTCATCTCTTTAACAGTATCTACTGAAGCTTCAGTATTAAGGTAACATTTCACCCCATATTTTTCGATCTGCCTCTTCTGGAATTTTATCAGACTTTGCAGTTCCTTTTTATAAGCTGTAATACTGCCAATAATAAGCTGCCCGCCAAGGGCTTTTTGTTTTTCAAACAGGTGGACGTCATGACCTCTCCTGGCAGCAACCCATGCCACATTTAACCCTCCCGGGCCTCCTCCTATTACCATGATCTTTTTTGCTGTCTCAGCAGGATAAAAGGCCATCTCCCTTTCTCTCCCCAGAGATGGATTCACCAGACATTCAACTCGACCTCTTCGGAAGATTGATTGCATGCATGTATTGCATGCGATACAAATCCTTATATCTTCCAGACGCCCTTCTTTTGCTTTATTAGGCATTTCAGGGTCAGCCAGAAGGCCCCTGCCGATGCAGACCAGATCAGCCTTTCCCTGTCCTATAATCTCGTCTGCAATTACAGGATCGTTAATCCTTCCGACAGCCATAACGGGAATATTCAAACTGGATTTTATTTTTTCAGCCGAATCAACAAGACAGGCCTTCTTCATGAACATGGGCTGGCAAATCCATTCGGGTGTAGCGTCATTTCCAGCTGACACCTGCACAATATCAATGCCTGCTTCAATCAGGATTTTTAAAATTTTGATGCTTTCTTTGACTGTAAGGCCGTCAGGTACAAATTCTGTGGCGCTGATCTTGAAAGATATGGGAAAGTCATTTCCAACACGATTTCTAACTTCAGAAACTATTTCTTTTGCAAGCCGAGTCCTGCCAAATGTATCGCCACCATATTCATCGTCCCTGATATTAGAAAAGCGTGAAAGGAACTGATTGATTATATATCCATGAGCTCCATGGATTTCTATTAATTCAAAGCCCGCCTCAATGGCCCTCTCTGCTGCGTCTCCAAATTTTTTGACCAGATCGTGGATACCTTGAATAGTAAGAGGCTCAACATCACCATGAATTGTAGGGCATGGAATAGGGGAGGGGGCAAAAGGTTTTTGTTTGATAACCTTAATTGATGTTTGTCTTCCGCCGTGATGTATTTGAATAGCTGGTACAGCTCCTTCTGATTTGAGGGCCTCAGCAATCTTTGAGAGCCCGGTTATGTATCTGTCATCGCAAATTTTTGGTTGATGTATAGAGACAATTCCCTCAGGTGACACTGCACATGCCTCCATAATAACCATAGCTGGCCCTCCAGCAGCCCTTCGTCTATAGTGTTCTATGGTCCCCTCATTAACAGATCCATCATCATTCAATAGAAATGATGCAAGCCCAGGCATGACTATTCTGTTCTTGAGCTCTATTCCCTTAATTCTATATGCAGAAAACAGAGATTTCATAAGGTTCCTCACAAGGTTTGATTTAAGCAGTCAAATACAACAATTTACATTTGTCAAATAAAAAAGATATCCAATACAAACTATCCGGTTAAATGCAGTGTTATATATTGTAAGTTAAATAGCAATCGGATAATTTTATTAATATATCCCTAACCGATTTTGATCGCCTGACCATTATTACAGACATACTTTTTTCACCATACACCTCCTTTCTTCCAGATCGATTATCCTGCGGTGTTCAGAAAGGCAATTGCTGGAATTAGTATTCGGCAAATAGGATTTGAATTCACAGGGAAAGACCTTTATAATTCATCATTTAATTGCAGGAGATTTAATAATGAACAGTAATAGATCGGGTATGAGGGCAGTGGTATTTGATGGTAAACTTGGATTTGCGGCCGATTACCCTATACCGGAATTGCCTGAAGACTGGGCGTTAATACGAATAAAAAAGGCAGGAATCTGCCAGACTGATCTGGAGCTTATGAAAGGATATAAGTCATTCAAAGGTGTGCTCGGTCATGAATTTATTGGGATTGTGGAAAAGTGTTGTGCATTGGAGTGGATAGGCAAACGAATAACGGGCGAAATAAATGTTGCATGCGGAAAATGCCCATTGTGTAAAAAGGGATTGGGAAACCATTGCCCTGATAGAAAAGTGTTAGGTATTGATAAACTTGATGGATGCATGGCTGACTGGTGTGTTTTGCCGGTATCAAATCTTTTTGAAATACCGGAGAACATCACTGATGACAGAGCAGTTTTTATTGAACCCCTGTCAGCAGCTTGCCAAATAATTGATCAGGTTTCATTCCGGGGAGATGAACATGTGATTGTGCTTGGAGACGGGCGCCTCGGAATTTTATGCGCCTGGGCTATTTCAACTGTTGTTAACGATGTGACTTTGTTCGGACATCACCCTGAAAAGCTTGATATCTCAAAATGGCGTCATCTTAAAAGTGCACCAGGTCCTCTCAAAACTGAAAATGAAGCCGATATTGTCGTGGATGCAACCGGTTCCGGCGCAGGAATTAGTGAAGCCATGTCTATATGCAAGCCAGGCGGTACAATTGTATTAAAGTCAACAGTAGCCTCAAAGGCAGATCTTAATCTTGCGCCTATTGTTGTAAAGGAAATAAATCTTATAGGTTCCCGATGCGGCAGGTTTGAGGTCGGGATACAGATGCTGAAATCTTATCCTGATATGCCACTTGAAAGACTAATCACTGAAAACTACCCTGTTGAGGAAGCTATTACTGCATTTGAGCGGGCTTCAATGGTGGATGCCCTCAAGGTATTGATAGAGATGGCTTAATCAAAGCAAGTCAGTATATTCCTGAGGCATCGTATTACAATGGAATTTTTTTCAGTTTCATGTTCTAAACTGGCAGGCCGGCAATAATCTTTTCCCATAGCAGTGACAGGGAACTGCCGGCTTTTTGAGCGGTATCTATCACTTGTTCAATTGAAATTCTACTCATGCAATCTGGCAGGTTTATGTTGGTTATTGCGGCAATTGCCATAACTTTAAGGCCGCAGTGAACACCGACAATAGCCTCTGAAACGGTGGACATGCCAACTGCATCTGCACCGATCATTCTCAAAAAGCGTGTTTCTGCAGGTGTCTCAAGGCTGGGACCGGCAAGGCCGACATATACGCCCTGCCTTATCATAATTCCTAATTGAAGAGCCTTTTGTCTGCCAAGGGCAATCAAATCAGGATCATAGGCCTGTGCCATATCAGGGAAGCGCGGGCCGAATTGATCCATGTTACGGCCTATCAAGGGATTGGTGCCGGTCAGGTTTATGTGGTCTGTTACAATCATAAGGTCTCCGCTGTCAAATTGGGTATTCAGGCCTCCGGCAGCACTTGAAATAAAGAGATATTCTGCACCCAGCATTGCCATCACCCTGACCGGGAGAGTAATTTCCTTCGGTGAATATCCCTCATAGATATGAAATCGGCCCTCCATCGCCATGATGGCATTTCCGGCGAGTTTACCGAAAATAAGCTTCCCTCCGTGTCCTTCAACTGTAGAACTTGGAAAATTCGGAATTTCCTCATATGGCAGAGTGAAATCAACGGCAATTTTATCAGTAAGGGATCCCAGGCCGGTCCCTGTAATCATTCCTATCTTTGGTTTGTCCTGTATCATGGATGAAAGGAATTCCACTGCAGCAGATATATTTTCAATCATAATTTATCTCCCAAAGGTAGCTGATTTATTTATCATAATATAATCACGTTATACAGGATAATTCAAGCAATATATGAGTTTAAACTATTAGTCGATAAATTCAGTTGAATGTGGCCTTATTAGAAAATGGAAAAAGCTATATTAAAACAGTTAAATTAGCATATATTCTGTCTATTATTCAAGCTCTTGAAAAATACCTTGACAAAGGCAGCATGTATTAATAATTAATATAGAATTTTTATGCATATCTGGAGGTCTAGTATGGACGAAGAATCATTTAATCGAGGTTTTGCGATTAAGCTATCCCGGTGGTTGTATGCCGTTCTGATATTCCTGTTTGTGTCCGGTATTATTTCTTTTGAAGGACGAGAGTTAAACCAAGCTGCTAAAAATAAAACGTTAATTTTTGAATCTGATCAGTCTGAATTCCAAAAAAGGAATATTGTAAAGTTTAACAGCAGAAAAAAGGCTGAGCAATTTTTTGCGCCTATTATTATACAGGTCGCAAATAAGCACGATATTGATCCTGACCTGATAAAAGCCATTATTATGGCTGAGTCAGGATATAATCCCCAGGCTATTTCCAAAAAAGGCGCTAAAGGCCTCATGCAACTCATGCCAAAGACAGCTGAAGCACTTGGGGTTGAAGATATCTTCAATCCTGCACACAATATTAATGGCGGGGTTAAATACTTCAAACAACTTTTAAAGAAATTTAAAGGGGATATCAAAATGGCCCTGGCAGCTTACAATGCTGGTATCAGAAGGGTAAAAGAATACCAGGGAATTCCTCCTATTGGGGCTACAAGGTATTATATTGAAAAGGTTTTTGAATATTATCAGTACTATAAAGATGAAAAACCAATTAAAACAGAAAAGGCCTGATGGAAAAGAGGCCTTTTCTGTTTTCTTTTTTGCTGCATCTATTCATTAAGCATTCCCCTGTCAATTTGTGTCTTTTTTTAACCTTGACCTCGCCTTCAAACCAAAATATAAAATAAACACCAAAACTGGCCTAAAGGGGAGTCAATAGAAAATGGAAGCTTTTAAATCAGAAGGTCAACGCAGTCTGATTGAAAAAGTAATTAATAAGGGCATTTGTGTCCAGTGCGGAGCATGCGTAGGACTTTGCCCGTATTTTAATTACTTTGACGGTAAAGTTGTTGTGATGGATCAATGCTACGCAGATGTATGGAGATGCCTGCAAATCTGTCCCAAGGCTGATTATGAAGGCATACATCTGGAAAGGAAAGCCGAGGGTGTTTTCAATTCAGAAGAAGTAGGCCCTTTCATCAGGGTTGTTATTGCACGAGCCGTTGATAAAGACATCAGGAACAAGGCCCAGTATGGCGGCACTGTATCCTCCCTGATTATATTTTCCCTGGAAAAGGGTATTATTAAATCAGCTGTTTTAACAGATAAAGGAGGACAGTCTTCTCCAGGTGGAAGGATTTCTCAAAACCGGACTTCTATTCTCGATTGTGCTCAATCAATATATTCAGCCTCAGGAAGTCTTTCTGCTCTGAATAGAGCTATCAGTGATGGACAGGACAAGATAGGGGTGGTGGGGCTCCCTTGCCAAATGGATGCCCTGGCACGAATTAAACTGGCAAAGCCGGACGGAGAGGAGAGAAGCAAGCGTATTGCCATCAAGATTGGTCTGTTCTGTACCTGGGCATTAGAATATCGCGGTCTGGAGGCGTTTTTAAATCACGAATATCCTGATAGAAAAATAAAAAAGTTCGACATCTCGCCTCCACCATCAGAAAAATTCTGTGTTCAAACTGAAACAGGATGGATTGATATCCCGCTTGATTCAGTAAAACCATTTATTCAGAAAGGTTGCACAATATGCAGGGACATGACAGCAGAAAAAGCCGATCTTTCCGTAGGAACGGTAGAAGGCCGTGAAGGGTGGAACACGGTAATAGTCAGAACCAACGCAGGTGATGAGCTTATAAATGCGGCTGAGGCAGAGGGATGGTTGGAGTTGGATGAGCTGCCTGAGGAGAACTTTATCCATCTTAAGGAAGCTGCTCTTAATAAACAAAAGAGAGCCTTGAGTAATATGGCGGTCAGCCTTTAATATTTGTACGGGGTTTAGGATGAACAGAATCAGTCAACAATCGGGAGGAGTTGAATTATTGCTTCAGGGAAATGAAGCAATTGCCCGTGGTGCTCTTGAAGGCGGAGTCATGTTTTGTTCCGGGTATCCCGGGAATCCGTCATCAGAGATAATCGAGACCCTCGCTGAATCGACAAGGGATCTGCCTGTTTATGTTGAATGGTCCATTAATGAGAAGGTTGCTCTCGAAGCTGCTACAGCCGCTTCATTTGCCGGGTGTCGCGCCCTTGTATGTATGAAACAGAACGGGGTCAATGTTGCATCCGATTTCCTTACCAATTTAACACTCTCGGGGACAAAGGCCGGGATAGTCCTGGTTACATGTGATGATCCTTCAGGTATTTCAAGCACCAATGAAGAAGATGCGAGACCTTTTGCCCCGCTGACAGACATCCCTTTGCTTGAACCTTCCACCCCCCAGGAAGCACTTGAAATGACTCGCTGGGCTTTTGAGCTCTCTGAAAAAATCAAAAACGTTGTAATGGTAAGAAGCGTATCCAGACTTTCGCATACACGTTCAAATGTATTTATCGGGGATTTACCCAGTGTAAATGTTAAACCGTATTTTGATCCGGAAAATCCTTTCCACACCTTTCCCATTGTGAACAAACATGATGGAAGGCATAAAAAGCTCGATCAGGCAAAGGAATTATTCGAGACATCAGCATTTAACAGTTATAAAGGCCCTTCTGAGCCAATATTGATTGTTATATCAAGTGGTTGTGTGTGGAATTATGTTAACGAAGCGGTTGAAATCCTGGGACTTGATGATCAGGTGGGGGTTCTTAAACTGGGCACAACCTGGCCTTTACCGGATAAATTACTGGAAAAGCACCTGAAGACATGTGATCAGGTGCTGTTTGCAGAAGAGGTGGACCCGTTTCTTGAGAACAACGTCAAGGCATTAGCCTCTGATCTTGGGAAAAAGGTTGGACTAAAAACCTATTTTGGAAAGGCTTCAGGGCATATCCCATCCTGTGGTGAAATAGCTCCTGCAAATATCCTGGATGTAATAGGCAATATTTTTGAAATCTCATGGGAAAACAAATCGTTCAGAGATAACGTAATACAGATAACAGAAAATAATGTGCCTCCAAGAGAATTCGGTTTCTGCCCCGGCTGTCCACATAGAGGGTCTTATTATGCCATAAAAACAGCCCTGGCATGGAATGATCAAAATGGATTTGTTTCAGGAGATATTGGCTGTTACACAATGGGAATCTGGCCTACTGGTTTCAGGCAGGTGAAATCAGTACATGCAATGGGTTCGGGAGTCGGCCTGGCGTGTGGTTATGGGAAACTCGAAAAATTCGGGTTTGATCAGCCTGTTGTAACTGTTTGCGGGGATTCCACATTTTTTCATTCAAGCATTCCCGGCATTATTAATGCAAAATTCAATAATTCCAATATCCTTTTATTGATACTGGACAATAGCGCAACAGCCATGACCGGATTTCAGCCTCATCCTGGAACAGGTGTGACTGCAATGGGAGCAAAGAGTCAACCGGTAGATATTGAGGCACTTTGCCGTTCTCTGGATATTAAAGTTACAGTCTCAGATCCATATGATATGGCAGATACGGCCAGGACAATATATGAGTTTATGAAAATCGAAGGTCCAAGGGTAATTATTATGCGTCGCAAATGCGCGCTTGTCCAGGGCAGGGAAGAGGCATTCCCTTACAATATGCATGTTGAACAGGATAAGTGCCTTGGAGAGGAATGCGGTTGCGGCCGATTTTGCACAAGAATTTTCCGTTGCCCGGGTCTGATATGGGATAAACAGGTTCAAAAGGCATGTATCGATGATGTGATTTGTGTTGGTTGCGGGATATGCGCTGATATATGTCCGCAAGGGGCAATAGTAAGGGAGAAAAAGTCATGACACAGACAGGAATGACACCAAATTCATTGAATCCCCTGAATCTTATTATAACCGGTGTCGGTGGTCAGGGAAATGTCCTGGCTTCACAGATTCTCGGCCGCGCAGCTGTTCAAAATGGATTGAAAGTAACGATTGGCGAAACTTTTGGATTGTCTCAGCGCGGCGGACCCGTAATGAGCCATATCCGTATTTCAAAGGATAGGCGTTATGGGCCTCTTATACCACCAAATCTCGCTCATGTTATTGTGGGACTTGAGCCATTAGAGGCACTCAGGATTCTCAATGAATATGGCAACAGCGATACTGTTTTTATTGTAAATTCAAGACCGATTTATCCTCTCAATGTTATCGCAGGGGATGTGGATTACCCTGAACCTGAATGGATAAAAAAAGTGCTGACACAATCCACCGCCAGGCTTTTCTGGCTTGGAGCCACTCATATTGCCATAGAATTAGGCGGACCGATAATGCTTAATATGATTATGATTGGTGCGTTGTGTGCTATAAAGGATTTTCCCATAGACAGCACACTGATTAAAAAAGTCATGAAGAGTATTTTTCCTGAGTCAAAACTTGATATTAATTACAGGGCGCTTGATATCGGGAGGGACTTGATCAGACAATATGAAAATTGATCTCCATATTCATTCCAGGGAAGGTTCAGATGGCCGAATGAAATTGCCTGAGATATTTGATGAGGCCCACCGGAGGCATATAACGGTAATTTCCATTACAGACCATGACTCTATAGAAAGCCAGAAATCTGCACAGGCCCTGGCATCAAAATATGCAATGCATTACATAACAGGGGTTGAGCTGAACATATCTTTTTCTCATCCTCGATACAACGATTCAAAGCCTATATCACTTGATGTGCTTGGCTACCAGTTTGATATCTTTAACAGATCATTATCACAGAAACTTGCTGAATTGAGAGAACATCGAAGGGTAAGGGCTGAGCGCATCCTTGGAAAAATTAATGAGGAACTGATCCGAAGGGATATCCAGCCTTTTTCTGATGCTGATTTGAAGGCGATTGAGGAAACAGTGGATGGTGCATTTGGCCGGCCTCATATTGCCGATTACATGGTAAAGAAAAATATTGTTTCCAGCAGGCAGGCGGCCTTTGACAAATATCTGGTCAAGTGTGATATCCCAAAATTACCTGTATCCCTGGAAGAAGCATCAAGCCTTGTAAGAGGGGCTGGAGGAAAAATTATTCTGGCTCACCCTAATAATTCAAATGGGACTTCTCTGGTTTCATTTACACCTTCACTTCAAAAACAGATTGAGATTATTAAAGAATCAATGCTGCCATATCTGGACGGCATTGAATGCTGGCATTCCAGCCATGATAAAAGAGCTGTTTCAGCCTATCTTGAGGCTGCAAGAAGTGAATCATTACTGGTAACTGGAGGCTCAGACTGTCATCAGAATCCTGTTATAATGGGGACAGTTCCTGTTCCATCTTATGTTGCAACTCAATTTGGAATAACAGTATAGAAAATCATAATGTTAATTAATATAGTTAATGGATAATATTATGTCTTCAATGATCGATGATTTACAGAATCCATATGCTTTTCCTGATAAAACAGGAAGAATATCCGTTATTCAAACGCATATTTCAATCGTCTTTGTGGCAGATGATTTTGTCTATAAGGTCAAGAAACCGGTAAACTTCGGGTTTCTGGATTTTTCCAGCCTTGAAAAAAGAAGGTTTTACTGTCACCAGGAAATAGACCTTAACAGAAGGCTGGCAAAAAATATATATATCGATGTATTGCCCGTAACCTTTGACGGAGAAAGACACAGTTTTAAAAGAGCTTCGGGAAATATTGTGGATTATGCCGTTAAAATGAAAAGAATACCTGAAAAAATGCTGATGAAATCATTTTTTCTTGATGGAAGAATTCAGGATAGTCATTTGAAGAGAATTGCAGAAGTGCTGGGCGATTTTCATGTTAATGCAGAGAGATCAGATGAAATAGACCAGTTTGGCAGGCCTGAAAATTTCAAGATGAACACAGACGAAAATTTTGAGCAGACTGAGAGGTTTATCGGACTAACTGTTACAGAGGGCGATTTTAAAGACATAAAGAAATGGACTGATGAATTTTTCATATCAAATGCAGATATATTTCACGAGAGAATAAAAGAAGGAAAAATAAGGGATTGTCATGGCGATCTTCATATGGAACACATTTGCCTGACAGAAGATCTGCCGATTATTGACTGCATAGAATTCAATGACCGCTTTCGCTACAGCGATGTTATTGCAGACATTGCATTTTTGCTAATGGATCTTGAATATAATGGAGGTCATTCCTTTTCAAAGGTATTATGGGATTACTACAGGCAGAGAACAGGCGAAAAGAATGTTGATTTGCTCTTGAGCTTTTATAAAGTATACCGGGCCTATGTACGTGGGAAGGTGAACAGCTTTCAGATAGATGATACAGGAATTCCGGAAGATAAAAAAGAGGAAGCATTTCAAAAGGCCGTTAAATATTTCCGGCTCGCACGCTCCTATCTTTAAAGGTATAATTTATATTTTATAGCGGCTGAGAGAATGGAAAAGATTCTCGAGTATGTTATGAAAAAAGATTTTACAGAATTCATAAAAAATGAACTTAAAACCAATAGTTTGTTGATTGGCTGTGGTCTGCCTGCGTCCGGAAAAACAGTATGTGCCGGTGCTGTCCAGAAAATCAAGGGCTATAAGATCCTGAGCACTGATATCATACGTCTTGAAGTACTCAGAGATGAAGATGTGTTTGATGAAAAAGTTGCTTCTGATAATGATAAAAGATCTCTTGTATACGAGGAACTTTTTAAAAAGGCAGATGAAATTGCCGGGAAGGTCAATGGAATCATTCTCGATGCCACATTTTTTACACAGCTATTAAGAAGAAAAGCTGCATTTATTGCGGACAGGCATGGGATGACGTTAATTATACTCCAGACTCACTGCCCCGATGAAGTCTGTCTGAGACGTATTTCTCAGCGAGGGAGAGAGCGCTATGAATCAAATGCAATTACAGAACAGGCCTTTTATAATAACCTGAATAATTTCGAACCGGTGGATATTGAAGATATAAAAAAAAATTATCCTGATCTTTCAATTGTTCATGTTATGGTGGATACTGCCTCGGATGATATCAAAAACTGGTTTATAGTTGACATAACAGCAAGATAATAAGTGAGCTTCATACTATTTTTATTATGAATAATATGACTGAATCATTGCGAAAAAGAATTCTGGCTGCAAGAAGAGAAATTCCTGCTGATCTAGTAATTAAAAAGGGAAGGGTGGTTAATGTTTTTTCCGGAGCAATTCAGGAAAAAGATGTAGCTGTTTATGATGGCGTTATTGTCGGCATTGGCTCAGATTATAAGGGAGAAGAAGAAAGGGATTTGAAAGGAAGGTGGGTTGTCCCCGGCCTTATTGATGGCCATATTCACGTAGAAAGCAGTATGCTTAGCCCATTCAATCTGGCTGCCGCCCTGTTGCCCCATGGAACAACAACTATTATTTCCGACCCGCATGAAATTGCAAATGTAATGGGGCTTTCAGGTATCCATTTCATGCTTGAAGACAGCTCTTCCATCCCTTTTGATATTTATTTTATGGCTCCCTCATGCGTCCCTGCTACTGCACTTGAAACTTCGGGTGCAAATCTTGGGGCACCTGAACTTTCCGGGCTGATTAACGAGCCTCGCATCCTTGGGCTGGCTGAAATGATGAATTTCCCGGGTGTACTGATGTGCGATAAAAAAGTTCTTGAAAAAATAGAGCTTTTTAAACATAAAGTCCTCGACGGCCACTGTCCGTTACTAAAGGATTATGATCTGCAGGCCTATGTTTCAACAGGAATACGTTCAGACCATGAATCTTCCTTGCTTTCAGAAGGGCTTGAAAAAGTAGAAAACGGCGTGATGTTGATGATTCGTGAAGGTACGTCCGCCAAGAATCTCCAGGAACTTTTGCCTCTTGTTAACAATATGAACAGCCGACGTTTCTGTTTTGTCTCAGATGACTTGCATGCTGAAGATATACAGAAGAGGGGGCATTTAGACTTTGTGTTAAAGAAAGCTGTTCAGCTTGGATTAGATCCATTGACAGCGATTCAGCTTGTTACTTTAAATCCTTCTGAATACTTTGGATTGAAGGACAGGGGTGCTGTGGCCCCGGGTTATGTTGCTGACATTGTCATTTTAGATGATCTTAAAGACTTTAAAGTGGAGTCTGTTTATAAAAGAGGGAATCTGGTCGTTGATTCAGGAGAATTGATCAACTTTCCGGTAAAAGAAAAAGAGCTGTCATTTAAGAAGCCCGAACCACTTAATATTTCGCCATTAAAAGAGGACAGCTTTTCCATACCCGATGCAGGTTGTGATGCAAGAGTAATTGAAATTATTCCGGGCCAGGTCATAACACGCATGCATTTTGAAAGGCCAAAATCAGGAAACGGCCTGGTTCTATCTGATACTGAAAGAGATATATTGAAGATTTGTGTAGTTGAAAGACATAAGGCCACAGGAAATATCGGACTTGGTCTGGTAAACGGCTTAGGTCTGAAGCGCGGCGCCATTGCATCATCAGTGGCTCATGATTCTCACAATGTGATTGCAGCAGGAGTTAGTGATGAAGATATTTTTTATGCCGTTGAAAATGTGAGGAAGATGGGTGGCGGACTCGCAGTGGTCTGCAACGGAAAAACCATTGCTGAAACACCGCTCGAGATTGCGGGCCTTATGTCAAATCAATATATGGATTCTCTTGTAAGACAATTGAAGGCGACAAATGATGCAGCGAGTGCTCTGGGCGCTAAGATTAAAGACCCTTTTATGACGTTATCTTTTCTGGCTCTCCCTGTGATTCCTGAATTAAAGCTTACAGATAAGGGACTGGTGGATGTTAACCGATTTGAAATCGTGCCGCTTTTCAATTTTCCACTCTGATCAACCATTATTAAGATCATTAAAGGGAAGTTGTATTTCTTGATTTTCAGTAATTAATAAAACAATCAGGAGGGCAATAAGAATGCTCCTCAGATCAATTGGAATTATCTTTAAGCATCACCATGAAGTGGCAAAATCAGAGGCCGAAAAACTTGAAGACTGGCTTAAAGAAAGAGGCTTTCGAGTTTTTTCGGAGGAGATGGAAACAAAGGGGCACTTAAGCTGGCCTTCTGAAGAGCAATCCTCCATTCCAAAGACTGTTGATTGTGTTATTGTACTGGGTGGTGATGGTACACTTTTAGGGGCAGCCAGAAGAATAGGGCGATACGGGGTTCCTATTTTGGGTGTCAATCTGGGAGGTTTGGGTTTTCTTACAGATGTCCCTTTTGATCATTTCTATCCTGTAATTGAAATGATGATCAGCGGAACACTTGAAATTGAAAGCCGAATGATGCTTGAAGCAAAAGTTTGGCGCGATGATGAGGAAATTTGCCACTTCCACATCTTAAACGATGTGGTAATTAATAAAAGCACATTATCAAGGATTATTGACCTGGATGTATTGATTAATGGCGAATTTTTGACAACCTTCAGGGCAGATGGCCTTATTATTTCGACTCCCACCGGGTCTACAGCCTATAATCTGTCTGCGGGCGGGCCAATACTTTATCCGACTATGAAAACACTTATTTTAACTCCAATCTGCCCCTTTGCCCTTACTAATCGCCCTATCATAGTACCCCATAGTGCTGAAATTCAAATTGAAATGGGAAAAGAAAGCGAAGAGACTGTTTTGTTAACTTTTGACGGACAGGTTGGTTTTGATCTGTATTATGGAGATAAAGTGTTCATTCACAGATCAGAAGAAAAGATAAGGCTTTTTAAGCCACCGGATCATAGCTATTTCAAAATTCTGCGGACCAAGCTCAGATGGGGAGGATCTCACTATAATCCCTGATAAAAATCAGGATATAAATATGATACAAATACATGGAAACGATTAAGAAACTATTTCATGTAGACCGAAAGGATATTAATTACCTGAGATCTACTATTGAATCCTATGATGGAATGGCAGTTGTAAGCACCCTGAATCCGCGGACAGCCGTTATTGAAATACAAATCCCTCCGGGTTTTGAAGAGCAGGTTGATGAATTGATTGATTCATTAAGAAATGAGGATGGCATATCGATTTTTGAAACCTGAGACAGAAGGTAATGTTTACTTTTTTATTTAATGGAATTTAAATTTTGTTCAAGCATTTTTATATAAATACTATGGGTTGTCAGATGAATGAATATGATTCAGATTATCTGGCTCAATCCCTTATCAATTATGGCCTGTGCCCGGTTAATGATCCTTATGAAGCGGATATCATTCTTATAAATACATGCACTGTAAGGGCAAAACCACAACAAAAGGCACTAAGCATGCTGGGTCGCATGTCTGCTGTCAAGAAGAAAAATCCCGATTTAATACTGGGTATTACGGGATGCCTTGCTCAGGAAATGGGCTCCGATCTTTTAGAAAGATTCCCTCAGCTTGATCTTGTAATGGGTCCCAGAGATATCGGTAAGGTAAATGAAATCCTTTATAAAATAATTAATGCCCGGCAGAAAATCCTTATTACGGATATAAAATCCGAGCCCCCGTCTCCAATTAATTGTCCGGGGTTTTTTAACGGCAGAATTCTGGGTCAAATATCCATTATGGTAGGATGCAATAATTTTTGCAGTTATTGTATCGTACCATTTGTCAGAGGGCGTGAAATCTCTCGATCTCCGGATGATATTCTACTGGAGGCCAGAAACATGATTTCATCCGGAGTGAAGGAAATTACCCTGCTTGGGCAGAATGTAAATTCCTATTTATGGAGAAACGGTAAGGAAGTTAATTTTTCATCACTTCTGCGTGAATTAATTGCTTTGAAAGGTCTTTATAGATTGCGTTTCACTACTTCTCATCCAAAAGACCTCTCTGATGATCTTATTGATTGCTTCGCTGACAAACAAAGTATACTTTGCCCGCACATTCATCTGCCATTCCAGGCAGGATCAAACTTTATACTTGAAAAAATGAGAAGGGGATATACCAGAGAAAGGTATTTGGATCTTATATACAGGTTGAGAGAAGCAAATCATGATATAGCAATCACCAGTGATGTAATGGTAGGTTTCCCCGGGGAATCTGAAAAGGATTTTGAAATGACCCTCGATCTTATTAAAAAGGTTCAATTTGACTCTCTTTTTTCTTTCAAGTACTCTGACAGGAAATGGACTCTCTCAGCAAAAATGAAGGACAAGGTTGATGAGTCTGAAAAGGCCTTGCGGCTGATTAAACTTCAAGACCTTCAAAAACAGATAACACTTATGAAAAATAAAGCACTTGAAGGAAGAATTTTACCTGTTTTAGTGGAAGGAGTTAGTAAAAAAGGAGGTTTTTTCCGAGGCCGTACAGGCTCTAACAAGGTTGTTAATTTTAATTGTAATAACAATATAGTAGGCAGTTTAGTTAATGTTTTGATTAAATTAGGAATGTCTAACTCCTTAAAGGGAGAACTTGCTAAGGAATAGGCCCTAAACAATAAAGGTTATTATGCCATGTGTGCAGAAAATTCAATAAATTATAATGATGAGTTAATACTCGTAGTTGACGACGACAATGATGCACGTGACGTTGTTGTTGAGATGCTGAATTATATCGGTTTTAAAGCGAAAGGAGTTAGAAGTGCCAGGGAAGCGCTTGTTGCGCTTGAAAGTAACGATTATACTTTTATGCTTACTGACATGAGGATGCCTGAAATTGATGGTATGACTTTGATTAAGAAAGTTAAGGCTAATTATCCTCAAATAGGTATAATTGCAATCACAGGGTATTCTGAAGAATACCGGTATATAGATGTTATCAATGCCGGAACATGCGATTTTATTGATAAGCCTGTAGAAATAGAAGAGCTCGAGGCAAAGATTAAAAGGGCATTAATAGAAAGGAATACTCGGGAAGAACTCAGCAGGCTTTCAATTACAGATTCCCTTACAGGGCTATATAATCAAAGACATTTTTATTCCCGCCTTAATGAAGAGATTGTAAGAGCAAAAAGGCAGAAGACAAATCTTGGCTTGATAATTATCGATCTGGATGGATTCAAAAAATATAATGATTCGTTCGGACATATTGCTGGAGATCGCATTCTTCATAATGTCGGCAATATTATTGAGACTCAGATTCGTAATGGCGTTGACTCAGGATACAGATATGGCGGTGATGAATTCGCAATTTTAGTAATTGATGCTGATTGGCATATAGCCCAGAGAATAGCGAGCCGAATTAAAAAAAGTATACATAAATCATGCGGAATTACTGCGGCTGCAGGGTACGCAGGTCTTAAGGAGGAAATGACCGCGGAGGACCTTGTAAATAAGGCTGATGAGCGAATGTACAGAAATAAAAAGATCTCAATGAAAGATTTTAACGCTTTATTTTTAATGTCTGATAATATATATTATGTAAACTAATAATTATTTCTTTTTTTTTGAAATTCATGTTGACATCTTTTGTCTTAAAATAGTAATAGATTTCAAACAATTAATTCCAGGGAGGACGTTTTAGATGGGTAGTGTCGTAAAAAAGCGCAGGAAAAAGATAACCAAACACAAACACAGGAAGTTAAAGAAGAAGATGCGTCATAAGAACAAGTAAACGTTCCCTTGGCCTTTACGTATAAAATCAAGAAGGCAGACCCTGATAATAATGGATCTGCCTTCTTGTTGTTTTAAATACCTGAGGGCCTGCAGTTATTTATACCAGCCTCCTCCGGTTTTCTTTCCCAATTTGTTGGCGCGAATCATACTCTTGAAAAGATTAGGCGCCACCCACTTCAATTCCTTATTCAGTTCCTGATGAAAATACTCAGTGATTGCATAGGCAATGTCAATTCCGGTCAGGTCCATCAATTCAAAGGGACCCATTGGATAATTAAGTCCATTTTTAACCGCTTTATCAATATCTTCAATGCTTGCAACACCCTCTTCCACCATTTTTATAGCCTCAAGAAAATGAGGAAGCATAATCCTGTTTACTACAAAGCCCGGAGAATCTTTTTTGACTTCAACTACAATCTTTCCCATTTTTTCAGCAAGGGCGGAAACCGTAGCAATTGTCTCATCACTGCTTGAATATCCCCGAATAACCTCAACAAGCTTCATTAATGGTACAGGATTGAAAAAATGCATGCCGCAGACCTTTTCAGGCCTCTTTGTAGAGGCTGCAATTTCAGTTATAGACATGGAAGATGTGTTTGAAGCAAGAATTACATCAGGGCCACAGAGCTCATCTAATTCTTTAAAGACCTTTTTTTTCAGATCCAGATTTTCGAGTACAACTTCAATCACGAAATCCGCATCTTTCATTGCGGTCATATCAGTTGTCCCCTTAATCCTTCCCATTATAGCATCCTTTTGTGCGGCATCCATTTTGCCTTTTTCAACGCTTTTAGACAGAAATGCATTAATACCTTTCAGGCCGCGTTCTACAAAGGAATCTTCAATATCTCTCATGATAACATTATATCCTGTCTGAGCTGCAACCTGTGCAATACCGCTTCCCATTGCTCCAGCACCCAGGACGCCAATTGTTTTAATCTCCATAACTCCTCCTTATCTGTTTGATTTATTTATTAAAAAATACATATAACCACTTAAAGTCAATCAGGTTGACCAAATAAGTCATTTATTCGCTTCCAGGCTGTCTCCTTACGCTAAACAGACTCAACTGTTTTCACTTCAGGGACATTCTGTTTCAATACCTTTTCAATGCCCATCTTCAGTGTCATCTGTGACATTGGGCATCCGTGGCATGCTCCGGTCAGCTTAACCTTAACAACACCGTCATCGCTTACGTTTACTAATTCGACATTGCCCCCGTCAGCCTGAAGTGCAGGCCTTATTTTTTCAAGGGCACTGTCAACTTTGTTTCTGAGTTCCATATTTCTCTCCCTAAAAATAAGATTAATTAAGAAATTTTCGATATCATATATTTTTTTCGATTGCTACTAAAATCTTACAGGCTTTTCAAAAAGTCTAATTTTATGATCATTGTTTTAGGATTATTTTTCATTAAAACACTTAAATAATTCTATTTCTTTTACCTAAGCAAATAATTCAATTGTTCTATCATCCAGATAGCACTTCAGTCCCTCAGAAACACCGGGAGACCAGCCCAAGCTCTCTTGCCACACCTCATCTGATTCCATGCATAGATAAAGTCCCAGGTTTGAATACCATTTATCTAAGTGTTCCTTCATAAATGAATAAAGATCTATCCTTATAGGCTTAAAATAACGCATTTTTCCATCCAGTCCCTGAATAAACTCACCATCAAGGATAGTTGTGTTTGGATGACGTTTCCTGACTATGGGCTTCAGCCCGGGCATATACCTGAAAGATCCAAGGCTGATCCATATGATACCTTTCGGATCAACGTATTTATCCATTAAATCGAGAGTCCTGAGATAATCTTCTTGCCATCCAGGATACATTAACATTGGGTCAAAGTGAAAACCTAAAACAAATCCCTCAGATTGACATTTCCTTGCTGCTTCAAGTCTTTTTATAATGCCGGGAGCCTTGAGTTCTTCTTTTGAGGCTATAAAAGAGCTGTTCAATGACCATGAAACCACAATGCGATCTCTGATTTTAGAGGCAATCAGCCTGTTGATATTGACTGTTTTTGTTTTTAATTCGAGGATTACATTTTTGCGTATTGAGAATTCAGGCAGCAGTAAATCACTGCAAAATGTAACAGGATCAAGAGCGAGGCTGTCTGTAAATTCCCCTGTACCAACTCTGAATATGCTTTCAGGATTACTGTCGAAAATATCCAATACATTGCCTAATTCTTCTTCAAGGTTTGCAAATACTCTCAGATTCGGCATATTAATGTAAGACTGGAGGATGCAATAGCTGCAGTCAAGAGGACAATTTGTCCCTATATTTAGAATTTTGTATCCGCAGCATATATACTCTTTAGTGCCTGGGCAGGGTTTTAAAAACTCTCCCTTATAAGAGATAAGATGAAGGGTTTCCTTTCCCATATCTACTTCATCAAATCCGGAACTGGAGCCCTTTTCTTCAATTATTCTATGAGGAACACCATTTTTCACTCTGCTAAGGACTTTTTGCGTAAGTGGATAGCCCAGTGCTTCGGAATCAATAAATACCTTTTTTATAAAAGTCATTTATCATGCCTCCTTTTTCCACGGAGGCTTTATGTCTTCCAGGTTTCTAATCCCTGACAGCTGATCAACCTTCTCCTTGAGTTGTTTCCCGTTTTTGAAAGATATTTCCAGACGAAAAGAAGGACCTTCAAAGAAAGGCGGATAGTTAATCCTTATTCCTTGAGGGAGGTGCAGATTTGAGATTTTCTCTTTAAAGTCTTTTTCAGCTTTAACCATTATTGGGAAACGTTTTTCGCGGAAATATTGAAGTATAGCTTTAGCTTTTTGTGGTTTATTAATTTTATCATTTAAATAAATCTGCTTAAAATCAGCGCTATTTAACATATCAATTAATAGCGATTCATTAGAATGTTTGATATCAGATAAATAATCGATTAGTTGAGTCTGTTGATTAAAGTTAAAGTTTAATGATAGCAACAGGTCGAGTATATATGATCTTAAACCATAATCTATATCCAGAATTCTTTCTGCTGACTGAAACGACATCCGGCCTTCTGCAACATATTGCTTCATATTATCATCAAGTTCCTCATCGATTCTTATAAAGTTACTATAAGTGTTTTCATTTGATGGAAGTCCTAAAAGCGGCATATAGGACTCAATAATTTCATCTTTCGGAAGAAAATTGTTTAAACGGCAAAGAACCATTCCTTTTTCTATTTCATTAAATGTCCTTGTACACAGATTATCATTGAGATTCAATAAGAGGCATCTTAAAGGAGAAAATTCTGACTCTGATAAAATCCTGCAGTGCAGTTGTTTAAAGCCCATTGATTTTACAGCAATAACTCTCCGGTATCCTGTAACTATATCCAGATTACCCTTAGAATTTTTCACTAAAACTGGACTGTTGACAATACCCGATCTTTTTATTGATTTGACCAGTGGATTCAGATCAAAACCAAAACTCATGCAATATGGACCTGGATGATCCGAAATATTTTTCAACTCAACTAATACCCCGGGTATATCTGTTATCTCATAAATACTCATTTTTGTTTCTTCCTTTTTGTCATTGTATTGCACAGGCATATTTTTTATTAGTAGAACTTATAGGAAATATTAATGTGTTCAAAAAATTGCCTTTTTATAGTACTTATGAATACAATATTCAGCATAAAAAAGATATAGAATGTAAAATCCCTTTTTTTTGGTAAAAGGCATTTTAAAAATGAGGTTTTTTATGAAAAGACTGAATAAAGGAATATACATTTTATTGTGTATTTTTTTTCTGGGCATAATGGCCTGCCCTGCGTATTCCGAATTTATCAATGTGGGCGTACTCCTGCCTTTAAGCGGAAAACTTGAGCCGTCAGGCAGAATTGAACAGCAGGCATTTTCCATGGCAGCAGATGAAATTAACGCTGCCGGCGCCATATATGGCAAAAAAATCAAATTGATTATTAAGGATACAGGAAGTGAAGTAAAAAAAGGTCGTACGGCAATTGAAAATCTGATTAATCATGATAAAGCAATCGTCATTTCGGGAGGGTGTTCCAGTTCTGCAGTGTGGGCTGCCTCAGAAGAAGCTCAGCAGAAAGGCATCCCTTTCTTGGTAACTACGGCATCAGACGATAAAATTACTGAAACGGGACGGGAATACATTTTCAGATTAAACCAGCCTTCCAGTGAACACCTGGATGCACTGTCCTCCTTTATATCAAATACTGCCAAGACTTCACCTGTAAAAACCGCCGGCATCATTTTTGAAAATTCTGTCGGCACATATGGGGCCAGGAAATTTATAAAATTCTGCAAAAGAATGGGCATCAAGATTGTATTTAAAGAAGATTATTCCTCCGGGGAAATTGATTTGGAAAGGATTTCAAGAAGAATTGAAATCAAAAATCCCGATCTCATTTATTTAGTCCCTGATAAAATGGATATATCATTATTCATGCAGAATATAAAAGCATTAGTAAGAAAACCTAAGCTTTTAGTTTTACATTCAGGCAATCTAAATTTGCAGGAGATTGAGCAAAACGGCTCTGATTTTATTGAATATATGTGCTCCATAAGCCTCTGGTCCCCTTCCCTTCCTTATCCGGAAGCCAGGGAATTTCATAATAAATTTTTATCCAGATATGGTTCACAGCCTGATTACCATGCTGCCCAGGCATATTCATCCATGTATGTAATCTTAGATGCATTAAAGAGAGCAGAAAGCCTTACTCCTTCAGGTTTAAGAGATGCCCTTTCACTGACTGATATGATGACTGCTTTTGGCCCGGTCAGGTTTATATCTTATGGGAAAAAAAGTCAGCAAAACAGAATCCCCTCCTTTATGGTCCAGTGGATAAATGGAAGGTTTGAGCCTGTATGGCCGAAAGAATTAGCTATTTTCAGATATGTATATCCAATGCCTGGATGGATAGAAAAGGAATAGGTTAAGCAGAAAAAATTATCTTTTATACATGTTGTACTACTGGATCTGTTGCACCGGCGTCAGAGAATCCTTTTTTCCTTATTATACAGCTCTCACACTGACCACAGGGCCTCCCGTCTGGCAGCGGATCATAGCAGCTGTGAGTCAGACCATAATCCACACCCAGTTCACATCCATTTCTTATGATTTCCGCCTTGGTCATATTTATAAGAGGTGCTTTGATCCTAAATTTCTCCCTGCCCTGTACGCCAGCCTTGGTAGCCAGATTAGCCATCCTTTCAAATGCCTCAATATATTCAGGCCGACAGTCCGGATATCCGCTGTAATCAATAGAATTAACCCCTATATAAATATCCCATGCCTGAAGGACTTCTGCCCAGGCAATGGCAAATGATAGAAAAATTGTATTACGTGCAGGCACATAAGTAACCGGAATAGATTCGTGAGAAAAACATTTTTTATGGTTTTTTGGCACTTCGATATTATCAGTAAGGGCAGAGCCTCCCATTACTCTCAAATCAATATTTAAAACAAGATGTTTTTTAGCATTGAATGCGTCTGCTACTTTTCTGGCAGCTTCCAGCTCAATTTTGTGACGCTGGCCATAATCAAAACTGAGACTGTAAATATCATAACCCTCAGACACTGCGATCGCCATAGCCGTTGTAGAGTCAACCCCCCCGCTTGATAGAACAACAGCCTTTTTATTAATGCTCATCAATTTTACTCCTGACTAGACCCCTCTTTTTTCAGGCCCCCAAATCAGTTTATGAAGCTGAAAATGAAGCCTTACTCCAAGACGATCTTCGAGAATCCATTTTGCCAGACTCCTGAGATCCATACTGCCAAAAACCGGGGAGAAATGAATAGGGTTTGTCTTAATAACTTCTAATGGCAGGGTTTTTATCATGTTTCTGGCATACTCATAATCTTCCCTGTTTCCAATAACAAATTTCAATTCATCTTTACGGGTAAGCCTGCTGAAATTATCAAAATTGTTTTTCTTTTCTTCCCCGCTCGAAGGACATTTTATATCGAGTATCCTTACGCAGCGAATATCTATTTTGCCAATGTCCTGGCTTCCGTTAGTCTCCAGTAATACAGTATTGTCATTTTCCAGAAGTATTTTAACCAGATAAGGAGTCTCTTTCTGGACTAATGGCTCCCCCCCGGTAATTTCTACCAATGGACATCCATATATTTTTATCTTTCTCAGAATATCAATTGGTTCTAAATCGTCTCCTTCATAATATGCATATCTGGTATCACAATAGGAACATCTCAGGTTACATCCTGTTAGCCTTACAAACACACACGGCATTCCAGCATAGGAGGATTCTCCCTGAATACTGTAAAAAATCTCATTGACCTTTAGAGACATTTAGATCTTACATCCTGTCCCGCATCATAGTTATAGTCCTTGCATAGTCAGGGCTGGAAAAGATGGCTGAACCAGCAACAAAGACATCTGCGCCAGCCGATGATACCAAACCGACAGTATCAGGCCCTATGCCTCCATCTACTTCAATTTCAGGGACATGGTTTCCTTTCATAACCATTTCCCTTAGGCCTTTAATTTTTGGGATACTGCTTTGAATAAATTCCTGTCCTCCAAAACCCGGGTTTACTGTCATGAGCAGAACAAGGTCAAGATCATCAAGAATCCATTCCAGTACATTCAGAGGGGTAGCAGGATTAAGAGAAATTCCCGGCCGCATCCCCCTCCCTCTTATGTGTTGAATTGTCCTGTGCATATGAACTACCGCTTCGGCATGAACAGTCAAAATGTTCGCTCCTGCATCAGCAAACTCATCAATATATTCATCAGGATTCGATATCATAAGGTGGACATCAAGGGGCAAATCTGTGACTCGTCTGACAGCTCTGACTATCATAGGGCCTACTGAAATATTGGGAACAAAGTGTCCATCCATAATGTCGATGTGAATATAATCAGCTCCAGCCTTTTCTACAGCATTGATTTCTTCTTTCAGGCGGGTGAAATCCGCTGACAGAATTGATGGGGCTATTTTTCCCATGAAAATACCTCCTTAATGTTGTTTACAGCATTTGACCATACCACTGAGGCAAAATATCAGCCCTGATATAAAAACTAACAGATTAGATTGTCTTTTTTGTGAACAGGGCCGCAAAAAAACCATCCATGTCGTGAATGTGAGGAAATACCTTATACAGTCCCCGGTCATTTATTAAATCAAAACCCCATTCAGGGATATAATTTTTCAGATTTTCAAGTTCCATATCCTTATTTTGTTCTAAAAACCCAAAAACCACATCCTCGTTCTCTTCCCTGGAAATTGTACAGGTTATATAGATCATCCTGCCTCCTTTTCGAAGTAATGCGGAGGCATTGTTCAATATCTTTTTTTGCAGGATGGAAAGCCTCATAATGTCGTTTTCCTGCTTTGACCATTTTGCATCCGGATGCCTTGAAATTGTCCCCAGTACTGAACAGGGTGCATCAACAATTATCTTGTCAAAGGTGCTGTTAATCAGCGATGAAAGTTCTCTGCTGGCGTCCGCTACAAGCGGATAAATTCTTTGAAGTCCCAGACGGTGCGAATTAATTAAAAGACTTAAGGCCTTTGAGTGAGATATATCAAGGGCCAGTATAAAGGCTTTATCCTTTGAAAGCTCTGCAAGATGTGTTGATTTACCTCCAAGACCGGAACATATATCAAGGAGTTTTTCTCCTTCCCGGGGAGAAATAAAATGCGCACAAATCTGAGCGGCCTCTCCCTGCACCTGAAACAGGCCCCTTTTAAAAGAAATCAAGCTGGTTACAGGACCTTTAAGACCTTCAATTATCAGGCCTTCCGGTGAATACCTTGTGGGAACTGCATTCAAACCCTCTTCTTTAAGTCTTTGAATAAGGCTGGGTCGATCAGTTTTAATGCTGTTAACTCTGATGGTGAGCTTTGGAATAACATTACCTGCGGAAAGCAGCCCTTCAACGGAATTTTGACCCAGTTCCCTGGTCCACTTATTCACAAGCCATTTTGGATAAGAATAATATACCGAAAGGTAGTCGGCTTTGTCCATTCCTGAGCCTGGAAAAGCAATATTATTTTTTTGCCGGCAAATATTTCTCAGGATACCGTTTACAAAACTCGAAATATGTGACTTGCCAGATAATTTTGCCTGCTTTACCGCCTCATTTACAGCAGCCGATTCAGGAACGTGATCCATAAAAAAAATCTGATACAGTGAAATTCTAAGAATGTTGAGAATATTCGGCTCAATCTTGTTAAAAGAAAATTGTACAGATTGTCTTAATACCCAGTCAAGCCTGAGTTTCCATCTCAGGACACCCTGTACTAAATGGATGATAAATGCCCTGTCCTGTTTGCTTAAAAAAAGATTTTTTTTAAAGATATTTTCAAAGTATCCGTCTGAAAACCCCGGTCTGTTATCCAGGCTGTTCAATATTGAAAGGGCAAGGTTTCGTGGTGTTGTCGGTTTCACTATTAGTATCAATCGCTGATTTTTTGCATAGAAGCCGGGTTGATAACATTAAGGAAAAATCATATCCCGAATACGGCGCCTTCATCAATCTGAAATCCCAGCAAAAGATCCTTTGCAGCAAGTCTTTTTTTCCCGGGCATTTGTAATTCTTTCACTAAAACAATACCTTTAGCGGTTTCAACTGCAATACCTTCATCCAGTTTGCCAAAGACCCTTCCCGGTGTTAAATCCGGCTTATTTTCATCCATTACACTTGAAAGGAACAGCTTTATCTCCTTCCCTTGAAATGTGGTAAAAGCACCTGGCCATGGGTCCAGAGCACGGATCAGGGCAGAAATTTTATTAGCCGGTTGATCCCAGTTTATCAAGGCCATTTTTCTTCCAATCTTGGGGGCATATGTAGCTTTGGCATGATCCTGTGCTTTTTCTGAGATATTGCCTTCGGCCATGCCTTTCAGAGTTTTAATGAGAAACTCTCCTGAAAGAGCTGCAAGTCTCTCATATAAAGCTCCGGCAGTTTCGCCCGAGAAAATAGGTACTTCTTCCTGCAGAAGTATAGGTCCTGAGTCCAGGTTTTCATCAATTTTCATGGCAGTAAGCCCTGTTTTTTCTTCACTGTTCATAACAGCCCAATGAACAGGCGCAGCGCCTCTATAATTTGGCAAAAGGGATGCATGGATATTAATGGCCCCAAACTCAGGAATATCAAGAAATTCATTTTTCAGGATCTGACCAAAGGCTACTACGATAATGACATCAGGTTCTTTACCTCGAATTAATTCACAGAATTCCCTGCCAGATGCCTTTTCAGGCTGCAAAACGTCTATACCATAGTCTATTGCCAGTTGCTTAACCGGAGATGGGGTCATCTTCCTGCCTCTACCTTTTGGCTTATCCGGCTGGGTAATTACAGAAAGAACATTGTGACCATGTTCGACCAGGGATTTCAGGCTGGGTACTGCAAAATCAGGTGTGCCCATGAATATGATCCTCGGGCTTGAAGGAAAAGCTTTTTTATTGTCCTTTTTCATGACGTAAATACTATTCCTGCCTTTCTTTAAGCATCTTTTTCAGCCTTTTCTTATACAAAGATCTTTTAAGACTGCTGATTCGATCAATAAAAAGTGTTCCATTCAAATGGTCAATTTCATGCTGAAGGCAGACAGCCAGTAAATCCTCAGCCTCAATATCCATCGGATTTCCGTGTCGGTCTACACCCTTGACTTTTACATGAGCTTTTCGAACGACATCAGCTGAAAAATCAATTACACTGAGACATGCCTCCTCCCACGTAATATCACCTTCAGAAAGAATAATTTCAGGGTTTATCAAAGCTGCCGGATTTTTTCCCTCTTCTCTGGGCTTCAGATCAAACACAATCAGGCGCCTGAGTTCTCCTATCTGGTTGGCGGCAAGGCCAATTCCAGGAGCAGCATACATAGTCTCTATCATATTATCAATCAGGCCCTGTATCTCTCCATCGATGTTTTTGATTTCTTCAGCCCTTAACTTTAGCACAGTATCCGGATAAGTACATATTTTCATTCCTTTAATAAGTTCATTCATTTTTCATCCTTGTGCTTATAAATATAATTTTAGTATGATCCCTGTGATATTCAGATCAAACTTTCGGGATAATTTTAACTGAAGTATTAAATCTTTACAAATATGAGCCATTGTTCCCATTATAATAAACGCTTAATTCTTGCTTGACTTTTTTATATCATATACATATTCAGAATGCATGATGAAAAACACTGTAAACTTCCTGTTTGAGATAGGAATGTTAAAAAAGACACGCCGCACAGGCTATCAATTCCTTGGTTCCGGCGGTGAATCAGTAGCAGATCATTCTTTTCGTACAGCCGTAATTGGATATGTCCTTGCCTCAAAGCATCCTGATGCTGATCGCAATAAAGTGATTTCCATGTGCCTTTTTCATGACTTTCCAGAAGCCAGGACCGGAGATCATAATTACGTGAATAAAAAATATGTTTTTTCTGACGAAGAAAAGGCCATGAAAGACCAGTTAAACGGGCTTGAATTCGGCCATGAGATAATGGCACTGATTAATGAATTTAATACTGTCAGCTCATTAGAAGCACGTCTGGCAAAGGATGCTGATCAGCTGGATTTGATTATGGAATTAAAGGAACAGCTCGATTTAGGTAATTCCAATGCAAGAGACTGGCTTTTTTTTGCTGAAAAAAGGCTCGTGACAGAAACTGCAAAGAAGATGTCTGCTGAAATTTTAAAAACTGAAAGCTCGGAATGGTGGTTTGATAAACAAACCGATTGGTGGATTAATGGGCAGGAAGACCAGGATAATAATTGATAAAACCTGCCAGATACCATTCAGCTGGATGGTCATGAGGATCTGCCTTGTTGTTTCACTTCTATTGCATGTAATTCTGATTCTGGCTATACAAAAGGCCTTCCCGGTAAACTGGATTAACAATCCTTTACGGACTTATCATGTTGAACTGCTCCGGCCTCCGATAGATCACCTGGCAGCTCAGGAGATAACAGGGGCTGGTCTTGACTCCCTCATTCCACCGGAAACCAGGCCAGATAAGGAACTTGAAGAAACCATATCCCTGGATACTGAAGATAAGAGATACTGGTCATATGTTAAGATCATAAAAACCAGATTGTCGAATAACTGGAAATATCCGCAAGAGGCCTGGGGAAACCTGATAGAAGGCAAAGTCATGGTTATGTTCCGTTTAACCAGGCAGGGCCATTTGATAAATGTCGAAATTTTGCAGCCTTCAGGCTTTACAGTTCTTGATAATGAAGCTGCAAGAGCAATTCGAGCTTCTGCACCCTTCCCTTCTTTCCCTGATTCAGTTACTGCGACGAGATTGAATATAGGGGTAAATTTTTCCTACCAGATTGCTGTGCGGCAGTGATCTAAGTACCTTGACTTAATTTTTCTTATGCTTAGTTTATTAGAAGTTTGATTTTCCATTTCTGTATTTGCAGAGGTAAAGAAATATTATATGGCAGGAAAAGACTATTATAAAATTCTTGATGTTTCCAAAACAGCATCTTCTGATGAAATAAAAAAGGCCTATCGAAAACTTGCAATGAAATATCATCCTGATCGCAACAAGGGAGATAAGTCATCTGAGGCTAAATTTAAGGAAATAAGTGAGGCATATGCAGTACTCAGTGACCCTGAAAAAAAGAAACAGTATGATATGTTTGGTGCGGAAGGATTTCAAAACAGGTTTAGTCAGGATGATATATTCAGGGGCTTTGATTTCGGTAGTGTTTTTAATGAATTCGGATTTGGAGGAGGAAAAGCTCAGAATATTTTCAGTCAGTTTTTCAACGGCATGGGAGGAGGCGCCAGATACCAGCGGCGCGGAGGTGGATCATCCCCATTTGATTCCTTTTCCGGAGGCTTCGGTTCACAGCCAAAAGGCATCAAAGGCCAGAACCTTATTTATGAGCTTAATCTGACCCTGGAAGAAATAACAAAAACCACTGAAAAAATTATTTCATATCAGGTCGATGGCCGTCAGGAAACTGTCTCAGTCAAAATTCCTGCCGGAATTGCATCCGGGCAAAAGCTGAGGCTGCAGGGAAAAGGGCATCCTGGTCATTATGGAGGCCCTCCGGGTGATTTGCACATTCTTGTTAAGCTGCTGGACCATCCGGTTTTTAAAAGAGTAAATAATGACCTCTATTTGAAAAAAAAGATTAAATTCTCTGAGGCTATTCTTGGCGCTGAGATCGAGGTCCCCACAATCGATCAGAAGACGCTGAAATTAAAGGTTCCGCCAGGGACACAGGACAATGCAAAACTAAGATTGAAAGGTTGCGGTTTGCCGGATATGAAAGGTAACGGACGTGCGGATGCATATGTTGAAATCAGCATTGATGTTCCAAAAAAGATTAACAGCAAGCAGGAATCCCTGATAAAGTCATTATCAAAGGCAGGATTATAAACAACATGAAAGCCCTTTGCGTTTTTTCCGGCGGCCTGGACAGTATGCTGGCAGCGGGTCTGATAAGGTCTCAAGGCATTGATGTCCTGGGCCTTTTTTTTGAAACTCCTTTCTTCTCATCGGAAAAGGCTGTCAAATCGGCCCGGTCAATCAACCTTCCCTTAAAAACTATTGACGTATCCAGAGAACATCTTGAGATAGTCAAGAGCCCGAAATACGGATACGGAAAAAATATGAATCCCTGCATTGACTGCCATGCCTTCATGTTCCGAATTTCCGGTGAGATGCTTGAAAAAGAACATGCCCACTTTATTATAAGCGGAGAGGTTCTGGGCCAGCGTCCTATGTCGCAGAACAAGAAATCCCTATCTATAATAGCTGAAGAAAGCGGCCTTAACGGTCTTCTGCTTAGACCTCTTTCGGCAAAATGCCTCAGGAAAACAATACCGGAAGAGAAAAAATGGATAGATATTGACTTGTTAATGGATATTAAGGGGCGTTCAAGAAAACCGCAGATGGAGCTGGCATCTAAAATGGGCATATTTGAATATCCTGCTCCTGCTGGAGGCTGCCTGTTGACCGAGACGGTTTTTTCCAGAAGATTAAAAGACCTGCTGAATTTCAAGGCAAATCCCGAGTTAAGGGAAATTGAACTATTAAAACATGGCAGGCATTTCAGGATCAGTAATGAGACAAAACTGGTTGTAGGAAGGAATAAGGAAGAAAATGAAATAATAACCGCTCTTGCTGGAAAAGATGACCAAATCCTTTCAGCCATTTTCTTCCCCGGCCCGTCAGTATTGCTGTCAGGAAGTCCTTCAGAAGAATCATTGAAGTTAGCCGCCTCTATCACAGCCTCATACGGTGATTCAAAGAACGGAGAAGACACAGATATCAGTGTGGAAGGGAAATTAACGAACAGAAGATTGTCTGCAAAAGTAATCCATAAAGAAGCGTTTAAATCTTATATGATTTAAAAGTTTGTTTTATTTTTAACTTTTTAACGCCCCAACAAAAGATAAGACCAGCTGCAATCATGATTCCAGCCGATGGTTCCTGTGCGGGAACACCGCTAAACAGGCAGGTTCCCGTTTTAACGGAAATAACAAGGCAGAATATATATCAATCAGTTTACTCGGATAATGTGAAGTATTTTTTGTTTTCACTTAAACTTTCTATGAAATTATTAATCACTTTATCATTATCTTCATTAGATATAGCTTTAATCAACCTTTCTTCTGCAACTGATACAGCTATATCTGCTATTTCATTATTTAACGCCTTTTTCGCTGCGATCAATCTGTACTCTGATTCCATTTTTGCGTTCTCAAGCATTTGCTCAGCGGTGATATGAGCTTCAGCGATAATCTTTTCTTTTTCCTCTTTTCCAATCTGAAGGATACTTTCCCTCATTTCATTCAGATACTTGTCAATGTTTTTAAATTTTTCATTCTCGGCATCAATTGTGGACTTGGCAGTTTGCAACTTGGAATTAAGAGAATCAAGCTTCTCCTTTATTTTCTTTCTTTCTCCAAAGAGGAAATTCATAAGCGGCTTTCTTGCAAATTTAATGAAAAGAACCACAAGGATAGCGAAATTAAAGAATAAAAGGATATTGTCCCAGATCTTGCGTCCCTGGCTTATCCCCTCCTCATCGGCAAATACATCACCGCATAAACATATAAAACAGATTACAATGCACAAAAAGACTGTTTTTTTTGAAATTAGACTCAAGCTGCTATCCTCCTGCCAACGATCTTTTCAGTTATCTCGTCAACAATATTATCAGCTTCTCTTTTTAAAGACGGCCTGATTTTTTCTATCTGCTTCTTGATTTCTTTATCCAGGTCATCCCTTATTGATGATATTTCATCTTTTGTATTATTAAAAAGCTCGTTCGCTTTTGCCATCGCCTCTGTTTTGAGCGTATTTCTCTCTTCCATTGCCTTTTTTCTCGCCTCGTTTTCTGTAGAGGCATATTCAGCAATCAGATCATCAAATTTATGCTCAAACTCTTTGATTTCGTTCCCTATTTTATTAACATGCTCCGATCTGTCCCTGAGAATTTTCAATACAGGACGAAGCATCAGGCGGTTTAAGATAAAGACGAAGATAACAAACTGAACCACCTGCAGAATCAGGGTTGCATTAATGCTTATCATAAGCCAGAACCACCTTTTTACTCAATTAAACAACAAATAAAAGTAATAAGGCCACCACTAAGGAATATATACCAGTTGATTCAGAAACGGCCTGTCCTACAAGCATGGTTCTGGTAAGAAGACCAGCCTCTTCAGGTCTCCGGCCTATTGCCTCACATGCCTTACCACCAACATAACCTTCACCGACACCAGGCCCTATGGCACCTAAACCCATTGCTATTCCTGCCCCTAAAAAGGCTGCTGCCTTAATTATCTCAACACCTTCAATTGCCATTACTTCCCCCTATTTTCTGTTTACATATTTATTAAAAATATTAAAATTTACCAAAAACAGCCTGGGAATTCAGAAAATCAGACTACAAAAATAAGCACAAGGCTTATGACCATAGCGTAGATTGCAGTAGACTGAGAAACAGCCTGACCTACGAGCATGATCCGCGTCAACTCCCCTGTAGCCCTCATATTCCTTGAAACCCATCTTACTGCGCTTTCTGCAGTCAACCCATTTCCAATTCCCGGGCCAACCCCTCCGAACCCCATACAGATCCCCGCACCAAGCAGGGCCATAGATGCATTAAGAGCGACAGCCTCAGGAAACGTTTTGAACATCAAAATGAAGCTCACCAGCAGGCCAAAAATTGCAGGGGTTTGAGAAACGGCCTGACCCACTAACATAGTGGTAGTAACCTGAGCAATTGATTCAGGTTGCCTTGCAATACCTTCGCAACTGGCCCCTGCTGCCTTACCTCCCCCAAACCCGGATCCAATTGCCGCCAGCCCGGTACTTATACCTGCCCCAATCAGTGCTGCCCATGTTGGACTCACGGGCATTTTACTGAAATCCATGAACATAAGCATCAGGGCAACAACCATTGAAAAGATGGCAGGTGTCTGACATACTGCTGATCCAATCAGCATATTGGTGGTAAGACGCCCGGCCATGACCGGCTGCCTTGCAATTCCGAGGCATGCCTCACCGCCCGGAAAACCAGAGCCAACCCCTGAGCCTATTGCACCGAAACCCATGCATATGCCAGCGCCAAAAAGTGCTGCAGCCTTCAGGATAGAGGTAGAAGGCATTTTCACAAAAAGCAGTAGAATCGCAATCACCAGGGCAAATATAGCTGCAGTTTCTGCTATGGCTTGGCCTACAAGCATGTTTTTAATTATGTCACCCGATTTTTTACTTTTTTGAGAAATGGCATGATTGGCTAATCCGGCAGTATAGCCCTCGCCAAGGGCAGCCCCTATGGCACCCAGACCTATGCACAAGCCGGCTCCCGCATATGATGCCAAATTGGTAATTGTAACGATATTTGAAAGCATAATTACTTAACCTGAACCGAAATATAGACAAGTGTTAACATCGTAAAAACAAAGGCCTGAATCGTCCCTATAAAAAGACTGAAAAAAAGGATCAGGAAAGGAGGTAGAACCAGACTATAGATCAGATGCGAGACGACCAGGATAATAATTGCACCACCCAGTATATTTCCATACAAACGAAAGGATATGGAAACCACCTTGGCCAGTTCCCCGATTATGTTCAAAGGGGCCATAAAAAAGATGGGCTCAAAATATGCCTTGGCATAAACCTTGAAGCCCTTTTTTTTGATTCCCGCATGATGGGCTATGAAAAAGCCCATTACCCCCAGGCCAAGTGTAGTGTTAAGGTCTTTCGTCGGCTCTGAAAGCTTGGGTAAAATTCCCAGCCAGTTACTTAATAACAGAAACATGAAAAGACTGCAGATGAGCGGAAAATACTTTTTGACCATTTTTTCATCCAGGGCATCCTTTGTAAGATCATAAAAGGTCTGTACAAATAATTCGGCAACTACCTGGAAAGGATTTGGAATAAAGGAAATCTTTCTTGTCGCCAGAAACCCGAACAGGATCAGCAAAAGCATCACAATCCAGGTCATGATCAGCGTCTCTGTATTGAATACCAGATTAATGCCAAATAAATTTATTGTAAATTGAGGAATATTAGTCAAGTCTTCCATAATCAGAAACCTTAATTACACCTTGCGCATCAGGGTAAAACGTTTAAGTATAACTTGATCCAGGATAATAACAAACTGAACGGCAAAAAGGCCTGCAGCAGCCGCAATGAAGTCAAGTGAAGACATTTTAACGGCTATAATAAGCGGAATTGCCATTATTGCATATCTCAAAATAATAGAAAGTATGGCCACGGAATTGGCCTTGAGCCTGGTTTTATTCAATTGTTTGGGGCTTAACTGGGCCATCACCACAAAATTAATAACACTGAATATGGAAGCCAGCAGAAAGCCTTTGGCGATAGGTTTATGCCCCAGCAGAATAAAAAAGAAAGCCACGCAGATGGACATCATCATGGTCTGAGAGCAATATTTTTTTTGCAGGCTTTTAACTTCTTCCATTTTTCTTTTTATAAGAGGGGCCTTTGCCTTTTATGTCAACCACCTTTTCAATCTGTCGGTAGGCAGTATATCCTCCCCCTGCAATTCCCAGCAAAATAAAAATGATTGAAAATAAACCTCTTATTCCAAGCCACTTATCCAGAAAATACCCGATAGCAAGACAAAAAACTATTGACCCTGCCATCGTCAGACCTACCTGAGAAACGAGAGCAATATTGTCAATCCAGGATTTATTTTTATTAAAATCGAAAAGCGTCAAATTTGGAAACCGTATATTTACAGGCAAGGAGCCTTATGCTGCAATTCGTATCCGAAATCACTTGTTTGATTTCAGAATAAAACCTGGTATTGAACTGTTTGCAGTCACTACAGATAAATTAACCGCTTGTAGATGTCAAGCATAAAGCGAATAAAAAGATACTCTAATTAACTGTCGGCAGCTCATTTGTGTTGACTAATATGCAAAAAATAGATTATTATTCCTTAGTTTTAATAACCCTGGAATAATATCGAAAAATACTTTTTTTGAGACTTCTTAACCCATAAAAACTGAAATGCTGAATAAAAAGGGCGTTTACCTTTTTTTGATTTGACGGCAAATAGGCCAGGGAGACCTTATGTTTAAAGAACTCAATCTTGGACCAAGGCAGCGCACCACCGTTGCCGCTGCGATGACGCTCGGCGCAGTGCTGGTGCTTTTGCTGGTTTTTGCTGCAATCCTGTGGGGTCTTACTGCCTTTGTCGGCACTTTCAGGAATGTACTGCTGCCTCCTGTGGTGGCAGGCATCCTTACCATGTTACTGCGCCCATACTACAACCTGCTCCTTAAGCTCTGCCATGGATCACAGGCGGCTGCTCTGATTTTATTTTTTCTCTCCGCACTGGTTCCTCTGGCAGCATTTATCTGGTTTGCAGGCGCATTTGCCTTCAATCAGCTTCTCCAGCTGTTTGACGACCTGTCGTCCATGATCAGTGCTCTTCAGGAGGCGGGCCGTTCTCACATGCAGCAGGGTGTAGCACTGCTTAAAAAGTACGGTCTGATGAACGAATTAGGCAGTCTGGTACAGGATCACGGGGAAATGGTTGCCGGCTGGCTCAAGGCTCTTGGCAAGCGGATGTCTCAGTCTGTTTTTCAGATGTTTCAGTCCGCGGCAGGCCTTTTTGCATGGGTGGTACTCCCTGTCTATCTTGCCTTCTTTCTCATGGCAAAACCCTTCCAGGCCAGTCAGATCGGTGAATTCCTGCCTTTCCTGAAAAAGGGTACCAGGGAAGATGTTATATATCTTTTTGATCAGTTTATCAGCATCCTGCTTACTTTCTTTCGCGGTCAGATCATCATAGCCCTGGCCCAGGGTGTGCTTTTTGCTGTCGGTTTTGTCCTGGTCGGCCTTCCCTATGGCAGTGTCATTGGTATGATGCTGGGTATTCTAAACATCGTACCCTATCTTGGGAGCATCATGGGTCTCGGAATTGCTTTGCCTCTGGCCTATTTAGGCGATGGTGGAGGAATGTTAAGGCTTGTGCTGGTACTTACAGTCTTCAGCGCAGTACAGGTAATAGAAGGCTATATCCTTACCCCGAGGATTATGGGCAACCGTACCGGTCTTCACCCGGCGCTCATAATCTTTGCTGTCTTTTTCTGGGGGGTCGCACTGGGCGGAATCCTGGGCATGATGCTTGCTATTCCTCTGACCGCCTTTGCAGTTGTCTTCTGGAGACTGCTTAAAAAGAAGTATATCACGGAAATGGTGTAAAATCCCCTTCCCGGCCTCCGTCTTCTGTCCTCTGCCTTTCCGTCATCTGTCATCAAAAGCCTTGACCAATACGCAAAAATAAGATTATTCTTCCTTAGTTTCAATAACACTGAATATAAAAGTTTCTGTTCTTAAACCTTGCTGCAACAATGAAAAATTGCAAGGCTCACCCAGAGGTAAAGAATCATGATGACCCTGCGGATTTTTTCACACAAGTTCGAATCTGTTCCTGCTGCTACTTCCTGGTATCTCTCAGACCTCGGAGAATCGAGGGGAAAACAGGAATTGTTTAGTCGGCAATCCCCACAGCGATTAAAGTCTCTTCGCGAACATGCACTTATTGAAAGCGCTTTATCGTCCAACCGGATCGAAGGTGTGGAAGTAGATCAATCCAGAATCGCAACCATTGTCCTTGGCAATCCGCTTCTACGGGACAGGGATGAAGAAGAAGTCCGGGGATATCGGCAAGCCCTGACATGGATTCACGAGAAGGGTACAGGACTTGCCTTGTCCGAAGAAAACATTTTAAAACTGCATCATATGACACGAGGAGAGATCTGGGATGCCGGGAAATACAAGGAAAAAGACGGTGACATAATTGAAAAGTTCCCTGATGGAAGATCGCGAATCCGCTTCAAAACGGTTTCGGCAAAGGACACGCCAGTCTTCATTAAAGAATTGGTAGAGCTTTACGATGATGCCATCAAGGAGCATAAAGTCCCGCTCCCTGTTCTTCTGGCTGCATTCAATCTCGATTTTCTGTGCATACATCCTTTTCGTGATGGAAATGGCCGGGTATCCCGGCTCCTGATGCTCCTGCAATGCTACCATCTGGGGTTCGAGGTCGGACGATATATCAGCTTGGAGCGTCTCATTGAGCAGAACAAGGAACGTTATTATGAAACCCTGGAGCAAAGCTCCAAAGGTTGGCACGAAGGAAAGCACGATCCATGGCCTTATATCAACTACATACTTTCCATTATTAGAATGGCATACAAGGAATTCGAGGAACGTCTTGGCCGCCTTCAAAGCCCGAGGGGAGAAAAGACTTATCTTGTTCTTCGGGCGATTGATAAGGCTCCCGGCCCTTTCCACATAGCAGAGCTTCGAGATCAGTGCCCGAATGTTAGTTTGGACATGATTAGACGGGTATTAAAAAATCTGCGGGAGAAAGACCGGGTAGAATGCATGGGGCGAGGGCAAAGTGCTCGGTGGCGTAAGACTATGAGCTGGAAATTAGGTAATACCCAATGAATTAGGTAGTTAATCAGGTAATTTCACATCTTGTTGGAGTAGACTTTAAACCTCCTCCCCGATTCTTCATTTCTCCGCTACATTATTCTTCCGTCCTCCGTCTCTCCGTCATCTGTCTTTCTGTCCTCTGTCCGTCCTTAGGCAGAATAATATAATAATCAAGAATATCCTTGACCAATCTTCAATAAAAGGCTTATTCTTTCTAAGTTTTAATGATACTGGGGATAATATAAAGATTTTTGTTCTTAAACCTTACTTCACCAGTGAAGAATGAAGCTTTAACCGCAGTCGGTTCTATTTTCTGGGGATTTTTATGCACGCTCTGCACGAACATCCCCTTTCATCAGAAAAGGAGCATGTCGCATGACAAAATCCGATTTAATCCGTGTGGCGGTTTTTGAAGGGAAACATATTCGCAAAATCATGCATTTGGACGAATGGTGGTTTTCTGTAATTGATATTGTAGAGGTGCTTACCGAAAGCAACATACCCAAACGGTATTGGAGCGATCTCAAGCGTAAGCTGGCTAAAGAAGGTTATTCCGAGTTGTACGATAAAATCGTACAACTGAAATTTGCTGCTGCTGATGGGAAATATTACGCCACCGATTGCGCCAACACTGAAACCATGTTCCGTATCATCCAGTCAATTCCCTCGCCAAAGGTTGAACCGTTCAAACAATGGCTGGCCCGGGTAGGTTATGAGCGGCTTGAGGAGATCGAAAACCCCGAACTTTCCATGGAACGGATGCAGGATCTGTATGAGAAAAAAGGGTATCCGAAAGAGTGGATTGACAAGCGGATGCGCGGGATTGCCGTCCGCCAGGATTTGACAGGCGAATGGAAAAATCGTGGCGCCAGGACCAGCCTGGAATATGCGATACTGACCAACGAGATCATGCAGGGTGCTTTTGATTTGAAAGTGGATGAATACAAGAAAGTGAAAGGATTGGCGCGGGAGAACCTTCGAGACCATATGACAGATATTGAGCTGATTCTGACCATGCTTGGCGAGGCAACCACCACCAAGCTGCATCGTGATCGGAATTCCCGGGGAATTGAGCCGCTGAAGAAGGATGCCCAGGAAGGCGGCGTGGTTGCGGGCAGCACCCGCCGGGACATTGAAAAACGATCTGGCAAACCAGTGGTGACAGGTGATAATTTTAAGGGTTTGAGCGGTAAAGAGAAGAAGAGAATAACGTAGGGCAAGCGGACAGTGGCACATTGTCTGCGCCCGGAAGTTGCCTGAGCCTCAGTTAACCCACAAATTCGTAGAGGAGCCATTAACTGAGAGTCAAACTTAGATTTCTCCTCTTTCCCACGTCCTCCGCCCTCAGTCCTCTGTCACCTGTCTTCTGTAGTCCGTCATCAGTCTTCCGTCTTCTGCCTTTCCGTCATCTGTCATCAAAAGCCTTGACTAATACACAAAAATAAGATTATTATTCCTTAATTTTTATAATAAGATGATATATAAATCATCTCTTGTAGATTTTGAGAATGGCCTATAAAGGAATCAAGTCTGCCAGTGGATATTTATTGAAAGCGGGTTGTGTTCTTATTTAAGATATATCGTTTATAACAATGAGAAAAAGGAGAGAAAATAGAATCTGCAATACATACAAGTCATGCGTGGATTTAGTATTTTTAAATCTGCTATTTTGTTACTAATTAAAATGATTTTAAGGGCAAAAAACAGATGTTTTTTATCCATGTTTTTTGCAAATATTATTCGATAATTTGCTCCGACCCGGCTTGACGGCTCGCTTTATAGTTAAAATAATAAGAGAAATAAAAAATGCCAAAATGGTCTCACCCAGGTGGAAAATTGAGGGAACTAGGCCCTGAATCACTTACCGATACAGAATTACTGTCAATTCTTATTTCATCCGGTATTAAAGGAAAATCAGCTGAAGACATCGCCGAAGAAGTATTAGAAAGATTCAATTCATTTAAGGGACTCGCAAACCAACCATTGGAAAAATTCCTCGAAATTAAGGGGCTTTCCGATGTGAAGATAATCAGGATCGCTGCCGCATTTGAAATAGCAAAAAGGATTGTTAAGCAAGTCTTAAAAGAAAATGAGCAAGAAAAAATCTAAATTAGCAGGTAGGGATATTAGGGTCTCAAGCCCTTTCGACAGTTCGGTTCATAAGACGGAATGGACCGGTGCTGCAAAGATCGCAGAATGGATCAACAACATTGTTGAAACACAAGGGCTTTCTTTTGGAATGGCGGAGGTAGAGACGATTCAGCCTGCTACGAAAAAAAGGGCTGATATTAACCTATTTGAATCACCTCAAAGTGATAAAACAATTTGCGTAATTGAATTTAAACTCCCATATATAGATCCCTTTACAGATGAATTAAAAGAAGATGCCCATAAAAAAGCAAATAAAAGAAAAGCAAAATACTTCGCTACTTCTAATTTTCAAAAATTACTATGGTTTAAGACCGAGGAAGTCAATCGGATGGCCCATGAATCAGAGCAGATCGCCGGGATTTATGAGTTGTCTAGAATTGAAGACCTTGACAACCTCGAAGAGCCGCGCTTCAAAAACAGTATTATTAAGGGATTAGAGAAATTCATTTTTGAACTTTCGGATGTACAGTTGGGTAAAAAAGCTGAACCGCTACTTCCGATTGATGAACTACTTATCCACCTTCTCCATGAAAAGATACATCGGCTTTCAAAGCATTATAGAGAGATTATACGAGACAGGTTTCATAAAGAACCGAAGTTCCGGAAAAAGCTAACCAAATGGTTTATAGAGCAGCATTGGCATTTCACAGGTCAGGAAAGCGATTTTGAGAAGGCTGCCAGGCAGACAGGTTATCTTTTAACAAATAAGATCCTGTTCTACCAGGTTCTTAAGTCAAAACAGACGATTCTCGCCTCACTTATGATTCCCGATGATCTTGTAGCAGGTGGTCAACTCCAGAATATTCTTCAATCCTATTTTGATACAGTAATACAGCAGATCGATTATGAGACCATATATTCCACCGATTTTATTGATCAGATCGCTTTCCCTGAACATAAAGCGGTTGTAGACGATATTAAAGATATAATTGCTATCTTAAAAAGATATGATTTTTCAAGCATAGGTTTCGAAACCATCGGTAGGATATTTGAAAAACTTATCCCATCTAAGGAAAGACACAACCTTGGACAATATTTCACCAATGCCGACGTTGTGGATATTATATTGCGATTTTGTCATAAAAAAGAATCCGATAAAGTAATTGATCCTGCCTGTGGCGCCGGGACATTTCTCGTAAGAGCATATCAGCATAAAAAATTAATGAATAGAACACTCCCTCATGAAGAAATTTTGAAAACACTCTGGGGTATAGATATCGCCAAGTTTCCAGCCCATCTTTCAATGATTAATCTGGCTATTAATGATCTTGGCGTCATGAAAAACTATCCAAACATTGCCCAGAATGATTTCTTTGATTTGATGGCGGATAAGGATGGATTCATACTGCCGGAAAAATGGCGAAAAGTAATCATCAAGACATTAGGCAAAGAAGAAAGAGAAGTCACTTATCCTCGATGGTATGACTGTATTGTCGGTAACCCGCCCTATACAAGGCAGGAAGAAATGTCTGAAATCAGCGGAGAGGTCGGATACAAGAAAGATCTGATAACAAAAGCACTCTATATGGGGACAAACAAGATTGCCGACATATCAAAAAGAGCCGGAATTCACGCCTATTTCTTTGTACATGGGACCAAGTTCCTGAAAGACAGAGGTATGTTCGGATTTATTGTCTCCAATTCATGGCTGGATGTTGATTATGGTAAGGGGCTCCAGGAACTATTTTTACAAAACTACAAGATAATTGCCATTATTGATTCAAAGGTTGAACGCTGGTTTGAAGAGGCAGATATAAACACCTGTATAATTATCCTTGAAAAATGCAAGGACGCAAAGGTGAGGGAAGAAAACAAGTTGAGGTTCGTTTACCTCTTTAAACCTTTACGCCATTTCATACCTGCGGCACAGGATATCTGGGAAAAACAAAAAGAGCGCCTCAATGCAATTGATGACCTTATCAAGACCATTCTTTTCCATGAAGACCTCTATCAATCAGACGACCTTAGAATATTCACCATAAGCCAGAAAGACTTGTGGGAAGAAGGATATAATAAAGAGAAAGGCGCCTATGAGGGCGCCAAATGGGGAAAATATCTCAGGGCACCGGAGATATATTTCAAGATACTTAAAAAGGGCCAAGGGAAATTAGTGCCGTTAAGAGAATTGGCTGATGTAAGAAGGGGATTCACAACTGGTGCCAATAAGTTTTTTTATTTAACAGAAGAAGAGATTAGAGCCAAAGGAATTGAAAAAGAATATTGGATGCACGAGGACGAAAAAGGGAACTTGGTGCCAAACAAAGTTATTATAAGCCCTAGGGAAGGAAAAAAGGTTATTTTAGAGCCAGATTTTTTGAATAAGATGGTTCTTTTTATCTCTGAGAAAAAGGAGGCTTTGAAAAAAAAGAATATATTAAGCCATATAAGGCATGGGGAAAGAGAAGGATATAACAAAAGACCCACCTGCAGTTCCAGAGAGAAATGGTTTGGAATAGAAAGAAGAGAGCCATGGCCTATTTTACATCCAATGATACACAATGAAAGGCAAACAGTCTTATATAATAAGTATGGAGTTCAGGTAGATCACAACCTTTTTGAAATAAAACCTAAAAATGAGGAAGAAATATCAGGTCTTCTTGGTTTTTTACTATCCACTGTAGGAATGCTGTTCAAAGAGTTTGGTGGCAGGACAAATCTTGGACAAGGAGCATTAAAAACAGAAGGCGTTGATATAGAAAAATTTCTAATTCCAAAACATTTTTTAAAAGAGGATTTAAATGCTTTGAATAAGTTTTTTCAAGAAAACGCCGCAATGGAGATCAACTCAATTTTTGATGAAGTTGATCCTGAACCTGAAAAGATATCCTTAGAAAAAATAAAGCCCGATAGAAGAAAATTAGACAAAATTATTATGGGCGATATCCTTGGCCTTACTGAAGATGAACAAATTGAGGTTTATAAGGCAGTGATTGACCTTGTAAGATCGAGACTTAGCCGGGCAAAAAGCGTGAAGAAAAAGGGTAAGGTCAAAGAGGGAGTCGACATAGAGCACATCACAAGAGTCATTATGGATAAGTTGGGAAAAGGGCTATATCGGAAATTTTATGATGAAAAAATACTGAGTAATAAAGAATTAAAAGAGGTCAAAGTTTTTTCAGCAACAAAAGAAGTGGCGATTGAGAATAGTCTATTCGGCTGGAAAATTGTTTCAGGTAAAAAAGCTGTTCACTGCGTGAATGAGGAAGAGGCAAGGTATTTGAAGGTATGGATTGATTCTGGCCTAATGGAAGAGGTTAAGGTGCCGACTGATCAAAAATATTTACAAAGCATCCTGCCTGAGCTTGAAAAAATGCAGGCAAGGATACTAAAGGTCATTTCAGATCATATAGATTCCATTTCAAGCCAAAAAATTCGTAAAGAGATTCTAAACCACCTACAGAGAAAATTGTTTGAATAGTAGACCTGAAGAATCGGGTCAGATCTACGTTTGACTGTTGTTTAAAGTTTTAATAAGGAAAAAGCCCATTTCCAGGCCATTGAGAAAATAAAGTGATCTATTTTTTTTAAACGGCCGGACGGAGGTCGGACCAAGATAACACGTTGGCTGATGCAGTCGTTGAACAGGCAGTCATATAGCGCAAAAAGAAAGAGGAGAGGGAGACAGTTCAAAAAAAAGTATATACTGAGTCAGAACAACTTGGATTTATTCATTGGCTAAGACCCAATTTACACTGTTGGTGAGAAAATGAAAGCTTTTGTCGGTGTAACAGATAACGACTGGTTTACTTTTCTTTCATCAATTCCTGAAATTGATGAAGTAAATTTCTGGCAACCGAGTGGAAGGACGATTTTTGGTTCTCTTGCTCCCGGCGAACCGTTTCTTTTTAAACTCCACAGCCCATTGAATTATATTGTCGGTGGCGGTTTTTATGCTCATAGCACCATTTTACCTGTCAGCCTGGCATGGCAGGCATTTGGCGTAAAGAATGGGGCCAGGTCGCTTCACGACATGAGGACGCTCCTTGAAAAATATCGCAGGATATCGTCACCAACAAAAGAAGATTATCCTATTGGTTGTATCTTACTGGAACAACCTTTCTTTTTTGATAGATCTGACTGGATACCGGTGCCGCGTGATTGGAAAATGAATATCGTTCGCGGTAAGCCATATGATCTCACTGTTGGCTTGGGCGCAGAACTTTGGGATTCTGTTCAACTCAGAATTCAAACTCGGAATAATAAATCTGAACCAACGGTATCAATTGCTGAATCAAAAAGTGGATATGGTGAGCCTACGCTCGTTATTCCACGCCTGGGTCAAGGAAGTTTCCGCATAATCGTGACCGATGCCTATAATCGCAGATGTGCTGTGACTCAGGAACGCACACTGCCTGCCCTCGAAGCAGCCCACATCAAGCCATTCAGTGAAAGCGGACCACATCGAGTAGATAATGGCCTGCTTCTTCGATCAGATATCCATAAGCTTTTTGATAACGGCTATGTAACAGTTACCAAAGATTATCGATTCGAAGTGAGTCATCGTATAAAAGAAGAATATGAAAACGGCAGGGATTATTACGCAATGCATGGAAGAAATCTTTTTATTCCGCAAAATCAGGCATTAAAGCCTTCGAGTGAATTTGTATCCTGGCATAATGAAAATGTATTCAGGGGATAATCCTTGAAACCTTTATCATTCACAGGGGGGAAGAAAGCATGAATTTAAAGCTACTGAAAACCCACATAGAAAATTATAAAAAGAGCTTAGAAAAAGACTTTGATAAGCACGAACGTGACCTGGCCCAAAGGCAGGAACGGACAAATTACTATCAATCGTGGACTGAAGAACGAATTCTGAAAATGAACGAAGATGATTTGTATGAATATATTTCAGGACTCTGGGCCATGCTTATTTGGGGCAATAAACATTACGTCGTTGATAAAATCGTTAATAACAATGGCTTGGAGAATTTCAGGAAAGAATTGGCTGAATTGGTCTGGGGAATTGCTCCCATTGAAAAGCGATGGGATCATTTCCGATCACATATAAAAGGGTTGGGTCCCGCGATGATTAGTGAGATTCTCTGCCATACTCATCCAACAGAGTGCATGTTGTGGAATAGAAGGGCTTATGTGGGATTAAATTATATCGGTATTAAAAATCTTCCTCGATATGATTATCAAATGACTGGAAAGAAATATAATCACTTGTCATCGGTAACAAAGGAAGTAGCTCTTGAATTAGAAAAAAGTGGGATTAAGAACCCTACTCTTCTCACAGTCGATTATTTTATCTGGGATGAGCTTCAGGTAGTCGATAAACTAAGTCAAATTTTTAGCAAAACGGAAGCTGAAAAAGAAATTTCTGTGGTTGATAAAGAAGATGCCGATGCGGCCAGGTTCATCCACGACGAAATCAGAGACAAATTGGCTGATATAGGAAGATGGCTAGGATTCAACAGCAACATTGAAAGAAAAGTTGCTCATGGTTCTCAGGTAGATGCTGTTTGGGAGGCAACTATCGGAAATATGGGTCGGGTAATTTATGTTTTTGAGGTACAAACGAAAGGGAGCATCGACAGCCTCATCATCAATCTCTATAAATGTCTTAATAATCCTGCTGTTCAGGGTGTCGTTGCCGTGTCAGATGCCACACAGCTGGAAAAAATAAGTAAGCATGCTGCCGATGTGGGCGATTTAAACAAAAAGTTGAAGTATTGGGATTACTTGGAAGTACTTCAAATCCATGAAGCCCTGGAATCTGTAAATGAGACTATCAACAAGCTCGGGTTGGTGCCTCATGGGTTTTAGATAATATCGGATTGGTGGTCGCGGACGGCCGGACAAAGGTCGAACCAAGATAAGGCTTCAATATGATTTCAGTATTGTCTGAAATCTCCTTATTTTTTTGGCTTAGAGCAGTGTTTTTGACATCAAAAATCACCTTTTAAGAATATAGTGGAACAGGATCGAATCTGCTATCAACCTCACATGCAACAGCCTGAAACATTTGATCAGTAATATATCCGTGTGGAGAATATAAGCTGTTTTCTTCGCAAGAAATGCGGAGAAAAATCATTATATACTTTTTACCCTCTGCCCTTCCCTGACTTTCTAACAATTTATTACCCTCTTAATTCAACATCACGACGGTTCAATAATCTTAATGTTTGACAGAAGAACTAAACTCAGTTACCTTATAAGGAGAATACAAAAGGCACACTTTTATGAAATATTTTGACTGGAATGATGAAAAAAATGATTTACTCAAACAGATGCGTGGAGTGTCGTTTGAGCAAGTTGTGCTGGCTATCGTGTCGGGGGATCTGATTGACCGGATAAAACATCCGAACCCGGATAAATACCCCAATCAAAGAATATTTTTGGTGAAGATCGATGAGTATATATATTCGGTGCCATATGTTGAGGATGATGAGAAGGTGTTCTTAAAAACAATAATTCCCAACAGCAAGGCAACCAGGAAATACCTTGGAGAAAAAAGATGAAAAAAGGAAAATATATTGATGAATATGAAAGGGAACTGGCAAAGTCACTTGAAAGCGAGGACTGGGTTTCTGATCTCAGCAAAAAAGAAAAAGAGCAGTATGAAAAATATGCCCGCAACAGTCTGACGAAACAGAAAAGGATCAACATCCGAATGACCGAACGGGACCTTAAAAAAATCCAGGCAAAGGCGATTGAGGAAGGTCTACCTTACCAATCCCTCATCTCTATGCTGATTCACAAATATAACGAAGGGAAAGTATCTATACAGGGATGATAAAAGCAGAGATTGGATTCTGGTCTACGGTTGACTGCTGTTTAAAGTTTTAATGGCGTTCAATGCTTTTTAATCCGCCAGGCGGACAAGGATTTGATTCCCTGCTGCTTGAGTCGGGGTAGTTTATTTTACTTTTAAAAAATACTTGTAAATTTCACTTACGTTGCAAACAATGTTTTAAAGCTTAATATGGTGGAGGCAATGTATGAGCAAGACATTATCCGTAAGGGTCACTGACGAAATCTCATTAAAACTAAATGAAATTGCAGAAGAGACAGAAAAGAACAGGTTAAGAGAATATTAGATAAAATTGAAACCGAACTCCCCGAAAAAG